>CALGMR010000022.1 GCA_937958815.1 uncultured Rhizobiaceae group bacterium | reverse complement strand
CACGATGCAAAGCGCGCACGAGCGAAGCGACACATCCAATCCAGTAAAGTAATCCATAATTCTTCTCCCTTGTTCACAGATACCCTGTGATCCTATCGGGAGCTAAACCTAAGCGCGAAGGCAGCCCAATTACGCATGCTTGGAGCCCTTAGCGACATGGCCAATGTCTGAAGCTTAGTCAAATTACGACAATCATTACGCACCACAACAATTAGGCACCACAATTGCGCGCCACTCTATCCCCTTAGAAATGTTAGGTTTCGGGAACTGGTGCTTCTTATGAAAAGCGGAACTTAGAGGTGAGAATTCCGACTCCCTTGCAAGGTTTGCTTGAGAGCCCGTAGCCGGAATTTGATACGGTGTGGTATCCCTGATAGTTTTCTAATCCATGTGCAACCAATGTGTGGTGTAAGTTTTGACTGGAAAATTCAGAACTCGGCTCTGCGATAGAATTCGAAGAGCTCGTGAGTTAAGGGGCGGACGAAAATCGATCTATGATGCTGCTGAACAACTCGAGGTTTCAGTCGAGACTATTGAAAAGTGGGAAAACGGACGTTCGCGCCCACCAGAAAGAATTATGAAGCCTTTGTCTTTGTTTCTTTACGTAAGTGAAGAGTGGTTGAGAACTGGAAAAAACGAATACCCAGATGTAGTAGGCGACATGGAGCGCACTGGCGCTAGTCACATTAGTTATAACAATACAGCACGTTTAATGGCTGGAGGTTATGGAAACCTGCGCCCGCCAACTCTCCTGCAACAGCGCAGAAAATACGAAAAACTACTAAATGAAAGCAAAAAATATCAAGATGAAATTCGGGCAAGAGAACTTCGTTTGGAAGCCTATGGATGGATTCGGGATGCTGAAGAACAAGGTCGTGAACCTGTGCCATTATTGATTGAGGATAGTGCTTGGTCGCTTAGAACTCGACTAGAACTTAGATCACGTGTTCATGATGATATTAGGATGCAAATTGCACGCCGAGTTGTAAGGCGAAAGCATCAGGAAAAACTGATACAAGTCTAAACCGACGTTTGAAATCTCAACTGGCGAAATCACAATGGAAAGAATTCAAGAACCGTTTTGGGAATTGATTAGGAACCGCAAGTGGAGCACGGTCCATAATTGGGCTGCCATCGATAGCGATATGAAAAGAGCCATCTTTTTGCGCAATAATGACCTTTCTGATCCCTCATGGTATGCGACCAGAGCGTTTGTGAGAACGCTACAGGCACTTGTTGAAGAAATGAGTCCCTCTAGCACCGTCGCACATTCGACAAATGTGGAAGAATTATTGACCAAACTTTTTGATGAATCATTTATAGATGCATCTGAAAAGGCGGAAATATCCCACTACTTTGATGTTGGTGCTGTATATGGCCCTCGCTCTCATGAGTCCCTCACCCTTGATGAAGTTAACTGGTTGATTGACAATGCAGTTTTTTGGACCAAAACTTTGATCAGCCGGATACGTTAGCCCATCTGTGCAAAGCGGAGTTATGTAAACGTAGTGTGTTGAGCAATCCAGTTACATGCCGGCAAATAGATAAGTGTTTCTGTGTACCAATTGATGCCAAAATTCTATTGCTCCGGCCAAAAAACAAACCATTGATACCAACCCCCATGGGATTGCACCCAGTAGCGGGATGGCCCCGATGATAGGGATGCCTCTGGTGTGGCCAAAAACAATCTTTACAAATGATAACCAGACTATGTGCAGTGCCGCTGCGATCATTATGAAGACAGCGAGTAGTGCACCTGAAATATTGAGGTCGGGATTGAAAAATATGTAGACATACGCTCCAATCCCAACCGGTAATAGTACCCAGTACGCATACCAGAAACTTCCAACCCAAGTCAGAAATATGCTTTTTGTTCTAAATGGCAGTTGTTCAAATTCAGCATTGTACAATTTCTTTTTGTCTAGCGATAAAAGAAATATCTTTCGTTCCATCCAAATTATAGCGAAAAGAAAGACATAGAAAATTGGAAGCAATATGAGAGCAGGTTTCAAAATTTCGACAATCTGCATCGCAAATGCAATTGCGCAGACCCAAATTACTACGTGTAAACAAATCTGTGTCGAAAAACGCAAGGCAAAGCGTACATCCGATATTTTTTGGGGAGCGGGCTTTGAAGCTTCTTCCTCGCGGAGTTCCACGGGTTTATTTTCAACGACACTATCGTAATTATCGCTATTCTCAATCCGGTTCGTTTCTAGCCTTCCGAGTGTAAACTCCGAACGTTCCATAAATATGTCACCGGGTTTAACCCGCTCGGAGACAATGAAAGCTGTGTAACCAACATCGACTTTAATACGCTGAATGATCTGATCACCGGTTGCTGTTATATAAACGATATCAAGATCGTACGGGCCTTCTACACGATCAATTTGCTCAAAATTGGTTTCTTCAATTTTGATTGGATATTCATAGTCGTCCGAACTTGGCGTCCAGAATGTGAAAGACATTTCTTCTCGTTGTTCTTTCTCCTCATTTATCTGCATTGTGAATGGCCTCGAGTTCTTTAGACACCCTCGTTGTTCATCTTTTTCTGTTGTTCGAAATCGATTGGTGACAGCATTCTGTTTCTTGCGTGTTTCGTTTTCAAATTGTAGAACATCTCATCTTAATTGCCCATTTTACTTTTATTATTTGGGTCACTGATGAAATTTACATTTCCAGCTAATTTTTGAACTTGTTAGATAGTATCGTGAGAATGGCATTGGTCAAATAGTTCACGATTCAACGGGTTCGCTATTGAATTTATTTGAAGAGTTTGAATGCCCTGTGTTGGCACAATGTGATGCGCGTTGACTTGTCTGTCGTTGAGGTAGTGCCATTTGCCACCGTCCAAGAATGTTTCATAATGTTGATTATCGCGCCATTGCGCATCCGCGACATCGCTCCAATGTCTCAAAAGTCCACACTCCTGCCATTGAGCCATTTACCTCTAAGCCCGCATTCTGGGCACGTCTTCTGGATCAAGTTTGAGTTCGATCAGCAACGGGCCACTGCGATTTTCAATCGCTGTGATTGCTGTTTCCAACTCTTCGTTTGATGTGACCAAGACACTCTGGCCGCCCAATGCAACTGCCACATCTGCAAAGCATGGCCATTCAAATTCAGTCAGGCTCGGGTTCATATCCCGATCAATGAATTGAATATGTTCTGCGCCATACGCGGAATCATTGCACACGATCACTATGAGATCCTGGTTCATGCGAACGGCCGTATTAAATTCGTTGATCCCGCCCATCATGAAACCGCCATCTCCCGTGAACATCACAAGCGGTCTGGCAGGCGCTGCAAAGCCCGCGCCAATTGCGTGTTGTAGGCCAATGCCAATGGAGCCAAAATTTGTCGTTGTGATAAAGCTTTGTGCATTTGGGGCGGATATTCGACACCAGACTTCGGTCATGAAGCGGCCACCGTCGGTTGTCAAAAGACGATCCTTGGGCAGAACTTTCTCCAATTCTTCAAGAGCATATATGAAGTTGACCGTTCCTTCTTTTGACTTCTGCGTTGATGCAGGCGGATGCGAAATGAGGGCTTTTGTATCCAGCTCTTTGGTGAACCCGCTTGGCGGTATTTCTGCTTCATCCAGCCAATGAACAATGTTGTCAGCAGTAAGGGCGGCATCGGCGACCAAGGCAGCATCGGGATGAAAATTTTTGCTCACTTCCGTGATATTGTTGTTGATCAAAACAACGCGCTTGTTTTTCACCAGCGCTCCATGGTCAGTGGTGAAATGATGCAGGCTTGATCCAAATGCAATAATGCAATCGGCTTTGTCGATGGCGTCATATGCGCCAGGCGTGCTTAATGTACCAAATATGTCCATATTGTAAGGATGTCCGTTGAACATACCTTTTGCTTTGAGCGTTGTGGCAACAGGAGCCTCTAAGCGATTAGCCAAGGCAATGAGATTCTGATCTGATCCAATCGCGCCACCACCCGCGAGAACAACAGGCCGTTTAGCGGACGCAATCATGCCAATCGCTTCGTCTAAATTGTTCCCTTCCGACAAGGTCATCGGGTCGTTGAACACGGGATAGACGTTTTTCGTATGGGTCACTTCTTCCCACATAAATTCCACAGGCATGTTCAGCACAATGGGGCGTTGTTCCACGCGCGCTCGGTAAATGGCTTTGGCCACATCTTGCGATGCCGTTTCAGGAGTGCGCATCTGTTCAAAACCCGCGCCACTGGCTTTCGCCAATTCTCGCTGATCGATGTTTTGCAGGTTTTGTGGTGTGGCCACCGGTGTATCGCCGCACAGAAGAACCATTGGCTGGTGGCCACGAACCCCTTCGGTAAGGGCAGTTATGCAGTTTGTGAAACCAGGACCGTGGGTAACCGTGGCAACACCAACGGATTCAGAAACTTTCGAATATCCCAGAGCCATCAACACGGCGCTGCCTTCATGGGCAACGGGCACGAATGTTCCGCCGTGGCTGCGCACGTAGTCATCCACCATAAATAAATTGGCGTCTCCCATGAGGCCAAACATTGTATGTATTTCATGATCAACGATGCTTTGGGCGATTGATTGGAAAAAGTGGAACTTGTTTTCAGCCATTGATTTCTTTAACCGCGAAATGGAGACGTTGCCATCATCCTACTATTTATGGTTTGCAAAAAACTTGCAAAGTTTGACCAATGTTCCACTAAAGTGCAAAAAGTGTGCGCTAAATTGAGTTTGTATGCGAGAAATGAGTATGGATCAGTTTGATCGTACAATTGCGCTGTCATTGCAGCGTGACGCCAGTTTAACGAACGCTGAACTGGCGAGAATCGTCAATTTATCTCCATCCCAGTGTTCCAGACGAAAAACTGCATTGGAAACCAGCGGTGTGATTCAGGGGTACACCGCCAAGCTTGATGCCAAATCTATGGGGTATAATTTGCGTGCAGTGGTGCGCATCAACTTGGCTTTACATGATGGACAAAACGACCAGCGTTTCTCAAGTTTCCTAGAAAATTGCACAGAAATATTGGATGCATATTCAGTGTCGGGTGATGCTGATTACATCCTCAATATTCTGGTGTCTGATTTAGACGATTTCGCTGATTTCATTCACAACAAGCTTTTGCCGCATCCAGATGTAGCGCGTGTGCGTTCTGAAATCGTGTTGAAAGCCCTGAAAACCGGTGCGCACTGAGAATATTAAATTTCTGTTGTGCCACACAAACAGAGCTGCGTTGAGTAAGAGCGTGGGAACCTAGAAAGGATCGTTCGACTTCGAGGCCCCACCAAACGGATTTCCGATTGATCCGGCTGCGCTAAACAATTGGCTTAGGAAGCTGAGTTCCGCGCCACCTGTTGGTGTCACGCGCGCAACGTGGTCGAAGACTTTGCCATCTTTCAGACCGTAGTTGGCGATCTGGCGCACAGTATCGTCGTTGTCGAAGTAAACGGCCAATACGCGCTGATCGACAATCTCACCTTGGGCGAATGCAATTGATTTCACGCGTTTTTGGCTGATGTAATAATATGTCTCATTCCCATTTTCATCGCGCTGAGTTGTGGATGGCGTGCCGAGCGACAAATCCACCTGATCACGAGATGACCCTTCTGGAACGAGCGACAGGGTCTCTTCATTGATTTGATAACCGTGCTGAAAAACTTTTTGAGTGGAATTGCAAGCAGACAGGCCCAAAGCCGCAACCATTGCACCCACAAGCAAGCTTGTTTTGGCAAAACGTCTGTTCCCATTGTTCAATTTGTTTCCAGTCATATCGTATTCTCCACCCACGCCCCCAAAAGACGCACCCGTAGGGCTTGTTTCAAGTGTTCATAAGAACCTATATCCCTGAAAACAAGTCTACAACACTCTAATTCAACGCAGTCCTATTTGCGGGAGGCAGTTCGGTTCCATGTTGAAATCTCTATTCAGGCGCACGAAAAAAAGTCGCGCCGACGAGATTTACGTCTCACTTGTGGCAAGAGCGCGGCACGAAGACTTTTATTCTGCTGGTATTGTGCCAGATACATTTGACGGTCGTTTTGAAATGATGGTTATGCACTTGTATCTGGTTCATTCGCGATTGAAGGATGCCAGTGAAGCGGGGCGGCAGTTTTCCCAAGAACTTTTTGATGCCTTTATCGCAGATATGGATGCGGGCCTGCGCGAAGCTGGGGTGGGGGATCAAACAGTTCCCAAACGCATAAACAAAATGACGCGTGTGTTCTACGGCAGAACAGGTGCTTATGACGAAATTTTCGACGATGTGACCGATACAACGACAAAATTGGAAGCAACTATTTCTCGCAACCTGTTTCCAGATGATGATGAAGGTGATGTTGCGGCGCAGAGCAAAACACTGAGCAACTATATGATGCACGAACGCAGTTTGTTAGAAGCGATGAGCGAGCAGGATATTGCGCAAAAGGCTTCGCTCTTTTCAGGTGCGCCAACGCTTGATGTAAAAGGAGCAAATTAGTCATGTCTTCTACTTTTGATGACCAAGCATTTCACCTTATGGTCAATGTGCGCACTTTGCCCAAAAAAGGACAGATGGTTTTGCACACGGCAAACCCCGAAGAATGTACGCGTATTGCAAAGCAATTCGAACTGGAATCCGTGGAATCGTTTAAAGGGGAATGTTTGCTGACGCCTTGGAAGCGCGATGGCGTGAAATTGTCTGGCATGGTGAAAGCCAAGTTCACTCAACCATGTTCAATTACGATGGAACCGATTGAAGTGGCTCTGGAAGAAGAGGTGGACATCATTTTTGTTCCCGATGGTTCAAAATTATCCCGCCCCAGAACGAATGATGAAGGTGAAATCATATTTGACCCCAGCGGAGACG
The DNA here is from genome assembly GCA_937958815.1 of uncultured Rhizobiaceae group bacterium. Classification (GTDB taxonomy): domain Bacteria; phylum Pseudomonadota; class Alphaproteobacteria; order Rhizobiales; family Rhizobiaceae; genus Pseudahrensia. Next base: position 30,985 of record CALGMR010000022.1, on the reverse strand, counting down.
ATTTGCCAGAAACTTTCGTTGGCGATTCCATTGATGTTGCATCAGTTTGGTTGGAGTTCATGGCGCTGGGCATCGATCCTTTTGCCCGCAAAGAAGGCGCCGTTTTTCAGGCACAAGAGAATGAAAACGCTGATGAATTTGTGGCTGATTCCCCCTTCGCCGCTCTTTCCAGCCTCAAAAAACACTGATTTTTCGTTACAAGCACTCGCTAAGGTGTTTGGGCTTGTGTATTTGATGGTGAGTTGCATCGTCCGGCACATGTCTAAATCGAACGATTCGCATCTAGAACAACGAGGCTGATCTGCATTTATGTCCACCAATTCAAGAACAATAACGATCGCACTGGATGTTATGGGTGGTGATCATGGCCCTGCAGTGGTTTTGGCCGGCGCGGAATTGTCTCGCCGTCGGTACCCTGAAATCCGATATATTTTGCACGGTGAAGAAGCAGCCGTTCTGCCAGAACTTGAAAAATTCCCGCAGCTGAAAGCTCAGTCTGTTTTCGTAGCCTGTGAATCGTCCATTGCAATGGATACAAAGCCCAGCCAGGCGCTGCGCCATGGGCGAAAAGTTTCTGGCATGTGGAAGGCGTTGGAGTCAGTTAAAGAGCGCGAAGCTGATGTCATGGTCTCTGCAGGCAACACAGGCGCGCTGATGGCGATGTCAAAGTTTTGCTTGCGCATGATGCCGGGCATTGAACGTCCTGCACTCGCGGCCGTCTGGCCAAACCAGAAGGGCGAAAGCATCGTTCTTGATGTGGGTGCTACAATAGGTGCCGACGCTGAAGCCTTGGTTGACTACGCATTGATGGGCAGCGCCATGGCGCGCGCCTTGTTCAATATGAAACGTCCAAGGGTTGGGCTTCTCAACATTGGCGTCGAAGAGGTCAAAGGGCTGGAAGAAATACGCACAGCAGGCCAAAGACTGAAGGAAATCGATCTGCCAGGAATGGAATATGCTGGCTTTGTGGAGGGCAGTGATCTCGGCCTCGGCGGGGTTGATGTGGTTGTGACCGAAGGGTTTACAGGCAACATCGCTTTGAAGAGCGCAGAGGGAACTGCAAAGCAAGTGGGACAGTATTTACGTGATGCCATGTCGCGCACACTTATGGCCCGCATCGGCTATTTGTTTGCAAAATCTGCCTTCGATCATCTCAAACAAAAAATGGACCCGCGCAAAGTCAACGGAGCGGTGTTCCTTGGTTTGAATGGTGTGGTGATTAAGAGCCATGGTGGAACGGATGCTGAAGGCATCGCCAGCGCTATCGATGTGGGCCACAATATGGTGCGCAACAATCTACAGGATAAAATCGCAACAGATTTGGAACAAACCCGATTTGGCAGCGAGATGGACGTTGGTGGCGAAGCCGAAAGTGCTGGCACTGAAGAGTTGGAGAACTAGAGTATGATCCGTTCCGTTGTATTGGGCTCTGGTGCCGCAAAGCCGCGCACAGTGGTTACAAATGCAGACCTTGAAAAGAAGGTCGACACGTCCGACGAATGGATTGTTCAGCGCACGGGCATTAAACAGCGGTATATTGCAGAACCGGACGAAACAACCGCAAGCCTTGGGGAAGCGGCGGCGCGTGAAGCTTTGTCCGATGCTGGACTAACTGTCGATGATATCGACATGATCATTTTGGCCACATCGACCCCCAACAATACATTTCCCGCGACCGCAGTAGACATTCAACAACGTTTGGGCATGAGCCACGGCGCCGCATTTGACATGCAGGCTGTATGTTCTGGTTTTGTGTTCGCTGTCACTACAGCTGACACTTATATCAAGGCCGGACAAGCTAAGCGCATCTTAGTCATTGGTGCAGAAACGTTCTCTCGTATTCTCGATTGGGAAGATCGCACGACTTGTGTTTTGTTTGGCGACGGAGCAGGGGCAATTGTGTTGGGCACCGAAGAAGGCGTTGGCATGTCCAACGACCGCGGCATTCTCACCAGCCATTTGCGTTCAAATGGGTCCCACAAAGAGAAGCTTTACGTGGATGGCGGGCCATCCACCACACAATCTGTTGGCCACCTGCGCATGCAGGGCCGTGAAGTGTTTAAACACGCCGTCGCCATGATCACTGATGTGATTGAGGATGCATTTGCAGCCACAGGGCTGACAGCGGATGATATTGATTGGTTCATACCCCATCAGGCAAATCGGCGCATTATAGATGCTTCGGCCAAGAAGCTGAACATCTCACCTGAAAAGGTCGTCATGACCGTGGAACAACACGGCAATACTTCTGCAGCCTCCATTCCGCTTGCCATAAGCGTTGCAAAGGCCGATGGACGATTGAAGAAAGGTGACCTTGTATTGCTTGAGGCAATGGGTGGCGGCTTCACTTGGGGTGCGGTTTTGGTGCGCTGGTAAAAAACACTTATTTGGCGCGAAATATGGGTTTCCCTTGCGTAATGCCTTTGATATACGGCTGTTGACGCGGGCAACATTGCGCCTTAGCGTTTGATTACTTTATGGTTTTAGAAATTTATGTGAGGCTGACTGGGGCGCAAATTCACTTTAGAGAGGGAAAGTCGAAATGGCGGGAAAGACAATAACACGTGCTGATCTGTGCGAATCTGTTTATCAGAAAGTTGGACTGTCCAGATCGGAATCTGCAGCGTTGGTTGAAAGTATTTTAGAGGAAATTTGTTTGGCTGCTGTGCGCGGCGAGAGCATAAAACTGTCTTCGTTTGGAACGTTTTCCGTACGCTCCAAAAACGAGCGCGTAGGCCGCAACCCCAAAACCGGTGAAGAAGTTCCAATCACACCGCGCCGTGTGATGGTGTTTAAACCTTCAAATATTTTGAAAGATCGCGTGCTTGAAGACAATTCCAAGCGCTCCAAAAGCTGATTTTCCATTTCATACTGACACCTATTGTCAGCAATCATATGTTACATGTACCGCATTGATAATGCGGTGTGTTTGAATGATGCAATTTGAAATCGATTTGGCTTCTGAACATCGTGAGATGTTCCAGAAGGCGCGTTCATTGCTTTTGAAGCAAGATGGATTGATAGAAACCAAAAAGCCAAGGATAACAACTTATTCCAACGCAAATGGCGGAATTTGCCATTTGCGAACGATGCCCCACGGGATCGACTTCGGATTTCTGAAAGGGGCCAGGATGCGAGATGAAAGAGGCTTGTTGACTGGAAAAGGCAAAACCCTTCGCGTTCTGTCATTGCAGGTTTTTGACCGTCCAATTGTTGAATATTATTTAGAGCAAGCCATTGCCCTCAATGGCAAAAATTAGCATTGCTTTCTACAGTGCCGCTTTTAAATAGTGCTTTCCATTACGTTCTGACCAACGCCATTTTCTCAACAAACAGAATGTTGTATGCTGATTTCTTGAAACGAGAATCAGGAAACGCTCCCGTGTCTAAAAGCCCCGATGCCTTTCGCACTATTTCCGAAGTTGCTGAAGAGTTAGATCTTCCCCAACATGTTCTTCGTTTTTGGGAGACCCGTTTCAAGCAAATCAAGCCCATGAAAAGAGGCGGCGGTCGCCGCTACTACCGTCCGGAAGATGTGGAATTGCTCAAAGGCATTCGCCACCTTCTTTATTCCGAAGGTTACACGATCAAAGGCGTGCAGCGTATTTTGAAAGAGCAGGGCCCCCGCTTTGTTGTGGCCGTTGCTGAAGGCGGTGCGATGTTGTCTGTTGAGGACACCGAGCCGCTGAAAACCGCTGTGCCAGTCTCGCAGGTGGTCAGCAGCAAACGTGAGACCCCGAGCGATGATCGCTCCATATTGCAAAATGCGCTGACAGAACTTTTGGAATGCAAACGTCTGCTCGATCAGGTTCGCTGATAATTCGGCGATACGCCAGCAAGTTTGCTTGATATTTTGAAACGACAGGCTTAAACCGTCATCAAGCTGAGAGCTTCCGGTCAGCGTCAAAATAGTGTGCCAACAACGCGATTGTTTTGACGCTTTTAAGATACGGAAATATGCACAAAGCTTTAGTCGGAGCATGGCGCAGTCCGGTAGCGCACACGCCTGGGGGGCGTGGGGTCGCAGGTTCGAATCCTGCTGTTCCGACCATTTCATTTTTTTAGCTTGTGAAAGTGCAAATGCCGTTTTGCCAAAGGCTAGGCGGTTTGCGCAATAGTTTGTTGACGCAAATGGTTCGCTTCCAACGCCATGCATCCCCAAATGATGCCGATGATCAAATAGAAGTGACGCCAGTGGTCGGTGTCGATCAACCAACCAAGACCGAGATGACCGATAAAGGCTGCATAAGCGCACAGCAGATAAGGCTGCCAAGGGCGAATGCGACCAAGCAAACGTCCACCGCCAATGAGCGTACAAATCGTCATAAACAACCATGAGAAAAACCCCAGCCAGCCATAAGCCATCAAGGACTTCACCCAAATATTGTGGGTATCTTCGCCGAGTATTTTACCAAACTCGAGTGGGCCAATTCCAAGGGGATTTTCCAAAGCCCACGCAAAACCAATAGCGTGGCGCGCAAAGCGCCCAACTTCCGCGCTGTCGTATTCCTGTGCCAAGCGCGCGCGTTGTTCAAACATGTCAGACACCGCTTCAAACTGCAGAGCAATGACGATCATCAAGATCAATGCGCCAAAACCAAAGGCGCCCAACATGAGTAATTTAAAACGTTGTTGTATGGAGGTTTCCGTGGCCAACAGAAAGAAATAGAGCAGGCCACCGGACAAGGCAATCACGCCCCACGCGCCACGGGAGAACGACAGGAACAGCCCAAGCACAATGACCATCAACAAAACCAGTCGTACTGGCGCAAGTGTCATACTGCGGTAAAGCAACCCGTAAATAAGATAGAGAGACGGCAGCACCAGGAAGGGGCCAAAAACGTTGGGGTCTTGAAACGCGCCCATGGCCCGGTCGTATCGGGTGAAAACTTCTGCCCCGGGAAATGCCCCAAAATAGCCAGCTATACCGAGCAAAGAGGTGATGGTGGCGCCAATCACATAGCCGCGCATAATGGTGCGCAAACGCCCCATATCCGCTTCAATCGCTGCACACCAAAAAACAGACGACAGCCCCAGAAACAACGACACCGCAAGATAAAGCGGTATGTCGCCATAGGCAGACATCGTGAACATGGACAGCATTCCGCCAATGTTGAAAAGCACGAACAGCGTGGCCAGTGAAATAGACAATTGGCTCAGGCGCATTCCAAAAAACAGGAAGACCACCATCGCCACGGCGAGAAAAAGTTCGTATGGCGCAGGCTCGTTGATGACGAACGCACCAACGAAGGCGATGAAAGCGATTGTCCATCTTGGTGCAAGTCTGGCAACATTGGCTGAAACGACAGACCCCGCAGCACCATTGCTGGCACGCGGGGAAGGGCGGTTCCGGTTGTTATCGAGCGTAAGGCTCAATACGCATTCTCCGTGTTCAAGAGCTTCATAGGCGTAGCAAACAATATATAGAGATCGAATAGAACCGACCAATTCTCGATATAGTAAAGATCGTGCTCAACACGACGTCTAATCTTTTCTTCGTTATCGACTTCGCCGCGCCAACCATTGATTTGTGCCCAGCCCGTTACACCCGGCTTTACCTTGTGGCGACCAAAATATCCGTCCACCACTTCATCCCAAAGTTGGTTTTGTGTGTGAGCATTAACTGCATGGGGGCGTGGGCCAACCAATGAAAGACTGCCAGCCAATACGTTGATAAGTTGAGGCAATTCATCAATCGAAGATTTGCGAATGAAGCGACCAACTTTGGTCACACGCGGATCACCCTTGGTGACGACCTGCTTTGCGTCGTGGTCAGACATATCCGTGTACATGGAACGAAATTTAAGAACTTCCACGACTTCGTTGTTAAAGCCAAAGCGCTTCTGCTTGAAAATGACAGGACCTTTGCTGTCCAGTTTGATGGCAATAGCCGTGATCAACATGACAGGCGAAAGCGCAATGAGAGCACCGATGCTGAAGAGAATATCAAAAGCGCGCTTCATCAAAGAATCCAAATCAGCGATTGGTTTGTCTAAAACATCGAGAAACGGCACAGACCCCACGTAAGAATACGAACGTGGACGGAAGCGGAGTTTGTTTGTGTGGGCAGACAAACGAATGTCTACGGGCAGGATCCAAACTTTTTTCAGCATAGCCAAGACGCGGTTTTCAGCGGAGATCGGCAATGAAACGATCAACATATCCACCCGCGTTTTGCGGCTAAATTCTACGAGTTCGGCAACTGTTCCGAGTTTCGGATAGCCCGCGACCATAGGTGGCGAACGGTCGCCGATGCGGTCATCAAAGATTCCACAAATGCGGATGTCGTTGTCGACTTGAGCTTCAAGCGACATAATCAGGTCTTCTGCATTTTTGCCACCACCGACAATCACGGCACGACGCTCCAGACGACCGTCACGCGCCCAACGGCGCACAAACATAGCTGTGACACTGCGAATAACGATGAATGTGCCAATGCCAGCCATGTACCAAGAGGCAAACCAAACACGCGAAAACTCTGTTGAAATGCGCATGAAGAATGCCATCAAGGCGAGAACAGCGAACACTGTTGTCCAGGCCGCAAGCACTCGGCCCAACTGTTTAATGGTCTTGCGCAAATGGGTGACTTGATAAGAATCCACTGCCTGTAGCACGATGACAGACAAGATGGCACCCAAAAAGCACGTTAAAATATAAAATGGCTTGATGCCGTCCTGTGGAACCACATACGAAAAATACGCTGCAAGCCCGACGATCATCACTGCAAAAAATTCAACGACCCGTAGTGTTGTAGCCAACACAAACGGGGAAACCGCATTTTGTGCATACTGCGATGCAACCTGTTCTGCACGGACGCTTAGGCGAACAGAACTGCGCTTATCTGCGGTGTTAGCAGTTTCTTCAGTCGCCATAATTTCATCATGGCTGAAGAGAACTTTTGGATCTTCGGATTGTTTTGCATCCATAGCGGGCACCGCATATCAAAAATGATTGTGTTTGTTGAAATGAACGTTACGTAAGACACGCTAAGAAACCCTTTATAGGCTCTTGTTTTCTATAAAAAATAGCGATCTTGAGTGGATTGACGGTTTCTAAAAAGTTAGCGGCCTGCCGATGGGGATTTAGGACGCATTGTTCTCGTTCAATGTCAGTCGATAAGCTTCCATAACGCTTTCAGCCATTGCCGCTGAGCTGAACATTTCATGGATTCTCGTTGAGAATTGTTCGCGGTCTACACTCACACGAGAATTGTTCAAATGACCCAACATGGCAGCGGCAAGAGCGTCTGCATCGTCTGGCGGAACCAATGCGCTGGAATATGGGCCAAAAATTTCGGGAATGCCGCCGACATTTGTCGCGATTAGATCGCGTTTGGCCGCCAAAGCTTCAAGCACAATATAGGGCATACTTTCAGCGCGGGATGGAACAACAAGCGTTTTGCCCAGACCAAATGCTTCCCGTGCAGGCATAGGGTCATGAAACTGAACTGAAATTTGATCGCCCAAGCTTTTTGAACGTTCTTTGTATGCGGCCAAATCTGGGCCATCGCCAACGAGTTGAGCAGAAATTTTCCGTCCCGCTTTTTCGGCGACGATGGGGAGGGCGTCCAGAAAAACATCAACTCCCTTCAGGTTGCGCATCATGCCGATATAGAGAAAATCGCTTGCATCTTGATGTGTTTCAACAGCCTCAAATTCGGGTTCTGTGACGCCATTGTAGACAAGTGAATCGGGACAATGCGCCGAACCCACTTTGGAGTAAAAGCCGTCACGTTCGTAGTTGCTGACAAAAATCAATCGATCAGTGAAGCGTTCCATCAAACGTTCTAATGCGAAGAAGAGTTTCCCACCGAGGCTGCCAGAGTCGTAGTGAACAGAACCACCATGGGGGCAATAAAGACGAATTGGTCGCTTCGAGCGAATGCGCAAAAACGAGCCAATAATGCGCGCATATGCGCCGCCTTTGGAGCCATGCGAATGCAGCACATCAACGTTCAAGGCTTTGATTTCACGATACAGTTTCCAGACCACGTAAATGTCTCGCGGTCCAATGGAACGGTCCATGGCTATGCGATGCAATCCCAAAGAAAGCTTTGGTCGCATGTCTTCAAACATCGTGTTTTCAAATTCACCGCCCGTGTTGTTGTCGCAAATGATGCCAACCTCATGGCCGGCTTTTACTTGCTCATTGATGAGGTCGCGCACATGGCGGAATATACCACCGACAGGAGATCGAAAGCAGTGCAAAATGCGCAACTTGGGCATTGGTGTGGGGTCTGGCTCTTTGGTCATCGGCGTGTGTTCACGCTCAGGCATGATTTAGAACAACCGTTCGCGCACGAAAATTGTGTCGCTTGGCATCAAAGGATCCGTAATCGGAACGCGACCTGTCAAAACTTTGCCGTTGATCTGGCGCGTGATGTCCACATCTGTTTGATACGCGCGCGGTGAGAAACCACCGGCCACGGCAATGGCGTTCTGAACAGTCATGCCCGGCACATAGGTGTACTGGCCAGATGTTCCCACTTCGCCCATCACGAAAATTGGCCGATAGCGATCGACTTCTACAGAAACGTCGGGACTGCGAATGAAGCCTTCAGACAGTTTCGATGCAATGTCGCCTTCAATCTCTTTTATCGTGCGGCCGCGCGCAGCAACGGAACCAACGAGCGGGAAGGCAATGTAGCCCGCTTTATCGACCGTATAAGTGTTGGTGAGTTCATCTTGTTCAAAAACGGTCACACGCATCCGGTCGCCTGCATCCAACCGATATGGTTTTTGCAGAATGTCATGAAATGTTGCTGGGGCAGGGGTGTAATGCGAAGCGCACCCCGACAAAACTGCCGCAGAAATAGTGGATGCTACGCAAGAGACGAAAAACGCGCGCCTGTTCATAAGAATACCCTGACTCAACTGCGCACAATCAACCGACTGTGCGTTACAAAATGTTGCGTGATGTTTTCACGCTGGACCAGATCAAACAGGATTATGGTTAATTCAGCGTAAACTTGGAAAAGGTTCGGGGTTCCGATGTCATTCGTTAAGAAAGTGCTGCGATTGACGCGAAAGTTAACGGCTTGGTTACCATAAACATAGAATATCGCGGAAACTATGCGTCCTTATGAGTGAGTGGAAGTGTACCGATGGCCGGGGATCATGAATTGAGCCGAGATGTGGATATTGACCTTGGTGGCATTTTCGCCAGCATATGGCGCCACAAGATAAAACTGTTGTTGGCTGCGCTGATTGCGGCGCTTTTGGCGTTTGTGGTGCTGCAAGTTGTTTCTCCGCGCTACAAATCTGAAGCGCGTATTCTTATCCGCACAACAGAATCCCCCTTGGGCAATCCTAACAACTCCAATCAGGCTGCGCAAAACACACTTGATGATTCTGGCATCGCCAGCCAAGTGCAATTGCTTCAGTCGCGCACAATCGCGCGAAAAGTTATCTCGGATCTCAATCTTGTCGACAATCCTGAGTTCAACTCCGCTTTGAAGAAGTCTGTTGTCGGTCGACTGCTGTCTGCGGTGGGCCTGTCTGATACAAGCTCCGCGGTCACGGCTGAAGACCGCGTGCTGGAAGCGTATTATGATAAGTTGAAGGTTCATCAGGCGGAGCGCGCACGTGTTATTGTTGTGCAGTTTTGGTCAAAGGACCCGAAACTTGCCGCTGAAATTCCAAACCGCATTGCTGATGAGTATTTGGCAACGCAGGAAAAATTGAAGCGCGGGGCAGGGCCAGAAGAGTTGGCCAAGTTGGCGCCAGAACTGGACAAGCTGAAAGAGAGTGTGCGCGAGGCAGAAGCTGCAGCTGCAGCATTCCGTGAGAATTCAGACATTTTACAAGGCCGCGACAACACAACACTTGCCACGCAAGAGCTTTCAGAACTCGCAACAGAACTTGGTCGCGTTCGTTCGCAACTGTCGCGCGCGGAAGCAAATGCAGCATCTGTAAGCCGTGCTTTGCGTTCCGGCTCTTTGGAATCGGCTGCAAGTGTTTTGCAATCACCACTTATACAGCGTCTGCGAGAACGTCAGGTAACGTTGAATGGTCAGCTGGCTGAATTGTCTACAACGCTGTTGTCGGGTCATCCACGGATTCAAAGTCTTCGTTCGCAGATTTCTACGCTGAACAGTCAGATCAACCGCGAAGCTGAAAAAGTTCAAAACAGCCTTCAACAAGAAGCACAGGTTGCGCGTGATCGCGAAGCTGATCTTATTCAACGCCGCAATCAGTTGAAGTCTGAAAGCGGCCGCGTTGGGAAGGCACAAGTTGAGCTGCGTTCTTTGGAACGCGAAGCAGAAGCCAAACGCGCGCAACTGCAAAACTATTTGATCCAGTTCCAAGAAGCGAAGTCGCGCCAAAGCCGTGAGTTTTTACCGGCAGATGCCTTCATTTTTGCCCGTGCTCAAGTGCAGTCTAAGCCTTACTTCCCGAAGAAGTTGCCAACAATCATAGGCGCATTTTTCGGCACATTGCTTTTGGGGTCTATGTTCACCCTGGCTGGGGCTGTTTTGTCCAGCGGTGCTGCGCGCCGCGAACATGCCGATCGTTACGAATCCATGCGTGCCAACGAGCCTGTGATGGAAGGTGGAGAAACCCAAAGTGCGAGCGCTTCACAGGTCGATGCACCGTCAGTAGCGCCGACGCTCGAAGAGCTCGGTCGTCCAGTGCCCGTGAAGTCGAAGGCCTTGAGCAAAGCCGCATTGACGGCAAAGTCTATCAATATGCTGGGACATGGCCGCATAGCTATGGTTTCTCCTGAAGGGGATGTGGGATCATATTGTACGGTCACATTCGCACGTCATTTAGCCTCTCATGGCGGTACAGTGATCGTTCTCGACATGACTGGTTCAGGCAGTGCGTCGAAAATCATGTTGGGTTCTGATGAATTTTCTGGGCTCAAAGATGTGATGGCAGGTCAATCCGGTTTCGGTGAAGCCATTCACAGTGACCGTTTGTCAGCCGCTCATGTGATGCCGTCAGGTGTTGCAGACACCCATCTTGCAACCGGTGGTGCTGAACATTTGTCCACAATCATTGATGCCCTGCAATCCACCTATCAGTATTTGATTGTTGATTGTGGCGCTGCTGATGTCAGCGGACTGACACGTATTTCTGATGCGTCTACAATTCATATCATCAACAGTATGGATGCTGATCCAAGCGAAATCTCAATGACCAGCAACATGTTGGTTCATGCTGGCATGAAACAGCCATTGGTTGTTGATTTGTCTTTTGAAGAACTCGAAATGGCAGGCCTAACAGCTGCCTAATTTGATCGTTTAGACATTAAAATCAGACGCGCCCGTACACGCGGGCGCGAACTTTCTTCGCGAAATTCCACAATGTTTTATTGTTGCGAACCAAACGTTTTGTCGTTGCTTTTGTGCGCTCATAAGAAGCAAAAAGTATACCCCGTTTAGATAGGGCAATTGCCGTGTCAAACATTGGAACGGTCATATCGCACCAAGACGTTTTATAACGTTCTTCACCGCGTCCGAGATCAAAGACTTCCAACCCTTGCTTCACGCAGTCTTCGATCACCAGGTAAATCATCAACTCACCAGGTGAAATTTTTGAATAGGGGCCATCGGTCAATGAAATAAAGCAACCGGAAAAGTGTTTTTGCGAAACACCGCCAGAAAATGTTGCTTGCAACTCGCCATCAATTTCCAAACCGTAGAGCTTCAAAGCAGGCGTTTCTTTACCCAGTTCTGCAATGGCCAGATCGCGAAAGAAATCGCCAACACCAATGTCTTCAAACCGGTTCCAAATGCCGGAGCGATCAAATCGACGGCTCATTTGCTTCATAGATGTGTCGAGTATGCGGTCCACATCTTCAACGGTTTCAGCAATCAAGAGCTTGGCACCACCGACATCTTTCAGCTTGTTCTTTTGCCAGCGATGTTTCTTACGCTTTCGAGGGCCGTTTTTGCGATCCAGAACCGCATTGAAATCTGAATTTAATTCCAGGGCGAATGCATGATTGTGTGCTTCTTGCCACGGCAGAAAGGTGAACGGGTTTGAATGCCCTTGCCAAACCACGGGTTGGCAACACAGCTCCAAAACGTCGAGTCCATCAACTTTTGACGTGATATAATCTATCAAAGATCGAATGTCGTCTGGCTTTGCGCCCTTTAAGAACTCACGAGAATACAGGCCCATGTGAAAATTTGTGTGGGTGTCGCCCAACCATGAGAGAATTCTAAATGGCCCGCGACTGCGCAGCCCCATTGGCAAAATACAAATTGGTTGGCCACGAAGAGAAATTTCGATGAGGCGAGGGACAACACGCGCAGGTTTCCCCACTTTTTCGTACCAAGACTTCATCCAATTGAAGCGTTGATACAATGAGAAAACGCCATCAACCTCCAAAGCCAACCACGCGTCACGCAAAGCTTCAAAATCTGATGATATGCGCACGTCGAGAGAACCAAACCCCTGACTGGCAAGTTCTCCTTGGAACGTAAATGGTATGTTTTCCGAGTTCATCTCACCTGCAGCGATGCATTAGTAACGTTTGTTCAATGTTTTGGTTATCATTTAAATCTAAACAAGTTTTATGCATTTTATTTCTAATCGCCCCTAATGTGAGCACCAATGCCGCAACAAAATACATGGCTGACACAAAAAGTTCTCTCCGGGATCAATTATTCTGGGCTTGGAAAACTGTATCAGCAGGTTGGTGGAGAGTTGGGAATGATCCTGACGTTGCATCATGTTCGATCTGAACAGGATGCAGAATTTGCCCCAAACGCACATTTGTCGGTAACGCCAGAGTTTTTGGAAGAAACAATTAAGTTCCTGCGAAAGCGCGAATATGCGCTCGTGTCTATTGATGAGGCCCGTAAGCGCATTCTATCAGGGGATAGGTCCAGCCGTTTTGCGGCATTCACCTTTGACGATGGGTATCGCAACACGTCTGAAATTGCAGCTCCAATTATGCGCAAATACGCAGTGCCCTATGTTGTGTATTTTGCGACAGGTTTCGTGGATCGTACGGTATGTAATTGGTGGGAAGGGTTGGAACTTGCCATCGGCAACAACAACGAACTGACGTTAAAGACGTCGGGAAGAAGCAAGACTTTTGCCTGCAATACAATTGCAGAAAAATACAACGCATACGATCAACTGGTGGATATCTTCACCAGTCAGATTGGCGAATTGGAACAGGCAAAAGCTTTGCGCAGTCTTTGTTCCAAATCTTATGAACAACTCATTGAGCGCATGAATAATGAAATGATGGCGTGGAATGAGATCAAAGCCTTGAAGGACGATCCGCTTTGCACCATTGGAGCGCATTCAATCGACCATCACGCGCTTGCGCGATTGGATGAAGAAAAGGCTGCCAAAGAAATTGAAGACGGAACAACTTTGTTGCATCAGCATCTGGGGACACGCCCCAAACATTTTGCATATCCCTATGGATACAGGTCAGCTGCGGGGCCAAGAGAGTTTGAATTGGTGCGCAATGCGGGTTTTGAGACCGGTGTAACCACGCGACCCGGATTGATATTTCCGGAACACTCCGAACATCTCACTGCATTGCCGCGCGTTTCCATCAATGGATTGTACCAAAAAGGGCGATATTTTTCTGCGCTGACGTCAGGCTTGCCCACCCGTTTGATCGGACGTAATCGGAAGCTAAACGTCAGTTGATGGAACAGAATTGTCCGTCGACATCCATTTTATGATGCCCATCGCCGGCAAAACCCACAAAACGCCACTGAACATGAAATAGAGCAGATGCGCATACCAAGGCGCATTGGCCAATGTCGCGGTGGCAATCGCAACTGCAACCAACGCATAAACAATGACCAAAAGCACAATGAAAAACGTGCCAATGAGTTTTTTGACCCGAATGGGAAGTGTGGTGCGCATATCAAAAACCTTATCAATTGCAGCCTGATGTAGACTGATTGTGTTTTTGTTTCCAGCCGGAAAATAGCACAATGGTGTGCAACGCGACGGCGTGTCGCGACAAACGACCGCTTTGCGGGTTTACATTCTTGATGCGCGGTATCAAAACCGCAAAAAACAACTCTGCTTTGGACACCCATGAGCAACATACAAGAATTCCCCAATGACGATCCACACGCCTTGGTGCGGTGGTGGCTTTACACCATAGCCGTTTTTGTTGCTGTCATGGTTCTCGTGGGCGGTGCAACGCGGCTGACGGATTCCGGGCTGTCCATCACCGAATGGGCGCCTGTCTCAGGCATGATCCCGCCTTTGAACCCTGCAGATTGGGCCATTGAGTTCGATAAATATCGCACAACCACTGAATACCAGACCATCAACAAGGGCATGTCTATGGACGCTTTCAAGGTCATATTCTGGTGGGAGTGGGGGCATCGATTTCTGGGACGCATCATCGGTATAATTGCAGTCGTCCCACTGATCCTATTCTGGGTTGCCGGAAAACTGCCGCAATGGATCAAGTGGCCGCTCGTTGGAATGGTGGTTCTGGGCGGCTTTCAAGGCTTTGTTGGCTGGTGGATGGTCAAGTCTGGTTTGACCGAACGTGTGGACGTGAGCCAATTGCGTCTAGCAATCCACCTCACAATGGCCTGCATTATCTTTGTCGCCACAATCTGGCTTGCGCGTTCATTGGCAAACCACACGGAAGAAGGGCGCCCAGAGTTTGCGTGGCAAAGCGCAGGTCTTCTTTTGCTGCTGCTCGTACAAATTTTCATAGGTGGTCTTGTAGCGGGCTTGGATGCAGGCATGGCTTACAACACCTGGCCCATGATGGAAGGAGCCTTTGTTCCTCAAGGGCTGTTTGTCATCGATCCCGCTTGGTTGAACCTCACCGACAACGCAAAAATGGTGCAATTTATGCATCGCATTTCAGCATATGTACTTTGGGCAGCAACCTTTGCCCACATGATGTCTGTCTTGCGTAATGCAGGCGGCACCACACATTCTCGCAGAGCCGTTGCTGTGTTCTGCCTCATCACAGCGCAAGCGTTGATCGGTATCATTACGCTGGTTCTGCAAGTGCCGATGTCTTGGGCGCTCGCCCATCAGTTTGGCGGTGTGGTCTTGCTTGCAGCAATTACCGCTCATTGGAGAGCTTTTCGCCCAAAGCAAAATATATCTTCCCCAAAAGGCTTTGGGCGCTTAAATCCAACTTATGGATAAAGACAAACGAAATTTCTTAGACGTCGCAGAATCCATCACTGGCCAAGCGTGGGTGGAGCGCATGAGCCTGATCCAAAAAGGACAGGCAGAAGCGATGGTTGAAGAACATGGTGTTGAGGGACACGTCGCGCGCATCATTGCCGGGCGTGGGGTGACTGCTGCAGAAGCGAAAACCTATCTCACTCCCACATTGCGCGATCTTATGCCCGATCCATCCACATTCACAGATATGGACAAAGCAGTCGCGCGCTTGGTGAAAGCGGTCAACCAAAATGAACAAGTCGCAATATTCGGCGACTATGATGTGGATGGCGCAACATCGTCATCCTTAATGGCCAGATATTTGGGCGGGTGTGGCCTCAAAACAGAAATCTATATTCCTGATCGAATTTTCGAAGGGTATGGGCCGAATGAGAACGCGATCGCCGAATTGGTGGACAATGGCGCAAAACTCATCGTCACAGTGGATTGCGGCTCAACCAGTTACGACGCGCTTGCCCACGCCAAAACATTGGGTGCCGACGTCGTCGTGTTGGATCACCATCAGGTCAATACGGAACTCCCTGATGTGGAAGCGCTGGTAAATCCAAATCGCCACGACGATATGTCGGGGCAGGGCCACTTGTGCGCTGCAGGCGTTGTGTTCATGACACTGGTTGGCCTCAACCGTGCTTTGCGTGAGGCAGGGTTTTTCGAAGACCGAGAAGCACCAAATCTGATGGATTGGTTGGATATTGTTGCCCTCGGCACAGTGTGTGATGTGGTGCCCCTTGTCGGTTTGAACCGTGCGTTTGTGATGCGCGGCATTGAAGTCATGCACAAGCAAAAAACACCTGGTCTTGTGTCACTGGCGCGTGTGGCGCGACAAGACGGCCCTGCAGCCCCTTGGCATTTAGGCTTTTTGTTAGGCCCGCGCATCAATGCAGGTGGACGCATTGGTGATGCCTCCCTTGGTGCAAAACTACTCACCACCTCAGATGTTCAAGAAGCCGACACGATTGCGGAAAAACTGGAAATGCTGAACGGCGAACGACAAGCCATGGAAGCAACCATGTTGAAACAAGCCATCGAAGAGGCAGAAGCTGAGATCGGCTTGGGTGATGGCCCATCTATTCTGATCACGGAAAAGGAAACGTGGCACGCTGGAGTTGTGGGTCTGTTGGCCTCAAGGTTGAAAGATCGTTTTAGACGTCCTGCTTTTGCAATTTCATTTGATGATCGAGGCATTGGTTCAGGGTCTGGTCGTTCGATTGCAGGCGTCGATCTGGGCAGCGCGGTGCGTCAGGCCGTGGACGAGGGCATATTGGTCAAAGGGGGCGGTCACGCCATGGCCGCAGGCATCACCATAGAACGCGCAAAACTGGGTGACTTCCGGTCATTCATGGAATCAAAACTTGCTGATGATGTGGGCGTTGAACGCAACAAACAAATGTTGAAAATTGATGCGGCCCTCAGTGCGCGTGGTGCCAACGTAGGATTTGTGGAGCAGTTGGAACGCGCGGGCCCATTTGGGGCAGGCAACAGCCAACCCGTATTTGCCTTTCCAAACCACATTATTCGCTTTGCAGATGTTGTTGGTGCAAACCATGTGCGGTTCACGCTGGGCGCGCCGGATGGAGGAGAATTGCGCGGAATTGGTTTTCGCATCGCTGATGATGCACTCGGGAAAGCAATTCTGGAGGGGCGGGGGCAAAAGATGCATTTTGCAGGTACGCTCAGTTCAGACTTCTATCGCGGCGCGAAACGTGTTCAACTGCGCCTCATAGATGCGGCGGCCATTTCTGAAAAAATCTGAAATTGCACTCAACAGCAAGGACGAACATGCCAAAATTTTCAGCCAACCTCGGGTTTCTTTGGAAAGAATTGGAACTTCCTGATGCCATACGGGCCGCGGCAGACGCAGGTTTTGAAGCTGTGGAATGTCATTTTCCTTACGACGTCGATCCGATGGCTGTGAAGGCTGCGCTAGACCAAACAGGCTTGCCAATGCTGGGTTTGAACACTCGGGTTGGAGATGCGGAAAAGGGAGACTTCGGGGTCTGTGCTTTGCCGGGTCGTGAAGACGAAGCCCAACGCCTCATTGATGAAGCATTCGACTATGCTGCTGTCATTGGATGCCGTGCCGTTCATGTGATGGCCGGAAAGTCTGGGGGTGGTGATGAGGCGCAAAACACCTTTCAGTCAAACGTTATCTACGCTGCCAAACGGGCAGCAACAATGGATGCAGTCGTGTTGCTGGAGCCCATCAATCAGCGCGACGCGCCTGGCTATCACCACAGTTTGATTGAGGAAACGCGGTCCATTATCGAGGCGGTGGGGCATGAAAATGTGAAAGCTATGTTCGATTGCTATCACCTGCAAATTTCTCAAGGTGATTTGCTGACCCGCCTAAAAGATAATCTCGATATCATTGGTCATATCCAAATCGCAGCTGTACCAGATCGCGGAGAGCCAGATGCTGGTGAGGTCAACTACCCTTGGCTTTTGGCCGAGCTCACTGCGCTGGGATATGAAGGATATATGGGCGCCGAATACAAGCCGCGTGTGGATACAAACACAGGCATAGGTTGGATGCAGGCCTACACGTCTTAGACGGCCAAGTTTTCCAAAGTGGCAACCACACCGCGCAACTCTGCAAGCCCGCGCATTCTGCCTATGAGAGGGTATCCGGGATGGGTTTGTCTTCCAGCATCATCTAAGAGTTCGTGTCCGTGGTCGGGCCGAAAAGGTATTCCTGCATTTTCAGAGACGGCAGACCTTGTGCTCTCTTCTTCAAGCAACACTTTGACGAGGCCCACCATATCGGTGTCACCATCCAGATGCGCGGCTTCTGTGAACGAACCGTCAGCTTGTTTGGCTACGTTGCGCAGATGGGCAAAGTGAATGCGGTTGGCAAACTTCTTCGCAATAGCGGTAACATCGTTCTTTGGGTTTGCGCCCAATGAACCTGAACAAAGGGTGAGACCATTTGAAGGGCTGTCGACGCAGCCCAAAATCCATTCAATATCCTCTTGATTGGAAACGATGCGCGGCAATCCCAAAATATCGCGAGGCGGGTCGTCTGGATGAACTGCCATTTTCATTCCCAGTTGTTCCGCTGTGGGGATAATTGCTTCAAGAAAGACTTTATAATTGGCGCGCAATGCAGCTCTATCCAGTCCTGCATATCCCGCCAGAGCCTCGCGCAGTTGCGGGACATCATAGCGGTCATAAGCGCCCGGCAATCCAGACATAATACTGTCGAGCAGTGTTTGGCGATCTTCGTTCGTGGAAGCCTCAAACCACTTTTGGGCTCGCGCGATAACATCGGTTGAATAGTCGTTTGCGGCGGCTTCACGTTCCAGCATGAAGAGCTCGAACGCAGCCATTTTAACGGCAGAAAAATGCAAAGCGCTGCCACCGCGAGGGACAGGGTGGGCCAAGTCGGTCCGTGTCCAATCAAGTAAGGGCATGAAATTATAGCAGATCGTGGTGATCCCGGCTTCGGCCAAATTGACCATGCTTTGGCGATAGTTTTCAAACAAAGGTTCAAGATCGCCATCGCCGCGTTTGATGCGTTCATGCACAGGCAGGCTTTCCACCACCAGCCAATCTAAGCCAAGCTCTGGGTTTGAACGAATAAAATCGCGTCGCGTTTGAATGGTCGCAAGCGGCCAGACCTCGCCATAAGGAATTTCATGCAGCGCGGTGACAATGCCAGCAGCACCCGTTTGGGCAATTTCTTCCAAAGAAATGTTGTCGAGAGGGCCATACCAGCGCCATGCTTCAATCATTCTAAAACTCCATCAATTGCCTTTGCGACACCGTAGGAAGCAAGCGCGTTGTAATGCTTTAAAACCGTTGCACGAAATATAGGGTTTGCCGCCAATTCTGTTGGGAAAACCTCACGCAAATTCAAATAGGCAGCGACAGTGTCGGGTGCGTTGAGGTCTCTGTCAGCAATGTCTTGATAATGTGCCACCAATGGGTCTTTTACTTCGATCGGTTCGCCTTGAAGGTTCTGGCCCCGCGTATAGATCATCCATGCAGCAACGCTTAAGCAGAGGCCGTCGATTGATCGGCTTTCTAACAGATTGGTTGTGATTGTCGCCAACAATCGCTGTGGCAGTTTTTGGGAGCCATCCATAGCGATCTGCCAGGTCCGGTGTTGAATAGCAGCGTTTTCATATCGGCGCATGAGCGCTGCGCAATAATCATCCAAATCCACATTCTTTGGAGCGGCAATGGCTGGAACAATTTCCGCAGCCCATAAATACTGCACGAAACGTTTGATTTGTTCGTCGGACACCGTCGCGGAAATTGTTTCATGGCCTGCCAAATATCCGAGATAAGCCAACGCAGAATGGGTGCCGTTAAGACAGCGCAGCTTCATGGTTTCATAAGGTGCCACATCATCAACAAGTTGCACACCAACGTCTTCAAGAGCAGGGCGCACGCCATCCACAAAATCATCTTCAATCACCCATTGGCAAAACGGTTCGTGAACCACCGGCGAAGCATCATGAACCCCTAAGAGGTTTTCAATTTTCGTCAGATCGGCGTCAGTGGTCGCAGGGACAATCCGGTCCACCATACTACATGGAAATTTGCCCTCGGTTTCAATCCACCTGGCAAGATCCGTGTCAACGCTCTTGGCAAACTCGACAACGAGCTTGCGTGTCAGCTTTCCGTTTTCGGGCAGATTATCACAGGACAAAACGGTGAAAGGACGCACCCTCAAGGCTTTACGCTTGGCCAACGCCGCAACCAAAAAACCGATGGCCGATTTAGGGCGATCCAAATTTTGTTGGTCGTGAACAATATCTTCATGTTCAAAATCCAGACCTTGCGCAGCAGATTTGAGGCAATAGCCTTTCTCTGTGATGGTCAGTGTCACCAGCGAAATATCACGGTCTGACATAGCATCAATAACGGCTCGCGGGTTTTCGGGTGCAACCAAAATATCCGAAATCACATTGATGGTTTGCGGCTTGGCATCGTCGCGTGAAAGTTCCAGCGCTGTGTAAGCGAAACCTTGTGGTTTCAATTTGTCGCGTTGGTCGGGTCTGCGAAGGCTCACGCCGACAACGCCCCAATTGGGGGGATGGCGCTTCATCAGTTCAGATAAATAAACTGCCCCATGCGCTCTGAAAAAAGCCCCCACACCAAGATGAACGACGCCATTGGTCATTTCAGCGGAACGGTTAGTGCTCAGTCGAGGCAACGCGCTCATAATTTGTAGGCCTGTTTCACAAATGTGTAGGTCAAATCCCGCGCCAATTCGAAGGCTTCTGTCTCGCGCAAACGCCCTGTTGTTACGAGGTCTGCGAGATAGGCGCTGTCACAACGGCGTGCCACATCATGGCGTGCGGGGATGGAGCAAAACGCCCGTGTGTCGTCGTTGAAACCGACGGTGTTGTAGAAACCGCAGGTCTCGGTGGTTGTTTCCCGAAATCGTTTCATGCCCTCGTAGCTGTCAAAAAACCACCATGGCGGGCCAAGTTTAAGGGCAGGGTATGCCCCGGCCAAAGGCGCAAGTTCGCGTGAAAAACTGGTTTCATCCAAAGTGAACACAATCAAAGTCAGATCACGGTTCATGCCCACACTGTTCAACAAGGGCGACAGCGCGTGCACATAGTCCGTACGGGTCGGAATATCGAAACCGCGATCACGGCCAAAATTCTGGAACACGTTTTGACTGTGGTTTCTGTAAGAACCGCAATGCAATTGCATCACCAAACCATCTTCACAACTCATGCGCGCCATTTCCGTCAACATTTGTCCACGAAACATGTCTGCATCTTCAGCTGTGAATTGCCCGCTTAAAATTTTGGCATAGAGTTTTGTGATCTCGTCAATGCTCATGTCTTCCGTTCGAGCGGTGGCGTGGCCATGGTCTGTGCTGGTGGCACCCATAGAAGAAAAAAAGGTGCGGCGGTTGCGATGCGCTTCCAAATAGCCTTCGAAAGTGGCGACATCACACCCCGTCAGCTTTCCAAGTTGCTGCACGTTTTCTGCAAAACCATCAAACTCAGGATCAACGACCGAGTCAGGACGATAGGCCGTCACAACATTTCCATCCCAATCGCTGTCACGAATGATCTGGTGATACTCCAAAGGATCAAGCGCTGCTTCAGTTGTGGCAATGGCTTCAATGTTGAACCGTTCAAACAAAGAGCGAGGACGATACGCGTCTTGCGTCAAACAGGCATCAATATGATCGTAAATCTCACCGCCAGACTGTCCATTCAGTGGCGTGTCAATTCCGAAAACATGTTCGAAACTGTGGTCGAGCCAAAGTGCAGAAGGGGTGCCACGAAACAAATGGTAGTTCTCGGCAAACAGGTTCCAAACTTCTTTTGGATCGCGTGTTTGCGATGAGCCACTCGGACATATTCCAAGTTCTTCAAATCGGATGCCCTGCGAAATCAGCATACGAACCACATAGTGATCCGGCTTGATGATCAGTTCTGCGGGGTCTGGGAAATTTTCATTCAGTGCAAACCATTTGGGATCTGTGTGCCCGTGGGGGCTGACAATCGGCAGGTCTTTGATTGTGTCGTAAAGAGCGCCGGCGAGTTGACGCGCCTTGGCATCGGCTGGGAAAAGTCGATTGGGGTCAAGCAAGGCCATAGGAAACTCCGAAGTCTAAGAAGTCACAATGCAGGAAATTTCTGCGCAATTGTAAATGTTCGATTTCCTTTCGCCCGACTTATTTGGCGTTTGGCACAAATAGCGCCTCACCATTAATCGTGTAGTCGCCGATGAGTTTTTGAGCCCGACCGCTGGTCAACCAATCTTCCAGAGCAGTTGCCGCATTGCGATTGACATGGGGGTGTTTTTCTTGGCTCACCGGCAGATAGGCATATTGGTTGAACAGAAAAGGATCCCCTGAAAACAAAAGCTTTAGATTGCCCTTGTTTTGAAAGTTCAACCAACTGGCACGATCAGACATGACATAGGCATTCATAGCGCTGGCGGCATTAAGCGCTGCGCCCATGCCTGCGCCGATGGAACGGTACCATGATGAATCGAACTCTGCGGTCCGTTCCGTAGATGCACCCCAAAGCGATATTTCTTTGCGGTGGGTGCCGCTGTCGTCTCCACGGCTGACGAAAAGATGTTTGCTCTTTCGAATTCGGGTCAATGCATCAGCTGCAGTTTTTGCGGCATCTATATTTGCCGGATCCTCCACTGGGCCAATCAGCACAAAATCATTGTACATAATCTCGCGCCGATGGGGGGCAAAGCCTTCTTCGACAAATTGAGTTTCCGCAGCTCTGGAATGAACGAGAATGGCATCTACATCGCCGGAACGGCCAAGCTTCAATGCTTGGCCAGTACCCACCAATATCAAGCGCACGTCAAGATCAATGTCCGCTTTGATTTTTGGCAACAACACATCTGAAAGACCGGAATTGTGAAAAGACGTGGTGACAGCCAAACGCATTTCATCCGCCCATGCGCGCGTGGTTGCGAGCAAACCAAAAGCCAAAACTGCAAACAACAGCCGCGCATTCATTCTACGATTTCTCCATCCAAATATTGTTGAGCAGGGCGGCTTAGTGGCTTTTTGAAAAATTGACTGGCCGCCGTCATTTCGCACATGTGTCCTTTGTTCAGGAATATCACCTGATCGGCCAGCCGTTTCGCTTGCCCCAGATCATGGGTGGACACCACCACACATGTTCCATCCGCTTTTACAGTCGCGAGCAATGCTTCTATTTCTTTGGTCGATTGACCATCCAGATTTGTGGTGGGTTCATCAAGAAAGAGAACTTGTGGTTTGGTGATCATCGCGCGGGCAATGGCCAGTTTTTGGCGTTCGCCACCAGACAAAAACTGCGCGGGCAGCTTTTCTTTCCCGCTTAACCCTGTGAGCGACAGCCATTTTTCAACAAGCGTTTCGGCTTCCTGTTTTGGCATGGCGATCAACTTCAATGGATAGCGCAGATTTTCAGAAACCCGCCGTCGCATCATGATAGGTGTTTGGAAAACGAATGATTGTTGCGAACGTGCTTGTTCGTTGGGGATGGCCCATTGAAGACTGCCTTGGCGTGGGCGCTCCAAACCGTGCATCAACCGCATAAGTGTTGTTTTGCCTGATCCATTCGGGCCCATCACCACAGTGGTGAGATCACCACCAAGCGCAAGCGAGATGTCGCTGAGCAAAACCTTGCCGCGCTTGCGCACATGAACACCATCTATCTTGAGCGGGAATATGTTTGACGGATGGCTCACCAACGTCCCTCCCGTTCCGTTTTAGATAAGATGTGAATTGTCATGTTCACGAAAAAGGCCAGGGCGATGAGAATGAAACCAAGGCCGAGCGCCAAAGCGAAATCACCTTTGCCGGTCTCCAGTGCGATTGCAGTGGTCAACACCCGCGTCACATGATCGATATTGCCACCAACAATCATGATCGCGCCGACTTCGCCAATGGCGCGCCCAAAACCCGCAAGCGAAGCTGTGAGCAATGATCGCCGTGAATCCCAAATCAATGTGGCGATACGTTGCCTTTTTGTGGTGTTCAGTGAAATCAGGAGATCATGATATTCAGCCCATAAGTCGCGAATGGCCTGATGGGTAATTGAAGCGATGAGTGGCGTGATGATGATCACCTGCGCAATGATCATTGCTGTGGGTGTGAACAACAATCCAAAAACACCAAACGGCCCTGACCGTGAAAACAAAATATAGACCATCAATCCCACCACCACGGGGGGAAGGCCCATAAGGGCATTGAGTGTTGCGATGGTAAAGCGGCGCATTCGAAATCTGCTCACCGCCAACCAAGCGCCCAAGGGCAGGGCAATTGCTGACGCAATAACAACCGCTGTCACCGTCACATGCAAAGAGCGCAGAACAATTTCAAACAAGTCGGCATCGAAGCTAAAGACCAGCCTCAAAGCTTCAACAATGCCTTGCCAAATATCATTCATACGTTGGTTGTTCCTGATTGTGCAAAGCCGCCAGCTTCTGGGCCAACACGTCGAAACTGCTTAAACCAAACAGGTATGAACCGCCAGCATGATGCTTACACTGAGCGAAGTTTTCAGATACTACCCTTTTGACCAAAACCCCAAACGCCGCGCATTATGTACGATCAACTTCTTACAAAGAACAAAACCATTTATGCAGTGGCGCCGTGCATGGATTGGACTGACCGTCATTGCCGTTATTTCCACCGCCTGTTGAGCAAGAATGCTTTGCTCTACACAGAAATGGTTGTGGCCGATGCTTTGATCTTTGGAGACGTTGAACGGCATTTGGCATTCAGTGATTGTGAACATCCTGTGGCATTGCAATTGGGTGGGTCGAACCCCGAAAAGCTGGCCAAAGCCGCAAACATCGGGGCCGATTGGGGCTATGATGAAATCAACCTCAATGTGGGCTGTCCGTCTGACCGCGTGCAATCTGGAACCTTTGGCGCATGTTTGATGGAGCAACCGCAATTGGTGGGCGATTGTGTTGATGCCATGAAGCAAGTGGTCGATGTGCCGGTGACGGTGAAATGCCGCATTGGTGTCGATGAGCAAGACCCGCAAGTGGCGTTGTCTGCACTGGCCCACGCTGTGTTTGACAAAGGTTGCGATGCCATTTGGGTTCATGCGCGCAAGGCGTGGTTGCAGGGCTTGAGCCCAAAACAGAATCGCGATGTTCCACCACTCGACTACGGGCGCGTACACGCTCTCAAGGCAGAGTTTCCTGACAAATTCATCGGAATAAACGGTGGTTTGCAATCACCCCAGGAAGCTTTGGGTGTTGCGCATGAAGGAGCGGGGGAAAACCTCAACGGCGTGATGCTTGGCCGTGCATCTTATCAAAATCCATCGATCATGCTGGATGTGGATCGTGTGGTTTACAATGATGACAGTCCAACTCTCTCGCTGGAAGCGATTTGCGAAAAAATGATGGCTTACACAGCAGGTCATTTGAAGACAGGTGGCCGCGTCAACCACATCACACGACATATGATTGGGCTGTTTCAGGGACAGGTGGGTGCGCGACGGTACCGTCAAATCTTGTCCGTAGAAGCGTCAAAACCCGATGCCGATGAGCGGGTGATTGAACAAGCTTTTGCGGCAATTCACCCAAAGACACCTGCCGTTGCATAAGGTGCTGCACGTTTAAGTGTAAATTAACCATGTTTGAAAGTATTTGGTTAGGCATGTGGCTTAAAGCTTGATTAACCTAGCGCGTCGCACCCATGTTGTTGGTGATGCGGCGACAGTGAGTGTGTTGGGATGGGTTCCATCCACCGACTCCTTGTCATTTTAACAATGACGGGCCTTTTTCGCTTTTCGCGGGAAGGGGTCGAAAAGGATGTCATTATGAGCCGCATAATCTCAAAAACCATTGGCTTGGTTTGTGTTGCAGCAACTGCACTTGCCTTGTCTGTGTCCACCCAAGCTTCAACAAAGCACAAACATCGCAAGCCCACGGTCAACGAGCCAAGCGGCAAGTCATTCCGTTACAATGAGTTCAGTTCAAACTCGGGCTTTCGGGGCCAAAACCGCCGAGGCACGTCGGGTCTCAACTCGTTTCGCTACAACGCGTTTCGTTCCGACAATATCGGTAAGAACGGCGTCATCGGTTTTCCATTTCGCGACAGTTTCGGGTTTGGTGACAACAGCAGCAGCGCAAATTCCGAAGGATTTAACCAATCGGGAAATAACGGCAATTCGGTGGTGATCAACGAAGGGCCACGCGAACCACTTGGTCTTCAAATCACCGGTACGTTTTTTGAAAAGAGACCGGGTGCCAAAATCGTTCACGTTTCTGATGAATTGAAGAATTTGGGCGAAGAGCGTGCAGAACGTCGCCGCGAACGGTTGAACAGCGGCCATGACAACCGTGTCTTCCGCTTTTATCGCCCCAATGAAGCTTACGACGTGCGTTTCCCAAGCGTGGTTTATCTCAACTCCAACTAGATTTTGGACGCAAGATAAAGCGACAAGGCCGCCGCATTGGACACATTGAGGGATTTGATGGGTCCCGGCATGTCCAGCCGCGCCAAATAAGTGCAGGTTTCGCGGGTTTTCTCGCGCAACCCTTTGCCTTCTGATCCCAAGACAATAGCCACTTGCGACAAATTGTTGGCTGCAAAGGTTTCTTCCAAAACGAGTGGGCCTTCGCTGTCCAAACCGATCGTGGCAATGCGCATGGAATTCAATTCTTCAAGCGCCTTCGACAAATTGCGAATGCCAATCACCTGCACCATGTCCAATGCGCCTGACGCAGATTTTGCAAGAACGCCCGTTTCCACTGCGGAGTTTCGGTGCGTGGTCAAAACCGCATCCACGCCCATGGCCACTGCCGACCGCAAAATCGCGCCCACATTGTGAGGGTCGGTGATCTGATCCAGCACCAACAGCAGTTTCGCATCGGCCAGATGGAAAAGCTCCGAAGCGTCTAGTTCATTTAATGGCTCACATTTTAAAACAACTCCTTGGTGAACCGCATCCACCCCCACCAAACCATCGAGCACGCGCGGCTCTGTCACTGTCACGTCGACGCCAGACTGGGCGACACAATCCCCAAGGCGAGACAGACCAGCTTTGGAGGCAAGCAATTCGATCTTCTTACGCTCAGGGTTTTCAAGCGCCGCGCGAACTGTGTGCAGGCCGTAGAGGTGCAATTGATCGGAAGAATCACTTTTGCCGCCGCGGGTTGGTTTGCCAGAGCGCCGATTGTCGAAACCAGACTTCTGCTTGCCCGGCTGAGGGCGTTTTTTATCAGGGTAGCGGCGGCTCATTTTGTGTCCTCAGGCAAGTTTGGCTGCTGACTAACATAAAAAATCAACTCAAAGGGCAAATTAGTGTCCCAAATCGACAATAGTATGCATTCATGAGTTGACACCCAATAGGCGCTTTTGCATAACGCGTCAGCTGGCTTGGAGGAGTGTCCGAGTGGTTAAAGGAGACGGACTGTAAATCCGTTCGCTTAGCGTACGCTGGTTCGAATCCAGCCTCCTCCACCAGTCAGCTTGCCTCATCAACTCCTATGATGCAGGCTCTTGGTGATGCGGGTGTAGCTCAATGGTAGAGCAGCAGCCTTCCAAGCTGAATACGAGGGTTCGATTCCCTTCACCCGCTCCAATGTTTTCAATGAATCAAAAAAGCTGTTTCTCTGCTGGGTGAATTTTGAAAGAAGAAAGACGCGACTAGAAGAGTCGCTTTATGTGCCGTGGTGTTTGATTAGATTTTTTAAATCCGGCCTGAATATCGGATAGAATAGCTGCATCCATATCTTCTTTTTGAACGAACTGACCACCATTGATCCCTTTTTTTATCAAAGAAGCAGCCTCGATTCGGCTGTTGCGGTACATGATGTAACTGTCCTTAGAAATAAACTCATGGCATCCGACGGCCAGTCTGCATGAATCGTCACAGAGATTGTTTTTCCATGAGGATACACTTGCAAGAACCACGTTCCCCTTTTCGTCGATGTGTGTGCAAACAATAAACAGGTGTTTCAATGCTGGATTGTGATAAGTTCCGGAAGGCATCAAGAATGTCATTCCGGGGTAAATCATGAAATATTAAGCACGAAGTTCTGTGAATACTCGATCTATGTGAGTCTTTGCTTCAATTTCTTCGGCAATATCCGCAGCATCTTCGACGCCGAGAAACTTTAGAACTCGCTCGTATGGAATCGGTGTGCAACCGCGACCAGGATCTTCCCACTCAGGACAGTTTTTATGGGTCCAGTCCCTAATTGCATACTTGTTTAGGTGTCCAAATTCTGCCCACACCGTCTCCAAGATATCGACATCAAAGTCGCTCAATTCATCGGTGTCGTTTTCGTTTAACTCGCGTGAAAGGCCAATTTTGTAACTAGCTCGGTCGCTTATCAAATCGCTCCAAAGTTCAGATTCAATGTTACCATCGATAAAATTTAAAGTGAGCGAGTTGACAGGGCCATGCGGCATGGAAACAAGGTTGTCATTTGTTATAGGAAATCCGGACGCAGCCATGCTCATTCTATCCGACAGATAGATAAGTTTTGCGAGCTTCAACACAGATATCTCTCCACCTTCTTTATGAGAAAAGAAAGCGGCAACCTGAGCTGCTCTTCGTTCATTGAATCCGTACGGCATAGTCTGACTATACACGAATATCCTAAAAAAACATAATTCTTCTATTGCGCGTCATTTTCGAGTAGAGGCGTACGTCTAAATTCAAGCCCGTTGCGCCAACAGTTTCGCTGCTGCGGTCAGCGCATTTTCGCCGTGGGGGATGTTGAGCGCCTTTAGCGCTGTGTCCATGGCGCCGAGCGTGCCCATGATCATGTGTATGTTTAGGTGGCCCATATGGCCAATGCGGAAATGTTTGTTCCACTCTGTTTCGCTTGGTTCTGCAAATCCAAGGCTGATGCCGAGCGTGACACCTGTGTTGGCTTCACACCACTTACGAAGGGCGGTGGATTCTGCACCGGTTGTGTTGATGGCGGACACAGCGGTTGTCCGTTGTGCCACATCTTCGATGTTGTGGCTCAGCACTCCGCCTTGCGCCCAAACATCAAGTGCCGCCCAAACCGCGTGAGCCATTGTTTCATGGCGTGCCCACGCATTTTCAATCCCTTCCTCATGCACCAAAATGTCGAGCGCCTCGCGCAAGCCATATAAGTGATGGGTCGGGGCTGTACCCGCAAATTGCTGGTAGAACGCTTCCGGATTTGCACGGGGGTACCAGTCCCAATAAAGGCTCGGGCTGGCGGTTTTGCGCGCTTCTGCTGCTTTGTCGTTGAAATATACAAACGAAACGCCTGCTGGCGTCATCAGGCCTTTTTGGCAGCCCGCCACCATCACATCGACGCCCCAAGCGTCCATTTCAAATCGGTCGCAGCCGAGGCTTGCGATGCAATCCACCATGAACAAGGCTTCATGACCTGATTGATCTATGGCCTTACGCAAGGCGGCCACATCGTTTTTCACGGACGACGCTGTGTCGGTTTGCACGCAAATGATGGCCTTGAGTTTATGGTCTTTGTCAGCGCGCAGAGTAGCTTCCAGTTTGTTGGGGTCGATCTGCCCCTGCATGCCGAAATCCATAATTTGTGTTTCAATGCCAATACGGCGTGCCATTTCACCCCAGCCAGCTGCAAAGCGCCCCGTGGAGAGGACAAGAGTTTCGTCTCCCGCATTCAGCGTGTTCTCCAACGCCGCTTCCCAAGCCGCATGGCCATTTCCGATATAAATGGCAGCGTGGTGCTTTGTTTGCGCCACGGTTTTCAAATCGGGATAGAGCGATGCGGTCAGATCAATCAACTCGCCCTCGTAGATATTCGGCGAAGCGCGATGCATCGCGTTCAAAACGCGATCTGGAATGACCGATGGGCCAGGAATGGCGAGAATAGTACGTCCGAAATTGAGTGACATTGGTAACAGGAACAAGAGGGTGTTATTGTGTGCATTGGTTCAATTTGCACGCCCATTTGTCAACACAGCAAAGGGTTTAAAAATGATTGGTTTCTCTTGCTCGGCGACGAGAACGAACATGACAGGATTATGGATGCAGCAGTTTCAAATTCGAAAGTCCGAACAAAGCACAACTCGGATTGTTGACGTGCCTGACACCATGGTCAGCCCTGGGCAGGGCGAGATCGTGGTGCGAATTGAGCGGTTCGGTTTTTCAGCCAACAATGTCACTTACGCCGTGGCTGGCGAGACTTTGAACTACTGGAAGTTTTTTGCCTCTGCAGAAGATGCAGACGATGAATGGGGTGTTTTGCCCGTTTGGGGCTTTGCACAAGTTGTGCAATCCAACGCGACAGGCATTGAGGTGGGGGAACGGCTGTTTGGCTATTTTCCACCTGCCACTCAGCTGAAAATGAAACCTTCTGGCATCGGAGACACGCATTTTTTCGATGCGTCGGAACACCGTCTTGAACTGCCAAAGGGCTACAACATCTATCGCCGCGTTCAGGCGGAGCCACCGTCCACCCCGCAAGCGGATAATCTGCGCATGTTGTTGTATCCGCTCTATGTCACATCTTTCTGCATTTGGGATCAATTGGTGGAATTTGAGTGGTACGGCACAGAACAAGTGATCATCATCAGCGCGTCCAGCAAAACTAGTATTGGCTTGGGGTATGCTTTGCGACAAGACGACAAAGCTCCCACCAGCGTCGGGCTAACCTCTAGCGGCAACAAAAGCTTCGTTGAGAAAATCAAGACTTATGACACTGCTATGTCATATTCAGATATTTCAAGTGAGTTGAAAAATGGGCTCAGTGTCATTGTCGATATGGCCGGAAACGGCGAATTGCTGGGTGATTTGCACGAATTTTTGGGTGACAACATGCGCCAAACCATCAGCGTGGGACTAACCCATTGGGACACTCAACGCAGGGATTCCCGCGTGTTTGGTGACAGAACAGCATTCTTTTTCGCCCCATCGCGCATTCAACAACGCATGAAAGACTGGGGTGCAGATCAGTTCAATGCAAAATCGGCTGGTTTTGTGATGCACGCAGCCAGCCAAAGTGCCAAATGGCTGGACATGCAAACTTACGAAAAGCTGGAAGATCTGACCGACATTTACGCTGAGGTTAGGGCAGGGCAAACCAAGCCAGAAGCAGGCATTATATTCGAGCTCTGAACTGTATTCATCCAACGGTTGCGGAGTTGGGCGCCTAAATACTTGCACCTTTTGAACAGGGGCTTTATATCGCCGCCAAGCGGCGTTGGGCCGTTTGATTCACGATTTTGGCTGCAGTTGTTTTTGTAAGCCGTGCCTTGATGGAGAACCGATATGGCAAAAGAAAAGTTTGAACGTAATAAGCCGCATTGTAACATCGGCACGATTGGTCACGTTGACCATGGTAAGACGACGTTGACCGCTGCGATTACGAAATATTTCGGCGACTTCAAAGCGTATGACGAGATTGATGGT
>CALGMR010000021.1 GCA_937958815.1 uncultured Rhizobiaceae group bacterium | reverse complement strand
GACTGACGAGAACGGAGCGGTTTCGGCGAGCCGCGACGATGACCGCGTCACCAAACTCGGCAAGTTTCTGCGCAGCAGCAGCGCGGATGAGCTGCCTCAGCTGATTAATGTTTTGCGTGGAGATATGAGCATTGTCGGACCACGTCCGCATGCGGTTGGCTCCACCGCAGAGGATCAATTGTTCTGGGATATCGACCACCGCTATTGGCACCGCCATTCGATCAAGCCGGGCCTGACTGGTCTGGCACAAATCCGTGGGTATCGCGGCGCTACAGAGAAGCGCGCCGATCTGACGGACCGACTTCAGTCAGATTTGGAGTACCGCTCCAGCTGGTCGCTATGGAGTGATATCAAAATTGTGCTGGCAACATTCAAAGTGCTGGTCCACAAAAACGCATTTTGAGCCTTCCCGTAGCCATGGTTCGCGGTCACTAGGTTGCACCTGATCTATCGCCTTTCGATCTAAAGCGATCCAGGTTCATCTTTGCCTGCCGACATAACATACCAATTCTCATAGTCGGGACGGGAGGCTTCGAAGACTAACGCTCATTCGAAGCACGATATCTCGTATGACTCCATCCACCATGTTTGAATCGTTTGCTGGTTTCTTGTCCGTTCTTGTATATCGCCTATCGAACTATTTCTGCGCAAAGTTCGGGACTGTTCTCAAGATCCTCAGCGGTTTGAACTTGCGAATAGCGAGCAAAACTCGGTCAACATCACCAACCCAAAATTGCGATCCTCCCAATTCGCTAGCGCTTCAACTTCTCGCGAAGCATGTGCCAAATGAAACGCGAATTCGTGGTAGCATAGCGCATGAACATTTTTCTCGGCTCCTGATAGAGACGATAAAGCCACTCGAGCCCCGCGTTCTGCATCCATATGGGTGCGCGGCCGACAGCGCCTGACAGTACATCAATGCTTCCACCAACGCCCATTATAAACGGCACGTTCAGTGCGGCGCGGTGCTTGGCCATGAATCGCTCTTTCTTCGGCGTCGGCATAGCTAGAAACAAGCAATCCGCAGCAGCTTCGTTGATAGACTCGACAATCGCAAATTCTTCGGCTTCGCTAAAATATCCGTTGCGATGACCTGCGAACTCCAGCCCTGGCCAACGGGCCTGGGCAACCTGCGTCGCTTGCTCAAGCACCTCCTGCTTCGCCCCAAGCACAAATGGGCGATACCCCTTTTTTGCGCTCAGTTGCAGCAAGGCGTTCATCAGATCAACACCGGGAACTCGTTCGGCGGCCAGCCCTTTCAACCATCTGAGGGCAAGGACGATACCCATGCCATCAATGCCGATGATATCACCGCCATGAACATCGTCCCTCAGTGCAACATCATCTTGCAGCTTCACAAGCTTCGCCGTGTTCAGGGCCACATGAACACATTTATCACGCGTGGCCATGGCGAGCTCTGCCCGCTCCAAAGTTGATTTGAAATCGAGCAGATCAACCGGCGTTCCCATCACTTCATCACGCATTATTTTTCCGGTTTGCAAGCAATGCGCAGCCCCGCCTTAAATCTATCAACAATAGCTTCCTTCTGGAAAAAAACAGCGTCTCCGCTCTCCTGCCACATGGCAAGGGCGCGTTTGATAGCAATTTGATTCTGAACGACATTCCTTATCGCCTCGTTGATTGCACCTTGGTCGTCTGCTGGCGCAGAAACGGCAAAATCACAAGTTCCGAAATAGCCATCAATAGCCGAATTGGCTGGATAAATCACAGGGCAGCCGGCAAGCAGCGCCTCCACAAAAACCATACCGAAACTCTCTTTGTGGGACAGCATCGCAAAGGCAGCAGACGCGTTCATTTCAGTTTGAATCAAATTGCCGTCAATTGGGCCTTGCAATCGGATCGTTGTTTCACTCGACCCACCTATGGCGCGCATTGCACTGCTCATCTCGAAGTCAGTCCCGCCACCATAGATATCGAAATGCAGCCCACCAATCTCTGGCGCTAGAGCGTGAGCGGCCCGAGTCAATGCAGGCAAATTCTTCAACTTCCAATTGCGCAGATGAAACGCGCTCATAACGCGGCTTTCGGTCTCGCGAGGTGCGATGATTTCTTCCTGGGTCAGAATACAAGGCAGCATGATCGTCGGCGCAGCTCGCTGGCGAAAGCGATCAGCAAAATGCTGGTAAGCCCATGGTGCGAAAGGAAACACTACTGCAGCGTCGTGAAAAATGCGACCATATAACAGACCCAGATCACGTCGCACGTTGGTTATTGTGCGATCACTATTGCCTTGAAGAGACAGCCCAAAAGGGGAATTCAAACGTTCGCCAACGCGCTGGGCGGCTATACCTTCCATACTCAGCTTGTGACCCATCACCAATTTTGGCGTGATGTTCTGCCGAACCAGATCCTCAGCAATGTAATCACCCACCGCTTGCATCACCCGTTTTAGGAACAGACCTTTTGCAGGCGCCTGATAAGTTAGAGTCACAAGCCCGTCATCGCGAGCAATCTCAACAATTTTTCTTGCGCGGATCGCCAAAGGGGAAACATCAATCCGGTTGAGAGAATAGATGCAGTGGTCAAACTCTTTTTTGGATGCCTTTATCAATCGCTGAATGGCAGGCGTTTTCGATCCATCAAAGGCATCTGGATAATCGGTTGTGATATGGACAACAGTCATACAGCCGCACCAGCAGCCTATTTCTTCGCAGCTTGCTTTTGACGGAATTTCCGATCCGACAATTGCGAGGCGGCCGGATCTGATTCGCGCAACTTGCGCTCGTTATCATCAGCTGCGAACAGCCTACCAAATTTCTCAACCTCAATATCGCGTGAAATGATTTTCGCAGGGTTGCCAGCAACCGCGCAATTGTCCGGCACGTCCTTTGTCACGACACTGCCAGCACCCACTATGCAATCATCACCAATGGAAACGCCGGGCAGTATGATCGACTGGCCGCCGATGAAACAGCGTTCTCCAATCCGGGTGTGTAAATAGAGTCCACGTGTGAAATCATGGGTCATGACCCGCGCATTGAACGCAATGTAGCTTTCGGCACCGATGTGCAAACCTGCCTTGAACGACGTATCCAGCTTAGCTGAAAGTGACATCCGCGCGCTAGGATGAATATCAATGCCCAGCCAGCGCCTTTGATAGACGCTGCGCAGCCAAAGAATCAAATTGCGCAAACTCGCCTTGAACATGTCAATGAGTCAGCTTTGTGCGATAGTTTGGTCGATTGGAAACAATGCTTACCAGCAATCCAATCAGCATGTTCAACCATGCTAACATTGCTCCCCAAAGAGTGACCGTAAACAAGAGAACTGTGATTGTGGCCAACCCTATTGCCAGTCCCACAAAACTGTTGCGATGCCTTGTTGTGGAGCTTCTTTGAGCACGTGACGCCAGAGCTAGAACAAGCGATAGTGCTACGCCCATGTAGATTAACGCAGGAACAAGTCCATATTTCACAGCCATTGCGAGAAAGTGAGCGTCAATGCTGTTGCTGTAAAACCAATATGGTCGTGAATAATCTTCATAACCAAGCCCAAACCAAGGATTTTCCAAGACATCATCTATTGAGTATCGCCAAATTTGACTGCGATACCAACCTGTTGCTGGATTGAATGTAAAGTAGCGATAGATGAAGGAGATTAGGCCTCCTTCAGAGCCGAGTTGGATGAGAATCATGGCAAGTCCATTCAGCGATAGAAAGAGCTTCCAGCCAAGTTCTTTGATCTGGTTTTGCAACCAATCATAACACAACAAAATAATGTTCAGCGCAAAGCCAAGCAACCCGGCAGAACTCAAAGAGAAGAAGCCAAGTGCTGAAGGGAAAAAGCCAAGCGATCGATTGCTTTTTTTGCGAAACAACATGAAATACATCGGTAGGTAAGCAGAAAGGTACATCCCAGCATGAATAGGATGCGGAAAAGGCCCGAAAGCCCGGAGCAAGCCCGCACGATATTCGTAATTCAAGGTCGCTCCGGTTTCTGTTGCCCCTCCAAACACAGATTGCGCTGCACTACGGACAAACAACGATCCGCTGAGGCTCTCCCCCAATACGAGCCCTCCAGCGATAGCCAAACCCGGAAATATGAGCAGCAGAAAACGCCGGAATTCTGCAAGCGTTCGTATGCAACAACGCCCCGAGAGATACGCAAGCAGCATATCGATGGTTTGGCTGCCGCCCGCCTCTATACCAGTTTGCAGATCATAATTTTGAGTAAATGAAACGGGTAACCAGAACGTTGTAAGAACCATCGCGATATCAAAAGGCCCCAGACGGATCCGTCCATTAGCGAGTCGCAACAACACCCAAGGCAACAATGCAAAGAGAGCAATGCGATAGGCCTCCATACGAAATGAACCAAGGTAGACCGCCACTTCTGGAGGGAAAAGGAAACAATAGCTCAACAGAATGATTGGCCAAATCTGTCCGACGCTACTATGTTCAGCACTGGCGTTAGCAGTGGAGGATGTCTTTGCTGCTTGAGCAAATGTTGTGGACACTCGAACCTCTTCCAATTTTCATGCCAAAGATGGCAGCGCAAATTCAGCAGCGTTTTCACGCTCCAACGCGAGGCGCCAACCAAATTGGAAGCAACCGCTTGGCTTTTGAAGCGCAAAGCCTATAGAACTTTCGCTTTCAAGACAATGAATTTAGGCCCACTACATGAGTGCCCCCTCGCTTTCAGTTATAATCGTAAATTTCAATACGCGCGATGCCGTCATGGCTTGTGTGGATTCAGTCAAACTTGCGTCAAAAGGACTAGATTGCGAAATTTTCGTGATCGACAATTGCTCGACCGACGGAAGCGTGGAGACACTTACAAGAGCGCACGAGGACATCGTGGTGGTAAGGAGCCCACAGAACGGTGGCTTTGCTTATGGAAATGCAATTGGGTTGCAGTTAGCAACCCGTAATTTTGTTCTCATGCTGAACCCTGATACGGTTGTAACCAGAGATGCTTTAGAGAAATCTATTGCCTATTTGAGCGCCAACCCTGATGTCGGCATTCTGGGTCCTAGGATTGTTTATCCAGACGGCAGATTCCAAAATAGCGTACTCCGAGACCTGTCGCTTAAGACGCTCTTTTTTATAATTTTCCTTCCGAGCCAATTTGTAACTTCCAGTCGATGGCTAGGAGATCATCGATATGCGAGCCTTGACCTCAGCAAGATCAATGATGTCGATAATGTGATGGGAAGCTTCATGCTGACCACTCGTAGAGTCTTAGCCGATACTGGAGGTTTGGATTTGCGCTTTTTCATGTATGGTGAAGAGTGCGAATGGAGTTTTCGAGTCCGAGCAACTGGTCGCAGGGTAGTGTACAATCCAAATATTCAGATCCAACATCTTTCTGGTGAAAGCACACGGGAACTAAAAGCTTGGTCGGCGGTTGAGATGGCCAAAGGGCAATTGTTATTCCTCAATATCACACGTGGCAAGAGAGTTACTCAATTGGCCGCCTTCATGATGCTTGCAAGAGACGCTACTCGCTGGCCTATGTATGCTTTACGAACGACCTTGCGTAGGCCCGAGACATTCGAAGCCCATCAAACGATAGTGGCGCGGCTGCTCTTCCTATTCAAAACCGTGCTTAGCCCGCCAAAGGGCCAGTTAGTCAACTTGCCGTCAAGAGAAGAGTTGATGAGGCTCATCGCTCAGAAAGCGCCTTGAATTTCCTTCTTTACAGTTTAACAGGGGCGACGGATGGGATATCAAGAAAACACACGACCGCGCACCGCGTATCATGACCACATACGAGCTGATGTGCTTCCGCATATCCCGGCAACAGGAGGCCAGTTATTGGATCTTGGTGGCGGGATAGGCGCGACTGCGGCAGCAGCTCGCGATAGGGGCTTAGCACGACGTGTTGGCGTTGCCGATTTAGTCGAGAACGATCAAAACCCCACGAGCCTAGATTTCACATATCAAGGCGATTTGGAAGATATCGAATTTATCGACTCCATTGTTGTGAATGAAGGCCAATTCGACGTAATCTTGGCTCTCGACATTCTCGAACACCTGGTCGATCCTTGGAAGGTCGTGGCCAAACTGCATGCGAGTTTGAAGCCTGGTGGCTACCTTGTCACGAGTATTCCGAATGTTCGGCATTTTAGCGCGCTCCTTCCCTTGCTTTTAAGAAATAGGTGGGACTATCAGGATTCGGGACTTTTGGACCGCACCCATTTGCGGTTCTTTGTGAAATCGACTGCGGTGCAGCTTGCTACTTCGTCAGGACTCAAGGTAAAAACAGTAATTGGGTCACCAAGCGGAGCTAAGAAAATCCGCTCATTTAGAAAGGCGACCTTCGGCTTGCTCAACAGCTTTACCGACCTTCAGTACATTATAGTGGCTCGCAACCAACAGAATTGAAATAGAGGTTTACGTTGATAAGAAATCTTTGGCATCGAGCTATCCGTAAGGCCAAATACGCATCTTCTTCAGGTGAAGAGGGTGCGTTCTCTATCGATTCGTTCTTTATAGATGTCGGTGATTATAAGCCCACAAGCGGAATCAAAAAATCTCCGACTGCAAAATTGTTCTTCGATCATTCAGGGCGAGTTATTCATAAATGGCTACAATATTTTCCAGTCTATGACCGATACCTTGCGCCTTATAAAAACGGCAACGCGGCTATGTTGGAGATAGGAGTATCAGAGGGTGGTAGCTTAGAGCTATGGCGTAAATATTTAGGGGCACACGCAAGAATATTTGGGATCGACATCAATCCGGAATGTGCCAATCGAGTCACCCCTCCGAATGAAGTTAGGATTGGTTCACAAGCTGATCCGATCTTTTTGAAGAGTGTGATAAAGGAAATGGGCCCTCCAGATATCATCCTCGATGACGGCTCCCACATCGCCCAACATCAACTGGCGAGTTTTAATATTCTGTGGTCAGAGCTTAAGGATGGCGGCGTTTACATAATCGAAGACACCCACACAGCCTATGTGCCAGGTGAATTCGAGGGTGGCTATCGGAGAGCAAACACAGCTATCGAGTTAGGCAAGGATTTGGTCGACGACCTACACGGATGGTATCATCCGTTTGAAAATAACTTCGTCCAAGCCGACCATCTAAATGCGGTGCATTTTTACGACTCAATGATCGTGATTGAGAAGCAACATTCGCAGCGCCCCACGCATACGAAGATAGGCTGAAGGCCATAGACAATGAGTTTCGAGACCGATAGCTATGCAAAAAAGCCCGAGGATTACTTTTCAGGAGTACGTGCGGACATAATCCAAAAAATCAGCGACAGAAAATCTCTCAAAATACTAGAGGTAGGTTGCGGTTTGGGTGGGACAGGCGCACTTGCCTTACGAAATGGCATTGCCGCTGAATACGACGCAATTGAGCTTGACGAGAAGTCGGCGGAGGTTGCGAGGCCGAAGCTCACGAATGTTTACAACGAGAATGTAGATCAGTTTGATTTCAATACACTGGGCAAGACGTATGATTGTTTAATTCTAAGCGAAGTGATGGAGCACCTTGCATACCCTTGGCTTGCCCTTGAGCGGATTGCACCACTTCTGGCTCCCGGCGCCCTTGTTTTTGCAAGCAGTCCAAACATTGCATCAATTGGCATACTAAAAGCCCTAATAAGGGGTCAGTTTAGGTATACCGAGTGGGGAGTCATGGATGTAACACACCTTAGGTGGTTCACCCCGGGCAGCTTTATGGAGATGTTCGAAGATGCGGGTTTCTGCACCGATAAGATCGGTCCGGTTGGCGAATTGAGCAAGGGCCGCAAGGCTTTCAACATTCTTACATTTGAAGCATTTTCGCACCTTACTTGGAATCAGATCCTTTACGAAGGCCATTATTCCCAATCTAAGCGTTGAGCAATCTCTGCGGGATTTGACATTGGCGGGCTACCATCAGCGCCTATTCGGAACAATCTTAGACGAAGGTCAGTCATTTTGACCGCAAACATTGATCGGCGTAACTCCACAATCATTGTCGGACGCGGGAGCTGACCTCGCCATTTCTTAGCAACAAAGTTGTATGCTGACTGATAGCCACGATCTAGCTTCTTTACGACTTTCTCATGGTGAACAACGGGGCAGTCGATCGCATAGGCTTTCAAGCCAGCCGCATTTGCTGTTAGGATAATGTCCGTAGCGAAAAGGTGGAAACTCTCCAGCTTGGGGTCGAATCGAATTGACGACGCCTTCCTCACGACAATGAATAACTCATCAGCAGTAACGATCTTGCTCGGAAGCTCTTGATTGCCAGAAAAAACTTTCGACCAACTTGTTGACCAAACTCGACCAACTAATTGGCCTTCAAGGTCCTTTCCCAACACTGCGGCAATCGCCCAACGAGAATCGCGATCGTTAAGGTCGTCAATTGCAGCGGAGAGGCGCTGAAGCGTGCCCTCAGGAAGATAAACATCTTGGTGAACAAATGCTACCACAGCGTCTTCAGGCACGGCATCCAACACTTCATTGTAAGCATCGGCAGCAGCCCGATAACCGCGTTTGATGATTGGTTCGATAGAACCATCCCTTATATCAGGTGACCTCAAAAGGCAGTTTTGTAAAACTAGATCGTCATTGACCGCAGCTGCTAGGTAAATATCGCTCATATCACTCGTCCAATGATTCTATGACGCAATTCTCTCAGGTGGTCGCGATTGCAAAATACTCCAAGGCACATCACAATTATTACCAATGCGACTGTTGTGAAGAAATTAAGTTTGGATGAAAACTCAATCATTATTACTAGTGATATCGTCCAAAAAATAATATTCAAAATCATGGAGTTCTTTATCGACGAGAACCAGATCATGACTACTAAATCAACGACGCAACGCGCCAGGAACGCGACCGCTACGCCAGTGATTCCTCCAAATTCATAAGAGATATAGAGCACGACAATATAGAGCGGCACCTCGATAATGTGAATTGCTGCAGTCAGTCTAGCCTTCCCCCGACTGTGTAAATAGGCCAATGGCGTCATGGCAAGCCCAACAACCCACCACCCGATCAAAGCATACTGTCCAATTTTTGCCGCATGATCGCTGTAAATGCCTTGCATAAGATATGGCAAAATGAAGGGCAGAATGAGGATGGCTAGCGCAACGATTGGCCAAGTCAGCGTCAAAATGGCGGGAAGGCTTTTTGCCGCCAGAACCTGCCTTTCCTCAGCGGTCGCACCAGAAAGCTTTGGAAACAACGCCGTGTTGAATGCTTGAGGAATGATTGAGAACCTTTGAGCGAGCTGGAAGGGGATAGTATAAAGCGCGACCATTGCTGCACCTGCCCAAGCGCCAATCAAGAAGCGGTCTAACCCGTACATGATGGGTCCGATAATAGAAGATACCGTAACCCAACTGCCAAAGCTAAGCAGTGTCAACCACTCAGTCTTATCGAAAGTGCAGTCCAATTCCATTAAAATGTGCTTGTATACCCTCTGGCAAAGGATAAGCAGCCCAACCGTACGCGCGAAAACTGCTGCGATAATCAGCATTAGAAAGTTTGGTTCGAACAGAAATGCGATTGCGAGTGGCGCCAGCTGAAAGAGGCTGGAACTAAGGACCGTCACTAAATTAACTTCGAGGAACTTCTGCCTGGCTTGGAGCGCCCCCGACGCAACCGCCGTCATGGTTATGATGGGGACCGCTCCGGCCAAAATTGGCACCGCCAGCAAAATTTCTAAACGAAGGGCATCATCAACCTTAAACACCGTCGCGAAAAAGTACTGCGCCCCAAAATACATCGCGATGCTGCCTAGTATGCTGATGCCGACGTTGATTAAACTTGCCGTCCAGAACACATCAGCTCGCTTTTGAGCCGATGCTTCGTTTAATGCAGCGATTCTTTGTGTGACTGCCCGACCTAACCCCAAGTCGAACATACCGAAATAGCCGAGTATCAGCCAAGCAATTGCCAACGCGCCGTAGCGCTCCGGCCCGATCAGTAAAAGGTAAATGGGAATTGTGACGAGAGCGAGTAGCAAGGGTATCACAGACCCTGTCAGATTATATACCGTATTCTTTACAACGCTCATGAAATTGCTGCCCTACCCCCTGCTCACTCAGCGCCTAGCCTCTACGATCTGCGGTGCGCCTTCGTACGTTTCTTAGCTCCATGCAAGTCGAAACGACTTGCCAGCCCCGTTGCAACCTTCCGGCGATCGAGAATCGCATATCGCGACGACACTACGATGGCAATTGGCATCAGACCCTTGACATATTGAAGAGGCGCGTTGAAGGAACCCCAAACGTCGTGCCCGTTCTCGTGTGGGCCTACATGAGAAGTTTACCGAGGGATTGCGCCGTACTATGGAAGCGAAAGAGACGGAATTTGCGCAGCGGAATGTATATTTCGCGCTGGTGGTATTGGTATCCGCCTCCTTGCTGATCGGCGGGGGTGGAGTTCGATTTCCAATATTTGAAATGCTAATTCAATTGATTGCCCTTTCAGTTGTATTTTTGAGTGCGATTTCGATAAACTCAGATCAATGGCAAGCGATACGCTTTCCCGCTTGTCTCTTGCTGACAGCTACGGTTTTAGCTTTGCTTCAGTTGCTGCCATTGCCGCCAAATTTGTGGATCAATCTGCCCGGTCGAGAAACTTATGTGGAAATCGCTTCCGAAATTGGAAGGGCGGCTGAATGGAGGCCGTTAAGTCTGGACCCCGAGCTGACGCTTCGGAGTGCGCTCTCAATTATTGTTCCTATTTCTGTGCTAATGGGGTGCGCTTGCATCAATAGAATGCAGCGAGAGAACCTGCTCTATCTGGTGCTTGCGATGTCGCTGGTTCATATGTTGGTGGCTCTAGCTCAAGCGGGTTCGGGAGGCGAAAGTTTCTATTTGTTCAGCACCAGCCATGAAGGTCTCCCGATTGGGTTATTTGCAAATCGCAATCATACCGCCCAACTCTTTCTCATGTGCATTTTTGTGACTGCCGCAGTTACTCTTACTCGCCAAAATAACGCTCGGCCAGAGCCCGTGAGGCTCATGGGCTCTGGTGGTCTTATGTTGCTTTTCGCTTTCGCGATCATCGCCACAAATAGCCGTACTGTAAGTCTTTTGCTTATTGCCGCAGCACTGCTAGTTGGAGCTCAACTCCTATGGCAATCGCTAAGTGGTAAGCGCGGATTTTTTGTCGGCTCGATTATCGTTGCTTCCCTTATAGGTTCGGTAACAGCTATTTTTCTCGGCGAATTTGCGACCACGTCCACATTGCTCGAGCGCTTCAATTCAATTGAGGATCACAGGTTCGAGTTCTGGCCGACTGCGATTGACACGATGGTCGCCTTTTTCCCGTTTGGTTCCGGATTTGGTACCTTTGACATATCGTTCCGGGCGAATGAACCACTCGAAACCGTCGGCACACATTTTGTGAATGCCGCTCATAATGATTTTATAGAATTAGCGATCGAGACGGGCATTTTCGGACCGCTCTTGCTCTTTTTGGGCATCAGTTGGGTTGCTGTCCGGCTTGCGCGGGGGGGGTGGAGAAATCCTATGGCACGCAACGGAGCTTTTGCGCTTCTTTGCCTGTTACTTCACTCACTAACCGATTATCCCATCCGTACATATGGAATTCTTGTCACAGCAACTTTGATGGCCGCAGTGCTTGCGCATGAAGCGAAGCCCTCATAAGTTGGACGAAACGGTGCGCGATTGCAACGAGCGCGCACAAAGTATTTGAAGGCTTGAATTTTCATGAAGATTGCATCAACAAGCGATGATGGTGTCAGGTTGACGGTGACACTAAGCAACGCCCATTCAATCGCGCCCAAGAGCAAATTTGTTCAATGACCCATATCATCAACCGTTCAATCATTTTTTTGGCTTTGGTGACTGCACTATCCGCTTGCCAAAACAGCAGGGCCGTAACTGTGGGCGCAGTGCCTGAGACAGCCAACGCGTTGACGGGTCTAGCAGAGTCGAAGAGTGCAGGATTGGGCAACCCCTTTCCCAATTATGTAATTGGCCCACGGGATGAGCTAAGCATACTTGTTTTTCGTGAACCCGACCTGAGTCTTCAAAATGTCCGCATCGATAGCAGTGGGCGATTCGAAATGCCGCTCATCGGTCGGGTAGAGGCAAGTGGCAAGACGCCTGATCAGCTATCCGAAGAAATTCAGCGGCGTTATGTTGGTCGTTTCCTGGTGCATCCGAATGTCACGATCAATGTATCATCAGTAAATTCCAAGCGAGTTACTGTAGAAGGCGCTGTGAACCGTGCAGGCGTGTTTCCGCTTGATGACAGAATTGATTTACTCACTGCTGTAGCGCTCGCGGGCGGACCGCTCCCAGAAGCGAAATTATCCGAGATTGCTGTCTTCCGCAAATACGAAGGTGCGAGCCACGTGGCGGTCTTCGATCTAAAACTTGTAAGGTCTGGGGAAAATGCAAACCCAGAGATATTGCCCGGGGATATCGTGGTTGTAGGCTTTTCAGGACTCAAGCAAGGTTTTCAGGATTTCTTGCGGGCTGCACCATTGATTGGCGTGTTCACGCGCCTCTAAGTACCGATTTTTCGCAAGGGCATTTTTGATGAACGACAACTCCACTACCACTGCTCGTGCCTCGCGGAACGACTATGAAGAAGGTGGCTTCTCGTTGAATTTGGCTGACTTGCGGGCCATGCTTAGGCGCCAGAAAGTGACCTTAATCGCTTCCGTTATAGCCGCGCTGGGCCTGGGCTTTTTGGTCACATTCCTTCAGCAACCTGAATATGAGTCGAGTTCATCGGTGCAGTATGATTTCCAACCTCAACGTATTGTCGAAGGCGGAGAAATTCGAGACGGCGTGAAAGGGCCGGAAGTGCAGCGGTATTTGGAAAGCCAAGTCGCACTGTTGCAAAGTCAAAAGTTGGCTAACCGGGTGATCGACGACCTTCAGTTAGATACAAATGAGAGCTTCCTCCTGGCCATGAATGTCGAGCCCACGGCAGACGTCAGTTCTGGAAGCGGTTCGGAGGTCGGCCTGCGCCGCCAGGTTAGTGGCGCTCTCCTTAGCAATATTGATGTGAGTCTCCCTTTCAACAGCAATGTGATGACAATAAGCTTTTCTAGCCCGGATAGCGGCACAGCGATCCGAATTGCTAGTGCATATGCTGAGAATCTTATCTCAGGAAATTTGGAACAGCAATTTGAAGCAAACTCGTATGCGAGAGAGTTTCTTGAAAAGGAAATACAAGACGCGAAGGCGCAGTTAGAAGCATCTGAGAGGGCGGTGCTGGAGTATGCCAAAATCTCCTCCATTATTGATGCGAGTGATGGCTTCGCTACTAACGACGGAGAATCTACACCTAAATCGATTACCACAACCAATCTACTTGCTATCAATTCAGCCGCGACAGAGGCACGGACCCAACGGATCAAGGCTGAAGAGCGTTGGCAGCAAGCTCGCAAAACTCCACTAATGCAGCTACCTGCAGTGGTGTCAAACCCTGCTATCCAAGCGCTTCAGGCTGAGCGAACCAAGCAATATAATCGTAACCAAGAGTTGAGTGCGAGATATGGCCCCGAGCATCCCCTCTTCCAAGAAACTTCGGGGCAGCTCAATACAATCGATGGACAGATTAGGAAGATGGCCGAAGATATTCGCTCGGTCATACGTGACGAATTTGAGATCGCACAAAACCAAGAAAAGGCTTTGAGTAGAGACCTCGATCAGCTGAAAAACCTAACTGTTGCAGAAAAAGAAAAACGCGTACAATTGAATTTACTAAATCGGGAGGTGGATACAGAGCGAGCGCTCTATCAGTCACTTCTTGAGCGATTCAAACAGA
This sequence comes from uncultured Rhizobiaceae group bacterium, assembly GCA_937958815.1. GTDB lineage: Bacteria > Pseudomonadota > Alphaproteobacteria > Rhizobiales > Rhizobiaceae > Pseudahrensia. Next base: position 4,909 of record CALGMR010000021.1, on the reverse strand, counting down.
TTAGCACTCAATCTGCAATCGTGACCAACAACATTACAATTTTGGACAATGCAGAATCCGCAGAAAGGGTTTCTCCAAAGCCGCTTGTCAATATGTTGTTTGCATTGGTAGCCGGCCTCGGCGTTGGCTTCCTCCTAGCCTTTCTTCGTGAAATGTTCGACGACTCTGTCCGTACTCCCGACGATGTTACTCGAAAGCTTGGCCTACCAGTTATTGGTACGACGCCCGTCTACAATCCTAAGGGAGATCTGTTGCAGGTGCTCAAAGACAGCAAGTCACAGCTTTCCGAAGCTTACGCCTCGATCCGGAGTGCGTTGGACTTTAGTGGTGAATCAGGTATGCCAAACAGCATCCTGATGACTAGTAGTCAACCATCAGAAGGCAAAAGCACAAGCTCTATCGCAATCTGCGCAGCATATGCAAAGATGGGCAAACGCGTGCTCTTAATCGATGCCGATCTGCGTCGACCATCACTACATCATTATATGGGCATGCAGAATAATGGAGGTTTTGTCGCCCTCTTAACTGATCAATCAACAATCGCTGAGCAAGCTCAGAAGAATGATGAAGCAGGGTTCGATTTGCTCTCAAGCGGACCAATTCCGCCAGACCCAAGCCTCCTGCTGTCTTCAAAAGCGATAGCACGTTTCATAGAAAAGCATAAAGCGAACTATGATTTGCTGCTGTTTGATGGTCCGCCAGTCATGGGCCTGGCGGACTCCCCACAAATCTCTGCAGTAACTGAGGGAACTTTGATGATTGTAGAGAGCTCACGAGCTCAAGGCGGAAAAGCGAAATCCGCGTTGCGAAGGTTGGCGGATGTGAATGCTAACGTTTTGGGCGTTCTTTTGACAAAGGTGAATTCCAAGCAAAGTGGCTATGGTGACACTTACGGCTATACTTATGATTATGGCGATGAGTCTTCCGAACCGCCTAGTTGGATTGATCGCTTCTTAGGCCGAACGAACTGATTTGAATTATGACCGCAGGTAATATGGTTTCTGCAAGAAGTAAGCGATCGAGGAAAATGGCCTCTATAACCTTCGTGCTTTTTCTTGCATTAATCATTGTCAATTCTGGTTTGGGTGAAACATCCTTACGGACCAAACGATATGAAATGGCGGCTCACTTTCTCGGCGCGAAGGGAGAGAGTTGGGCCAGAATTGCATCTGCTCAGTCTTCTCAAGAGAATGGCAGCAGCGGTCGTGCCGCAGCAAACAAAGCCCTCGATTTTTCCCTCGGACATGTACGTGCAATTCGTGTCTTAGCATTGGATGAATACGCCAAAGGTGACCAAGAGAAAGCAAAAAACCTTATGAATCTTGGCGCAAACCTAAGCTGGCGTGACAGTCCGACGCAAGCTTGGCTTTTTGACCAAGAACTGCGGGCAGGCAATTATGACAAAGCGATGGATCACGCAGAATCCTTAATGCGGCGCGGCCGATTTGAGGAGAGAATTTTCGAGTTTTTGACGCTAGCTGCATTAGAAGAAGACATAAGGGCGGAAATCGTTGTTCAATTTCAAAAGCGCAGCAATTGGCGATCGCGTTTTTTCGGCGTTTCGTGGAAAATAAATCCAGCGTATCATAGCGGGTTCAAGAAGCTCGCGGAAGCACTTCGGGAGAGCGACGCACCTATTACTGAGCAGGAACTTTTGCCCTTTGCCAACGAATTGCTCAAACGTGACGAAACAGCAGAGGCCTTAGAAATTTGGCAACAGCACTTCCCGCAGCGATTGCGTCGGACCATGGTCACGAATGAAGAACTCTCTTGGCCAACAGATGCTCGTTTTAGGACCCCATATCCATTAGACTGGCGAATGACGGATGGCACAAAAACGAAATCCCGCGTGTCTAATGACGGTCATTTGGAAGTTGACGTACAAAGCAGCGTGGGACGCGAGGTTGCTTGGAAATTGTTACCAGCAAACGCCGCAACAGCGGGAACTCTGAAATCGGATGTCGGCGACCTGAACGGCGTAATCATTCTAAGCCTAGCTTGCGCTGGAGACGGCGAGAAAAGGATCCTAGAATCCGATGGTAGAGGGACTTGGCAATTTTTACATTCCCCAAATTGTCCAATTCTTAGGCTTTCACTCAAGCTATCAAGGAAGGCTGACGCCTTGGCAATGACAAAAATCAGCATCCCGCCTCTACGCTTGAGCATGAACAGATGATCACCTAATTGGAGTCAATCCGGACATCAACAACAACGGGGTGATGATCGGCACCATCGCTCGCGTGGCCAGCAAATGCACCAACTATGGGCACCGTTCGCTTTACGAAAATATGGTCGATCCGGGCAAAAGCGCCAAACATACCAGATAAGCGCCCATCCGAAGGAAAGCTATTTCCAAGACCGAGACCAGCTGCTGCGTGTGCGTTAGTCATTTGTTGATTTATACGTTTATACGCATCATTCCAAGGTGTTGCGTTGAAATCGCCAGTCACCGCATCAGGTTCCTCTGACGCAATTAGTGATTGTAGCTCGGCAAAATATCTACTGTTTACGACTGGGCGATCAAAACTCTTCGGCCCCCTGAGCGTCCAAATATTGAAAGGGCCGCCATTCAACCCCACTGTTGCTCGCAATAGATGATCCAGCTCGGCTTCTGGCTGTTCGCTTATCTGCGCTCTCGTCAGAATCAACAAGAACTCGCGTGAGACCATGTTCCAGCTTTGGCCAGTTTCCCTTTCGAGGGCTTCTTGCAACTGCTCTTTCTCCGATGCCTCTTGCACTGCCAATATATCGGGATCGTAAGAAGCGAGCACACGCGCCGCATCATCCATGTTTTTGTTTCGCCCTCGTAGGGATGCGCTGACGATGCGTATTTCATCGTCGCTTCTGGCAGATTTGTCGCCGGCCAGCATCGCTGTGTTCGTACCTGTGCCGTTCGCCAGAATCGCCGCGCCCAATAGGGCAGTTACACTCATCCATATCCACGCTCTCTCAAACGCAAAAGCCACTGCAAAGATCAAGCAAGACAGACCCCAAATAACACCAGCTCCATTGATAAAACCTAGATAGGCAATAGAATCGCCGATAGTTGCCCACACTGCCAACCAAACAAGCACTCCCAGAACAGCCAGCCTGGGCAACAGCCGAGATACCATGGCAAAAGGCGTTTCTCGATTGGGCAGTCTTCGGAATTTATTGTCGTTCAATTGGCTGACCTTTTATGACACTCGCTTGCGATCGAGGCATGGTGAACTTTGTTGCAAAGCATAGCCCGTATTCCTAAAGGGCATCACCAAATCTGGTACGCCCGATCAAGTAAAATCAGGACAGAAAATTCTATGCCAATCGCTTACACACCCGACGTTGCCGTTATTGGATTGGGTTATATCGGCTTGCCATCCGCTGCTGTGATTGCCCGCGCAGGATGCAATGTGACGGGCGTCGACAAAGTTCCACAGGTGGTAGACACCATCAATCGCGGAGAAATTCATATCGAGGAGAACGATCTCGATCAGTTAGTTCGTGATATGGTGGCCACCGGTCGACTTTCAGCCTCCACAAAGACACCGCAAAGCGATGTTTTTGTCATCGCTGTACCTACTCCACTGAGAAACGGGCGCGATCCTGATATCAGCTTTGTTCTGGATGCAGCTAAGAATATCGCACCCGCGCTAAAAGCAGGCGACTTGGTCATACTTGAATCCACATCACCAGTCGGCACTACACGCGAAATGGCAAAGGTGATGGCCGAAGCGCGGACTGATCTGCGCATCTCTGGCGCGATTGACGGCGGTGAACCCGATGTGCATCTCGCCTATTGTCCCGAACGTGTCTTACCTGGCAAAATTATCACGGAGCTTGTTTCCAACGACCGCTCTATAGGCGGGCTTAGTCCCGCGTGTGCTTCCAGGGCAAAAGCCTTCTACGAGATCTTCGTCGAGGGCGAATGCAGCGAGACACAGGCCGAGGTCGCCGAGATGGTCAAACTGGTCGAGAACGCCTCGCGCGATGTGAACATCGCGTTCGCTAACGAGCTTTCGATGGTTACAGACAAGCTGGGCATTGACGTATGGGAAGTGATTTCTCTCGCCAACCGTCATCCGCGTGTGAACATCATGAACCCCGGCCCCGGTGTCGGCGGCCATTGCATCGCGGTTGATCCGTGGTTCTTGGTCAGCTGCGCGCCCGATGTGACGCCGCTGATGCGCACTGCCCGCGAAGTCAACGATGGCAAATGCGTTTACGTTCAAGGCCGCGCCGATGCGATGGCTCAGGCCAATCCGGATGCAAAAATCGCCTGTCTTGGCTTGAGCTTCAAACCCAATATCGACGATCTGCGCGAAAGCCCGGCACTCGATATTGCACTGGCGTTGGCCAAAAAGCATGGGCCACGCGTGATGGCGGTGGAGCCGCATATCGACACGCTGCCAGACAGCTTTGCCGATACAGGCGCACAATTGGTTTCATTGGAAGCAGCGCTGGCCGAATGCGACATCGTGTTGCTGCTGGTCGATCACGCGCAGTTCCTTGATGTGAGCAAGGATGCGCTGGCGGACAAGCAGGTTTATGACACGCGCGGTAGCTGGGGCCTCGGCAGTAACTGACAGGCGCTGCGGTGCGTCGCTATTTCAGCAGCGTTGCCAAATACTGGCCGTAGCCGTTTTTGCTGAATTTCTCGGCGCGCGCGGCAAGCTCCTCGCGGCTCATCATGCCCATGTGGAACGCGACCTCGTCGGGTGAACCGACTTGCTGGCCTTGCCGCTCGGTCAATGTCCGCACGAAATTGCCTGCGTCCAGCAGCGAGGCGTGGGTGCCGGTATCGAGCCAGGCATAGCCACGGCCCATCAAATTGACCGAGAGCAGCCCATCATCGAGATAGCTTTCGAGCAATGTCGTGATTTCCAGCTCTCCGCGAGGCGAAGGCTTGACCGATTTGGCGCGTTCCGGCGCG
>CALGMR010000020.1 GCA_937958815.1 uncultured Rhizobiaceae group bacterium | reverse complement strand
TCATCCACTTGTTTTTATACATGCTTGTTCTCTGGGACCTTTCGCTTTGGTGGATAGCCCTGATTATCACAGGTAGTCATCTTCTCATAGATATTTTTAAACTTTATATAAATCCTTTATTTAAGAATAAGAACATTCCCTTTTTCTTGGGTTTTTCACCCTCTTTGATTCCAGGGTCATCTGGATGTCGATCGATGCGTCCATCTTGATCCGGATCTAAATCAATGTTCTCATAGGGTTTCTTTTCAGCTTTTGTTTCAGAATCTTTTTCCATACCTTCGGCTGAGTCAGTCTCTTCTTCTTTGATTGCCGCACTCTCTGTCTCATCAGCAGATGACTCTTTTGTTGTTACCACTTCAGCTTCAACAACAGCTTCTTCCGCACTGTCAGTTGATTTTGTATCCTCGACATCTTCAACCGTATCGGCTTCAGCTTTATCTTGATCTGCTACAACTCCCACAACAGTTGCGGCGGCGACAGTTGCAGCTGCAGCTGCGACTGCTGGTTTATCTGTCGTTTCGACATCCACAATGTCTGCTTCCGGTTTCATAATGGGTTCAGGAGCAGGCAAAGGTTCATGGACCAAAGAGCTGTAATCGATTGCTTCAGATTTGATCATTTCCGCAACAGGAGTTTTCCATTCGAAAGCGTCGAGCTTTCCCGTAACAGGTGAAAATGGTTTCCATTCTGTGGAGACAATGCCATCGGCGGTCCAGCAAGCGTCGCGTTCAGCATTGATGGCACGAGATAACCATTCGCGCACACGCCCCTGATCGCCGTGTTCCGCTTCTTCAATGTCAGCCATAATCAAGCAGGCGCGCTCAGTTGTTTCTTTGCCCAGAACATTTTCCATAGATTCGCGAGCAAGTTTGAAATCGCTCGCTTCGATTGCGGCTTTCGCTACAATGATCTGGCTTTCAATATGATCTGGCGCTTTCTTCAAAAGGCGTTTGGCGCGCTTCAACTTTTCTTTGGCGGTGTCGCCGGGTTTCAAATTCACAAATGCTTCAGCAAGCTCTGGATGTGGGGTCTGCTTCCAGCAGGTTTCCAAAACACGACCAGCGCGACGGGTATCATCCAAACGCAGAGCAATTCGAGATGCTGTAGCAGCGGCGGGGACGAAAGCATTGTCTGCTTTGTGAGCAGCCATTGCATGAGACTTTGCTGTGTCGGGCGAAGAATTTTCTTCACTTAGCGCTTGAGCCGTAAGCAAAACAGCGCGTTTTCTCAAATATTCAGGTTTGTCGAAAATGCCTGAGGCACGATTTGTTTCCAGTGTTTTTAGTGCGGCTTCCCAGTCTCCACTTAATGCTTGAGACTTCAAAACGGCTTGCGACGCCCAGGGTGTGCCGGGAGACGTTTTCATGGCTTCGCTTGCGAAATGTGCTGCAGCTTCTGCTTCTCCCTCGCGTTCGGCTTCGATGAACAAGCCGCGAAGACCCAGAAGTTTTGTGTCTTCGTTTTCAAGCATGGACTGGAAATTGTCGCGCGCATCCGCGCGCTTGCCTTCAAGCAAATCCGTTTGCGCGGTCAGCAAAGCGACCAATGGTTCGTTTTCCAAAAACTTACCGGATTCCTTTGCAAGTTTGCGCGCTACAGGTGCATTGCCAGCGCCAGCTGCGACAAGACCGCTGGACAGGGCTGCATAACCTTTGTCCCGACGGCGGCCTTTGCGCCAACGGCCAAATAATTTCGGCGAGTTCAAGACGCCAGATATCAGCCACCATGACATCATGATCACAAGCACGATTACGGTCATGGCAATCACTGCTTGAAGAAGTGAAACCTCAACTGATTTATCAAGCCATGGCCATTGAACTGTCACTGTACCGGGATTGTCTGCCAACCATGCAAAACCTGTGGCAAGACCAAAAAGAAACAGAATGAATACAGCGATACGAAACATAAAATTTATCCAGTGAAGGCGTTTGAGTTGTAGATGTTCAAAGTGGTGTGCTTGCTAGCCCGCATTGGACAAAAGAAAGCTGCGAACTGTTGTGTCAATGAGGTTGTTGACGGCGATGCGGGACAGAAGCTTTTCGTGCCATTCTTTTGAAACGGCTTGGCCAGCTTCCGGAAGTTTCTTCCATTCTTCTGATGCTGTTTGAAGTTTGGATTCAGAAAGTGCTGCTTGAATGCGCGACAGTATGGCTTCGTGGGTGTCTCCTGTAACAGGACTCAACTGCTTGACCTTTACCAAAGACTTTGCACCGGCCAACAAGCGCGATGTCAATGAATCATCAGCTGGTGGCGCCATAGCAACCAAAACAGCATCACTGATCTCGTTTTGAAATTCATTGGCGATTGCAACAGTGTTTGGAACGCCTTGTTCTGCAAATTTTGAGAGTTCTGAAAAGTCTGTGTCGGATCCTGCAACGCTTTGCAGTGTTTGCAACGGGCCCGTAAATGGAAGTCCGCGGTCCACATCGGCTTTTAATGCGGCAGCGGCGATTGCCATGGCGGCTTTCTTATCCGGTCCTGTCTCAACAGATTTTGCCAATTCTGCAATTGACCCATTTTGGCTATCGAGAGCTGATTGCAATTTCCCCAGATCTTCTTTGAGCGACGCAATTTCCTCAGTGGTTTGTTCAACAGCATTTACGCGTTCGGCAACGTCAGCGGTTGCAGATGAGTTGGTCTCAAGTTTTGCGATTTGGGCTTTTAATGCGGCGATAGAAGCCATTGCTGCTGTAACGGATTCAGTCGTGTCGCCGCTTGCAGCTGCTGATAGTGTTTCAGAATTTTTTTGAACATCTGATTGCAATTTTTCGAGCGTGGATTGCAATTCAGCTGACGTGTCATTTGGTGTGGCTGCGGCTAATTTTTCTTCGACAATCTTAGCGATGGCCGCTTCATCAATTGCAGGTGGTTCAGCATTAGCTGTTTGGCTGGCTGCTGCTGCTGCAGCGGTTTGTTTTTCTGAAATCTCTTTCAGACCTGCCGCCAATTCAGCTTTTGCTGCGTTCAATTCTTCTACCGACGCAAAATTTTCTGCGGGTGCAGAGGTTGTGCCATCCGGGGTTCCCAAGACACCGAAATATTGCAAGGCGCCCGCGCCACTAAGTGCAACAACGCCACCGACGACAGCAGCAGCAAATTTTCCGCCCAATCCAGAAGATTGCTTGGTCGCAGGTTGAGCAGGTTTTTTCACATTGTCTTGTTTTCCAGCTGGCAGATCGGATTTTGATGCTTTCGCAGGAGCTGACTTATCTGTTTCAGCTTTTGTTTCTTTGAGCGTAGAAGATGCGGTCGTCTTTTTTTGATTTGTTTTAGCATCGGCTGATTTAGGGACAGAACTGCGCGAACTCTTTGTGGGTTCAGCTTGTTTAAGTGTTTCCGGAGCTGTTTTCTTGGCGGTTTTGGTCGCTTCAGCTTCTAAATCAATTGTCACAGGCTTTTTAAAAGACTTGGCGTGACGCGATCCGGATTTTGTGCCTGTTGTCTTTGTGTTTTTTGGTGATTTACTCATACCCAATTGCTCCTGTGCGGTCCCCATATTTGTGTAAGCTTAAAGGCTTTGCCATGCAAACCTAACCTAACGTTAGATTTGTATCAATCTCGAAGAAAAATATCTTTGATTCTTAATCTCATACTTGTTTCGTTTGGTTTATCAGCAACGAAACAGGTTTCTGCGAGTTTTTTCGGCAGAGCGGCTTTGACATTCTGGCTGATTGCCAAAAGGCTAGGTGCTTGTGTTGCTATACTTTGTCGTTCCCAGAGCCTAGAAAAACACTTGGCCGTGCGATGTGAATATAAAAGAACGAGGTCGATTTTATCAGCACCAAGCAGTTTTAAGGTTTCTGAAGAAAAATTTTTCCGCTCGACAGCCTGATAAACTGGCCAGTTGATGCACTCTATGTTGTGGGGCTTTAAAAGCCTGGAAAGGTCGTGTGCTGTTTGTAATGCGCTTGGATATAGTATGTTGGCTGAGCGCCCTTGATATACGCCCTTTATCAGGTCTGCGAGCTCCAGCGCCCCACCTTCTGCGGATTGAATATTGGCAAAACCATATGCACTCGCTTTTTCTGCAGTCACTTTTCCAGTTGTAAAAACGGGTATTTCAGAAAACAATTCGATGTCACAAAACTCAAGTGCTGTTGCGCTGGTTAAAGCAATCGCATCAAACTTCAGATTTGGAATGGGTGACCCTAAAGACGAGAATGAAAGCAATGGTTCGAGTGTTACGTCATAACCATCTTCCATCAGGTTTTTCTGGGTGACAACGGATTGCGGTTCGGGGCGAGTGACAAGAATGCGCAGGGTTCATGCCTCCTGCTCGTTGTTTATCAAAGCATCCAATAGATCTGGTGCCTCACTGGATTCGACCGCTGCTCCTCGTTTGAGTGTCTTCTTTTTCTGCGCGCGTCTTTCAAGAGTCCAACGAATTTCACTGTGTTCGGTCAAATTTGCATGAATAACGATCTGTTCTGATTTTCGCGGTTGGCTTGGGCCTGAAAAATAAATGCTCTCTTCCAAATTTATTGGTGCATCGACACAAGAGAAAGTCCAAGCATCACCGTTCGGTGAAGCCACCAAAATCGAATATCCGGATGACAACAAACTAGCGCTGAGTTGCGGAGGTAAGTGAAATCGAATTGCGACAGCGGCATCTGATCGTTTTCGCGAATCGGAACTTAAAAACCGATCTATACCGTTGAACCGTGCACCGTCATTTGAAAGGAGCAATTGTCTTTCATGAATGATTCCAAAACTTGATTCGTAACCGTCATGACTGGCAGTCACCTGCGTAAATCCATCCACTGTTTCGCGCGACGAAACCACGTTCTTGGGTGGCATCACCAATGCGGATGGTAAAAATTTGTGAAACCAAGAATCACCCGCATAGCGGCTGGAAGATGTGTCACCTATTGTGGCTGTCGAATGGGCGGCAGTGGCTCTTGCAAACTGTATGTAATTGCGACGGTTGAATTCTGGAACACCGCAATTTGTGATGAAGCGGGTTTGATCACTGGCGAGTTCAAATGAAAGAGTGCCTGCCATGGCATCGTTTGCCGTTGCTTTGTTGGTTGGACTGCCGGTGTCAATAATCACCGTTGTTTGTCCGCCCTTCAGTTTCTCATATCCGCTATGGGATGCTGAAATCGGGGCTGGCACTTTCGTTTCATTGCGTGCCAAAATTTGTGACAACACAGCAGCAGTTGTTTGTCCGGTGCCGTTGAACTGCGCAAACTCTTTGTTGTGATGTTTGAAAAATTCAACAGCGCCGATCATCCGATCAATCGCCGCCAACAACTCTGGCGGAGCCGGGTGCTTTCTCTCCTGATATAGAATTTTCAGAGGTATCAGGTCTGCAAGAAGATCAATCAAAACACGAGGGTTTCGAGATATATGGCCGCCATCCGGCAAAATCTGGCGAGATATTTCCCGAGAAAGATCTTTGCCCGCCGTATGAATTAATTTTTGAGAGGATTGAATGCACAGACTGGAGAACACCAACGCGATGTAAGATATCAATCGAGGATAACCGTCGCGGGTATGCTGTGCATTGTATTGTAAATAGCGCGATTGTTGAGCGACTGATTTATAGAATTTTTTGACCCCTTGCTGGGAGGAATTGTGAAACAAGTTTGGTCCATGAGATAGCCATGCAATGAGCCGTGGCGACAATATTTCAGAATTCCAAGGCGTGCTTTGATATCGATTGCCCCATAGATCAATCCAATCTGAAATGAAGGCAGCGCCATTCGATCTGGCCAGTTCATTGTCTGCTGTGTGCAAATGACGCAACCATTGAAATTTGTGCAGCTGGTCCATCCATTCGGTGTTGGATGTTTCAAGAGAAAAAGGGGAGCGACCATTCGTGTTGATCGGCTCTCCTGCAAAGTTGAACAACCCAGCATAATAGTCGCGCGCCAATTCTGGTTCGCCAGGACGAAGATCGATGGGCGCATGAATAATTTTAGTTGGACCAGCCGAAGCAAAGCGCCATCGGTAAAGAGGGCCAGACTTTATATGCCGCGCACTCCTGCGCCACAATTCAGAAACAGCAAGCACGCCAGTGGTGAGTGAATCAGGTGCTCGCATGTCCCATATCAATCAAGTGGTTGTCGAATCACCATCATAGAACGAAACGGACAGAGAGAATATGATTGAAAATGCCCAAGATACTCATTCTTGAATTTGAAGTTTCTCTGGCGTGTAGTCTCTCATGAGCGCAAGGGTTTGGATGCTCAAGTCCTGACAAACCTGGCAGCAAAGAATCCATCAAGACCTCCCATTCTTTCTGGGGCGATGTCATTATCTTTGGGTGCCGCGATGTCGAGCATGTGTGATGGCAAAGTGCGAGCGGTGCCTTGTCCCGTGATGCATTCTTCTAATCCAAAAAGATCATCGGGGGTGAGCTTTTCTGCCTGCAGGCCGAAATCGCCTTTTGTGATTTTTGCGAACAGGTCTTCGCCTTCTGAACGCATGAGTGAGCAATTGGAGAAAACCAGAGTACCACCGGGCTTTAAAAAGCTTGCTGCATGAACCGTCATGTTGAACTGCAGTTCGGCTAATTCTTCGATTTGATCTTTGGACTTTGACCACTGCACATCGGGATGGCGGCGAATTGTACCCGTTGACGAACATGGCGCATCGAGCAGCACAGCATCGAACAATTGGTCAGGCTTCCAATCAAACAAATCCGCGTTCACGATTGTCGCGTCAAACCTCAGGCGTTTTAAGTTTTCTTCCAAACGTTCACATCTGCTGCGCACGGCTTCCAATGCGGTGACGGTTGCACCTGCATTGATCAATTGCGCGGTTTTGCCGCCCGGCGCTGCACAGAGATCGATGACGGATTTGCCTGAAATGTCGCCTAGCAAATGAGCGGGCAGATGAGCGGCAAAATCTTGCACCCACCATTCGCCTCGTTCAAAACCTTCCCATGTATCCACATTGCCTTTGGCAGGCACGCGAATCGAATGCCCATACAAAACGGTGCCACCAAGTTTATCGGCCCACCTAGCGGGATCAGATTTCACCGTGAGATCAATCACAGGTTCTAACATATGGAGCTCAGCGATTTTCTGGGCACGGTCTTTTCCAAACGATTTTCGAGTTTGTTGCCACATCCATGGGGGCATGTTCATGCGTGCTTGTTCTTGCGGAGGCAAAGCGCTGAGAAGTTCATCCTTTGTTTTTGACAGTTTGCGCAACACTGCATTGCCTAAGGAGGCAAAGCGTTCGGAACGAGAATTTCCAGATAGGCTGGTGACAGCCACATCTACGGCTGCGCTGTCTGGCACATCCATAAATAAAATTTGAGCGCCAGCCACATGAAGCGTGTGCAACAAATGGCGTGCATTTTTTGGCGGTTTGCGGCTCATCAACTTATTGAGGCAATGATCGATAACACCCCGGTTTCGCAGTGCTGTGGTTGCAATTGCTCGAACCAGTTTTGCATCTGCAGGGGACAGGTTTTTCAAGCCGGATGGGCCGTGGCGTGTTTCCAATATTCCATCCAACCCGCGGCCATCATCGATTACACGTGCCAATACTGTCGCTGCGACTTGTCGCGCAGCCAAACCAGGCTTGGTATTTTGTCCTTGGTTATTTGGACGTTTGGATTTTGAAAAGTGCCGCTTTTTTGAATCTGATGCCATTTAGCCCCAAGGGCCCTTATTATTTTGCGGCGTTTCTTCAGGTTCGACTTGCCGCAATTGACCAGCATTACGGCCCCAGACTTCGCGCTGCGGTTTTCTTGGTTCAACTGGTTTAGCTGATTTGGGCGCAGGTTCAACCACATTCCAATTACGATCGAGCTCTTGCAAAGCCGCTATTCGGTTTTGAGTGTTTGGATGGGTGGAGAATAAATTGTCCATCGACCGTCCGTTGAGCGGATTGATGATGAACATGTGTGCGGTTGCGGGCGCTGCTTCGGCTTCTTCATTCATTGTGCCACGGGCATAGGTTTCGATTTTTTCCAATGCTCCAGCTAGCCAAAGTGGGTTGCCACAAATTTCAGCACCGTCTTTATCGGCTTCATATTCGCGCGTGCGGCTGATCGCCATTTGCACGATGCCTGCCGCCATGGGTGCAACCATCATCGCAACCAACATGCCAATGAAACCGAACGGACTGTTTCTCCCGCCACGAAAGAACATGGCAAAATTCGCAAGCATTCCAATCGCTCCTGCCAGTGTGGCAGTAACCGTCATGGTGAGCGTGTCTCGGTTTTTGATATGTGCCAATTCATGGGCCATGACCGCAGCAACTTCTTCGTCTGACAAGCGGTTCAGCAAACCTGTGCTGGCAGCAACTGCAGCATGGGAAGGGCTGCGACCTGTGGCAAATGCATTTGGTTGATCTGTTTCCAACACGAAAACGCGTGGCATTGGAAGATCGGCATTTGCGGCCAAATCTTCCACCATTTGGTAAAGTGCTGGCGCAGATTCTGCATCAACTTCACGGGCGTTGTGCATTTTTAAAACCATGGAGCCGGAGTTCCACCAAGAAAACATATTCATACCGGCGGCAATAACAAATGCGATCAACATGCCTGCTTCACCAGCAAGCATATATCCAACAGCCATAAAAAGGCCTGTCATAGCGGCCAATAAAATTGCGGTCTTTACGAGGTTCAAAACGATTTGCCTTTGCGGTTTTGAATTGCCAATTTTCTTGTATCAGATGGGGAGGAGGTCTATCTGAGTCAATATGACCCGCCGCATCAAATTGTGTGGCGTATTATAGGTGCAAAATGAAGAAAGCCAAAAAACCTTCTCCGGAAACTGCTCAGCGTGCCTTGGCAGAAGCAAAAGCACGTCGCGAAAAATTTGAAGAGCAAGAGGCTCCCAAAGAACTGAATGGAAGAGATGGCCCGAACCCTTCGCGCTATGGCGACTGGGAAAACAAGGGCATTGCTTCTGATTTTTAACACAATTATTGGTTGTATAATGCAACCCAAGTTGTAATTCTCCGCGAATCATATATAGGAAAATTATCCTCTATTTGGTTCAATCGATATTGTGCGACTTTTTACATTACTCTTATCTTGTTTTCTGACTTGGCCCAATTTGAGCTTAGCGCGCGACACAATCGCGGGACCGATTTTTGCTGATGTAGAAAAGGTTCGCGATGGAGACAGCATTGTGGTCCGTGCCCACATTTGGCCGGGGCACCGGGTTTCCGTTTCGGTGCGTCTTCGTGGAATAGATGCGCCAGAACTTCGAGCAAAATGCCCAAATGAGAAGCGCATGGCTTTTGAAGCCAAACATGCGGTTGAGAGGTTGGTTGGGGTTCAACAGGTCAAACTGTTTGGAGTGAGTGGAGGCAAATATTTTGGGCGGGTTTTGGCGCGCGTGGTGACCAACGACGGGATAGATGTGGCGCACCATTTGCTTCAGCACAAGATGGTGCGAAAATACAAAGGTGGCAAACGGAGTTCTTGGTGCACCCTTAGCACCGCTGAGTCTTCAGGCAGTTGACTACGTGATGCTCAAAGAAAAAGGCCATCCGCATTTTCCAGTTTGGAAAGGCGAATGGCCCCGCATTTTCTTTATTCCGGAGGGTCTCGTCAGGCTGACACATCAGTCAACGCGTGAATATGACAATCCGGTTTTAAGGATTAGCGTGAAGATTGCTCCACTGCTTTTCCCTCAAACAAAGACCCTACCGAATTCGTGAAAGTGCTCGACATTGGATCACCTCCTTTCAATGCGTTGAACAAGCCTAAACTATGGGCAACGAAAACATGACTTGCAAGGGGCAGATCATCTCTTTCCAGGGGTGCGACAATGAGAGCAAATTTGAACAAATCCCATGTAAGGAAAGAAGATTTTACAATAGTTGTTCCAACTGCGTCTTTATCCATTGACGCGGAATAAAGTGACCCCGTTTGTGAACATCCAAAATGACCGACTTTCCCGACTCACATTTGTTCCACGTATGACGGTTGAAGCTCAATCTTTGCAACGCCCGCCATGACTGTTTTGTGGGCGAGGTGTCTTTGCAGAAATTACGGTCTCGCCAAAGCTTCACTGCATAAGTTACATCGCCATCATCGCCAATGGGCATGTCCATGACGGTGTCGCGTGTTCCATGAACGTGACGCACATTCACGGGTGAGTTGCAGGTTTCCTCTTGAGACGGCAAAGTGCCAGATATGGCGAGCAGAGTGTTGACCTTATTTCCTTGAGCGCATGCAAAACGCCAAGCCATCGCGCTTCCATAAGAATAGCCAGACACAAATATTTTGGAACGATCAATCGGCCAGCGTTTCGCAGCATCTTCTAGAACGGATTCTGCAAACGGAACGTCTTGGGTGTCTGGTGTCCAAAATTGCCAGCTTCGTCCTTGACCATTAGGCGCCAACAGCAAGACGCCCAATTTTCGCGTGGCGCCCGCAATCCGCGTGTGTTTCATAATGAGGGGTCCCTGACGACCCCATCCATGAAAATGCATCAAAACGGGAAGTGGGGTTTTACCGTCCCAGCCGTCGGGAATACGAGCGTGGTAAGATCGTTCACCAATTCTGCAAGGTATCTCCAGCGCACAAGCGGTCGAAGCTTCTGTTTGAGCAGAAGCAGACTGCGCTGGAATGAAAGCCAACGAAGATAAAATTACCGAGGCCGAGAAGTGAGAACGTATTTTCATGCCGCCACATTGGCACGAGATCAACTTCACTCAAAATCAAATTGAAGTTAAATCGGTGGGTGGAAATAGGTGCTTGCAAAGCAAGCAAAATTCCCTTCATCGTTGAAACATGGATTTTCAAATCAGCAATCAACAAGCGCGCCGCGTCATTCTTCATTTGCAAGGGCTGACCCGCGCACCCAATAAAAAACTAACACCCAACGATCTTTATGAACTCATCGTTCAGCTTGGCTTTGTGCAACTGGATTCCATCCAGTGGGTTGAACGCGCTCAACACATGACACTATTTGCGCGCAATCAAACATACCGGCCTAAACATTTGGCCAGGCTTATAGAGACCGAAGGTCGATTGTTTGAAAATTGGACTCACGATGCTTCAGTCATCCCAACTGAGTTTTTCAAATATTGGCGTCACAAGTTTAATCGCGACCGCGTAAAGCTGGAAGAAAAATATCACAAATGGCAGGGCTCTGGTTACAAAACCCGGTGTCAGGATCTGCTATTGCGCATGCAGCAAAATGGAAGCTTGAGATCAAGAGACCTGGAAAAGCCAAAGGGCGTAAAGCTGGATATGTGGCAGTGGCATGATGGCAAAGCAGCGCTCGAGTTTTTGTGGCGCACAGGTGATATCTGTATTGCAGCACGTGAGGGCTTTCAGAAAGTTTATGATTTGACCAACCGCGTGGTGCCTCTGGAATTTTTAGACCAAAGCGTAACGCGCGAAGAATTTATTGATTGGGCCTGTAGATCCGCATTGGACAGGTTGGGCTTCGGAACAGCTAAAGACATTGCAAAATACTGGGATTTGCTTTCGATAAGTGAAGTATCAGAATGGATTGATCAACAAGGCCACAACACAATCACCGAGGTGGTCGTTGAGGGCGTAAAAGGCACACAACCCAAAAGCTTCATTGCTAGGGCTGATATCGAGTCTGTTGTTGCTGACATCCCCAAAATATCAAATCGCATACGAGTCCTGTCGCCTTTTGATCCCGTCATTCGAGATCGCCAGCGACTGTCTTGGCTCTTTGGGTTTGACTATCGCATTGAAATATATGTGCCGGAAGAAAAACGTATCTGGGGATATTATGTCTTCCCATTGTTGGAGGGAGACAAAATGATCGGCCGCATAGATATGCGTGCGAAACGAAAGGACGATTGTTTGGACGTGAAACGCTTGTGGCTTGAACCGAAACAAAAATTGAGCGAGGCGCGGATGTCGCGCATCCATTCGGAACTGCAACGTCAAACCCGATTGGCAAATGTTCGTGATATAAAATGGCTCGATGGAGCCTTACCTGCCTAATTCCAGGTTCGACGCGGACCAGTGTCTATGTGGATATGTCCACCCCGCCTGGCGGGATAAAGTTTGTGACCGCCAACGGCATCCTGTTTTTTCACATAAGCATAGACTTTGGCCATATTGGCTCCACGCACTTTGAAATCTACGGCCTGACAGGTCTTGTGATATGAACTGCTGGCACCGCCAACTTTACGATTGTACCAAGGGCTCCGCCACGTGGAAAAAACGATAACGTCTCCATAGTGATGAGCGACACGACGCAACACGCGTTTCAGACTCCATGGGATGCACCATGACGTTTTCTGATAAATGACCTCGCCCTCGCCGCCAATGCGATAGAGACCAGGCCAACTGGCACAAGACGAAACCAACAATGAAACTGCAAGCAAAACAGCAGTTGTCGAAAAACTTGATTTCCGTTTGAACATTACACGCAACCTTGTTCATCGTAGCGCTGAGCGCCTTTCTTGATGAACAGTTTCTCAACAAACTGCTTAAAATTGGTGAGAAAGTTTGGTTAATTGAAACGTGTTTTGAACAATTGAAGAGTGCAATCTTCGATAATTTCAACTGTGGTTTTCATGGGCTTAGGCGCAGTGTGGTACAGCTGTTTGCTTAAATCACCAGGTGCGTTTTGGCCCAATATCAATGTGATAAAAACCTGATCGGTAACGTTTGAAACCACCAACTTTGGGGTGACGTGCCAACCAGCGGGTCAAACCCCTTGTGCGCCCATGCACACGAAAGTCCACGGCTCGACAACCAATGTGATAGGATTTGCTTTTCCCGCCAACCATACGGTTTTTGCGTTTGCTGCGATGGGTGCTGTTGATGACAACGCGACCAAATTTGCGCGACACCTGAGAAATAACCGATTTCAAACGACCAGGTACGCATTTCCACGGTGCATTTAATGTAATGCGTCTGATTTTGCGCCCAACATAGGCGGACTTGCGTTTGCCAGAGCGCCTTTTCTTACTTGTGGTTGCGCGTGTTTTTCGGATGGTCGTTTTTATCACCTTCTTGGTGATTGATGTTGTCTTTGCTGCACGGGTTTCGTTTGGCAAAAATGATACCGCCAAAAAGCAACAAAATACTGTAGCCGCGACAAACGCGCAGCGCTTCATAACATTATTCATTTGACAAATTCCTGCTTCAGAAAGTGGCTCTACAAGAGCTGACTTTTCCAATTTTCAGGATGCCTAAATAGCGAATGTGGCGACGAAAAGGTAAAGTTTCGACAAGGTTACTTAATTGTTAAACTTAACGTTTGGGATCGGAAATTAGCTGTGCCCTTACTCAAGTCTAATGGACTGGATTTTCACGCCTGTGTAAGACAACATATTATGAAATAGGAAAGCATCGCTTTCATATGTTGGGAGGTTTGACTTATGGGTGAGAAAATTTACGAAGTGCCAGCAGAGGTTGCGGCCCACGCACATGCTGACAATACCAAATACAAAGCGATGTATGCAGAAAGTGTGAGTGATCCAGATGCGTTTTGGATGAAAGAAGCCAAGCGCCTTGATTGGATGCACCCCTACACCAAGGCTGGCAACTGGTCTTATGACTATCCAGACGTTTCCATCAAATGGTTTGAGGATGGTGTGTTGAATGTTTCCGCCAATTGTATTGACCGCCATTTGGCGACGCGGGGAGATCAGGTGGCTATTATTTGGGAAGGGGACGACCCTTCTGATGATGCCAAAATAACGTATTCAGAATTGCATGAACATGTTTGTCGTCTTGCCAATGCCATGAAGGCAAATGGTGTTAAAAAAGGCGATCGTGTCACGCTCTATATGCCCATGATTCCCGAAGCTGCGTACGCCATGTTGGCATGTACCCGAATTGGCGCGGTTCATTCGATTGTATTTGGTGGGTTTTCACCCGACGCTTTGGCGCAGCGCCTTGTCGACTGTGAATCTACCTTTGTGATTACAGCCGATGAAGGTTTGCGAGGTGGCAAGTCAATTCCGCTCAAAGCAAATGTAGACGCCTCTATTAAAATCGCTACTGAGCAAGGTGGTCGTGTTGATAAAGTCTTGGTCGTGAAGCGAACAGGCGGGTCGGTTGATTGGCAATCCGGTCGTGACGTTTGGTATCACGAAGCTACGGAATCTGTTTCAGCGGAATGTGAACCTGAACCGATGAATGCGGAGGATCCGCTGTTCATTCTCTATACATCAGGATCAACAGGCCAACCGAAGGGTGTTTTGCACACTACTGGCGGGTATCTGGTGTGGGCAGCCATGACCCATCAATATGTGTTCGATTATCATGATGGTGATATCTATTGGTGTACGGCCGATGTGGGCTGGGTCACCGGTCACAGCTATATCGTCTATGGACCGCTCGCTAATGGCGCGACTACTTTGATGTTTGAAGGCGTGCCAAACTATCCAGACAACTCTCGTTTTTGGCAGGTGTGCGACAAACATCAGGTCAACACGTTCTACACTGCGCCAACGGCTATTCGAGCCTTGATGCAACATGGTGATGATCCGGTTACATCCACATCGCGTTCTTCATTGCGCTTGTTGGGCACCGTGGGAGAACCTATCAATCCAGAAGCATGGGAATGGTATCACAAGGTTGTGGGCGATAACCGTTGTCCCATTGTCGATACATGGTGGCAAACCGAGACGGGTGGACACATGATCACACCACTTCCAGGTGCTGTTGCTTTGAAACCAGGTTCGGCAACAGTTCCGTTTTTTGGTGTGCAACCTCAATTGGTGGATAATGAAGGTGAAGTGCTGGAAGGCGCAACTGATGGCAACCTGTGCATCACCGCATCGTGGCCAGGGCAAATGCGCACGGTCTATGGTGACCACGAGCGTTTTGTTCAGACATATTTCTCCACATACAAAGGCAAATATTTCACAGGTGACGGCTGTCGACGTGATGAAGACGGATACTACTGGATCACTGGTCGTGTGGACGACGTGATCAATGTCTCCGGTCACCGTATGGGAACTGCGGAAGTTGAATCTGCTCTGGTGTTGCATGACACGGTCTCAGAATCTGCCGTGGTGGGCTATCCGCACGACATCAAAGGCCAAGGGATTTATTGCTATGTGACTTTGATGAATGGAGTGGAGCCAACGGACGAATTGAAGACAGAATTGCGCAATCATGTGCGCTCCGAGATTGGCCCGATTGCATCTCCAGATGCCATTCAGTTTGCTCCAGGTTTGCCAAAAACGCGTTCTGGAAAAATCATGCGGCGCATTCTTAGAAAGATTGCCGAAGATGATTTTGGGTCACTGGGAGATACATCCACATTAGCGGATCCAGCTGTGGTCGATGATCTGATTGAAAACAGGCAAAACCGACAAAGCTAAACATTTGCTGGATTAAAATCTTGAAAAGGGGCCACTTTTATAAGCGGCCCCTTTTTTATTTGCCTTCAGTGAAAAATATGCGCACTGCAAACACTGCAAACACTGATCCAAAAACATAATCTATCATGCGACTGATTTTGGGATTGGCTTTTAGTGTGTTTGCAAATTCACTTGCTGTGAGCAAAATCACAATCATGATGGGTGTGGCGATAAAGTCGAGAAGCACCCCAAGAAACAGCATTTTCTGCCAAGCGTTCGGATCGTTTGCCGATATGAACTGCGGCAGAAATGTCAAAAAGAAAATGACAACTTTTGGATTCAAGACATTTACGCCCAATCCAGTGAGAAAGTCATTCCAAAAACTCTGTGTTGAGCCTTTCTTTTCGTCTAGTGAAAATGTTGAGCCTTTGAAGATCGCTTCAAAAGCCAACCATAACAAATAGAGCGCCCCGACCGTCTTTAGAATGAGAAAGGCGGTTGTTGACGCTGCCAATAAAGCGGAAATTCCAACGACTGCTAAAACCGTGTGAACTAAACAGCCCACCGCTGTTCCAAGAAGAACTGAGAAACCTGACTTTCGACCATTTGATAAAGTTCGACCCAACATCAATGTCATGTCTGGTCCGGGAGTCGCTGCCAATAAAACGCTCGCGGCTGAAAAAGCCAGAATGGTGGTGAGTGAAGGCAGGAAATCCATAAAACTGTTTTCACATTGAATGACGATCTATCTTAGGCGGACTGCAAGCTTCAGAACAGAACCTAATTGGTAGAAAATTTTCACATCACTCATGGCCATTCAATTTGCGTAAAACTCTTTGGATAGCATCTTGTTTGACGGTGCGATCTGACTAAAGTGCAGCGCAAAGAGCTGACCTGCTGATGTGGTTGGTGTTGCGAACAAATGGATTGAAAAAATCATGTCGAAAATCAAAAAGGGTGACGTCAAAAAAGTTGTGCTGGCTTATTCTGGAGGCCTTGATACGTCGATCATCTTGAAGTGGTTGCAGACGGAATATGAGGCTGAGGTTGTCACGTTTACCGCCGACCTGGGACAGAGCGAAATTGCTGATGGTGCTGAACTTGAAGAAGCTAAGCGCAAAGCAGAAAATTTGGGCATCAAAGAAATCTACATCGAAGATGTTCGTGAAGAATTCATCGCAGATTTTGTGTTTCCAATGTTCCGCGCAAACGCGGCCTACGAGGGCATTTATCTTCTAGGCACTTCTATCGCCCGTCCTTTGATTTCGAAACGTCTGGTGGAAATTGCTGAAGAAACCGGTGCCGACGCAATTGCTCATGGAGCGACTGGCAAAGGCAATGATCAAGTGCGATTTGAACTGGCAGCTTATGCCTTGAACCCAGATATAAAAGTGATTGCCCCATGGCGTGAATGGGAATTCAAATCTCGTACAGATCTGATTGAGTTTGCCGAAGCGCATCAAATTCACGTGGCTAAAGACAAACAAGGCGAAGCCCCATTTTCTGTTGATGCAAATTTGTTGCATTCATCTTCGGAGGGCAAAGTTCTGGAAGATCCTGCTGTTGAATCTCCAGAATATGTCTACATGCGGACCATTGATCCGCAAAATGCGCCTGACAAAGCCACGGATATTACGATTGGATTTGAAAAGGGTGACCCGGTTTCGATCAACGGCAAACGCATGAGTGCAGCCGAATTGTTCACGCAACTGAACACGCTTGGTCGCGACAACGGAATTGGCCGTTTGGATTTGGTTGAAAATCGTTTTGTCGGTATGAAATCCCGTGGGGTTTATGAAACGCCCGGAGGCACGATATTGCTAACTGCGCATCGTGCCATGGAGTCTATCACGCTGGATCGTGGCGCGGCTCATTTGAAAGATGAATTGATGCCACGTTACGCGGAACTCATTTATAATGGTTTTTGGTTCTCACCTGAGCGCGAAATGTTGCAGGCGGCCATCGATCATTCCCAGCAACATGTGGAAGGTGAAGTTAATCTGAAATTGTACAAAGGCAACGTCATGGTGACGGGTCGTTCAAGCGCTGCCTCCCTGTACTCAGAAGAACTGGTGACGTTTGAAGATGATGCTGGTGCATATGATCAAGAAGATGCCCATGGCTTCATTCAGCTGAATGCTTTGCGTCTTCGCACTCTGGCAGCGCGCAAACGCAATATGAAGCGCTAGGCTCGTTCACGAACCATCTTGCGCTTGCCTCTCTCGTTTGCTTTGGTGCGAACCAGTTGAGGGGTGAGCTGTCCACATTTAGATGTGAGCGGCTGGGGAAGAGTTGTCTATGCGTTGGATTTACACATCGATATTTGCGCTGATCGCAGCTATTGGAGCTTTTGGCTATTGGTATGTGTTTGAGCGCGAGGTCGAACCCGTTGTTCTAACGGTTGCTGCTGGAACAAGTGACAGCGACACGTTTCACTTGATGCGGGAAGTCTCTGAGGTTTTGGTTCGCCACAGTGACACCGTTCGATTGAAAGTCGTGACCAGTCCTAACTCATCTGAAAGCACTGCTAAAATAAGCAGTCGATTGGTGGACTTGGCGACGATTGAAGCCAACACGCCTGCCTATACCGATATCAATTTGGTCACTGAACTTTTCGAAGATTACTTCCTTTTGGTCGCTCGTGATGGTTGGGGGCGCAGCGACGTCAGAGAATCTTTTGAAACAGTCACAGATTTGCCAACGAGCCCTGTGGCAATTCCACCATCGGGCACTTCTGAAAATCGATCTTTTTGGGCGGTGATTGACCACTATAAAATTGCACCTGAAACTTTGGGAACGCTTGCGGTTGGAAATGAAAGAGCCCGCGAATTGTTTTTAAGCGGCAAGGTCAACGCCATTTTTCTCCAATCTTCATTGCGTGATCCATTCCTTTTGTCGTTCATTGGGGAGGCTGGCCTTCGGGGTATAAAGCTTAAATTTTTGCCGATCGATCAAGCTGATGCGATGAAGCTGAAACGTCCATATCTTGATCCCGTAACCATAGTGAAAGGTGCTTTTGACGGACGTCTGCCATTGCCTGCCGAGAATGTGGTGGTTCCCAGTTTGAAGCGGGTGTTGGTTGCAGGTGCTCACGTAGATGAAGATGCTGTTTATGAATTGGTTCGTGTGATCTTTGAAAACCGGCTCGATCTTTTGATCAGAATGCCATTGTCGTCTCGCATTACCAATCCGCGTGTCAGTGAGGTGACGAGCCTTGGTTTGCACAATGGTGCGGCGCGTTATTTCGACCGCGACCAACCGTCCTTTTTGCAAGAAAACGCTGAACCAATGGCGTTGATTGTTACAATTTTTGCGATGTTGATTTCGGCACTTTTGGCTCTGCGTCGTAATATGAAATCCCGGGCCAAGAACACGGGTGATAAGTATAACGACAAATTACTTGATATAGCTCAGCGTGCCCGATCAACCAGTGATGTGACTGTGTTGAATGAAATGAAAGCTGAACTCGTTGCATTGCTTGAACGTGTGGTGCACGCCTTGGACACTGACCAAATTACGGAAGAAGGATTTCAGTCATTTGCGTTTTTGTGGAATTCCACCAAGGAAACAGTGAATGAGCAAATCGAACTTCAGTCCTGATCGATTGGTCTTGGGGTGCCCAACCAGCGACCGGCCCTGTGGCCAGATAAAATCCAGTAGACGAATCCGGAAATAAACCCAGCCGACAAGAATGCAATCCATATTTCGGATGATGAGTAGGGCAGCGCTATTTCTTCACCAACGCCCAATGGGCTCATAACAATTGCGACCAAGGCAATCGCTCCTCCAGCGATCAAATTTGTGGTGAGGCCCGTTGCACGAGCTAATTCCATAAATGGAACAATAATCAAAAACGGAATGAAGGCCATTTGCGCGATTGCAAACCATGAAGCCGTGGCAAATCCAATTGATCCCAAAGCGGTCACAGGATCGTCTTCAATCCAACCCAGATCAGAGCCCAGAAACAAAACGAATGTGATGAAAAGAGCAGCCACAAATGTGGCCAATGCATACGACAGTGCAAGCGATATAAAACGTATCATTCCCAATACAATGATTGTCGCGGCCCAGCCCAACGGATCACTCGCCGTGTCCAGAGACCATTGCTTCCATAGCAAGACGTTCTTTGATGCGCATACGTTCTGATTCCGACTTCAACTGGCCGCACGCGGCTAGAATATCGCGTCCGCGTGGGGTTCGAATGGGTGAAGCATATCCGTTGGCGTTGACGAAATCCGCAAATGTTTCGATTTGATCCCAGTCTGAGCATTCATAATTTGATCCAGGCCAAGGGTTGAACGGGATCAGATTGATCTTTGCTGGAATGCCTTTGAGAAGTCGCACGAGTTCTTTTGCGTCTTGCAATGAATCATTCACGCCTTTGAGCATCACATATTCGAAGGTGATGCGTTTTGCGTTTGAAACACCCGGGTAATTTCTGCAAGCATTCAACAATTCAGAAATGGGGTATTTTTTGTTGATTGGAACGATCTCATCACGCAATTCATCATTCGTGGCGTGAAGAGAGATTGCCAACATACAACCAATCTCGTCGCCTGTTTTGATGATGCCGGGCACCACACCTGAAGTGGACAGAGTTATCCTGCGTTTTGACAGTTGCAGCCCTTCATTGTCAGAAGCAATCAACAGTGCCTTTTTCACATGGTCAAAATTGTAGAGCGGCTCGCCCATCCCCATCATGACAATGTTTGTTACTTTGCGATCGCCTTCAGGAACGAATCCTAAACCCTCTGCATCTTTGTCGGGGAAATCGCCAAGACGATCTCGCGCAACAATCAATTGCATAAGAATTTCTTCTGCGGTCAGGTTGCGGACAAGTTTTTGGGTGCCTGTGTGGCAAAACGTACAGGTAAGTGTGCAGCCTACTTGGGAAGAGATGCAAAGTGTTCCACGGTCTTGTTCGGGAATATAGACCGTTTCAACTTCAACATGTTTTCCAGCCCCCCTTGCAGGAAACCGAAAAAGCCATTTGCGTGTGCCATCATTTGAAATTTTTTCTTCAACCATTTCAGGGCGTTGAATGGTGAAATTGTCGGCAAGCTTTTGGCGAAGATCTTTGCCAATGTTCGACATGGAATCAAAATTGTCGTGACCACGCAGGTACATCCATTGCCAAATTTGGGATACACGCATGCGTGCTTGCTTGGCAGAAACGCCGACGGATTCAAGAAGTGCAGCGAGTTCTTCACGATCTAGGCCAATGAGATTTGGTTTTTCGCCATCACTGGACGCAGATACACGCGCAGCTATTTCTGTGCGTGTTTCATTGTTCGTGAGATCGATTGAAAGAGACATTCGCTTGCCATTACATCAAGGTGGTGGCGTCTATATGGCGCGCACCGCTCTTCTTCGCAAGTGGGATGCCTCTAGGGGCCTGCTGTTCAGTCGGTTCGAAACAGCTCTATCGGCACTTTGTCACTTCATTCAATGCAGCAGTAACGCCGGACAAAGAGTAAGTGTAACTTGTTTGTGTGCCACGAGTGGACTGGCCAGAAACTTTCATGGAACGACCGTTTTTCATCGCTGCGACCAAAGTAGATTCTTGGCTCACATCTGTCAGCCACGCGTTGTTGCCTTGGCTGAACATTTTGAAAGACTTGCCATCGACGGTGACTGTTACACTTGCGTCAGCTTTTAGCGGATAGCCCACCTCAACCTGCGGTTCAAATCCAGCAGAACCATCTGGCTTTTGGCTTACCAAGAAAAACACGTCGCCGTGGTCGCGGTCGCTTGGTTCTCTACTTGTTGGAATGGACAAAATGTAACAGATCTTGCCCGCGCGAGCGTCTTTGTAAGAATACGCGCCCCAAGCTTTGTGCTGCTTAATTGGCTTTGGTGTTTGCGCAAACGAAGTTGCAGGTGCAGCAACGAGAGCAACAGCCAGTGCCAATGTTCCAATAGATGTTTTCAACATTTTCAATTCCACCAATTCAATCTCAAACGCGATACACGCGGCGAATCCACAACCAGATTCTTCAATTCTCGAGGCACCATGCCTCTAACGGCGTTACAAAACCTTAAACAGTTATGGTAAATTTTGATAAGATTTAATTCAAATTGTCAGAACCACAGCCGCCATTGAGTAACTTTATCTAAGATTCGGGCAATAATTTGAAGCCTTAGAAATTCATTTAAGACTTTTTGGAAGCAGAGTTCGGGGCACGTGTACCCACAACGGTTGTGCGGTCGCGCCCCTTCTTGGCAGGAAGTTTGGCGCCTGCGCGGTAGGTGGGTTTGCCATAATGGTGAGGTTTTATCCCTTCTACCGGCCCTCCAACCTTTACAGGTCGTTCAGCATAGCGGCCCAAACATGTCATTCGGTCATACATAATAATTGCGCCGGCTGTGGCCACGTTGAGACAAAACAGGGTTGGAATTTTAACGATGAATTCGCAACGCGCAGTCAATTCTGGTGAGAGCGAGCCATTTTCAGGACCCAAAACATAAGCGGCTTTGGTGGGATGGCGGAAACTCTGCAGTTCAATTGCATCATCTGTCAGTTCAACACCCACAAGCCGGCAATCATCAGGCAATTGCATCGTGTCTAAACTGTCAAAAGTATACCAAGGCATGTGTTCATCACTGCGCGTGGTGTCTGAATCAGGAACCCTAAATCGTTTTCCTGGTGATACGGTGAACACAAAACTCGCACCAAACCCATAGGCTGTGCGCGATAAGTTTCCAAAATTGTTCGGTTTGGAAATGCCTTCCACCCCGATGCCAAAATATCCTCGTGCTTTCATAGGACTTCTTTATCGTGTCATTTGGATATCAGCAATTGGCAAGGTGCATCTGGCTGGACTAAGCTGAACTGAAATTTTTGAAAGAGACGTAAATTAGATGAAAGCTCTGTTATCGAAAGAAGTCGGCCCACCTTCCACACTGGTGGTGGAAAACATTGAAAAACCTGCTCCGCGCAAAGGTGAAGTGCTGATCAAGGTCAATATAGCAGCGCTGAACTTTTTTGATTGCTTGATTATTGAAGACAAATACCAGATCAAACCGCCGCGGCCATTTTCTATATCCTCCGAATTGTCTGGTGTTGTGGACAGTGTGGGTGAAGGGGTGACGCGATTTAAGGCAGGTGATCGCGTTTGCGGTTATGTGCAAGGGTCAGCGCGAGAGTTTGTTGCGGCTCCAGAAATCGTTTTGTCGCACATTCCTGAAGGTGTGACGGATGAACAAGCTGCTTGCATTATGGTGACTTACGGCACGTCTTATCATGCGTTGAAAGATCGTGGCGAATTGAAAGCGGGTGAAACACTGGCGGTTCTTGGTGCTTCGGGCGGTGTGGGGCAAGCCGCAGTAGAGCTTGGTAAAATCATGGGTGCACACGTGATCGCTTGCGCCTCGAGTGACGACAAGCTCGACTTTGCAAAACAGTGCGGGGCTGATGAAGGCGTTAATTACACCGATGAAGACTTAAAAGATCAGTTGAAAAAACGCACAGGCGGCAAAGGTGTGGATGTGATCTATGATCCAGTCGGAGGCGATTTTTCTGAAGCCGCTTTTCGTTCTATCGCGTGGGAAGGTCGTTTTCTCGTGATCGGGTTTGCAGCTGGCCCAATTCCAAAAATTCCGTTGAACTTAGCTTTGTTAAAGGGTGCAGATTTGCGTGGAGTTTTTTGGGGCACGTTCACAATGCGTGATCCTGAAGGCAATCGTCAAAACATTGATGACCTGCTGGGCTGGTTGGCGGATGGCACTTTGAAACCGCACGTGGATTCTGTTTTCCCGTTAGAAGAAGCAGAAGCTGCTTTGAATAAAATTGCAGCGCGTGATGTGAAAGGCAAAGTTCTGTTGCGTGTCAGCTAGGGGTTTTGGGCTGATCTGTTTGTGATAGCTTTTCGCGTTCTATCGCCGCGCGCGCTTTTTCGCGGTGCTCATCGGTCACGTGCGATTGGACCAGAGTAAATGCAGCGGTGAACACAGCGATGTCGTCTCCTAAACCCACAAAAGCCAATATGTCGGGAACCATATCAATCGGCATGATGAAATATGCCAATGCAGCAAACAATGTACCGCGCACCTTTAAGGGCGTTTTGGTGTCTGTTGCACAATAATATGCAGCAACCGCATCCGCCGCAAAAGGCACGCGGGCTGCAAAAGATCTTAATTTTGGCCAGAACTGCTTTCGAACGGTTTCCTCGCGCCGTTTTGTTTTTTCGGCGGAAACAGGCAGCAATATTGCGCGTACATCTTCTTCGGTTATCTTGTCGTTCATAGACATAATATGGGAAGCTGGTGCGTAAACTGCAAGGTTATCCCTTCGGTAAGATGGGTCGAAACGGTAAGAAGGGTTAAAAGATATGAAATTGAATGGTGATTATGCTGCAATTGTCACAGGCGGAGCATCTGGATTGGGTGAAGCTTCAGCAAGACGTTTGGCATCCCACGGGGTTAAAGTTTGCCTCTTTGATTTGAACGAGGAACGCGGGAAAAGCGTTGCTGACGAGATAGGCGGTGCTTTCTGGAAAGTTGATGTTTCCAATACAGACAGTGTGGCATCAGGGTTTGAAGCCGCGCGTAAAGCCCACGGCGTTGAACGGGTTCTGGTCAATTGCGCTGGCATTGGCGTTGCGATGAAAACAGTTTCCCGTGACCGCGAAACAGGCGCTGTTCGCACTCACGACCTTGCTCTTTTTGCCAAGACGATCAACATCAATTTGATCGGTACTTTCAATTGCATCGCACATGCTGCCCAGAGGATGGTCGATTTAGATCCTATCACAGATGACGGTGAGCGCGGCGTCATTATAAATACAGCTTCTGTTGCTGCTGAGGATGGCCAGATTGGTCAGGCAGCATATTCCGCATCGAAAGGCGGAGTAAAAGGGATGACTTTGCCAATCGCACGTGACCTCGCGCGGGATGGCGTGCGCGTGTGTTCTATTCTACCCGGGCTGTTTAAAACGCCGTTGTTCGAAGGCCTGCCAGAAGAAGCCGTGAAAGCTCTTTCAGCATCTGTGCCATTTCCCTCGCGTCTTGGTCGACCTGAAGAATATGCATCATTGGTTCAGCACATTTGTGAGAATGAAATGCTGAACGCTGAATGCATCCGTCTGGATGGTGCCATTCGCATGGCGCCCAAATAAAAAGTCGGTGCGCTCAAACTTGAATGTTTGCGGATAATATTGGCGTCAATTTACGACGCCAATTCATCCATGTGCTTCGCCAGGTTGATATCAAGTTCGGTTATGCCGCCTGCATCATGGGTGGTGAGCGTTACGTTGACTGTCTTATAGACATTTGACCATTCAGGATGATGGTTCATCTTTTCTGCAACAATGGCGGCTTGGGTCATGAAACCGAAAGCCTCAACGAAATTCTTAAACACAAACGTTTTTGATAGTGAGGTGTCGGTTGCATCCCAACCAGAAAGTGTGGCGAGAGCTTCTTCTCTTTGGTTGCCGTTCAGTATTTCCGCCATGGTCGATCCCTTGGTTTCAATTGGCCTATGCCAATCCGCGTTTTTCAATCATTGCGTCGGCTGTCGGCATTTTGCCACGGAAGGCTTTGTAGGTCTCTTCTGCATCCACAGACCCACCCGCAGAATAGATGTGGTCGTGCAAACGTTTGGCCATATCTTGGTCGAACGTGTCGCCTGTTTCTTCAAAAGCCGAGAATGCGTCTGCATCGAGAACTTCTGACCACATGTAGCTGTAATAGCCCGCGGAATATCCGTCGCCTGAAAACACATGGGCAAAGTGCGGTGTGCGATGACGCATGGTGATTGCCGATGGCATTCCAAGGCGTTGCAGCGCATCTTTTTCAAAAGCGACAATATCTTTAATGGGTTTGTCATGCGCTTTGTGGAATTCCATATCAACCAATGCTGAAGACGTGAATTCCACTGCATTAAAGCCTGCATTGAACTTCGAAGCCGACAGAACTTTGTCCAACAATGCCTGCGGGATCGGTTCGCCCGTTTCCACATGACGGGCATGTTTTGACAAGACGTCTGGCAATGTGAGCCAGTGTTCATAAAGTTGGCTTGGCAATTCTACGAAATCACGTGCCACTGATGTGCCGGACACTGAAGGATAAGTCACATCAGATAAAATGCCGTGCAGTGCGTGACCGAATTCGTGAAACAGTGTTCGGGCATCATCCAGCGACAGCAGCGTTTGTTCACCTTCTGGTGCTTTGGCAAAATTCATCACATTGATGATGATCGGCGTTTCCCCACCATTCAATTTATGTTGGCCTTGGAAACCACTCATCCAGGCTCCAGAGCGTTTTGAAGCGCGCGCGAAATAATCGGCCAAGAAGACAGCGCGATGACTACCGTCAGCATTTTTCACTTCAAATGTGCGCACATCGGGATGGTAAGCTTCAACGTCCTTGTGCTCTTCAACTGTGATTGCAAACAATCGATTGGCCACATCAAACGAAGCTGCAATGATATTGTCGAGGGTGAGATATGGTTTTAGTTCGGCCTCGTCGAAATCAAACTTTTCTGCGCGCAATTTTTCAGAATAGTGGCGCCAGTCCCATGGCTCAACAGGATGATTGTGGCCTGTATTTGCAATCAGAGTTTCGAGTTCTGCCTGTTCTTGTGTGGCTTTATCGACAGCGCGCTCCCACACTTTTTCAAGGAGATCAGTTACAGCTGTCGGTTCTTTTGCCATTTGGTTTTCGAGTTTGAAATGCGCGAAGCTTTGGTATCCCAAAAGTTCGGCCTTTTGTTGGCGCAGCATGACTGTTCTTGCAACGATGGCGCGGTTGTCACGGTCGCCTTCATTTTCGCCACGTGCAGTCCAAGCCCGAAACGCTTTTTCGCGAAGATCACGGCGTTCGCTGAATGTAAGGAATGGATCGATAATGGAACGTGACAGCGTAACGGCGTGCTTGCCCTCATGGCCACGTTCTTTTGCAGCCGCCTGCATGGCGCTCTTTAAAAAATCGGGAAGCCCGGCTAAATCTTCTTCTTCCTCTAAAATAAGTGACCAGTCTGCTTCATCAGCCAAAATGTTTTGCGAAAACGATGAACCCAATTGTGCGAGCTCTGCGTTCATCTCTGCGAGTTGTTTTTGTTCATCATCATTGAGTGCCGCTCCGGCGCGCACAAAATTCTTCCAATGTTTTTCCAATACGCGGGACTGTTCGTGTGTCAGTCCAAGACTGTCGCGATCTTGCCAAAGGGTATCAATGCGTTTGAACAGGTTTTTGTTTGCTGCTGTTTCTGACATATGGCGAGACATTTTAGGAGCAATGTCGCGTTCCAATTCGCGCAAAGTATCGTTGCTGTGCGCACCCATTAAGTTCCAGAAAATCGCTGACACTTTCTCCAACATCTGAGCATTTTTGTCGGTTGGAGCTTCCAAGGCATCAATCGTGTTTTCAAATGTTGGTGCATCCGGATTGTCCGCAATTGCATTCACCGCGTCTCGGTCGTGTTTGAAAGCAATTTCGAAAGCGGGTGCAAAATCTGATGGATCAATCTTGGTAAAATCCGGCAGTCCCATAGGACCGTTCCAATCGATGAGCGCATTGTTGAGAGGCATTAGGTGTTCCGAATTGTTCTTAAGTGAAGAATCATCATGTAGGCAGCTCACTGTCGCATACAAGTGAGCGAACACAAGTGTTGGGCTTGCTGAAATCTTTTCTTACATAAGGGCTGACAATTGCCCTGTTGCACATTATGTGACGAAGAATGATTGGGCCAAGGAATTCATCCATGCGCGAGACACTTGCAAACCTGATATCCAACCGCAAATTTGAATATACAATTATTGGTTTGGTGATTCTCAACGCGATTATTCTTGGCTTGGAAACAAGCGATCGCGTTATGGCAAACTTTGGCTCATATCTGCACGCTTTGGACAATGTGATCCTCTACATATTCGTAGCTGAATTGTTGGCCAGATTTTTTGTTCACCGCTGGCGTTTCTTCCTCGACCCATGGCGCGTGTTTGATCTTATCATTGTCGGCATCGCGCTGGTACCAGCATCGGCTGGTTTCTCGGTTTTGCGTGCCTTCCGCATTTTACGAATTCTGCGCCTTCTGTCCGTTATTCCATCGCTTCGAAACGTGGTCACAGGATTGATTGCCGCTTTGCCTGGTATGGGCTCTATTTCTGTTCTTATGGTTTTGGTGTTTTACGTATTCTCGGTGATGGCCACAAAGCTGTTTGGTCCATCATTTCCGGAATGGTTTGGTACGCTTGGAGCATCGGCCTATTCGCTCTTTCAAATTATGACATTGGAAAGTTGGTCGATGGGAATTGTACGGCCCGTGATGGAGAAATTCCCGTATGCTTGGGCGTTTTTCATTCCATTCATCATGTCCACCACGTTCACAGTGCTGAACTTGTTCATCGGTATCATCGTTTCAGCGATGCAGGCCGAACATGATCTGGAGGCTGCTGAAGACCGCAATCAATTGCACAACGAACAAGAAGAAATCTTGTCCGAAATAAAAGCGTTGCGTCGTGAGATTGCTGAATTGAAGAAAACCTAAACAGGCTTCAAAGTTTCAGGATGAATGCCACCCATGCGGCACACCTCAACCCATTCATCTGGTTTCACGGGTTGTACAGAAAGACGCATAGAAGTGACGAGCGACATATCAGACAACTTTTCGTTTGCCTTCACGTCTTTCAAAGTCACTGGGTTTGGCATGTCGGCCAAAGCGCGAATGTGAACACAATCCCAACGTTCGTCATCGGTTGTGGAATCCGGTGCCGATGGCGCACTGACTTCGGCAATGCCCACGACATTCAGACCTTCGTTTGAATGATAGAAAAAGGCGCGGTCACCAACTTCCATTGTGCGCATGAAATTGCGCGCTTGGTAATTGCGAATGCCATCCCATTCCTCTCCCACATCACCCTTTGCTTTTTGCTGCTCCCAAGACCATTTGAAAGGTTCGGATTTGAACAACCAGTATTGCATGTTGGGCTCCTGAGAGAATTTCTTGATATGCGTGAATTATGTTGCGTTTTGTGACGTTGAGGTCAAGTTGAAGTTTCGTCGCGCAGTGGACGGGACAGCAATTCCTGAACGGCTTGTGCCGCAGAGAGCTTGCCAGTCAAAACACTGTTCACGGCCTCAATAATTGGCACTGATATGTGATGCGATTTTGCCAGAGACAGTGCTTGCGAAGCTGAGTGCGCACCTTCTGCCAAGGGCAAATTGGACAACGAATTCCCTTGCGCCATGGCCATTCCATAGGAAAAATTTCGCGATTGAGGTGATGAGCAGGACAGAACAAGGTCTCCCAACCCAGATAGGCCCGACAGCGTTTCTGATCGACCGCCTATTGCGATGGTGAGTTTGCTCATTTCAGCAAACCCGCGGGCAATGAGAGCGGCTTCGGCGCTGGCGCCCAATTGCAGACCGCGTGCGACGCCAACCGCCAAAGCGAGAACGTTTTTCAAAGCGCCACCAGCTTCCACGCCTGTAATATCATCGCTGGCATAAATTCGAAAATTGGATGCAGACATACGCTTTGCCAGTTCTTGCGCCGTCTCAAATGAAGCGGCAGCACAGCTCACTGCGGTTGGCAAACCTTTGGCCACGTCATGGGCAAAACTTGGGCCTGACAATGCTGCGATGCGTTTCTGCCCAAACACGCGGCCTGCGATTTCGTTCAAGAAGTCTCCAGAACCTCGATCAATCCCTTTTGAACACAATACGATCTGTGTTTTGTCTGGAACCACGTGCGACAATTCATGGGCCAGCTTTGCAAAGCTTTGAGCGGGGGTCACGCTTAGAATGATGTCCGCTGCACAAACGTCTGCGATATTTTGTGTGGCGGTTAGACCCTGCGGCAAATCGATGTTGGCCAGATAGCGAGAGTTGGTGTGTTTGGTGTTGATTTCTTCAACCGTGCTGGCATTTCTTGCCCATAGTAAAGAACGCCCATCCCGCATGGCGAGCATAGACGCCAGAGCGGTTCCCCAAGCGCCGCCTCCAATCACGGCGACAGTTTTTTCACCGCTCATGCTTTTGATCCTTTGCGCCCAGAGCCAATTTTCGAAACCGCATTTTGATCTAAAGGCCAACGGGTTTTTATGCCTGCATCAATGTTGGGTAATTGCAAACGATGACGTTCCAACCCGGCCCAAGCAATCATGGCAGCATTGTCAGTGCAAAGAATATGGGGCGGTGCGACCCAGTTCCAATCGTTGGTGGCGCACAGTGTTTGCAAACGTCTACGAATGTCTGTGTTGGCAGCTACACCACCTGCAACCACGAAGGTCGAGGGACAGTCATAAATGTCGCTGAATTTGCTCATGGCGCGGGATAGGCGATTTTCAAGAACGTCAGCCACTGCATTTTGGAATGAAGCGCAAATGTTGCTGATGGCTTGTTGGCTCAACTCGCTTGATTCTTGTGCCGCTTTGCGCACGGCCGTTTTCAGACCAGAGAATGACATATCGAGTGTGTCACGACCTTTGAGAGGTCTTGGAAACTCATAAGCATTTGGATTGCCTGTTTCGGCGGCTTTCTCCACTTCTGGACCGCCAGGGTAAGGCAGTCCTAATAGTTTTGCTGTTTTGTCAAAAGCTTCACCCAGCGCATCATCAATTGTTGTTGCCCATCGTTCATAGTCACCCACGCCCTTTACAAGCAAAATTTGTGTGTGCCCGCCAGAAACCAACAGCAAGAGATAGGGAAATGGGGTGTTGTCCGTCAATCGCGCGGTTAGTGCATGACCTTCTAGATGATTGATTGTGTATATGGGTTTCTGGTGAACCATGGCGATACTGCGCGCCACCATCGTGCCCACAATCAAACCGCCGGCGAGACCCGGGCCGGATGTGACGGCTATGCCATCGATCTCAGTAAGGGTGACACTGGCTGCGCTTAATGCCTGTTGGACGATATTTTCGATTGAATTGAGATGGGCGCGCGCTGCAATTTCCGGCACCACGCCTCCAAATGGTGCGTGATCCTCTGTTTGGCTGAGGACAATATTTGATAGAATTTCAGCAGGCGCATTGGGTCCATCGTCCGCATGCACAATGGCAGCAGCCGTTTCATCGCAACTGGTTTCAATGCCAAGAAAAATCATCTTCAATCGTACCGATAGAGTTGCACTCGACTAGCATTCTGTTGGGGCTGCGCCAAGTTTTTGTAGGAGAAAGCTCAATCTATCTAGACCTACTTAACAATGCACGGCATTAAGGGGCATCCCTCCAATCTGATCATATGGCCTTCTCATGGCAATCGCTTCCCGTTCCATTCCCGCTCCAGATCTTGTTCCTGTCAAACGCGCTTTGTTGTCGGTGTTCGACAAAACGGGAATGATTGAACTTGCTAAAAGCCTGTCTGATATGGGTGTTGAATTGCTCTCCACTGGTGGCAGCGCAAAAGCAATCAAAGACGCCGGTATTGCGGTGAAAGATGTGTCTGAAGTAACTGGCTTTCCAGAGATTATGGATGGTCGTGTGAAAACACTGCATCCTGCCGTTCACGGCGGGTTGTTGGCCATTCGCGATGCGGAAGATCATGTGGCTGCAATGGCTGAACACGGCATTGGCAATATCGACCTTCTGGTGGTGAATTTATATCCGTTTGAACAGGTGCGTGAAAGCGGCGCGCCAGATGATGAAATTGTGGAAAATATCGATATTGGTGGCCCTGCCATGCTGCGGGCCGCTGCTAAGAACCACGCTTATGTTAGCGTGTTGACCAGCCCGGATGATTACGAAAATTTCCTGGCTGACCTGCAGGCCAATGATGGATCATCCACTCTGGCGACCCGCAAGCGTTTGGCGCAGGCCACTTTTGCTCGCACGGCCAGCTATGATGCTGCTATTTCCAATTGGATGGCTGGCGCATTTGATGTGGCCCAACCGCCAAGTCGTGCCATTGGCGGCCAGTTGCAACAAACTATGCGCTATGGCGAAAATCCGCATCAAAGTGCTGCGCTTTATACAACAGGTGAAAAACGCCCCGGCGTTGCAAATGCCAAACAAATTCAAGGCAAAGAACTGTCGTACAACAATATCAATGACACCGATGCGGCGTTTGAATTGGTATCTGAATTTGACCCGAAGGCTAGCGCCGCTGTTGCGATTATCAAACATGCCAACCCGTGTGGTGTGGCAACAGGCTCAAACCTGAAAGAGGCGTATAAGACTGCATTGTCGTGCGACCCCGTTTCTGCGTTTGGGGGCATTATTGCGATGAACCGGAGTTTGGATGGTGAAACCGCAAAAGCGATGATCGAGATCTTCACGGAAGTTATCATTGCCCCTGACGCCGATGAAGAAGCGCTTGATATTTTGGCATCAAAAAAGAATTTGCGGTTGTTGCTAACCGACGGATTGGCTGACCCACGCAGTGTCGGGCTTTCGGTGAAAACCGTTGCGGGTGGTATTTTGGTTCAAGATCGCGATTCTGGAAATGTCGATGATCTTGACTTGAAAGTGGTGACCAAACGCGCACCATCCGATAAAGAAATGCGCGACATGCGTTTTGCTTTCCGCGTGGCAAAACATGTGAAATCCAATGCCATCATTTATGTTAAAGATGGTGCAACTGTTGGTATTGGCGCCGGGCAAATGAGCCGCGTGGATTCTTCTCGTATTGCGGCACGCAAAGCGATTGATGCTGCTGACGCGGCGGGATGGGACCAGCCCAAAACTATCGGATCGGTGGTGGCGTCTGATGCCTTCTTCCCGTTTGCGGATGGATTGCTTTTAGCAGCTGAGGCGGGTGCAACTGCAGTCATTCAACCAGGCGGTTCCATGCGCGATGATGAAGTTATCAAAGCTGCTGATGAAGCTGGCCTTGCCATGGTCTTTACGGGCATGCGCCACTTTAGACACTAAGTGTCCAGTCTGTTTTCGCGTGGCGCTGGAACGGTTCGCAAGATCAACCAGCCCACGAGGAAGAACACCAAAATGACGGCCATGCCCAGGCGAGATGAAGCTGTAAGGTAGGTGATTGCTGCAACAGATGCAGGCGCTAAAAAACTGGTCGCTCGCCCTGCAAACGCGTAAAGGCCGAAATATCTTCCAGATTCGTGGGGAGCAACACTTCGGGCCAGATAAGATCTGGACGAAGCTTGTACAGGCCCAAAAGCTGCACCGATAAGAAGCCCAAACAATATATACGCTTTTTCTGCGGAAGAACCGAAAAGGCCGTCAGCTCCTGCATCGCTGAACTGTATGAGACCAAAGAGTGTGTAGTCTGCTCCTGTTGAAACGACCCCCACAGTTGCCGCCATGAGCAGGAAGATAGAAATCGTGACCACACGCTTTGACCCCATTACACTGTCCAATCGCGCCGCAATCAGACAGCTTGGAATGGCCACCACATTCAATATGATGCCAAAGATTCCAAGTTCCGTTGTTTGCCAAGCAAACATGCCAGCTGCAAATGTTCCACCCAGTGCCAACAATGCAGCCACGCCATCTTGATAAATCATGCGCGCGACGAGAAAGCGAAACAGACCAACTCTTTCGCGCGCTTCGCTGATTGTGGATTTGAGTTCAGTAACGCCTGTGCTGATTGCAGACTTCAAGCTCTTTGCGCGCGTCCCTTTGTCCGGGGTGAACAGGAACATCGGTAAGATGAAGATGAAATACCAAAGCGCGGAAAGCGGGCCAGTTGCACGATCGCCCTCAGCTTGTGATGGATCTAACCCAAAGATTGGAGCATTTCCCAGAAGCGTTAAACCGGTTTCTGGATTCGCGGCCATAAGAAGAAGAACGACAATCAGCACAATCATGCCGCCGGCATAACCAAGGCCCCAGGCTATGTTAGACGCGCGGCCAATTTGTTTCTCCGGGATGACCGATGTCATCATGGAATCGTTGAAGACGATAGAAAACTCAGCTGCAATCGTGGCGAGAATGAAGATCGCCAACACCCAAACGAGGCTCGACCCGGGGGCTGCAAACCAAAGTAGCGTTAGGCAAGCAATCTTTAATAAAGCGAACGCCCCAATCCATGGTTTTCGTGGCCCTGTTTTGTCGGCAATTGACCCCAATATTGGAGACAGGATTGCAATGAAAATGCCTGCAATAGCGATGCTGGCTGCCCATGCGGCTTGGCCAGCATCTGGATCAGAGACCATTCGGGACACCACATAAGGCCCGAAGATAAATGTGGTCATTACGGTGAAAAAGGGTTGAGCGGCCCAGTCGAAAAACATCCAGCCCCAAATACCTTTTTTAGACACTGGAGGTGTTTCAGCTGATTGCAATTTACTCATTAGTGTCTCCCGCAGTCCCGATCTTTGGATTGCCATCCAAGCCTAGTGGATAACTTGTCATGTGCTTCACCAAATTGACAGAGCAAAAAGGGGCTATAACTCTTTCTGCATCAGCAAGACGTCGAGCCATTTTTGGTGTTTGTTTCCGACCTTCTTAAGCCGCCCAACTTGTTCGAACCCAAGAGATTCGTGCAGAACAGCCGAAGGGATTTCAGAGGCATCGTGCGCTGGTTCGCAAGCTATCACACCAATCATTTGTGAGTGACCTCGTGTTCGACATTCGTTGATAAGCGCCTTCATCAAACCTTTGGCAATACTCTGCCCCCAGTGGGTTTTGGCAACGTATACTGTATTCTCAACGGTGGATTTATACGCAGGTCTTGGGCGATAAGAGCTGACATAGGCATAGCCCACCACATGCCCATTATCATCCTCAGCTACAAGATAGGGATATTGGGCATCCAAAATCGCATTCATTCGAGCGCGCATTTCAGTTTCATCAGGCGCAGATAATTCAAAGCTTGCATGTTCCTCCATGACAGAGCGGCTATAGATATTTGCAATGGCTGGGATGTCTTTGAGTGTGGCGGAGCGAATTTTCATGACATGACCATAAAAAAAGGGCGCTCCGTTTGGAACGCCCTTTTTGAAAATTATATTTCGATGTTCGCTTATTCGCGGTTGCCCAAGAATGACAGCAGGAACATGAACATGTTTACGAAGTTCAGGTAGAGGCTCAATGCGCCCATAACGGAAGACTTCGCCATTGCTTCTGCATTGTTAGATACAACGTCATACATATGTTTCAAACGCTGTGTGTCATAGGCGGTCAAACCTGCGAAGATGAGAACACCAATCACGTTCACCGCAAAAGCCAACGCGCTGGATTGCATGAAGATGTTCACGATTGATGCGATGATCAGACCGAAAAGACCCATGAGCAAGAATGAACCCATGCCAGACAGGCTGCGTTTGGTTGTGTAACCGTAGAGGCTCAATGCGCCAAATGCGGCTGCAGTCACGAAGAATGTCTGTGCAATTGATCCACCTGTATAAACCAGGAAAATCCAAGACAGCGACACGCCCATGACGGCGGAGTACGCAAAGAACACTGTGCGAAGTGTGCTTGCAGACATTTTGTTCATTCCGAAGGACATCACCATCACGAAAGCCAATGGTGCGAGCATTATGACCCATTTTAGTGGTGAACCAAACAATGTCTGGGCCACGGCCGGGTTGCTAAACATGTAGTTGGCCATTGCCATTGCAACGCCACCAGTGATGACCATAGCAATTGCCATGTAGTTGTAGATGCCCAGCATGTAGCTGCGCAGACCTTGATCGATCTCAGCCGCCGAACGGCCTTGAACGCCCGTTTGATACTGAGTTTGTTCTCTAAAGTCAGCCATAGAAACCCTCTATAAGATGTGGCTCAATTGATGAGCCATGATTGACGAATTGCATCGTGTGCAATCAAGCACCCGAATTTGACGCTAATATGAGCACAAACGCACTCTTTTACAAGATGCGGCGATTTGGCTCTTGTCGATTTATGTCGATGCCAGACCTTCCAACGCCAAAGCTTAACAACAAGTTAAAGTTCACGTAAAACAGGCGCGGCTTTTTGCCCGAGCACACGCCACGTGCCGATAAGACCAAAACCAACCGTAAAGATGAGCGCTGCCAGAACAGTCAACACGGCAACATTGGGCAGGACGGTGAATGTGAAGCCCATAATAACACTGATGACAAACCACGACGCAAGCCCACCGGCAAGCAATGCGAAGATGGCCGTTGCAAAACCAAGAATTGTATATTCGAGAACAAATGCACCTATGAGGGTTCGGCGGGTCGCTCCCAGTGTTTTCAGAACAACAGCATCGTGAATTCTGGCTCGATTTCCAGCAGCAAGTGCGCCACCCAAAACCAATATAGACGCGGCCAATGCAAGCAGCGCGGCGGCTCGAATTGCTGTGGCCAATTGAGAAATCAGGCCGTTCACAGCGTTTAAGGCATCGCGCACGCGAATCGTGGTCACTGTTGGAAACTTAGACGTCACCGCTTTCAAAATGGCACCATCACGTTGTGATTGAGCGGTGGTTTCTTCTCCAGTGAGTGCCGATTGGCCTCCAGCGCGCAGGGTTGCCATATGCGCGTGAGGTGCGCCTGCAAAAGTATTGGGTGAAAACACCATAACAAAATTGATGGACATGGATTGCCATTCCACATTGCGCAAGTTTGAGACCGTGGCCGAGATGTTGCGGCCTAAAACGTTGACCACAATCACATCACCAATGTTCACGCCGATTTCTCCAGCCTCTTCTGCGCTGAACGAAATCAGATTTTCACCATCGTGATCTTCCGCCCACCATTCGCCTTTTTCCAGCGATGCATTTGGTGGCAATGTGGCTGCATAAGTTATGCCGCGGTCTCCACGCAGCACCCATTTTCCGCCTTCTTGTGCTTTGATCTCTGCAGCTGGAACATCGTTGATGGATACGATGCGACCCCGCAACATGGGCACAGTTTGCACTTTTCCTTCAGGCTCAATTTCCGCAAGTGAAGATTTGAATTCCTCAAACTCGCTGGACTGGATGTCTACAAAAAAGAAATCCGGTGCTTCTTTGGGAATATTTGACGAAATCTGCGAACGCAGATTGCCGTCAATCATGGCAAGAGACACGAGCAGTGCA
This sequence comes from uncultured Rhizobiaceae group bacterium, assembly GCA_937958815.1. Lineage (GTDB taxonomy): Bacteria > Pseudomonadota > Alphaproteobacteria > Rhizobiales > Rhizobiaceae > Pseudahrensia. The sequence continues at coordinate 49,348 of CALGMR010000020.1, read as the reverse complement.
AGACCCAAACCAAGTGACAAAACAACAGATGGTGTCAGCGCACCAGGCCGATGAATATTGCCAATGGCCAATCTAAGTGGGGTCGATTTCACTTGCGGAGCTTTGCTGGCCAACCATTGAATGCCGGATGAAACAAACCGCAGCAAAACGAACGATGCAGCAATACCCCCAATGAATGTAAGAGCAACGCGCTTGTCTGCCGCTTGCCACACGGCAAGTGCAATGAGTGCAGCAATCACAAGCGCTGTCGCCAATTGATAGGAAAAGCGTGGCCAGGGGGCATTGTCGCGCGAAGCATTTCGAAACAGCGCCGTTGCCGGAATATCACGCGCTTGACCCAGGGGCCAAAGGGCAAAAGCCAAAGCGGTTAAAGTGCCATAGGCTATTGCCGAAAACAGAGCCGCAGGATGAAAGGCACTGGATGATCCAACAGGCAAAATTCCTGCAAGAGCGGATTTGGCTATGAAGGGCAGAGCAGTACCAATCACCAAACCGATCACAATACCGACTGCTGCCAACAATAAGATCTGAATGAGATAAATTGCGAAAACAAACCATGCAGGCGCACCCAGACTTTTAAATGACGCAATGACGTTGCTCTTGGTGTCAAGAAATGCGCGCACGGCATTGGCGACACCTACACCGCCAACGATCAAAGCCGTAAGGCCAACCAGTGTGAGGAATTGTGAAAACCGCTCCACATTGCGGGTTAAACCAGGGGCAGCATTTCCGCGCGAGCGAATGCGCCAGCCAGCTTCAGGAAATTTTGCTTTGGCTTCTTCAATTGTTGCCAAGAGATTTTCTTCCGAAGGATCATTCAGAACGATACGGTTTGTCCATTTAACGAGAGAACCCGGACGAATGAGTTTTGATGTTTCCAGAGCGGCAGTAGACATCAACACCTTCGGCCCCACAGAAAAACCATCGCTGACACGATCAGGCTCATCCTTGATGGTGCCAGCAATCGTATATGTGCCAGAGCCGATGTTCAGTTGATCGCCAATTTTGACGTTCAGGCGCGTCAGCAAAATTTCATCCACTGTGACGCTGTTTGTTGTGCGTATTTCGCCTGCTGCGCTTTCGGGCACTGTGGTAAGAGCACCCTGTAATGGCCAAGCAGGGTCAACGGCTTTCAGTTCAATCAAAGACTGATCAGACCCATTGGGCAATCTGGCCATGGCACGCATGGTGGCAGCTTCACTGATTTGGCCCTTGGTTTTAAGCCAAGTACGTTCATCGTCGCTCAAAGTGCGTTGAGTGGTGTTAAAAGCAGCATCGCCACCCAACAGAGTTTTACCCTCTTCCGTGATTCCAGTTGTGATGGACAGCGCCACGGCATTGACGCCAGAAATGGCGGCAACACCCAATGCTATACAAGCAAGAAAAACGTAAAATCCAGTCAGTCCGCCTCGCAATTCGCGTAAAGCGAATTTGAAGGCGAGCGACATGTTTGCTGGTGGCTTGATGATCATGGTCGTGTTGCTCATGCAGCAGACTTTCCGCGTGTTTTCTTTTCTGGTTTTTCAGCCTGCTGTTCAATTTCACCGGCGCGCACGCGCAACGTCATATCGCATTGCTCCGCCAGCGATGGATCGTGGGTAACCAAAACCAAAGTCATGCCGCGTTCGCGCTGCTTGGAAAACAAAAGCTCTGTTATCTGAGCGCCTGTGTCTTCGTCCAAATTTCCGGTTGGTTCGTCCGCCACAAGAATTTTTGGGTCTGGTGCCAAGGCGCGCGCCATCGCAACACGCTGTTGTTCGCCACCAGACATTTGGGTGGGATAATGTGTCAAGCGTTCGCCCAGCCCAACAGCGCGCAATTCCTGTTCTGCCTTTTCAAAAGCAGTCTCAACGCCCGCCAGCTCCAATGGCACAGCAACATTTTCCAAGGCTGTCATATTGGGAATGAGGTGGAATGACTGAAAAACAATGCCAATGTTCTTTCCACGAAAGGCAGCCAAACCGTCTTCATTGAGACTGGAGAAGTTTTCCCCTGCGAGTTCCACCACTCCGCTGTCTACACGTTCCAATCCCGCCATCACCATAAGCAAGGTTGATTTACCTGAACCAGATGGACCCACCACTCCGACAGATTTTCCGCTGGGCACGTCAAGTGAAATTCCGCGCAAGACGTGAACTTGCGATGCACCCTCGCCCAAAGTGAGATGTATGTCTTTTAATGAAATAGCAGGTTGCATTTGATTGTTTGGCTTCTCATGTTGGTGGTGGCGTATAAATAGAGCCGTCATATTAAGGACATGTATCGACGCATGATACCTGATATGGATTTTGGGGAGGTAAAGTCAAAGTGAACAGTGTAAAATATTGTAAAGCAGCCCTGAAAATTTGTGTCAGCTTTTGGCTGGTGTTTTTGTCGAGTTTGGCCTTTGCCGAAGAATCTAAGCCAAAAATTGTGATTTTAGGTGACAGTCTTTCAGCCGGTTATCAACTCGCACAAGGGGAAGGATTCCCTGAGAGATTGCAGGCGGCGTTGAAGGATGAAGGTCTCGACGTAGATATTATTGGCGCTGGTGTTTCAGGCGATACAACTAGCGGGGGCGTTTCGCGTTTAGATTGGTCAGTGCCTGATGGCACCGATGGTGTCATTCTTGAACTGGGCGCAAATGACGCACTGCGTGGACTGCCACCAAAGACAACACGTGAAAACTTAGACAAGATGATCACCCGCTTGAAAGAACGCGGCATTGAAGTTTTGTTGGCAGGAATGCTCGCGCCCCCCAATATGGGAGAGACTTATGAGAAAGAGTTCAACGCAATTTTTCCAGAACTCTCCGAGAAACACAATTTGCTTCTCTATCCCTTTTTTCTTGATGGGGTGCTCACCAAACCAGAACTCCTGCTGGCTGATGGAATACATCCGAACGCAAAGGGCGTGAATGTGATGACATATCGCATATTGCCGACGGTGGTGAGTTTTGTAGAGGTGATCCGACCGTCGCCATAAGGGTGTTACGCAGGCACTTCTTTCCCATCATAGGCGAAAACTTTCCCCGTATCTGCTGCGGTGACGCCGGAAATAACTTTGAGCATTTCTTCGGTCGCATATTCTGCCGTGAACAATTTGCCATCTGCCACATTGCGCTGGAACGGTTTGGAGAGATCGGTGTCCACTGTGCCCGGATGAAGACCGATCACCACACTTTCAGGCCAGCGTCGCGCGTGCTCAATGCTCGTCGTTCGCAATAACTGGTTCAAGCCCGCTTTGGCGGCGCGATATCCATACCAGCCACCTATATTGTTGTCTGAAATTGAACCGACGCGCGCAGACAGGGCGGCAAACACAGATTTTGAATCCTTGTTCATCAATGGCAGGAACGATTGAGCGACCAGCGCGGGGCCGATGGCATTGATGTGATAAGCGCGCGCGAGATTTTCTGAATCAAGCTGCCGTAGGCTTTTTTCAGGACCAAAACCCTTCTCGTCGTGCAACAAACCCGTAGCGACAATCACCAAATCGAGAGGGCCAGCGCCTTTGATTTCAGCGGCTGCTGCTGCGATAGATTCTTGATTGTCGTAATCCAAGATGTGGTTGATCGCTTTGTCATTGGTGAATTGGGAAGTGCCCGATCGTGAACAGCAGTGAATAGATTCAAGGGAATCGTTCGTAAGAAGGTGTGAGATGAACGCAGCGCCAATGCCGCCATTGGCACCAATGACGGCGCAGTGTTTTGGATGCCAGTTCATTTGCGCTCCCAGTTGAGAAATTTATCCCTCAAGGCGCACCAGCAAATCTTTTGCATCAATCTGGTCACCGCGTTTGACGAGAACTTCAGCGACCACACCGTCGGTTTCAGCGTGGAGTGCGGTTTCCATTTTCATAGCTTCGATGGACAGGAGCACATCGCCAGCGGCGATTTCCTGACCAACTTCAACCATGATCGTGGAGACAACACCTGGCATTGGCGCGCCGATTTGTTTGCTGTCACCCGCGTCGACTTTTGGACGCACGACGATTGAATCAGCACCGCGCAGACGATCTGGAACGCGCGCACGACGCGGCTGGCCGTTGAGTTCAAAGAACACGGTGACCATGCCTTGATCGTCCATTTCGGAGACAGCCAAACAATGAACAACAAGAAGTTTGCCTTGTTCAATTTCGATCATCACCTCATCGCCCGGTTCCATGCCGTAGAAGTAGACAGGGGTGGGCAGTGTGGATGTTGGTCCATATGTACTGCGCGCGAGTGCGTAATCGGTGAAGACCTTCGGATACATGAGATAAGAAGCAAATTCAGTATCTGTAACCGGACGTCCTAAAACACCATCAATTGTCTTTCGTTCAGCATCTAAATCAGCTGGTTCCATCAAAGCGCCAACTCTGTCTTTGAGCGGCGCTTCGCCTTTCAAGACTTTCTTCTGAAATGCTTCAGGCCAGCCTTGTTTTGGAAAGCCCAAATCGCCCTTCATCATCGAGACCACTGATTCCGGGAACGAAATATCTTTGTTCGGATCTTCGACTTCTTCGCGTGTGAGGTCTTGGCTGACCATCATCAGTGCCATATCGCCCACCACTTTAGAGGATGGCGTTACTTTCACGATGTCACCAAACATGTCGTTCACTTCGGCATAGGCCTTGGCAACTTCGTTCCAGCGGGTGTCGAGTTTTAGGGACCGTGCCTGTTCTTTCAAATTGGTGTACTGGCCGCCAGGCATTTCGTGAAGATAAACCTCAGATGCAGGAGATTTCACGTCGCTTTCAAAGGCCGCATATTGGGCGCGAGCAGCTTCCCAATACAAAGAAATTTGACGAATGGCGTCCGCATCTAAACCAGGGTCACGTTCTGAACCGCGTAAGGCTTCCACGATTGAACCAAGACAGGGTTGTGATGTGCCGCCGGAGAGCGAATCCATAGCTGCGTCGACAGCGTCCACACCAGATTCAACGGCTGCCAACACGGTGGCTGCAGAAATGCCGGATGTGTCGTGGGTGTGGAAATGAATTGGCAGGTCTGTAACTTCACGCAAAGCGGGGAACAATTCTCGCGCTGCTGCTGGCTTCAAAAGGCCAGCCATATCTTTAATGGCAATAATATGTGCGCCAGCTTTGTCCAGCTCTTCTGCCATATTCAGATAGTATTTGAGATCATACTGGCTGCGGTTCTTGTCCATTAAATCGCCAGTGTAACAAATCGTTGCTTCCAGCAATTTGTCTGTTTCTAAAACGGCATCCATGCAGACCCGCATATTGTCGACCCAATTGAGGGAATCGAATACTCGGAAAATATCTACACCGCCTTTGGCTGCTTCGTGCACCCAATGTTTGACCACGTTGTCAGGATACCCCGTATAACCAACACCGTTGGAACCGCGCACCAGTGCTTGCAATAATAAGTTTGGAGCGCGATCTCGGATCAACGCCAGACGCTCCCATGGATCTTCGGTGAGGAAACGCATGGCCACATCAAAAGTGGCACCCCCCCAACACTCCAGTGATAACAATTCGGGCAGCGACTTCGCGTATGCTCCAGCGACAGCTGCAATGTCATGGGTGCGCATGCGGGTTGCCAACAAAGACTGGTGTCCATCGCGCATGGTTGTATCTGTGAGCAAAACTTGTTTCTGATTACGCATCCATTTCGAAAATGCTTTAGGCCCATCTTTTTCCAAACGTTGGCGTGTGCCGTCCTTAATTTTATTTTCGAACCATGGGGCCTTTGGCGTCGGCAAATTTGCAGGTGGGCGGGCGCGATCGCGCGCTTCAGGGTGCCCGTTTACAGAAACATCGGCAATGTAATTCAACAAGCGCGTGGCGCGGTCGCGGCGTTTCACTTTGTCAAACAGTTCAGGCGTCGTGTCGATAAACTTTGTTGTGTACGTGTTGTCCAAGAAACTCGGGTGCGTGATGATGTTTTCGAGGAATGTCAGGTTGGTGGCGACACCTCGGATACGGAACTCGCGCAAGGCACGGTCCATACGCTTAATGGTTTCTTGATATGTCGGTGCCCACGCCGTCACTTTCTCAAGAAGTGGATCATAGAATCGGGTGATCACTGCACCTGAATAGGCTGTACCGCCATCCAGACGAATGCCGAAACCAGTGGCTCCGCGATAGGCGGTAATGCGGCCGTAATCGGGAATGAAATTCTGTTCGGGATCTTCTGTCGTAATCCGGCACTGGAGAGCATGGCCGTTCAGTTTGATGTCTTCTTGTTCCGGCACACCTGATTCAGGCGTTCCGATTTTGTGCCCATCCACCAAGTGGATTTGCGCCTTGATAATATCGATGCCAGTCACCTCTTCGGTGACCGTGTGCTCCACTTGCACGCGTGGATTGACTTCGATGAAGTAAAACGCGCCAGTGTCGATATCCATAAGGAATTCGACTGTGCCTGCACCTAGATAATTTGTTTCATTGGCAATTTGGAGAGCATAGCCACAAAGCTCTTGGCGTTGCTCTTCGCTCAGATATGGAGCAGGGGCCCGTTCAACCACTTTTTGGTTGCGGCGTTGCACGGAGCAGTCACGTTCAAACAGGTGAACTGCTTTGCCTTGGCCATCACCCAGAATTTGTGCTTCCACATGGCGTGCGCGTTCAACCAATTTTTCGAGATAAATTTCGTCCTTGCCAAAAGCTGCGCGCGCTTCACGGCGTGCTTCCAGAGCTTCATTTTCCAGGTCTTCTGCAGAGCGAATGGTGCGCATGCCGCGACCGCCACCACCCCAAGATGCTTTGAGCATAATGGGATAGCCAATTTTCTCGGCCATTTTTTTAATTTCATCGAGATCTTCTGGCAACGGGTCTGTTGCTGGAACAACTGGTACGCCTGCAGCGATTGCGAGATTTCGGGCCGCCACTTTGTTGCCAAGGGATCGCATGGTCTCGGCTTTTGGTCCAATGAATGTGATTCCCGCCTCTTCGCAGGCGTCAACAAATTCCGGACTTTCGGACAAAAGGCCGTAACCTGGGTGAATGGCATCGGCGCCAGACAGTTTTGCAACACGGATAACTTCATCAATAGAAAGATAACTTTCAATCGGTCCCATTGCTTTGGCAAGATGTGGGCCTGACCCGATCTGATAGGCTTCATCCGCTTTGAACCGATGGAGGGCTAACTTGTCTTCTTCCGCCCAGATGGCGACAGTTTTCAGACCTAGCTCATTTGCAGCGCGGAAAACACGAATTGCAATTTCAGAACGGTTTGCGACAAGAATTTTTTTGATAGCCATCGGATGATGTGAATCCCAAATGAAAGTTTAGGGGCTTTATAAAGCCCACGAAGTAATACGCAAATGCTGTGACTTGCAAAGCAGCTATGCGTCAACTCGTGATTCTACGGACAAGACCTACGGTCTCATTTGCTCTTTCGGCAAACAGATATTGAACTCCTGGCGAAGCCAATCATCGGTTTCCTGATCCACATGGTTTGGGAAGAATTCTGCCAACACCTTCTTTTTACGCTCAATGGCTAGTTGAACGATATCTGGTTTGCCCAGTTCAGCCCATTCTTTTGGGCTAAACCGATTGGCAAGATCAGGATAAAGATATTCCTTTTGCATCAGATCAAGGGTTTGACCGTGGCCAAGATAGTGGCCCGGGCCATCCACACAAACATCTCGCATCGCATCTATACTCAGTGTCTCGTCATTCACCTCAATCCCGCGAACACATCGTAAGGCCTGGCCCAATGCGTCATTGTCAAGAAACAGACTTTCAAGACAGAACCCCATGAGAGAGCCATGCATGCCTGCAGCTTCATAAATCATGTTAGTTCCAGCCATCCCCGCAAGCACATAGGCTATGCCCTTTTCCCACCCGGCTTGAATGTCAGGTGTTTTGGCATCGCACATCCCTGCAGCTGACCCACCAGGAAGATCATAGAAATTCGCCATCTGGCCACAAGCAGCTGTGAGCAACGCTTGTTCGCCAGAGCCGCCAGACATGGCACCGGTGCGCAGGTCCGAAACAAATGGCCAAGTGCCAAAAATAGCCGGATGACCTGGAACGAGGGCATTGACGAAGACCAAACCAGCAAGAACTTCAGCAACGGCTTGTACGACTGCGCCAGCAATTGCGGCTGGAGAAGTGGCACCAGCTTGTCCGGCAGAAAGTAAAAGGACAGGCATTCCGCCATAAACGCACGCTTCTAAAACGTCGGTGGCATCTGGTGCGAACCGGAGTGGTGGCACCACAAAGCAGTTTGAGTTGGAGACAAATGGTCTTGCGCGAAATGCGTCTTCGCCTCCTGCCATTTTGTACATCATTTTCAAGGCATCTGGCACATATTCTGCCAAGGTAAAGGAGGTGCCTATATGTTTGGTGGTGCCAGCCAGACATGCGTAGAGCGTGTTGAGATCTAGATCGAGTGGATCTGGCAAATCCCGTGCAACCATGGGGCGCTGGAAGAAGTGAATGTTGTCGAGACCTTCAACAATGCGGGCAGCATCATAAATGTCGCGAAGGTAACTCTCACGGTATTCGTTCTTTTCAACGTCAACAATGTGAACTGCTGCGCCAGCGGTTCCAAAATGCACTTTCTCGCCCTGGGGGTGGATATCATATTTTGGGTCACGGGCATGAACCGTCATGTTGCGGTTCGCGTTCTTTATTGTGTCCATGACCACATGACGTGGGAAACGCAGACGACCATCGTCGCCCATGATGGCTCCCAGCTTTTCACATGCTGCAATGCATGTGGGTGTGGCTTGGGACAGCCCAATGTTTTCCAGAACATCTAAAACGGCTTCATGAACTTTTTGCACATCGGAATCTGACAGGGGTTTGTATTCGCCACCCTCCATCCCCGCGCGAACGGGTTTTATATCTTCGGTCAAAGGGGCAGCGCGAACAGCCCTTCTTGCGGCGCGACCTCCTGAACGAGCGCTTCTGGCTGGAGCTGTTTCTGCATTGCTCATGTCATTCTCCCAAACAACAAATGAAATCTTAGGCGCCGCTCCCTTTGAGCATGCGATCTATTTCGTCACCTGAAACACTGCGACTCAATAGTGAAAAATCTCCATCATCCAACATGGCATGACCAGCCTCCAGAACGACCCGATGGGTCGCTCGAGCTAAAGCTGAGCCAATTGAGATGCGCCCCACGCCCGCTTTGGCAAAATCTGTTTTTGAAAACTTGGTGTTTGATCCTGCGCACAAGACGTTCACTGGAACAGAAACAGATGCGCAGAGCGTGGCAACATCATTCATGGTCGGCAAAACGGGTGCATAAACAACGTGAGCGCCAACCTCTTCGAAAGCCTGACACCGAGCGATTGCTTCTGCCGTGTCATACGCCCCGATCATCACGCCATCTGCACGGGCGCAGAGTGTGAAATCAAATGGTAAGCTTTCTGCAGCATCAACGGCAGCGCGAATGCGTTCTACGGCCACATCAAAATCGTAAGCAGGTTTGCCTTCTTCAAATGTTGTGTCCTCTATGCAGCACCCAACCATACCGACCTCGGCTGCCAGCATAATCGTCTCGGCAACACCGTCGGGGTCGTCCGCGTAACCATTTTCTAAATCTCCCGAAACGGGAAGATTCACTGCACGAACGATGTCTTCGCAATGGTCCAGCATTTGATCTCGTGAGACAATGGCGCCGTCGGGTTCGCCAACTGTGAAGGCAAAACCTGCACTTGTGGTGGCAATGGCCTTTGCCCCCATAGCAGCTAACATTTTGGCCGATCCCACATCATAGGCGTTGGCCATAATAAAAGGGTTCCCGGGTTGGTGCAGCTCGCGAAAAATTTTGCCTTTGTCTTCTTGATCCATGTTGGTTCCTACGCTCTTACACGTTCCGATTTGGGGTCATACATTGGACGCAAGCTTGCTTCAGCTTCCACACGAACACCAGCGATTTCTATCTCATATTTGGAAGCGAGAACCTCGTCAGGTTTTTCACCAGCGCATGGCACATAACCCATGCCAATGGCCCCACCCAGTGTGTGCCCATAATTGGCGGAGGTGATGTAAGAGACGATCTCGCCATCGCGGATCACGGGTTCATTGTGATAAAGCATCGGTTCAGCATCCTTCAGTTTGAACTGAACCATGCGCATCTCTAGGCCGGATTCTTTTTTGGCCAGAACAGCGTCGCGGCCGATGAAGTTCTCTTTTGCAGTTTTGACGGCAAACCCGAGACCAGCTTCCAAAACATGATCTTCTTCGGTGATGTCGTGGCCGAAGTGCCGGAACCCTTTTTCGATCCTCAAAGAATCCATCATGTGCATTCCACAGAGTTTCAGATCAAGCTCTTTGCCTGCTTCATGAAGTGTTTCGAAAGCATGTGCGGCCATATCGCTGGTCATATACAATTCCCAACCCAGTTCGCCCACATATGTCACACGGTGAGCACGGGCGAGGCCCATGCCGAGCTCAATGTCGTGAGCCTGCCCGAACGGATGATTTTCGTTTGACCAGTCATGGGGAGATACTTTTTCCAAAAGCTTGCGTGCATTGGGGCCCATGACCGCAAGAACACCTTCTGCTGAAGTGGTGTCTGTGATCACCACATTATGGTCGCCCAAATGTTTGCGCATCCATTGCAATTCACGTTGCACTGTCGCTGCAGGTGTCACCACGATATAGGCAGTTTCTGACAAGCGGGTGACCGTGACATCGGCTTCTATTCCGCCACGGTTGTTCAAAAATTGCGTGTAGACGATTTTGCCAACAGGTACGGAAACATCATTGCCACAAATGTAGTTGAGATATTTTTCCGCATCGCGGCCTTCAACGCGTAATTTGCCGAATGAGGTCATGTCATACATGCCCACATTGCTGCGCACAGCTTCATGTTCATGTTTTGCGTTATCAAACCAGTTTTGTCGTTTCCACGAATATTTGTATTCGGGGTTTTGCCCCTCGTCTGCAAACCAGTTGGCGCGTTCCCAGCCCGCCACCTCACCAAAGACAGCGCCTTGTGCTTTCAAGTGTTCATGAAATGGTGTGCGACGCACTCCCCGTGCTGTTGCCATTTGGCGATAGGGGAAATGGTCTGCATAAAGCAGGCCAAGCGTTTCTTTCGCACGTTCAAACAAATAGGTTTTGTTGCCTTGGAATGGTTGCATGCGGCGGATGTCCACATCGCCAATATCAAATGGCGGATGACCATGTTCCATCCAGTGCGCCAGTGCCATGCCTGCACCGCCTGATGATTGAATGCCGATAGAGTTAAACCCTGCACAGACCCAGAAGCCATCAAGATTTGGAGCTTCTCCCAAGTGGTATGCATCATCAGGTGTGAAACTCTCAGGTCCATTGAAAAACGTGTGAATGCCAGCTTCTGCCAACATAGGCATGCGGCTTACTGCTTTTTCCAAAATGGGTTCAAAATGGTCAAAGTCTTCCGGCAATTGATCAAAGCAGAAATCGTCCGGAATTCCGTTCATCGCCCACGGTTTTGACACGGGTTCGAAAGCACCAAGCAACATTTTGCCGGCGTCTTCTTTGTAATAGGCACATTCATCAGGCACACGAAGAACTGGAAGCTGCTTCAAGCCCTCAATGCCTTCGGTGACAATGTAAAAATGCTCGCAAGCGTGAAGCGGTACGGTAACGCCTGCCATGCGACCCACTTCATGGGCCCACATGCCGCCGCAATTGACGACGCAATCGGCTTCAATGGTTCCCACTTCATCAGACCCATCACGCGACCAAGAGACCCCTGTTACCCGACCGTCGGCTTTGTGAATGTCGGTGACTTTGATACCTTCCAACACTTTGGCGCCATTCATGCGCGCGCCCTTGGCCAAAGCCAAAGCGATATTTGCAGGGTCGCCTTGCCCATCAAGGGGCAGATAGACTGCGCCTGTTACGTCTTCGACGTTGAGGTGCGGATATTTTTCTTTCACTTCAGCGGCAGAAATTTCATCTACATCCACCCCGAAAGCTCGCGCCATAGAGGCTTGGCGCAAGATTTCTTCTTTTCGTTCATCCGTGAGAGCCACGGTGATAGAACCGCATCGGCGAAAGCCGGTCGCCACGCCTGTTTCTGCTTCCAACTCGCCGTAAAGTTCCTGGCTGTATTTTGCCAAGCGCGTCATGTTTTTTGTCGCGCGCAACTGTGCGATCAATCCAGCAGCATGCCATGTGGTGCCCGAGGTCAATTGTTTGCGTTCCAGCAAAACAACATCTTTCCAGCCTTGTTTGGCCAGATGGTAGGCCACTGAACACCCTGCCACTCCGCCACCAACGACGACAGCGCGGGCTTTTGAGGGAACGGTTTTCTTGTCGGTTGTCATTTAAAAATTCCCTACAAGTGTGTGTCCAGCCGCCTTCAACTGTTCAGCAATTTTTTGAATATGTGCGGGGCCGACTTCGCAGCAGCCGCCAACGAGTGTTGCGCCATTATCGACCCATTTCATGACGTGATTTGCGTAATTGTCTGGATCAAGGTCGTTGCGTTTGCCCATACCGTCCACCGTTCCACCCAGTGCCAGATCAGCACCAGCATTGCTGAAACCGTTGGCCCAACCGCCAAACGGCAGGCCTGTTTTGGCCAGTTCAGGCAAAGCTTGTGTCACAGCTTCTGGCCACGAGCAGTTTATCGCGACCGCTGCGGCGCCAAGATCTTTGGCACTCTGTGCAGCCTCTTCAACTGTCTCACCAGAGCGTAACAATGATCCGTTGGCGTCCATGGCTGTCATTCCACACCAAACGGGAACACCCGTTTCGACACAGGCCCTAACGGCTGCGCGAACTTCCCGCAAACACCCAAGCGTTTCGCAGATAAATACGTCCACATGGGGCGCTTGCAGAGCCACGATTTGACGATAAGTTTCCAAACACGTTCCTTCGTCAGGCGCATGTTCTGGATGATAGCTGCCAAACAAAGGAGGCAAACATCCGCCCAAAGTGACGTCAGAATTGGCGGAAGCGGTTTCTATGATCTCAACGGCTTTTGCCTGTAGCGGCTCGAACAAATCTTCACTCGCATCCCGCGCCAACCTTTCTGGCGTTGCGGAATACGTGTTTAGAGTTAAGACCTTGGCACCTGCTTTGACATATTCTGCATGTACGGCCTCAACAATATCCGGCTCGTTCATCATCACGTTTGCAGACCACAATGGTGATGGTGGATTGGCAGATCGAGCGATCAATTCTTGACCCATACCACCATCAAGAAGCACAATATTTGCCATCTGATTTACCTTTACAGCCTTTAAGCGCGAATGCGTTCGTTGTCCGCATCCCAAAGGGGTTTGTCTTCTTGAACGGTGGCTTTGTAGCGTTCGCCATACATTTCGATTTCAAGTTCTGTCCCAGGTTTGGTAAATTCTGATTTGACCACGCCAAGGGCAATGGACTTGTTGATCCGATGGCCCCAGCCGCCAGACGTTGTTTCACCAACGACAGTGTCACCATCCCAGATTGTCGACATATATGGCGCATCGAAATCACCTGCTTCGACAATCATTGTGACGAAGCCTTTTTTCACGCCTTGTTGTTTTTCTTGCTCCATTGCTGCCTTGCCGACAAAATCTTCTTTCTGCCAGCGCACAAAACGTTCTATGCCGCCCTCCAGAATTGTGTAGTCAGTGGACAGATCACCTTTCCAGGTGCGGTAGCTTTTTTCCAGACGCAATGAGTTTAGAGCGTACATGCCAAACGGTTTTGCACCTGCGCCAAGAACGGCGTCATATAGTGTTGGAATGTCTTCCGTCTTTGCATGAATCTCCCAACCCAGTTCACCAGCAAAGGACACGCGCGCCAAGGCACAGTCTGTGCCTGCAATCTTTGCTTTGTTGTGGGTGAGCCAACCGGATTCCAAATCGGCTTCGTCAGCAATCGAAGAGATGACGTCACGAGATGTTGGACCCGTTACCAAAAGCACCGCAAATTCTGTGCTGTGGTTTGTGAGCGCGATTGACCCATCCGCGGGCAGGGCTTTTTGTAACCATTCAAAATCATGCCATTCTGCAACGGCTGCGGTCATCAATGTGAAATCGTCATCGCCATGGCGGATAACAGACATTTCTGTGACTATGCGCCCTTTGTCGTCGGCAAAATAGCCAAGGTTTAAACGACCCACTTTCGGTAAGCCGCCAGTGATTTGTTTGCGCAGCCAATCAGCGGCTCCTTCACCTTTCAAATTGAAGCGTGAGAAACCAGGCATATCAAGAACGCCACAGGCATCGCGCACCGCTTCACATTCTTCTTTCACCCTGGGCAACCATGGGCCGTTGCGTTCCCAAGTGTGGGTGGCCTCCTCGGATGTGTCGTCACCTTCTTTGGCAAACCAGTTGGCGCGTTCCCAACCATTATAGGCCCCCATTTGTCCACCCAGCTCTTTCAGCTTGTCGTGAACTGCGGACAGTTTCTTGTCGCGCCCAGCAGGCCATTCGTGGTGCGGGAAGTGCATGGCGTATTCGTGACCATAAGTTTCCAATGCTTTGGCCAATGAATAGTCGTGGTCGGCATAGCCTGTATAGCGGCGGGGATCGACTGCCCACATGTCCCAATCGGGTGCGCCGTTGACGATCCATTCCGACAAGACTTTACCTGCGCCGCCGCCTTGGGCAATGCCGAATGTGAAGGAATGGGCTTCAAATGCATTTTTGACACCCGGCATTGGGCCAATGAGTGGCAAGCCGTCTGGCGCATATGGAATCGGGCCGTTGATGACGCGCTCAACACCTTGGGTTCCAAGAATGGGCACACGCGCCATGGCATCTTCCATGTAAAATTCGAGGCGTTCGAGATCATCTGGATAGAGCTGGAACGAGAAATCGTCTGGCATCGGATCTTCGGGCGTGATCCAATGCGCTTTGCAGTTTCTCTCATATGGGCCGAGGTTTAATCCGTTTTTATCTTGGCGCAGATAGTAGGAAATATCCACATCACGAACCAATGGAAGCTTATGACCTTTTTCTTTGGTCCATGCTTCCAGTTCAGGAATTTCAGCTGTGAGAAAATACTGGTGGCTCATCACGACCATCGGCACGGTGCGGCCACCATATGGTTTGAACCACTCACCAATGCGCTGGGCGTAATAACCACCTGCGTTGACGACATATTCGCAAGTGATGTCGCCCTGTTCTGTGTGAACAGTCCATTCATCACCATTTTTACTGACCCCTGTCGCTGGGCAAAAACGCACAATTTTTTGGCCCATGTCACGGGCACCTTTGGCCAATGCTTGGGTCAACTGGGCGGGGTCAATGTCACCGTCCAGCGGATCATACATGCCGCCAACAAGATCGTGGGTTTCCATAAATGGATTGTGCTCTTGCAATTCTGCAGGTGTGCAAATGTCGACGTTCAATCCCTGATAACGGGCCATGCCAGAAACGCGCTCAAATTCCTGCATACGTTCTTTGGAATGGGCCAAACGAATGGAGCCTGTCACGTGGTAGTTCATGGGATAGTCAACTTCGCCAGCTAAACCGCGATACAGTTCCAGTCCGTAACGCTGCATGTTCAAAACGGCCCATGAATTTGAAAAGTTGGGGCAGTTGCCCGCAGCATGCCACGTGGAGCCTGCGGTCAATTCGTTCTTTTCAAGAAGCACGCAATTCTTCCAGCCAAGTTTGGCAAGATGATACAATGCTGAAACGCCCACAACACCGCCACCGATAATGACGACGCGTGCATGAGATGGAAGTTTGGTTTGGGTGTTTTGTTCGGTCATGGTTTTTACTCTTAGTAGACGGGTGGGCTGACGACCCACACAACGATTGCGGGCGTTTCACCCATATTTTTCCAGCGATAAGGCTTGTGGTCGAACCGAAAAGAATCTCCCGCCATCAGACGAAAGTGTTTTCCATCAATCCAAATGTCGAGTTGGCCAGAGACCACGTATCCAGCTTCTTCGGTTTCGCGATAGATTTCATTTGGCAATTCTGCGCCAGGCTGAAAAACAGAACGGAACATTTCAAAAGAGCCACCAAGATCGGGCGACAGCAATTCTTCTACAATCCCGGATTCTGGTGTGCCCAAAGCACGGCGGCTGCTGGCCCGCACCACCAATCCACGTTCATTGTCGTCTTGGGCGTCATGGGCAAAAAACCAGCTGGTGGGAACGTCCAAGGCAGACGCTATGGCGCGCAGATCATCGATTGAGGGTGAGGACAAACCGCGTTCCACCTGAGAAATAAAGCCAACAGAACGGCCGATTTTCAAAGCCAGTTCATTCAGGGTCAGGCCGCGAGACTTGCGCAATCCTCGCACATCATTGCCAAGCGCTTCGGCGTTTTGAGACTCTTGGTCATGAATTGATGCGGCTAAAGCCATGCAAAGTCCTCCAAATGTGGAGAAAACATCACTCTCGTGAAAAAATCAAACAAAATTTCACGGAAACATGTTTTGGTGATTGCTATTTCCAAAACGCGCTCCCTTGTTTCTCTTTTGCGGTTGGTCAAAGGTGGTTGCAAACGCAGTCGGGCCAAATTTCATGGACAAGAAGCAAATCGTTGACGACGCCATTATAAGTCGTCGTTCTGTGCGGGCATTTTTGCCAACACCTGTGGCAGATGAAGAGGTTCGTGACATGCTACATGCAGCAGCGCGCGCGCCGTCGGGCACCAACATGCAACCTTGGAAAGTCCATGTTTTGACGGGTGAAGCTAAAGAAGCTTTGTCTGCGGCTGTTTTGAAAGCTCATGATGACCCGAAATACAACGGCAAGCGCGCTTACAAATACTATCCCGATGTCTTTCCCGAGCCTTATCTTGGTCGCCGCCGCAAAGTGGGTTGGGATCTGTACAATATTCTTGAAATTGGCCGTGAAGACAAAGACAAGATGCATGCACAATTGGGCCGCAACTACACATTTTTTGATGCGCCAGTGGGCTTGATGTTCACACTGGACAGTCGTTTGGAAATGGGTTCTTGGCTCGATTACGGCATGTTCATGGAAAACATTATGATTGCAGCCCGTGGACGTGGTTTGCACACTTGTCCGCAAGCGGCATTTGCCAATTTTCAAGATGTGATCAAATCACAGTTGAATATTCCAGATATTGAAACTGTTATTTGTGGCATGGCGATTGGCTATGAAGATACCGATGCGGTTGAAAACAGCCTGGTGACAGAACGTGCGGCGCTGGAGGATTTCGCAACGTTTCACAACTAGGAGTGATGTCTAATTTGTGACGGACTGTTCTTCAATCTCGCGCTTGCGCATGGGCATGGCATCGATGAGTTCAAAAAACTCCTCAGGTTGCACCACCCGCTGCCAACGACCTTTCTCAGTTCCATCTTTGCCGACAAGAATGACAGTCATGCCACTTCCAACCGGTTTAAATTTGTTGCGCAGATCGCGCGCCGTTCCGCGGTCTATGGATGTGTATCCAATGGCCGAACGTGTTTCTTCGCTGCCAGTGGTGCGCAACACGATAAGGTCACGTTCGCGCATTTCGGGTCGGAAATCTCGCAAAATATCAACTTGCTGATCTAGCCCTGCGGTGCTGCGGGACTTTGCAAACAACAAAATGACACGATTTTTGAATTTTAGACGGTCAAGCGTTGTTGCGGATGCTGCTGACCCGACACTGAATACACCCGTGGAAGCGATTGCGGCCATCAGGCCGTAAGCAATGATTTTTCTCATACATCTAAGATAGGGTGTGAAAAGCCAATGTGCCATGGCTTTTCACAATTTGTGGCAAACAGTCGCTTAAGCGGCTGAGGCTGCATAGGCGGCAAGCACTGCCGCACCCATTTCATGTGTGTTCACCAAGGTCATTCCGTCAGACATGATGTCTCCAGTGCGCAAACCGTCGTCCAAGACTTTTGCAATGGCACCTTCCAAACGATTGGCTTCAGAAATCATTTCAAATGAGTAGCGCAAGCACATGGCGAGTGATGCAATCATCGCGATTGGGTTTGCAATGCCTTGGCCAGCGATATCAGGTGCCGAACCATGGACAGGCTCATACATGGCTTTGCGCTTTTTGGTGATTGGATCAGGCGCACCCAAAGAAGCGGAAGGCAGCATGCCCAATGACCCGGTTAGCATAGCCGCCACATCCGACAACATATCGCCGAACAGGTTGTCGGTGACGATGACATCAAATTGCTTTGGCTGACGTACAAGTTGCATACCGCCTGCATCGGCCAGCATGTGAGACAGCTCCACATCTTCATAGCCGTTCTTATGGGTTGCGGTGACAACTTCATTCCATAAGACGCCTGATTTCATGACATTGCGTTTTTCCATGGAGCAAACGCGGTTGTCGCGTGTTCGGGCCAGTTCGAAGGCCATCGCAGAAATGCGCTCGATTTCGTAGGTGTCATAAACTTGCGTATCAATGGCACGCTTTTGGCCGTTGCCAAGGTCTTCAATGGTCTTGGGTTCACCGAAATACACACCACCCGTGAGCTCACGAAGAATGAGAATGTCGAGACCTTCAACCAGTTCCTGCTTTAATGAAGACGAGCTGGCAAGCGCGGGATAGCAAATGGCAGGCCGCAGATTGGCAAACAACTGCATATCTTTGCGCAAACGCAAAAGACCGGCTTCCGGGCGTTGGTCGTATGGAACACTGTCCCATTTTGGACCGCCAACGGCGCCGAATATGACAGCGTCTGCCGCTATAGCTTTTTCCATGTCAGCATCAGAAATGCTTTCACCGTGGGCATCGTATGCAGCGCCTCCGACAAGACCTTCTTCAAACTCGAATCCAGCACCTTCTTCTGCATTCATGTGATCGATGATCTTGCGCATTTCGGCAAATGCTTCTGGGCCGATGCCGTCTCCGGGAAGAAGAAAAAGTTTGCGGTTTGCCATTATTTTGTCCTGTCTTGATGGCCTGCTATGACAAGAGAGTTCAGCAGGCAAGAATGTCTGCAGAGGCTTAAAACGAAGGCCGCTTGTTTTCAAGCAAAAGGGCTATCAAACAAAGGCATTGATATGAAATTCTGGTTTGCAACCACCGCACTTGGCGCAATGTTCATTGGCCAAATTTTGGGCGGTGTGACCTACGCGCAGGAGCTGCCTCAGTTTTCTGCACCTTTGGATTGTGTGAACGGGCCAGAGTGCTTTGTGCAAAATCTAACTGATCTTGACCCGACCACAGGTCGATTGGACCCCATGTGCGGACAGGCGACGTATGACGGTCACAAGGGAACAGATATTCGCGTCCGCAGTTTTCAAGAAATGAACCGAGGCGTTAATGTCTTGGCGATGGCAGATGGCATTGTTTTGCGTGTTCGTGATGGTGTTGCAGACAAATTGGTCGAAACAAAAGCTGATTTTGCAGCCGTCAAAGGTGCAGAATGCGGCAATGGTGTTGTGATTGATCACAGCAGTGCTGGATATAAAGGTTGGTCATCGCAGATTTGCCATATGAAAAATGGCAGTGTGAACGTGAAATCAGGCGACACGATCCACAGGGGACAAAAAATCGGGCAAGTTGGTCTTTCAGGTTCAACCCAATTTCCCCATGTGCACGTCACTGTTCGTAAAGATGGTCAGGTGCGCGACTTGTTGACCAATTCGAAATTGGGGGATGGATGCGCGGGACGGTCACTCGACAACCTATTTTCAAAAACCGCATGGAGCGACATTGTTTCACGCAATCAACCGTTGATCGATGCCGGTTTTGCCAATGGACCCGTGAATGGCAAAACACTGCTCAGAAATGAAGTGGTTCCCCCGACAACGAATACACCTCTGGTGTTTTATGCAAAATTCATCAACCTCAAGAAAGGTGATGAAGTGTTGTTGGAAGTTCGGAGTGAAGACGGTGTCTATGCTGCAAGCCAAGGCAAACCCTTGACCAAACACCAAGCCACATACACGGCCTTTGCCGGGCGCAAGATTCCGGGCAAAGCGGGAAAGACTTACCTAGGGTCTGTAAAGCTCATACGCGCAGGCGAAGTGGAATTTCAAAAAGACGGAATTGAAATTCGGTTTTAGAAACGAAACAAAAAGGGCGCAGATCGATGTGATCTACGCCCTTTCCAATTCAAAATTTGAATACGTTGCTTATTCAGCAGAACCCTCAGCAGCAGCTGCTTCTTCAGCGGCCTTTGCTGCAGCTGCATCTTCGGCGGCTTTTTCAACTGCAAGCGCTTCAGCGGCCGCAATTTTTTCAGCTTCGATGCGCTGCTTTTCAGCAAGAAACGCTGCGCGTTCTGCTTCATTAAGTTTCTTGGAACGAACGCCCGTGTTTTCGACAATACGCGCAGATTTACCGCGACGACCGCGAAGATAGTAAAGTTTCGCACGACGGACTTTACCGCGGCGGATCACTTCCACACCTTCAACAAGTGGTGAGTAGATCGGGAACACACGTTCCACGCCTTCACCGTAAGAAATTTTGCGAACTGTGAAGCTCTCGTTGATGCCGCCACCTTTGCGAGAGATACAAACGCCTTCATAGGCCTGTACACGTGTACGGCTGCCTTCAGTCACACGCACAAGAACACGCACCGTGTCACCTGGAGAGAATGCTGGGATTTCGCGTTTTGCTTCAATAGAAGCGGCTTGCTCGGCTTCGAGTTGCTCAATGATATTCATCGTATTTACCTTTTCATCACGCTGCCGCCCCTATATTTTCAAGGATTTAACAAACGCTGTTTTGTTTATAAGCAAGCCAGAGCGCCTGATCCGAACGCTGTTACAAAACAAAAGTTTTGCCAGCCGCCGGATGGTTTCCGCTGATGCGAAGAACCAAGGCGAATTCACCCGTCAATTCGGTTTTTCCGAAAATCGAGGGTGCTTTAGGCCAGAAGTCAGTCTTTGTCTAGGGTTTTCTGTCTTTTGGCCATCAAATCAGGCCTGCGCGATTTGGTCAGAGCTTCCGATTGTTCCTGTTGCCACTCAGCAATTTTCTTGTGATTGCCAGATGTCAGCACTTCGGGAATTGTTTGACCTTCCCAAACAGCGGGTCGTGTATAATGAGGATGTTCCAAAAGATCGTTTTCAAAACTTTCATGGGTGCCGGAAGCATCATTGCCCATCACACCAGGCAAGAGACGCACAATTGCGTCCAGCAGAACAGTGGCAGCCACCTCACCTCCTGAAAGAATGTAGTCACCAATAGAGACTTCTTCCAGATTGCGTGCATCAATCACGCGCTGGTCGACACCCTCAAACCGTCCGCAGACAATGACAACACCGTCGCCTGCCGCAAACTCACGTACGCGCTTTTGTGTCAGCGGTTTGCCGCGGGGAGACATGAGCAAGCGGGGGCGTGTGTCTTCAGGCTGGATGACTGAATCAATGGCTTGGCTCAAAACGTCTGCGCGCAACACCATGCCTGCGCCACCGCCTGCAGGAGTGTCATCCACATTGGCGTGTTTGCCGTCGCCAAAGTCCCTCAGGGGGATTGCTTCACATGACCAATCACCACGCTCCAGGGCTCTGCCAGCAAGAGACTGGCCAAGGGAGCCTGGAAACATGTCTGGATAAAGCGTGATGATTGAAGCGCTGAAGGTCATACACACAGCCCTATAGATAAAAGGGTTCTATTCCACCAGCTTCAATTGCTTTTCAAAGAGTTTCAGCACTTGGGTAAGATCTTGGCCGCGTTTGAGGATACGTTTGTTGGAATCAATGATGGAATAGGCTCCCTGACGACGTGCCAGTTTTGGTTCTTTTTCAATTCTATACAATGGTGCTTCGTGGGCCTGTCGATAAACCGAAAATACGGCTCGGTCTTTTAAGTGATCGATTGCATAGTCGCGCCATTCCCCATCAGCGACTTTGAAACCGTAAATCCTCAAAATTTCTGAGAGTTCTTGTCGATCAAAGCTGATCTGAGAAGGTTTAAGGGGGTTGCCGGTTGATGCCACCACTGAATTGGCAATTCCTGAACTGGCAAGGGGCTTGCGAGCCGCCAAATTAATGAGATCGGCCGATCTGTTTTTAGATGCGTTTTGAGCCAAAATATTACCACGAAAGAGTTTGTGTTCGTTGCATCAGTTTGGGTCTAAAACCTATAGCATTCAAGAGGAAACAGACGGGTTTGAAAACTGCTGCGCAAAAACTAACGTTACGTAAGTTATTGTGATATATAGCTAATTTGCGATCACCAGCTGAAATATTGTGAAACAGGTGTTTACCGATTTGGAGCTTCGGCCATATTTTTGCCACACCATAACCCTGTTTCCAACAAACTTGACGTTAGATTGGAAGACGTTGCCCCGGCAATTTGTTTTGATCGTTTGTCCTGTTCACAGCCCCCCAGCCCCCCTGGGATGAACCATTAAAACAAAGCGTATAATCAACGGGACCTGTGCTTCAGTGCGAAGCTGCGGGACTTTCTCTTCCCCGGAGATAGTGCACATATTAGAAGGTCGGTCGTTTGAGAAGAGCGGTCGGCCTTCTTTCTTTTGTCGAGCACTGTTTAAGAGTTGTTCTGGCTTTCCATAACTGTCGCACCAATGATTGCACCTGGAGTTCCGGTTTTAGCCGTCTTCTGCAGGATAATGACATAGGCATCTGTGCCATAGCTTTGGATTTCTGACAAAGGCACAGTGATATCGAGCTTGCCTTGTTTCATCATTCCAAGCGTAACGATGTCGCGCACCACGTTATGATAGGAAATCGTTTTCCCAGCGTTTTCGCCTCTTTTGATTTTCACGCGTTTCTCTTTATCAAAATAGATGATGTGAAGCGTTGCATTCCCTGCATCTGCACCGGTTTTAATGTTGACTGAATCGCCGGACAAAGATGTTTTGATTGGGACATACAAACCCTTGTTGCTGGACGTGTATTGATCCACCAGTTTGGTGATTTCAGAACCGTTTGATCCAACCACATGAGTGCGGCCATTCACGACAGCTTGCGGGGTGTAAACGCCGCGGCGGGCAAATGAGATTGCATAGAGTTGTTGGCGCTGTGAAAACTCTGCTTTTGAAAATGTGTCTTTCCAACCCAAGTAGTTCCAATAATCCACATGGATGGACAGAGCGAGCACATTGTTCTTTTTGGCATAGTCACTGACAACCTTGTCAGCGGGTGGACAAGATGAACAGCCTTGGGACGTAAACATTTCCACAACAGCAATCGGCTGTTTGCCTTCAGCATGAGACGTGCTTTGCGTTGCGAGCATGGTGCCCATAACAACAAATGCAGACGCGGCAATCTTTAATTTTGTGCCGAAATTCCAACCTTCAGAAGAATTTTTCATATTCTTATGCCCAGATTATGCGTGTGATTGCACAATGATGATATGACCGCTCACATGCAACTCACTTCTGTGTCACACTGATTTTGAACAACTCAATAAAAAAGGCTTCAATCAAATGATTGAAGCCTTTGATGGCCAAATATGAAGTGCTGCTTAAGCGGCTTGGCTGTTTAGATTGCGCAGCACATAGTGAAGAATTCCACCATTGTTGAAATAATCCAATTCGTCTTCCGTATCGATGCGGGAGAGCAATGTGATCTCTTTTGTTGACCCATCTTCCATCTCGATCATGGCCTGCATCTCCTGACGTGGTGTCAGGCTGCCGAGGCCAGAAATGGAAACTTTTTCGTTGCCTTTAAGATCCAGACCTTCCCATGAATCTCCATTGGTGAAGACGAGCGGCAGAACACCCATGCCCACAAGGTTGGAACGGTGAATGCGCTCAAAGCTTTCTGCTATTACGGCACGGACACCAAGCAAGCGTGTGCCTTTTGCCGCCCAATCCCGTGATGAGCCAGAGCCGTATTCCTTGCCTGCAAAAATTACCAGCGGAACACCTTCATCTTTGTAACGCATGGCCACGTCAAACATCGCGCCTTGCTCGCCAGAAGGATAATGTTTGGAATAACCACCTTCTACATTGTCGAGCATCTGGTTTTTAATGCGAATATTGGCGAATGTGCCGCGCATCATCACATCATGGTTGCCGCGACGAGACCCGTAGGAGTTGAACTCAACAGGACGCACTTGATGGCTGCGTAGGTAGTCTCCAGCCGGGCTGTTGCCCGCGATGCCACCAGCTGGCGAAATGTGATCGGTGGTGATGGAATCTTTGAAGAGCGAAAGAACACGTGCGCCTTTTATATCTTGCACGACGTCAGGTTCCATGGTCATGCCTTCAAAATATGGCGGGTTTTGAACATAGGTGGACGATGAGTCCCAGCCGTAAGTGTCACCCTCTCCAGCATCAATACTCTTCCATGCAGCATCGCCATTGAACACATCGCCATAACGCGTTTTGAACATATCTTCGTTGATTGTTTCGCGCATAATTTCTGCGATCTCAGCGCTTGAAGGCCAAATGTTTTTCAAGAAGACGTCATTGCCATTTTGGTCTTTGCCCAGGGAGTCTTTGGCAACATCTATATAGAGAGAGCCCGCAATTGCATAAGCCACAACCAAAGGTGGAGACGCCAAATAGTTGGCGCGGACATCCGGAGAAATCCGCCCTTCAAAATTGCGATTTCCTGAAAGAACAGAACATGCCACCAAATCATTTTCATGAATGGTGTTGGAAATATCTTCCTGTAGAGGACCAGAGTTGCCAATACAGGTTGTGCAGCCATAACCAACGAGGTTGAACCCCATCGCGTCCAGCTCTTTGGAAAGATCGGCTTTATTCAGATAGTCTGTCACAACTTGTGAGCCGGGCGCGAAAGATGTCTTTACCCAAGGTTTGACGGTCAAACCTTTTGCACGTGCATTTCGAGCAACCAAACCAGCGGCTATCAAAACAGATGGGTTGGAGGTGTTTGTACAAGATGTGATCGCAGCCACGACCACGTCACCATTGCCCAGATCAAAATTTTGATTGGCCACTTTCACACGATCGCCACGTGATGTTTTGCTAAACTCATTCTTCATAGTGTCAACAAAAGCTTTGTCTGCCCCAGCAAGTGCCACACGGTCTTGTGGACGTTTTGGGCCGGAGATGGAGGGCACAACGTCGGCGAGGTTTAGTTCAAGAGTGTCGGTGAATTCCGGGTCGGCCACAGTTTCATCACGCCACATGCCTTGGGCTTTGGCATATTCTTCAACCAAAGCAATACGGTCATCTTCCCGGCCAGTTGCATCCAGATAGCTGATTGTATCTTTGTCAATTGGGAAGAAGCCACATGTGGCTCCATATTCAGGTGCCATGTTTGCGATTGTTGCTTGATCTTCCAGTGTGAGGTTGTTGAGGCCAGGGCCATAGAATTCAACAAACTTTCCGACAACACCGCGTTCGCGCAACATTTGCACAATGATAAGAACAAGGTCCGTCGCGGTAATGCCTTCTGCCATTGTGCCTTCAAGACGAAACCCAACCACTTCAGGAATCAACATCGTGACAGGTTGGCCGAGCATTGCAGCTTCCGCCTCAATGCCACCCACACCCCAACCAAGAACAGACAGTCCGTTGACCATTGTTGTGTGAGAATCCGTGCCCACAAGCGTGTCGGGGTAGGCAATGGTTTCGCCATTTTCTTCCTTAGTCCAAACCGTTTGAGCCAAATATTCCAGATTCACCTGATGACAGATGCCGGTTCCTGGGGGAACAACGCGGAAGTTTTCAAACGCTTGCTGGCCCCATTTTAAAAATGTGTAACGCTCTCCATTGCGTTCATATTCTCGATCAACGTTTAATTCGAAGGCGCGTGCATTGCCGAAATGATCTACCATCACAGAGTGATCAATCACGAGATCAACGGGCACTTGCGGGTTGATGGTCGCCGTGTCTCCACCAAGTTTAGATGTGGCATCTCGCATTGCTGCTAAGTCGACAACAGCTGGCACGCCAGTAAAATCCTGCATCAACACGCGGGCAGGGCGATAAGCAATTTCTTGACCGGCAGACCCTTTATTGTCGATCCATTCAGCGATAGCCTTTATGTCATCTGCCTTCACGGAACGACCATCTTCAAAACGCAATAGGTTTTCCAGCAGTACTTTGAGGGAATATGGCAATTTGGACACGCCGGTGAGACCATTCTTTTCAGCTTCTACCAAGCTAAAATAGATGTAGTCTTTGCCATTCACGGTAAGGGTTTTCCTACATTTAAAGCTGTCGAGAGATTGGGCCATGTGCGTGAACTCCTATGATAGATATCGGTCTCTTAAATATGTCGCAGTATATGCAAAACCTAGATGTAGCGTCCAGTTTGGTGAAGAATAGATTTGCGCAAACGGCAATTGTTCATTTCAATTTAGTATGAACCCCTGTAATAGGCTGCTAGGAAATAACCTCATGTGCAACATCCGTTGATGCCAAAACTTGGACTGGGAAGCTCTTTGCAAAATACATCCGACAAAGCGAAGATTTCGCCCGCAATGAAAACAGCTTTGGAACTCGGTCCTATTGTTTTGTTTGTTATTGCCTTCAATTTTGGAGATCGTTTTGTAGAGGCGTTAGGCATTACAGGTGTTTTGAGCAAGCCGCTCTTTTTGGCGACTGCTGTCATTATGATTGCCACGCCGATCGCCATCGGAATTTCTTGGTTTTATACGCGCACCTTGCCTGCCATGCCCTTAGTGACACTCGTCATCGTCACCATTTTTGGTGGGCTTACGCTTTACTTTGAAAATGAGACATTCATCAAAATGAAGCCAACCATCATCAACACGTTGTTTGGTGTGGCTCTATTGGGAGGTTTGTATTTCGGAAAGAGTCTTTTGAAAATCATTATGGATTCGGCCTTCAGCATGGATGATGAAGGTTGGCGTATTCTGACGTTTCGCTGGGGGTTGTTCTTTTTGTTTCTGGCTGTGGTCAACGAAATTGTGTGGCGCAATTTCTCAGAAGGTTTTTGGGTCGGCTTTAAACTCTGGGGCATGACGGGATTGTCGATGGCATTTGTGTTGAGCCAAACGCCCATGATGCAAAGACATGCTTTGGAAGAAGAATAGCTGCGCCATAGACATTCTCACATCTTTTGAGACTTGACCTTTACGAGTTGGCGGTTTGCTCTTTCATAAGTTTGTCGATTTCGATTTTGAGTTCATCGAATTTCTGAGCGCTGATGGGGCCAACGATTTTGAACCGGATGATACCATCTGGTCCAACAAGCAAAGTTTCGGGCACGCCGTAAAACCCCCAATCAATTGCTGTTCGTCCTTTTTGATCAGTGCCAACACGGTCATATGGGTTTCCCAACGCGCCCAGAAAGCGCAACGCATTCTCGTCAACATCTTTGTAGTTGATGCCAAAGATGGTGAGGTCAGGGTTGTTCGACAACGACATAAGAACGGGATGTTCAGCACGGCACGGTGCGCACCATGATGCAAAGATATTTATTAGTGTAACCTTGCCTTTAAAGTCTTCGGATTTAAGCCCTGGAACTTGTTGTCCCGCGGTTTTCAGCTCAGGCAATGCAGGCAATTCAAACTGCGGCACTTGTTTTCCGATAAGCGCTGAAGGCAGTTCCGACGTGTCTTTGCCGGACATCAATTGGGCGAAGAATACGGCAACCAGCGCTCCAAAAACAAGCAGTGGAGCAAATACAACGATCAAACGTAAGGGAGATCGCTTCAATGGTGCTGAAGGTTCAATTTCGTCGCTCATGTTTTGTTGGCCCGCTTAATGCCAGCCGCTTCTAATTTCGCAAGCGCTTTGCGGCGCGCGTGATAAGTCATCAAAATCCAGATTGTCATGCCCAGCAAAACAATGAGCGTTACACCAAAAGAAGATGCGATGAAGCCGAAATATTGTGTCCCGAACAGTTCACTCATGTGCTTGCCTTGTTTGCGGAACGAATTTCACGTGCCGCTTTTCGCTGAAGGGTGCGGATCTGACGACGCAGAATTTCATTGCGCATGGCCATTAAATGCAGGGTCAAAAACAAAAACAGGAAAGCCAAACCCATCGTCAGTAAGGGATATAAAAACTCGGGCGCCAATTTGGGGCCATCGGTTCGCAACACACTGGCGGGTTGATGCAAGGTGGTGAACCAATCGACAGAAAATTTTATAATAGGAATATTGATCGCGCCAACCAAAATAGCGACAGCGGCAATGCGCGCAGATTTTGCAGGCTCTTCCATCGAGTTCCAAAGAGCAATCAAGCCAAGATAGATGATGAACAGGATAAGGAAACTGGTCAGTCGTGCATCCCATACCCACCATGTTCCCCACATAGGGCGCCCCCAAATGGAGCCCGTGGCAAGGCCTAAAAATGTAAAACATGCGCCCAGCGGAGCCGCGGCTCTGGCCGCAACATCGGCCAAAGGATGCCTCCAAACCAAGACGCCTAAAGCGCCAGAGACCATCACCATATAGGCACCCATAGCCATCCAAACGGATGGCACATGAACGAACATAATGCGCACAGTGCGGCCTTGCTGGTAGTCATCAGGCACAGAAAACCCAAGCCACAGGCCAATAGCCAAAAGCCCAATTGTGATGATTGTCAAAACGGGCAGCACAACGCGCACAAGCGCAAGAAAGCGCGTTGGGTTTGCAAGTGCTGTAAGGCCACGTGGCAGGTTTTGTGTGTCAGCAATAGTCATGAGATGTTTCTAGTGGTCTGTCTTGCCACAATCAATTGAGGTGGTCTGAATAGTTTGTCACGTTTTTGTGGATGCAATTTGATGTCTCTCACGATGCACCCTGTCTCAAAGCCAATGCTGATGCGAAGGGCCCGATCACTGCAAAGAAAAGTGAAATGGCTGCAACAAGAAGAAAGGGCGGTAAGAATGGGTCTGGTTCAGTCACTGCTGCACGCACCGCGCCAACACCAAATATCAATACGGGTATGCACATGGGCATAACGAGAACAGATAGCAGCAGCCCGCCGCGTGATAAGGAAACTGTAATTGCTGCACCGACTGCCCCTATAAATGAAATTGCTGGGGTGCCCACAGCAAGTGTTGCCATGCTGGCCAAAAGTGCGTTTTGGCTCATTCCTAAAAACAATCCGAAAACTGGAGCCATGAGTGTAAGCGGCAAACCGGTCACCAACCAATGAACAAAGCTCTTGGTGAAAACCTGCGCGGCCAAAGGCGTGGGCGAGATCAACATCTGATCCAAAGACCCGTCCTCTGCATCACTTTGAAACAGGCGCTCCAACCCCAAGAGAGATGCCAAGAGAGCGCCAATCCAAAGCGTTGCACCACCAATGGTCGACAATAAAATCGGATCCGGGCCAATCGCAAATGGCATGGAGACCACTACGGCGAAATAAAACAGCAATGCAATTGCAGCACCGCCGCCCGATCTGAAAGACAGTTTGAGATCGCGTTTGAGCAACGCAATCATTCTTGCTCTCCAAAGACCAGTTCTTTTGTGTTTTCCAAACCAAGAGGAATATGGGTTGCAGCGATGATTAAGCCGCCATCTTCCAAATGTATTTGCATTAGTTTGGCGAATTGCTTTTCTGAAGCCGCATCCAATCCGGCAGTGGGTTCATCCAGCAGCCAGATGGGGCGATAACTTATGAGCAATCGCGAGATTGAAATGCGACGTCTTTGACCAGTCGACAGATGTGAAAAGGGCACGTCTTGCAAACCGTCCAATCCAACCATCTCCATGGCCTCGTCAATTTCCAAATGAGGTTGCCCTGCAAATTCTTGCCAAAAGGCAAGATTTTCACCAACGGTCATAGCAGGTTTCATCGCATTTTCATGGCCAAGATAGTGGCACAGCTGAGAGTGTGTTGAATCCCCAAACTCATTGTCAGGGTCATCAACCGAAAAGGTTCCGGTTTCTAAGGGCAACAATCCCGCAATGGCTCGCAACAAAGTGGACTTTCCCGTACCATTGGCACCGCGAACAATCAGCGCCTCGTTGGACGAAACGGTGAATGAGATATCTTCTAAGATGAGCTCTTCACCGCGAATGACAGATATGTTTGAGGCGATCAGCTTCATGGGAGTTAGTTGTCTTCTAAGCCAGCGATAGACCGCGCAAAGTCTCGCGCTTCAAACGGTTCAAGATCTTCGACTTGCTCACCCACGCCTAAGAAATAGACGGGCAGTTTGAATTTGGAAGCAATGGCAACCATAATGCCACCACGTGCGGTGCCATCAAGTTTGGTCATCACCAAGCCGTTTACGCCTGACACATCTTTGAAAATCTCAACTTGATTGAGTGCATTTTGTCCTGTTGTTGCATCCAGTGTTAGCAAAACTGTGTGAGGCGCTGTCGGGTCTTGTTTCTTCAACACGCGGATGATTTTTTCCAACTCATCCATGAGTTCTGTCTTGTTTTGCAATCGACCAGCCGTGTCCATCAACATCACATCGCGGCCTTCATCTTTGGCTTGCTGGTAAGCATCGAAAGCAAGACCGGCAGCATCGGAGCCAAGAGGGCGGGACAATGTGGGTGACTGGGTGCGTTCGCCCCAGATTTTCAATTGCTCAATCGCTGCGGCGCGGAAAGTGTCACCGGCCACAAGCAATGTGGAAAAGCCAGCATCGTAGAGTTTTTGGGAAAGTTTGCCGATGGTTGTTGTTTTGCCAGAACCATTCACGCCAACCACCAGCATCACATGCGGTGTATGATCAAGATCAAGCTCGAGTTCGGCAGCGACAGGATCGAGAACTTTCTCAATTTCTGTCGCCATAAACTCGCGCACTTCTTCGTCGGTGACATCCTTGCCCATCCGCTGGGACGCAAGGGCGTCAGTGATGTTCATGGCTGTTTCCACGCCAAGGTCAGCCTGAATGAGAATATCTTCGAGCTCCTGTAGCGTGTCTTCATCGAGTTTGCGTTTTGTGAAAACAGCAGAAATGTTTTCTGTGAGTTGGCTAGATGATCGCGCAAGCCCACTTTTTAATCGCTTGAACCAGCTTTTCTTTTCAGGTTGCTCTGGCTCTGGCTCTGGCTCTGGCTCTGGCTCTGGCTCTGGCTCTGGCTCTGGCTCTGGCTCTGGCTCTGGCTCTGGCTCTGGCTCTGGCTCTGGTTGTTGTTGTGCAAGATTGGCTTGCTCTTGTGCGGCCCGTTCTTCTGCTGCCGCGCGTTGCGCTTCTTCTTGCACCAGAAGTTCTGCGGCTTCTTTTTCGGCTTGTGCAGCAGCTTGCTTTTCCTTCTCCAGCCTTTCGGCTTCAGCTTCAGCCGCCAATCGATCTGCTTCAGCTTTCGCCTTGCGTTCTGCCTCTTCTTGCTCAGCGCGCTCTTCTTCGCGCTTCTTTTCCAGCGCAGCCGCTTCCTCGGCAGCTTTGTGCTCTTGTTCCGCTTTCTCTGCGGCTGCTTCCGCTTCTTTTTGAAGTCTTTCGGCCTCTGCTTGTTCTTCGGCAGCCTTTTTGGCCGCTGCGACGTCAGCGGATTTTTGAGCCTCTTCTGCCTTTTTTGCTGCAGTTTCCGCTTCCAGACGCGCTTTCTCTTCGGCTTCTTTTAGCGCTTTGGCATCCGCCTCTCGTTGAGCCTTCTCCTCTGCTTCACGCTTTTCCAGCTCGGCCTTGTCAGCAGCGATCCGTTTTGCTTCTTCTTCGGCAGCAATGCGCTCTGCTTCGGCTTTTTCCTTTGCAGCTTTTTGGGCGGCTTCCTGTTCTTCTTTAAGACGGGCAGCTTCGGCTTCAGCCGCTGCTTTTTCCTCTGCGGCACGGCGCGCAATTTCTTCTTCAGCAGCTTTTAATTCAGCTTGAACTTTGGCTTCAGCGGCAGCTTGCTTTTCAGCTTCTTGTTGAACCAGAGCTGCAGCTTCCGTTTCTGCAGCAGATGCATCGACTTCTGGTTCATCTTCACGTTTCTTCTTGCCGAAACGAAACAGCTTTTTAAAAAAGCTCTTTTTTTCCTCAGCCATGAATTCCCCTAAGCCGCTTTGTTCTGATCAAGAACCGTTCCCATCAATCGGGTGCCATCATGGCCTGTGATCTGAAGTTTCACCATTGTCCCAGCTTCTGCTTTGTCTACACTTACAGGTGTGAATTGGACAGTCCGTCCAAGACCATCCCGCTCCATCAAAACATCAGCGTTTTGGCCCACTCTGCTTTCCAAGAATTCTTCAAGCCGTTTTGCCCCTAATGCGCGCATGCGCTTGGCACGGTCTAACACAATCGACCTGTCGAGTTGGGGCATTCGCGCTGCTGGCGTTCCTTGGCGCGCCGAATAAGGAAACACGTGCAAATGGGTGAGGCCCGCTTCTTCGACAATCGCAAGAGAGTTTTGAAACATTTCTTCGGTTTCTGTCGGGAAACCTGCAATAATGTCTGCGCCGAAAACAACATCAGGTCGCACGCTTCGCACATCTTGGCAAAAACGAATTGTATCATCGCGCAAGTGGCGACGTTTCATACGTTTCAAAATCATATCGTCGCCAGATTGCAGCGACAGGTGCAAATGGGGCATCAAACGCTGGTCGCTGGCAATAGCATCCATGAGGGGTTCGTCCACCTCGATGGAGTCGATGGACGACAGACGCAGCCGCTCCAAACCGTGCACATTTTTCAAAATGGATTGTACCAGACGACCAAGTGAGGGATTGGCGGGCAAATCCCCGCCCCATGATGTGAGGTCAACGCCTGTCAGAACAACTTCGCGATAACCGTTGTCGCAGAGTTGTTGAATTTGGCTAACCACTTCGCCCGCTGGCACAGATCGAGAATTGCCGCGTCCGTAGGGAATAATGCAAAATGTGCAGCGGTGGTCACATCCGTTTTGCACCTGAACAAATGCGCGGGTGCGGCCCTCAATGGCTTCCACCATGTGAGATGCAGTTTCTTTGACCGACATAATGTCGTTGACGCGCACTTTCTCAAATTGGTTCACACCAAATTCTGGCAATTGACGATAAGAATGAGCGAGCAATTTTTCTTCATTGCCGAGAACAAGATCAACTTCATCCATTAAGGCAAATGTGTCTGGCTCTGTTTGTGCGGCACAGCCAGAAACAATGATGCGCGCGTCTGGATTTTTGCGGCGCGCTTTGCGGATCGCGCGTTTTGCGTCAGTCACGGCTTTGCCTGTCACTGCGCATGTGTTGACGATGATCGCGCCACCTTCAAGATCCGACAAGCCTGCTGCAGTTGCCTCGCGGCGCATGACTTCGCTTTCATACGTGTTGAGGCGACACCCAAATGTCATGACATCAAGCTTGCTCATGACGTTTGTTCCCATGCGCCCGTGAGCGGGTCAAACATGCCATCAAACTCGTGTTCTGTGGGGCCAGTCATCAAAATAAAATTGTCAGCACGCCATTCAATTTCCAATGCACCGCCTGGCAAATGGGTGGTGACTTTACGGCCAGTCCGCCCTGTGCGGGCGGCGTTTACAGCCGCAGCACATGCAGCAGACCCACATGCTTCGGTTAGTCCAGCGCCCCGTTCCCAAGTGCGCATGGTCAGTTCATTTTCACCGGTCACTTGGGCGATGGTAATATTCATGCGGTCAGGAAACAGCATGTGGTGTTCCAGCATGGGGCCAAATTTATCGAGTGCGTAAGTGTTTACGTCTTGATCAGCCCAGAATGTGATGTGCGGATTGCCGATATTGGCTGCAGAAGGCGTGTGTAAAATTGGGGCACCAAGAGGCCCAACCTCGAGTTCAATGCCTCGTGTATCGGCAAATTCATCGGATAGAGGAATTTGATCCCACTCAAAACGTGGCACGCCCATGTTCACAGTCACGCGTCCATCTTCCAGCTTTTGGGCTTTGAGTGGTTGACCATTCACCTCAAAGGAAAAGAAGTCGCCATTTTCTGGCTGGTCCAGCCATTTGACGACACAACGTGTGCCATTGCCACACGCTCCAGCAAGAGTTCCGTCAGAATTGAATATTTCAATCACTGCATCCTTGCCAATTTTGCCCGGCGCATGAACAGCCATCAATTGGTCGAAACGAGTTTTTGGATCGTTGGCGAGGGCAATTGCGGCAGCGGGTGTGATATGATCAGCGCGCGCGCGCATGTCGGCCACAATAATCTTGTTGCCGAGGCCATTCATTTTCGCAAAGGGTACCATTGTGCTCATGGCGCTTATATGGCGGAGGTCGCGACAAAATACCAGATATTCGTGTTCCCAAGCGTTAACGGCTATTTGGCTAGTGGCACGTGTTTTCCAGCATCAGTTCGAATTGTCCCATCCAATCGTGGGTCGGGATCAAAAAAGTCGCGTTCTTGGTAGATTTTAAATCCACGCTTTCGGTAGTTTTCCAAAGCGCTCTCGTGATCCAAGCTGCATGTATCAAGTATGAGGGGAACTTGTTTCAAATTCGCTGCATATTGAATTGAAGCATTCAGAAAATATCCACCTAATCCACGTCCCAAAAATCCGGGCAACATTCCAAAATATTTGATTTCGCTGTGGTCAGGCGGACTTACGTCTAATTCGCAAAATCCTGCTGGTGTGCCGTTTTCGTACAGAACCATCAGATGGCAGGTTTCTGGAGAGATCAGTGGCAACAGTTCTTCGTCGCTCAATCGACGACGATCGCCCCACAAAAATTCTTCGCCCGCGTTGTTGTACAAGAATCGATAGAATTCGATGGTTGGGCTGTTTGCACGAACGATCGATACGTTTTCAGGGGGTGGCTGTTTAGCCTTTATCTTTGATGGGTCATCAATACGCAAATACCATTTGTGAACGGGCAGATGGCCGGACGGTATATCATTGCGCGACCATTGGCGTCGCTGCTCTTTTTGATAGTCGGTCTCGCTCATGTTCAAAGTCTCAAACATTTATGGGCGCTTTGAGTGGCACGTCCCAAACCTGTCCTGGTTGAAGCGCACGAAATATATCTTTCCCTACGCCGCGTTTCTGGCGGGCTTCGTCGAGATGTTGAAGCTGGTCTCCAATGCCTTCATTGGTCAGCTTAAACGTTCCCCAATGATGACCGAGGGTAAATTCCGCTCCGCATATCTTATGCCCCAACACCGCCTCGTCCGGATTTTGGTGCTGGTGCTGCATAAATTGGCGAGGCTCATAGGCTCCAAATGGCAAAATGGCCAATCGGAAATTTCCGTATTTTTCTTTTGCGGCCTTGTAGTTTTTGCCGTCGTGAAAACCGGTGTCGCCCACGTGATAAATATTGCCGTTTGGCGTTTGCAGCACAAATGCCGCCCAAAGTGCATTGCGGCGGTCTCCCAAACCACGTGCCGACCAATGGTGCATGGGTTCAAAAGTGGCCTCCACACTATCTGACAATTCTATGGTGTCGCCCCAATCGCCCACAGCCACGCGCAAATTGGAGTTGTGGTTCCTTAATATGCGATCGTTGCCAAGTGGAGTGACAATCAAAGGTTTGAATTTGTCGTGCAATCGGGAAATCGCATCAAGGTCAAGATGATCGTAGTGATTGTGGGAAAGAAGAATCACATCAATATTTGGCAGATCGTCAAAATCTATTCCGGGTGGATTGACCCGTTTGGGGCCAGCAAAACTGACAGGTGAACATCTTTCGGCCCAAACAGGGTCGGTCAATATATTCAATCCAGCTGTTTGAACCAATACGGTTGCATGGCCCACAAAACTCACTCGTAATGCATCACCTTCAACGCGCTGGGGTGGTTCATCTTTATAGGGTGAGGGGTATTGGTCAGGCCATTTTACGGATGGGCTTGAAAAGCGCGTTCGGAAAAACTCGATCATGCTCTTTGGTGGATGACCTTCGGGATTAAAAAAATTCAACCCGTCAAAATGGTCGCTTTCTGGCCCCGAATAATACGGGTTTCGTGACTTTGCGATTGTGATTGACCCCGTGGCAATAGCGGTTCCGCCCAGCCCAAGCAAAGCCAAAACCTTCAAAAACTTTCTTCTTTTCATGAGGCAAGTCGTGTCGTGGCGAACACTTTAAGTCAAGGAAATTGCTGGCTGTGCGGCAAAAATGCTCGCTTCACCGATTGTGATTTTCAATCCTAATAAGGATAAGCATTCACTTTGCTGACGGCGTAATTATTGTGCTTTGCCGGATGATCTAAAAGATTTTCCAGACTGTTTTGCAATGGCGCATGTCCATGATCGTCTCTGATCATGTCCTTCTCCATCGGTTTGTTCAGCCCTTCCGAATTGCGGGCACGCTTTTCATTTTCACCAAACCACATGGTCCCAACTCCTGATTGTACGATACGCCCCGAATCGACTTTTAATCGACTGCGTTTTGTTTAGCAGTGAGATTTGGCACATTATATGGCAGTTTCTCAAAAAAAGCAGCCCATTGCCTATTCGTCAAAGGCACTGGATTGCTTGACTCTTGCCAGCAAAAGCGCTTTATGCGGCGCATTAGACAAAACCATTTGTCGAAGAGCAACCGACCGGCCCTCGTTATCACACGACATCCGGAGGTCACCACCCGTCAGCGTTATACGCCCACGGGTGCTTTTTGCGTATGGTTTTGACTGTTAAAAATCACTACCTTTAGGGCACTCGTGCAACCTAAAGACAACGGAATGAACCATGTTTGAATCACTTTCGGATAGATTGAGCGGTATTTTCGACGGCCTGACCCGTCGTGGTGCGCTTTCCGACAAGGATGTTTCTACCGCTTTGCGCGAAGTGCGTCGGGCGTTGATTGAAGCTGATGTGGCTTTGGACGTCGTGCGCTCGTTCACCGAAGCGGTGCGTGAAAAAGCTGTTGGTGCGGAAGTCGTCAAATCTGTGACGCCCGGCCAGATGGTTGTCAAAATCGTCCATGACGAATTGGTCAATATGTTGGGCGAAGAGGACGTTCAGATTGATCTGAATGCTCCAGCACCTGTGGCCATAATGATGGTTGGTCTTCAAGGTTCTGGTAAGACCACAACAACAGGCAAAATCGCCAAGCGTTTGAAGGACAAGCAGAACAAGAAAGTTCTGATGGCGTCCTTGGATGTGCGTCGTCCTGCAGCACAAGAACAATTGCGCCAATTGGGCGAACAGACGGAAACGGAAACGCTTCCGATCATTGAAGGGCAATCACCCGTGCAGATTGCCAATCGTGCCATTCAAGCAGCCAAGCTCGGCGGGTTTGATGTGGTGATTTTGGACACGGCTGGTCGCACGTCTATTGATGAAGCGCTGATGGCGGAAATGGCGGATATTAAAACCGCTGCCAACCCCCATGAAATTCTGTTGGTCGCTGATGCGCTCACCGGTCAAGACGCTGTCAATCTTGCGCAAAATTTTGACAACCGTGTCGGCATTACCGGACTTGTTCTCACCCGTATCGATGGGGATGGTCGTGGGGGTGCAGCTCTTTCCATGCGCGCTGTCACTGGCAAGCCGATTAAGCTTCTAGGTGTTGGCGAGAAAATGGACGCGCTTGAGGATTTCTATCCAAAGCGTATCGCGGACCGTATTCTTGGTATGGGCGACATTGTTTCGCTGGTTGAGAAAGCTTCGGAAAATATCAACGCCGAACAAGCTCAGGCTATGGCTGCCAAAATGCAGAAAGGCCTGTTCGATATGGACGACCTTTCACAGCAATTGGGCCAGATGTCGAAAATGG
Source organism: uncultured Rhizobiaceae group bacterium (assembly GCA_937958815.1). Classification (GTDB taxonomy): domain Bacteria; phylum Pseudomonadota; class Alphaproteobacteria; order Rhizobiales; family Rhizobiaceae; genus Pseudahrensia. Next base: position 12,194 of record CALGMR010000020.1, on the reverse strand, counting down.
GCGGTATGGGTTCCATCATGAAAATGATGCCCGGTATTGGCAAAATGGCGAAGCAGATTGAAGCGGCCGGTATTGACGACACCGTTTTCAAACGTCAGCAGGCGATCATTTCGTCTATGACTCGTAAGGAGCGCAAAACACCAAAAGTGCTCAACGCCAGCCGCAAAAAACGTATTGCAGCAGGCTCGGGTTCTTCTGTGCAAGAAGTCAATCAATTGCTCAAAATGCACCGCCAGATGGCCGACATGATGAAGAAAATGTCAGGCAAGGGCGGCAAAGGCATGATGGGCAAAATGGCGGCTGCTATGGGCATGCCCGGTATGGGTGGCGGAATGCCAGGCATGGGCGGCGGTGGAATGCCTGATATGTCCGGCATGGACCCGAAACAGCTGGAAGACATGGCACGTAAAATGGGTGGTGGTGGACTGCCCGGCGGCATGGGTGGCGGAATGCCAAAACTCCCAGGCCTTGGCGGCTCTCCGCTTGGAGGGAAAAAGAAATGACCCCTCAAGACAAGCTGCAACAGTATCGAAAAAGCATTGATAATTTTGATGCCATTCTCATTCACACTTTGGCTGAACGGTTTCGCATTACCAAGGCTGTGGGTGCGTTGAAAGCTGAAAATGATTTCCCGCCCTCAGACCCAAAGCGTGAAGAAGAACAAGTGGATCGACTGCGCCGTTTAGCTGAGCGCGCCGATCTTGATCCAGATTTTGCTGAAAAATTTCTCGAATTCGTTATTCGCGAAGTGATCCAGCACCACAAACAGGCTGCTTCAAACCAGTCTTAATCAACACACGAACATGACCATCTAAGGAACTTAAATTATGGCTACTAAAATTCGTCTTGCCCGCGGCGGCTCTAAAAAGCGCCCGTTTTATTCAATCGTTGCAGCGGACGTTCGCGCACCACGCGACGGCCGTTTCATTGAGAAACTCGGCACATTCAATCCGCTTCTTGCAAAAGACAACGAAGCACGCGTTTCTATGAAAACAGAGCGCATTCAATACTGGCTCGATCAAGGCGCAACACCAACTGACCGCGTTCTTCGTCTTCTTGATGAAGCTGGTCTTGCCAAGCGTGAGCCACGCAACAACCCGAACAAAGCGAAGCCTGGTAAGAAGGCTCAAGAACGTTTGGAAGAAAAAGCGCAAAAAGAAGAAGATGCTAAGCAAGCTGCAGCGGACGCAGAAGAAGCTGCAAAGGCTGCTGCGGAAGAAGCTGCTGCTGCACCTGCTGAAGAGGCTCCTGCAGAGGAAGCGCCGGCGGAAGAAACACCTGCTGAATAATAGTCTTACTTTTTTAAACAAATCAGGGCGGTTGGTCTTTGCGATCAGCCGCCCTTTTTGTATGGGAATCCCATGAAACTTGAAAATCCAGTTCTGCTTGCGCAAATCGGTGCCGCCCATGGCATTCGGGGCGAAGTGCGCGTGAAGCCTTTCACAGAAGATCCGTTGGCAATTGGAGACTACGGGTCTCTTTGGTCACAAGACGGGCGCAAATTTAAAATCACAAATCTGCGTCCGCAAAAAACAGTTGTCGTGGTGAAATTCAAAGGCATCAATTCGCGCGAGGATGCTGAAGCATTGAACCGACTTGAATTGTTCGTTGACCGTTCTGCCTTGCCAGATGATACGGATGAAGACGAGTTCTACGTCACCGATTTGATCGGGTGCGATGTGCGCGATGAGGATGGAACGAAGATTGGTTTGGTGATGACGGTGCCCGATTTTGGCGCTGGCCCAGTTTTGGAAATTGCACCGTTGAACGAAGCTGGTGGCTTGAGTTCCAAAACCTATTTTTTAGATTTCAGCCTGGAAAATGTTCCCAGTGTTGATTTGGAAAACACTTCAATCACTGTGTCCCTGCCTGATGAAGTGAGCGAACGGGATTGAGGTTAAAAAAATGGCCCCATGACAATCACGAGGTCATTTGAATTGTCTTTAAAGCGCTGCGCGTTAAAGGTCGCGGACATCCACAAAGTGGCCTGCGACACCAGCGGCTGCTGCCATGGCTGGCGACACAAGATGGGTGCGCCCTTTAAAACCCTGACGGCCTTCAAAATTGCGGTTGGATGTCGATGCGCAACGCTCTTCTGGTTTTAGGCGGTCATCGTTCATTGCCAGACACATTGAGCAACCTGGCTCGCGCCATTCAGCACCTGCTGCGATGAAAATTTTGTCCAGACCTTCCGCTTCCGCTTGTTCTTTCACCAAGCCAGAACCTGGAACGACCATCGCAGATACGGTGTCAGCAATTTTCTTGCCTTCGAGAACGGCAGCAGCAGCGCGCAGGTCTTCAATGCGACCGTTTGTGCAAGAGCCGATCCAAACACGGTCGATTTTGATGTCCGTGATTTTGGTGCCGGGGGTGAGGCCCATATATTCAAGTGCGCGGAATTTGGAGGCGCGTTTGTTTTCGTCTTCGATCAATGCAGGGTCTGGCACTTCGCCTGTTACTGCGATCACATCTTCGGGGCTTGAGCCCCAAGAGACGATCGGGGTCAGATTGTTGGCATCAATTGTAACGACTTTGTCGAAATGAGCATCATCGTCAGACTTCAAGCCCTTCCAATATTCCAAAGCCATGTCCCAAGCTTTGCCTGACGGTGCTTTGGGTTTGCCCTTGATATATTCGAACGTTTTCTCATCTGGCGCGATCAAGCCAGCGCGAGCGCCGCCTTCAATGGTCATGTTGCAAACCGTCATGCGGCCTTCCATGGACAAAGCCTCGATGGCGGGCCCACAGAACTCGATGACGTAACCTGTGCCGCCAGCAGTTCCGATTTCACCAATGATTGCCAGAATGATGTCCTTTGCAGTGACGCCATTTTTGAGATCACCTGTGACCTCAACTTTCATGTTCTTGGCTTTCTTCTGGATCAAAGTTTGGGTTGCCAGAACGTGCTCCACTTCGGACGTTCCGATCCCGTGCGCCAAAGCGCCGAATGCGCCGTGGGTGGATGTGTGGCTGTCGCCGCACACAATTGTCATGCCGGGCAAGGTGAAGCCTTGTTCTGGGCCGATGATGTGCACGATGCCTTGGCGCTTATCGGTCTCGGAATAATATTCCACGTTGAAGTCAGCGGCATTTTTGGCAAGCGCTTCCACTTGAATGCGGCTTTCTTCATTGGCGATACCACCGGCGCGGTTGGTGGTTGGAATGTTGTGATCGACCACAGCCAGAGTTTTTTCAGGTGCGCGCACTTTTCGGCCCGCCATACGCAAACCTTCAAAAGCCTGTGGGCTTGTGACTTCGTGCACGAGATGGCGATCGATGTACAAAAGACATGTTCCATCTTCTTGTTCGTGAACCAGATGGTCGTTCCAGATTTTGTCATAAAGGGTGGTTGCACCAGACATAAATTGCATTCCTTGCAAAAGTCGAATTTTGATAGAGGATATGCGATAATCTAGGGGTTCACGTCAAGAAATTCGAGATAAACTCTGCATATTGCAAAGGTGACTTCATGACCAAAATTTCAGTTTCTCCCTATTTGACCGTTAAGGGTGCAAAAGCAGCCATCAAATTTTACGAGACAGTGTTTGATGCAAAATGTTCGAACGTGATGGATGCGGAGGATGGAGAGCGCGTCATGCATGCCACATTGATGATCCAAGACAATCCCGTGATGCTGTCCGATGAATTTCCCGAGTTTGATTCTGAACCGGGGGCTGTGCCAGGCAAGGGCTCTCCTGTGGCTGTCAGCATCACTGTTGATTCTCCGTCAGAAGTTGATCGCATCTACGGTCTTGCGATGGAAAATGGATCTACAAAATCATTTGCGCCGGAAGATATGTTTTGGGGTGATCGATTTTGTCAGTTCTACGATCCGTTTGGACATCGCTGGATGTTGCTGGCGCCCATAGACAACGTTTAGCATGTCGCATTGACGCCGTGATTGGTTGATAGGCAATCATCCGGTGGTTGTTGCAGATTAAGGCTGGCTGCGAACTTCATGTGGGACTTTCTAACTGCAATATTCTGCGCCCTGTTTGGCGGGTGCCATGATGGTGATTGTCGCACACTCACCCATGCAAATGTAAAGCATACAGTGTGCTCTTATTCTGTTGCTGAAATTGAAACACGTTTGTTTTTGACCAACCCATCTGGTGAACCTTTCGCACGTCTTTCTCGCCTTGAAAGTGCACTTGAAAGTAAAAACCTTGAGCCGCTCATGTTGATGAATGGCGGCATGTATCACGATGAACTGTTTCCTGTTGGGCTGTATGTGGAAAACGGGCGGGAAGAAAAGCAGATTTCAACCAAGGGTGGGTGGGGTAATTTTCACCTTCTGCCTAATGGCGTGTTTTGGGGTCGGGATGGAAAACTTGGGGTAAGCGAAACCAAGGCGTTTTTGAAAGCGGATCGCACGGTTGATTTTGCAACCCAGTCTGGACCTATGTTGGTGATTGATGGAAAGCTGCATCCGCGGTTCTTGAAAGAGTCTGACAGTTTGAAAATTCGCAATGGAGTGGGTGTTTCAAAAGATGGGGGCACGGTTCATTTTGCCATTTCCCACGGGGTCATCAATTTCTGGAACTTTGGGAAATTGTTTCAAGATGAATTGAACGCACCCAACGCGTTGTTTCTTGATGGAACGGTGTCTGCCATCAAAACCAAAACAGCGAACCGAGGTGGTTGGCGTCCTCTTGGGCCGATGATTGGTGTTTTCGCGCGCAAGTAATTGCCTTTCAAATTTCGATTGTTCGCGTCATGATCAGCAGAATCTTGAACAAGGCGCGTGTTATGCCAAAAGACACATATTCTACGAACCATGGCCCGCTCTCAGGCATTCGAGTGCTTGATCTCACGTCCATGATTTCGGGGCCCATGACCACTCTCATGTTGGCCGATCAAGGGGCGGACGTAATCAAAATCGAAAACCCAAAGGGTGGCGACCACACAAGATCGGTGTCCACCAAACGAAATGGATTTTCAGCGTCTTTCGTGAACAACAATCGCAACAAACGGTCTTTGACTTTGAACCTGAAGGACAAGCGTGCCGTAGAGATTTTTAAGCGAATGGCTGCTGAAGCTGACGTGATTGTTCAGAATTTTCGGCCAGGCGTCGTGGACCGTATTGGCATTGGATATGACGCTATCAAAGAAATTGCGCCGTCAATTGTTTATGTCTCTATTTCCGGTTTTGGAGATGTGGGGCCGTATGCGCAGAAGCCGGTTTATGATCCGCTTGTTCAGGCCCTTTCTGGCTTAACAACGGTACAAGGTGGGTCAGATGAGCTGCGGCCTCGACTGGTGCGCACTATTGTCCCAGACAAGTTGACTGGCTACGCTGCAGCTCAATCTATCAGCGCAGCCCTGTTTCATCGTGAACGAACTGGTGGTCGCGCCAAAGGTGAGGGGCAACATATCAAACTGTCCATGCTGGATACGGTCGTGTCATTCCTTTGGGGGTCAGACATGGGCGCGCATACATTTGTGGGTGATGAACTTGAGAAAGAAACGGCACAAAGCTTCATCGACCTGATTTATGAAACGGCTGAAGATTATATCAGTGTCGCCGTTCAATCTGACAAAGAATGGGCGGGGCTTTGCAGAGCGTTCAATAAACCCGAATGGTTGACTGACGCCCGCTTTGCGACATCCGCACTGCGCGGGCAAAACATTGATGAACGTTTGCAAATGACACAAGATGTTTTGTTGACGGACACGGCTGCAAACTGGCTGGCAAAACTGGAAGCGGAGGATGTGCCATGCGCCCCAGTTCTCACACGACGTGAAGTCATCGCTCACCCCCAAATTCTGGCCAATGAAACAATTGTTGAAACGCATCACCCAATCGCAGGGGTTTTACGACAAGCGCGACCTGCACCGCAATTTTCAAACACACCCACAGAGTTCCGATTGCCGGCGCCTTCGCTTGGTGCAGACAGCCATCAGCTGTTGGGGCATTTGGGTTTTAGTGATGAAGAAATTGAGGCACTGGCAGAAGAGGGTGTGACCAGTTTGGGAGATATGTCATGAGCAAACCGCTTGATTTCTACTACTGGCCAACGCCCAATGGATGGAAAGTCTCTATTCTTCTGGAAGAGCTTGGCATCGATTATGAAACCCATTTTGTGAATATTGGTCAGGGTGATCAGTTTAAACCTGAATTTCTAGCGATCAGTCCAAATAACCGGATGCCTGCCATTGTGGATCATGATGTAGAGAGTGAACCTTTAAGTGTGTTCGAATCTGGTGCGATCATGTTTTATCTCGCACGAAAATTTCAGCGGTTTTTGCCAGCTGATCCAGTGTTGGAAAAAGAGATTCTAGAATGGCTGTTTTGGCAAACAGGCAACCAAGGGCCGATGATGGGGCAGCACAGTCATTTCTTCAATTATGCGCCTGAGGAAGAGCGCCATGGATATGGACGCAACCGTTATGAAGCGGAGTCCATGCGATGTTTGAAAGTTCTCGACACACGCTTGCAGGGCCGTGATTGGATTGTGGGCAATGATTATTCCATCGCTGATATGATGTGCTGGCCATGGGTTTTGATTGCCAAGGCTATGCAATTGTCTTTGGATGAATTTCCAAACTTGGCACGCTGGCGCGCTGCAGTGAAAGACCGTCCTGCAGTTCAGGCAGGTGTGGCTTTGGGCAAAGACAGCAGGCGGCAACGGCCACCTACTGATGAAGAGCGCAAAATTTTATTCGGTCAAAAAGATTAAATTTAAGCACCAGTTAGATTGGCGCATTCAGGCACCGGCGTTTCAACTTTGCCTTTTGAAAAGTATGAAACGAGGTTTGCAACCACGAGGTCAGACATGGCTTGTCGGGTTTCCCAAGTTGCGCTGGCTACATGGGGCGTGAGCACCACATTTTCCATGGAGAACAATTCTTCAGGCACGTTTGGTTCGTCTTCAAAAACGTCAAGACCTGCAGCACCTAAGCGTCTATCTTGCAGGGCGTTTACCATCTCAGTTTCGTCGACCACGGTTCCACGCGCAACATTGATGAGTGTGCCTTGCGGGCCCAAAGCTTCAATCACGTCACGATTGATCAGCTTATTTGTTGCCGGCCCACCGGGGGTAATTGCAATCAAAAGATCACACTCTTTCGCCATCTCAACGAGATTTCCATAATATGTGTATGGGACGCCCTCTTTCTTGTTTCGTGAATGATAAACGGTTTCGCATTGGAAAACAGACAGTTTTTCGGCAATTGCTTCGCCAATGCGGCCCAAGCCCACAATGCCAACTTTTTTGCCGCGAATGCTGGTTGTCAAAGGTGCATTGCCTTCTTTGACCCAACGACCATCGCGCAAATATTTGTCTTGGACGATGAGGCGGCGCATCGTTGCGAGGATCAACATAATCGCCGTGTTGGCAACGTCATCGTTCAGCACATTTGGAGTGTGGGTGACGATGATTTCTTTCGATGCCGCAAAGTCCGCATCCACACCATCATAACCAACGCCGAAACTTGAAATCAGTTTAAGTCTTGGAAATTTCTCTATAAGATCTTTTGGCGCCCAACCAAATGTGGCTAAACCTTCAATGTGTTCGCATTGGTTAGCCGACAGTTTTTCAATGTCGCTGCGCTCAGGGCATTCGACAATTTCAAACTCTTTGCTGAGATCAGAGATTACGCTTGGGAAAAATGTTCCTATGGTCAAAATATTTGTGGTCACGCGGCTGCCTCAGCTTCGAAGTTAATTGTGGTCATCTAACTTTATTTTTTACTCCGCGCAAAGTGTCTCCAGCTTTCCCCGCACACGAATTGCCTTTATGGATGGTGAAAGTGGAGAAGAACAATTGGAGCCCATTGTGCACGAAATCACACCAGAAACCCGCCCGCATTTTTCAAAACTTCTTTCGATGTGTGCTCCACTTGATCCGTTGAAGACTGCCGTCATCTGTCCAGAGGAAGCAACAGCTTTGGAAGGCGCATTGGATGCCCGTGACGAAGGTTTGATTGTACCCATATTGGTGGGCGACAAAACCCGAATTGAGAAAACCGCAAAGGACGCGGGGTTTGATATTTCCGGTCTCGAGATTGTCCAAGCTGAGACTGAAGAGCAGGCGGCGCATCGCGGTGTTGATCTGGTGGTGGAAGGTGCTGCTCAAGTTTTGATGAAGGGTTTTATTCATTCTGACACATATTTGGCTGCTGTCATTCGCAAGGAAAATGGCTTGCGCACGTCTCAACGCACCAGCCATTGCTTTGTCATGGACATTCCAACTTGGGATCGTCCTGTGATTATCACTGATGCCGCATTGAATGTTGCACCGACCGAAAATCATAAAATGTCTATCACTCAAAATGGGATCAATCTTGCGCGTGCGTTGGGTGTTGAAACGCCGAAGGCTGCAATTTTGTCGGCTGTCGAAAGTCCGAACCCTGCCATCCCCTCCTCGGTGGAAGCGCGTGCAATTGCAGATGCCGCAGCTCAGGGTAAAATCACGGGCGGAATGGTTGATGGTCCTTTCGCTTTGGACAACGCGGTCAGCAAAGAGGCGGCAGAACTGAAGGGTATTGAGTCACCCGTTGCGGGCGACGCGGATATTCTGGTTGTGCCAACGATTGAGGCCGGCAACATATTCTTCAAAGCGCTCACATTTATGGCTGGCAGTGAGACGGCCGGATTGGTTGTGGGTGCGAAAGCGCCTGTTATTCTGACGAGTCGCGCCGACAGTGCAGAAGCGCGAATAGCCTCCTGTGCACTTGGTGTTCTATACGCAAAATATCTTAGCGAGCAGGCTTAGGTTTTTCAAATTTTGGTCGCAACAGTGCGAGCAAAATGAGCGCCCACCCCATTATTGCCTGTGCGTGAAATGACAGGTTCGCGTTTTCTGCGAACAACAAAATTCGACCGAGATCGACAGGCGTGGGTGGCGATTGAATGATGATTTGCCAAGGCACGTTAAGCAGAAAGATATAGTAAATATAGTAGATCTGGGGCATGAGCCAGATGAACGACATGAACAGAAAAACAGCGATTGCAAAACGCAACCAGATGAATTTTCCAAGTGTTGTGCGCCAGCAAATATGAAGAAAGATCGCTGCCAAAAGCAAAGATAACGCTACCAATCCGATTTGGCCGCCGATCGTTAGCGTGAAGAACGAATCTTCGCGATACATGGATTAATAATCGCCCAATTTTATGTCTGGAGAATAGTCCTCGTCAGGCACATCCTTCACCACAGATTGTCCGCACATGGTGCGGCCACGCACGGCGTCGAAAGTCAGAGACGCGCTGCCCGCGAGTTCCCACCCGTTGGACAAAGCCTTGGATACGCGATGGCAAAATTCATTGTCATCGGGTCCTGTGATCATTCTGTAGAGTTTCATTGCAAACATAACCCGTGTTGATCTTGGCGATTTCGAAAGTCTGGTGTAGATCATCCCCAACAGATTAGACAAGAGACATTATCTCATGGAAAAGTTCACAAAATTGACAGGTGTTGCAGCACCGCTTCCGATTATCAATATCGATACCGATATGATTATTCCGAAGGACTATTTGAAAACAATCAAACGCACAGGTCTGTCTGAAGGGCTGTTTGCCGAAATGCGTCTCAACGAAGATGGCAGTGAAAATCCAGATTTTGTTTTGAACAAACCAGCTTATCGCGATGCGACCATTTTGGTGGCTGGCGATAATTTTGGTTGCGGCTCTTCACGTGAACATGCGCCCTGGGCTTTGCTGGACAGAGGCATTCGCTGTGTGATCTCAACCAGTTTCGCGGATATTTTCTACAACAACTGTTTCAAGAATGGCATTTTGCCAGTTCAAGTGACGGAAGATGAACTCGAGAAATTGTTGGATGATGCCAGCCGTGGCTCCAACGCTGTTTTGACTGTGGATCTGGAAACGCAAACCATCACGGGCCCAGATGGTGGCAGCATTTCTTTTGATTTGGATGCCCACAAAAAGCACTGCCTGCTGAACGGTCTGGATGATATCGGTTTGACCATGGAAAAAGTCGACAGCATTGATGCGTTTGAAAGCAAATTGAGCGAACGTGCTTGGGTTTGAGTGTCGAACCAAAATAGTTTGATTTTTTGAAACCCGGATGGCTTTGCCGTTCGGGTTTTTTGTTGTCTTAATGGCACCCAAATTAGAACTGGATCTGAAACATGAAGCTGAATGCGCCAATACTTGACCATGTTTGTAATATTGAAGTTGATCTCGGTCCAATTCAGGAATTGGGCAATGGCCGAGCGGGTAAACGTCGAATCATTCCCATTGTTGGTGGGGTCGCGACCGGGCCGCGGCTCAACGGCCGGGTTCTCAATGTGGGCGCAGATTGGCAAACGGTGTTTGATGACGGGTTGGCAGAGCTTGATACGCGATATGCTTTGGAAACACATGATGGCGCGACCATCGAAATCATCAATTATGGATACCGATTCGGTGATCCTGATGTCTTGAAGAAACTGGCAAAGGGCGAACACGTCTCGCCAGATCAATATTATATGCGCACACAAGCCAGACTGGAGACTGGAGACCCACGCTATTCGTGGGTCAATCACACATTGTTTGTGGGCACGGGCGCAAGGCATTCATCGTCCGTTACAATGGCGATTTATGAAATTGTTTGAACATTACAGTGTGAATTTCGTTACAATGCTGCTCTAATTTGATTATATATTATTTTTATAATAATTTATATTATTGATATATACAAAAATATCCCATTTTTTAGAAAAAATTCTAATTTATATTATATTTTGTTTTTAAGTCAGCAACCAACTTTTTAAAGTGATGCCGTTCTGCAGTCTCGATAAGTTAACATGGCAATGAAGTCTGTTAAGGAAAATTAACGCTGCGTTAACTGTACCGCGTGCATTTTGCCTATTCGATGATCTCTAAAAGGATCTTTTGAAAATTCCACTTACGTGTCATTACGTAAGGGAATGTGATTCGTTTCTTCTCCGGTGGGGCTGCCATGACGTTAATGTCTTCGGTAAGCCGAATCTTGTTTCTCGTATTGGCAACTGTAATATCTTTGGTTTTTGGACATGCTGCGGCATGGGCCACACCATTCACGACAACCATTCCTGATGGATTAGGATCCCAGATCCCTAATACCTATCCTGAAGCGGGTGGTACTGTATTCGTGCTCGTGGGTGCCAACGGGAACTATTATTATCAGTTTGTGAACCCCTCCACTCAGTTTCGTGGCTTTGAGCAAACGGGAACGCCCGCTGCTTTTCGTGGCAGTCCGTTTCAGCTCGGCCCAACTCAGAATTTGAATTGTGGTCCCACGGCTTGTTCAACCTATTTTGGTGGCTCGATTACCAAAATGTATGTGCGACTGACAGCGAGAGACGGCGATGCTTGTCCAGGCAATTTCGACCACAATGACATCACATTCCAAGTTAACGGGTTCGATGTTTCCAGTTTCACAGGCGTGAACGGTGAAAACACCAATCTCACGGGAACTGTGTCGCAAGGTGCAACCAACTGTTTTGGCAACCAAGGGAGCACGCAAACAACGACGGCCTGGTTCGAAAGCACTGATGCAGCTTTGTTGAACGACATTTTAACTGTTGGAAGCACAACCCCCACCATTCAAGATGCAGACGGTAGCGCAACGCGTGGTGATAATTTTTGGTTCTTTACAGACGGCAACGATGCAACGGGTTCACCTGAAGTCGCTCCTGGTGTAACAATCGTCAAAACAGCGGATGTACCTTCATATTCTGCCGTAGGCGACATCATAAATTACTCTTTTGAAGTGACCAATATAGGTTCGGTCACTTTGACCAATGTTGTGGTCACTGATCCTTTTATCGTGGGGGCTGTGTCTTGTCCGTTGACGACACTGGTCAGTGCGCAATCTATGACTTGTACAGCACAACATACGGTGACGCAGGATAATATCGACAACGACATCGTCTTTGTGAACCAAGCGACTGTGACGGCCGTTCCGACCGAAGGGTCGCTCGGCAACGTATCAGGTACAATTTCTATTCCTGGTCCCGCAGCAAACAATCTCATGTCTATCACGAAGTCTGCATCTAAGACGGTTGATGCTGTTGTTGGTGATGTCATTACGTATGAGTATGAGGTGACGAATGACGGGAACATTACATTGGATAATGTTTCTGTTTCAGATGTTCATGGCGGGTCAGGTGCATTGTCTGCGATTTCGCCTGCAAGTGTGACTTTGGCACCGGGTGACAGTCAAATGTTCACTGCAACCTATACCATTACCCAGGCCGATGTGGATGGC
>CALGMR010000019.1 GCA_937958815.1 uncultured Rhizobiaceae group bacterium | reverse complement strand
CCACGATCTTTGGTCTTCGCCAGCTTGCGTTGCTTAGTGGATCGCAGACGATAATTCATCTTGGCAAACTGGCGCTTGCGACTGCGAGCTGCGCGCTTAGCGAGATTGTGCGCTTTGTGAAGACGAGAACGTTTACGCATCGGATTGACCACCTGCATTTTCAGCAGAACCGGACATGCCCGAAACGCACTTCTGCCCCCCATTCCATGTTGTCCCGGCTTTCGCCTCGATCACATCGGATGCCCCCACTGAGCCCCAGCCTTTGAACAATGTAAGCACTGCCGCGCAGGCTGCATCGCCGTCGCAGGCATGGCTGAACAGAAGTTCCAGAACCGGCTGTGGAATGGTCACCTTGTTACAACGGTGAACCTTGCCACAGGCCAACGCGAGCCTGACTGCCATGGCGGGATCATCGAAGATCGACTTCGCATCCGAGTGCCCATGATCAAAGGTGCTTTCTTCAAACGGTATGTCTTGCGTGACACCCTCAGAATCGTCACAGCTGTCTTTAGCTTCGCTCTTCGCTATGAGCGCTCGCACCCATTTAACTGACGACCGTTGCTGGACAGGGTGGGGTTCGTTTCTGTTTTTAGAATCCATGACCATTACTCCTGCACTTCGAGAGTGGTTGAAGAACCGCCTATCGGCTTCTGGGACCAATAGCCTTCGATTGGTTTGTTGGACTTGAGTAGAGCGTGAACAGCCTGTTTGGGGCTGGCAAATTCGACAGGAAACACCAGCTTAAGGCGTCCATCCTCAACGTTTGTTTGCGCCAGATAGCCGGACCATTCGAGACGATTGCGAATGCTTTGCAGGCCCTTTGGAAGCTGGTGCTCATCGCGCACGCGATATTGCGAACCGGGGAATACGAGAAAACGGCCGTTCAACATCACAGCACCGCTCATCTCGTAACCCTTCAGCACGCCAGCTGAAGCGTTGAACTCCCACAGGACATCTTCGATTTCGATAGGTGTAAGGCTGACGTTCTCTTCGTCTTCACCGTCCAAAAGTTCGCTCTCGCCCAAGAACGGAATACTCTTCAAAATCAAAGAGGCATGCGCGTTCATCGGGTAGCCAGCCGCTGCCAGCAGAGAAATGGCGTCTTTGATAATCGCCTTGACGATGTGCTCATCGTGAGCGCCCATTTCGAACGCTGGCACATCTTGGCTGATGACGCTCACATTGGGTTGATCAGCCGTCATGCGGTTAATAACACCTTCGGCAAACCGCATATGGGCGCTGTTTGCCTCAAGGCTGGTTGTCGTCAGAACGAAGACGGTGTGCGCTTTTGCTCTGAAGCGGGTATCATATTGGTGTCTCTGGAAGCGCTCCTCAACGTTACCCGTCGAGCCGACATAGACATCAGAGTGAATGTCCGGCGCATCGCTCGTCATAATAACGGCGTAAGCAGCAGGTGCGCTCAACAGCAATTGACGGACTGTGTCGCCAATATCTGCAAAAGGCGTACGCAGAAGTTCAACATGAGAAAATGGCTTGCGAAAGCGAGTGACCTGTTCCACGCCATCGACTTGCTCGACGGTCGTGATCGTATTGTCAGCCTTCCAACCCTTGGGAAGAGATTTGGCTTCAGTGTTTGGGGTACGTTTCATGTGTTCAATTCTTTTGAGTGAGGATCGAACCGGGTTCGAAGACATCTGTGCCAAGAACAATCGAGGTCACTCCTTCTGCCGCTGAGCGGCAGGAGGCTTACCAAGATGGTCAAACAGAACACACCACGGCCAACGCACATCGTGCGCCGGCGCAATCTTCAAACGCGGTTCGAAAATTGGGCGTTACTGTTTGTTGGTTTTGGAGATGTCGGACGAGAATGTTGCAGGCGCAAGGCGCAAAACAGCAAACGTCAGAGCAGCATATTTATTCAGGGAAGGGTATTGGCCAGAATCAGCCAAGTCTTTAAACGTGAGCATAGCTCAACCTTTCTGTTACGCGCAGATTAGGCTGGGTCAGGTTCCCTTGGGTGTACCACCACCCTCGGGAACCGCAGTCTATCTACAGATTATCGGTATCGTGGATCGATACCGTTGGCTTCAAGATTGTTATATGGTTTGTAAAAAGCAAGAGCCACATTTAGCTTTTCTGAATTAGGGTAAACGAGTTCCTTTATTTGCCGAAAATTGAATTAGTTCAAACGAATAGACTACTCTGTGCATTGATCTCAGCTATTTAGACTGAAAAAGAAAGTCCGCTATGCGTCCCAAATTGAGCATTGCAGGCCAAAGGTGGTCACCCCGATACCCGACATTCGAAATTTGTTACTGCAGGCGCTGTGCGGAAAGCGAAAGCTGGCGGCTTTTGGGGGAGAGCGGACCTTGGACTGCTAGAATTTAATCAAACTGGATACCCAAAAGCTGACATTGCATTCAGCAGCTCGCCATTCATTAAACAACAGCTGTCGACCCTCTATGCATGAAACGCATTTCAACCTCTTGATGTTTGTTTTTTGGCGGTATGCCAGTTTCGTTCATGGCTACCAGAGTGTCGGCTGCTAAAATGCCAATGCGTTTTGCTGGCAGTCGTACTGTGGTCAAACCGGGTTCCATATGAGCTGATCCCGCGAAGTCACCGATGCCGACGATCGATAGATCTTGAGGAACATTGAGGCCCAGTGCCTGACAGGCGAAAATGACGCCATGGGAAATGATATCGTTGCCGCAAACGACCGCTGTTGACCTGTTTGATTGCAGAATTTTCATCGTCAGCTTTTTGGCTTCACCAATATCATATGGGCAAGTCATCAGATTCTTATGCGACAAACTCAATTGCTGTGACTTGAAAACGCTTTTGACACCGCTCAATCTGTCTCGCGCGCGATCGTTGTGATTTGTGTCGGGAAAAATCACTGTGATGTTGCGATGTCCCAGATCAAACAAGTGTTGGGCGACCAACCTTCCGGCTTCGAAATTGTCTGCGCCAATGCACGGAATTGAGGAATTGGCGTCAAAATTCCAGATTGAAACAACTGGAATATTGCGCTGAGCCAACATGTTCATCGGCACTGCATCATGATCCTGTCCCACAAGCGCTATGCCATCAATTCGACGTTCTAGAAGAGAACGCACGATGCCAATTTCGCGCTTAAGTTCATACCCATGGGCGGCAATGAGCATGGTACGATCATGCTCCAAGAGTTGGGACGCAAATGCTTCGATGAGTTCCGAAAAAATGGCATTGTCAATTGTCGGGACAATGAGGCCGATGGTTCCGGAAAACCTGTTGTGCATAGAACCCGCCATTCGGTCTCGAATGTAACCAAGATCGTTCGCGGCTTTCTCTATGCGTTTGCGTGTTGGTGTTTTGACAACGTCTGGATTGTTGAAAAAGCGGGAAACGGTTGCGGGCGATACTTCGGCGCGAGCTGCTACATCAACAATTCCCGGTGCACCTTTGAACGATCTTGAGCGTTTGGCCATATTCACAACCTTAAAATGAAAACGTTTGCATTTTTATTTTCATGCCATAGCGTTCAAAAACTGGCCAGAGAAATAGACTTTTTGGCCATTTGGTCTTGGGAGGGATCAAAACCGGATGGAATTTCTAGGTTATTTTGGTGGCGTGTTCGAGCCCATAGCTCTGATGTTGCTTTTTGCTGGCACAGTTGGCGGATTGATATTGGGTGCTACGCCTGGCCTGTCGCCAACCATGGCGGTGGCATTGCTTATCCCGTTTACATTTCATCTATCACCGACTCAGGGGCTGATACTGCTCGGCGCCGCTTACACGTCTACAGTGGCAGGCGGCGCCGTAAGTGCAATTCTCTTAAAAATACCGGGGGCGCCTGCCAACATTGCCACAGCGTTGGACGGCAATGAAATGGCGAAACGCGGAGAAGGCGCGCGTGCACTTCATCTATCGTTTTTGGCTTCTGGTGTTGGCGGTGTTATCGGAGTCCTGCTTCTCATTTTTCTGACACCAGTGCTTGCCCAATGGGCATTGAAATTTGGGCCTTCACATTTGTTCTGGATCGCCATTTTGGGCGTGACGGTTATCGGCTCGCTTGACTCAAAGAGTTTTGTCAAAGGTCTACTGTCTGGTTGCATTGGCTTGTGGCTTTCGACAATTGGCACTGACGATATTATGGGGGCTGACCGTTTCATCTTTGTCGATGCTCTTTCAGGTGGCATCACGATCATCCCTGCTTTGATTGGCTTGTTCGCAATCCCACAAGTTTTAGACATGTTTGCAAAGGGTCGCGTCAGTGCAGTCATCGATACGGTTCATGTGCCGCGATACAAATTTCTAGATTCTCTAAAAGAACTCATTCGCTCGTTTAGGGCGCTTTCAATCGGAACGGTCATCGGTTCGATTATCGGACTTATTCCCGGTGTGGGCGGTCAAATTGCTGGCCTTGTTGCGTATGATCAAGCAAGAAATTTCTCACCCCAGAAAGACAAATTTGGAACAGGCCATTCGGAAGGTGTGATTGCCGCAGAAAGTGCAAACAACGCAATGGTTGGACCGTCGCTTGTGCCTCTTCTCACATTATCCATTCCGGGGAGTCCAACAGCCGCTGTCCTTTTGGGTGGTCTTCTAATTCACGGCATTTTTCCCGGGTCCGATATTTTTGACAAACACCCCGAAGTTGTTTGGACTTTCATCAACTCCATGTTGCTTGGGCAAATTTTGATGGTGATCTTCGGCATTTACACTGCGGCATGGGCAGCGCGTATAGCCAAGGCTCCTATCCCCATTCTTGCTGCAGGTGTTCTGGTGCTGGCCTTGTTTGGCTCTTATTCAGTGGGCCAAAGCATGGGCGATGTTCAAATTATGCTCGTCCTCGGCATCGGCATGTATATTTTGGAGAAATTCGGTTTCTCTGCTGCACCTCTGGTTTTGGGCCTTATCCTTGGACCAATTGCAGGAGACTATTTCAACAACGGGTCTATGATTGCGGCAGCGCAAGATGGTCCATGGGTCTATTTCTTCACAGGACCACTTAATATCGTTTTGATTGTGATGGTTGTCGCGTCGATTGCCTATTCGTTTTGGACCAATATGCTGCGCGCTAGCTTTGCAAAATCTCCACTTGAGGGAGCATCAAAATGACAAACAGTCGGATCCAACACGTCATACCCGGTGCGCTGATTTTGGCGATTGCCCTGTTGGTGACCTATCTGAGTTTTACTGAAGAGCCTGCGGAAGCATTTCTCTTTCCAAGGATCATTTCAGTCGCATTCGTGGGGCTAGCGATCTGGAACTTTATTCGCGCTGCCGGCGGCATGGCAAAAGTGGGTCGAGGGGTGGCGTTGCAAGATGCGAAAAACTTGCTTCCCGGTCTGATTGTTATGCTCATTTTGGTGTTCTGGGCAGCAAAGGCATTGGGTTTTTATGTCAGCGCAACAATCGCATTCTTCACCGTATATTCCATCTACGACCCTGCTCCGCATTCCAGCGCCAAAGACTGGATAAAGAGAGCAGTAATAACCGCGGTCTTTATGGCCGTTATCTACAGTCTCTTTGCATTGCTGCTTAAAGTGCAAACGCCAAGAGGTATGTTCATTTAAACGACGTTTTCAATCGGGAGGAACCATTATGAAAACACTTTTTAAAACAGCACTGCTTTCTGCAGCTGCAATTTCCGTAAGCGCAACATTGGCGTTTGCAGCAGATTTCCCTGATCGCCCAATCGGCGTTGCAGTCTCTTATGGCGCAGGTGGAGCGACGGATTTTCAAGCCCGTATCGTAACAATGGTTGCTGGCAACGAAGATATTTTGGGTCAACCAATTTATATTTTGAATAAGCCGGGAGCTGGCGGTCGTAAGGGCTGGAACTGGTTCGCTACGGAAGCTGAAGCAGACGGCTACACAATGTCTGCTTACAACATTCCTCATTTCATCGCTCAATCTATCAAGGGTGGAGTGAAATACTCAGCCGCTTCTTTTGAGCCTGTTGCCAACTGGGGTGCAGATCCAGCTGTTGTTGTCGTTGGCAAAGACAGCAAGTTCAACACCATGCAAGACCTGATCGATTACGCGAAAGCCAACCCAGGCAAGACGACCACCTCGGGTGCCGGCCTGTTTGTTGGTCACCACATCGCGGCGCTTCAAATTGAAAAAGCGTGTGCTTGTAAACTTGCTTATATCCCAACGAAGGGCGGCGGCGCTGCAGCTATGAAAGCAGTTATTGCAGGCGAAGTATTGGCCGGTGTGAACAACCTGTCTGACGCATTTCGTGCGCGTGAAGCCGGAAACGTAAAAATTCTCGGCGTGGCAGATCTTGAACGCAACGAGTTCATGAAAGACGTTCCAACGCTCAAAGAAGCGGGTCTTGATGTGGACAATTCATCGGTGAATTTCCGTGGCCTAATGGTCAAAAAGGGAACGCCTCAAGCCGTGATTGACAAGCTTGCGGCACAGGTCCCACTCATGTTTGCTCACGCTCGTGTTGCCAAGCGCATGAAGGCTGGCGGTTCGCCAATGAAGATCATGTCTCGCGATGAAGTCAAAGCAATGTGGGCTGCACGCGAAGCCACTCTTAAAGACTTGCTTGCAGGTCTTTAAGCTCAGTTGCACAGCAGGCGGCGAAACCGCCTGCTGTATTCTCATATGAAACCAGAACTGCAGACTGAAAGACACACAACTGATGGCCGTTGCACAACACGTATCTGACCTGTCCGAAGATGAAATGATTGTGGATTCACTCATCGATCGCGCGCGTCTTGCACAACAAGAATTCGAGCGCGACGCTGATCAGGAACGTTATGACCAAGCAGCCTTGGCTGCAGCATGGGCCCTTATGGAGCCCTCTCGAAATCAGGAACTGTCAGAGCTAGCTGTGCACACGACTGGCTTGGGAAATGTAAAAGACAAAATCACAAAAAACCACCGAAAGACATTGGGGGTTTTGCGGGACATCAAACATTCCAAAACAACCGGGATTATCGATGATGATCCGAAAACGGGCATCACTCAAATTGCGAGGCCTATTGGAGTTGTAGGGGCCGTGGTACCTTCCACCAATCCGGTGGCAACCCCCACAAATAATGTGGTCAACGCACTCAAATGCGGCAATGCAATTATCTTGTCGCCTTCGCCAAAAGGTGCGGAAGCCTGCCGAAATTTGCTCTCCTACATTCACCAAGAGTTCGACAAAATTGGTTTGAACCACGATCTTGTACAGATGATCCCGTCGCCCGTTTCAAAAGCAAAAGCACAACGTTTGATGGAGAAGACCGATCTTCTCGTGGTCACTGGAAGCCAGAACAATGTGCATAGAGCCTATTCATCTGGCACGCCTGCAATTGGGGTTGGTGCAGGTAATGTGACCGTGATTGTGGACGAAACGGCTGATCTTGGAGCCGCTGCTGAAAAGATCACCGCGTCAAAGTGTTTCGACAACGCGACGTCATGTTCATCGGAAAACTCGCTAATTGTGCTTGATGAAATTTATGATGACTTCATGTCTGAATTGCATAAAACAGGCGGGCGACTTCTTGATGAAGAGAATGCACAAAAACTCAAATCGACATTGTTTCAACATGGTGGTTTGAACAGACACATCATTGCACAGGACATTGATAAAGTTATCGCCGAAGTCGGTTTGGACATTGAAGATGCGGACACTGCAAAGTTCTTGGTTTTGCCCGGCGATGGTATAGGTCCCGATCATCCTGAATCCGGTGAAAAACTGTCTCTAGTTGTAACTCTCTTTCGCGCTTCAGATTTTACAACCGCAACCGAAACTGCCTCCAAGATTCTAGATCACCAAGGTGCTGGTCATTCGGTTGGTCTGCACACGTCAAATGACAGACGCGCAGTGGATATGGGTCGGCAAATGCCAACCTGTCGTGTGATTGTGAACCAAGCCCATTGTTTTGCCACAGGCGGTTCTTTCGACAATGGTATGCCTTTTTCACTTTCCATGGGCTGTGGTTCTTGGGGCGGAAATTCCATTGATGACAATTTCAATCACAAGCATCTGATGAACATCACCAAAATTGTGCGTCCGATTCCGGTCAACGAACCGAAATTAGAAGACGTCTTCGGCGACTACTGGCAGGCAGTAGGAAAATGACCATCGCTGTCAAAAGCGAGAAATCTGACCAGTTCCAGTGCATTCGCTCTGCTATTGATGAGCAGGCACGAGTGCAGCCCGATGGGATATATTTGATCGATCCGGAAACAGGAAACGAAACAACGTTTGCAGAGTTGCAAACACGGGTTCGAGCTGTTGCTTCTTTCATTGAACAACAAGGCATCCAACGCGGCGATGCAGTTGCCTTTGCTGCGAGCAACTCACCAAATACAGCTATTGTCATATTAGGCATTTGTTATGGAGGCTATTTAGCGACCGCCATAAATTTGGTCGCAGGCAACAGCGTCATTTCTTATGTTTTGGAGCATTCGGAAACAAAGCTGGTGTTTGCAAATTCGGCTGGACGAACGGCCATCGAACTTTCCTTGAACCACGTGAAAGGGATTTCTGTCCGCTCAATTGACGCCGAACTGTTTACGACCAAAGCCCAAAGTGAAAACCTACAAGACACATCGGAAACCGGCGGTCTATTGATGTACACCTCTGGCACGACTGGGCAGCCAAAGGGCGTTGTTCTGTCACAGCAAAACCTGCTGGCTGGCGGTGAAAATACGGCGTTAGCACATAGATTAACAACAGCTGATCGCGGCATGTGCGTACTGCCGCTTTATCATATCAATGGCCTTTGCGTGACCGTGATGGGAGCGTTGGTTTCCGGCGGTTCACTTGCCATGCCTCCAAAGTTTTCCGTTTCATCATTCTGGGAAACCATCGTGGCCCAAAACTGCACATGGTTTTCGGTTGTGCCGACGCATATTTCCTATTTACTGCACGAGAACTCGAAGCCTGTCAGTCAAAAGGAATTGTCCCAATTGCGGTTTGGACGTTCAGCATCGGCGCCACTTTCTCCCGACATACAATCGGCATTTGAAACGAAGTTTGGGATTCCAATCATTGAGACCATGGGGCTGACCGAAACAGCAGCACAAATCTTGTCCAATCCACTTCCTCCTGGTATCCGAAAAATCGGGTCACCCGGCATCGCTTTCGGCAATGAAGTGAGCGTTTGCGATGAAAACCAAATCGAACGTCCACGAGAAGTCGAGGGTGAGGTTTTGATCCGTGGTCGAAACGTCATGCAATATTATCTGAAAAACGAGGAAGCCACGTCCCAAGCGATCACGCGTGACGGTTGGTTGCGCACTGGCGATCTCGGCCGAATGGATGCCGACGGGTATGTGTACATCACAGGTCGACTTAAAGAACTGATCATCAAAGGCGGGGAGAACATTGCACCTCGTGAAATTGATGAAGCACTCTACAGCCATGAAGACGTCGTGGAAGCCGCTGCATTTGCCTGCAAATGCCCTCAATATGGAGAACGGGTTGAGGCTGCTGTCATGCTCAGCGAAGGGTCAAAAGTAACCGAAGATATTCTGGCAGAATTGTGTAGAGCCAAATTAGGCGCATTCAAATCACCCGACAAAATCCACTTCCTCCCCGAGTTGCCCAAGGGGCCGTCCGGAAAAATTCAACGTTTGAAACTTGTAGAGATTTTTGATTCATGATGATTGGCATTGTCTAATTTGCAGAAGCAAAAACACCTGTCACTTAAAGACAACGTTGATCTTTAACTTATACGCGGGTTTTCAATGTCTGATTTGGCGAAATCAGAGAGGATTTAGGAAAACAGCCCGAACGGCAGCAATGGGCCGAGGCTGTGTGGAAACTCTGTTTTATTGTATAGTTCGGACATGATTGGAGGTGGCCATGTCCGGCTATATCGAAGGTGTTGGTCGCGATCAGGTGACCCTGTTCCCGGAGCAACTTGAAGACTGGATTGGAGAAGAT
>CALGMR010000018.1 GCA_937958815.1 uncultured Rhizobiaceae group bacterium | reverse complement strand
CTAGTACGAGAGGACCGGGATGGACGTATCACTGGTGGACCTGTTGTGGCGCCAGCCGCATTGCAGGGTAGCTATATACGGAATAGATAACCGCTGAAGGCATCTAAGCGGGAAACTAACCTGAAAACGAGTATTCCCTGAGAGTCGTCGTAGACTACGACGTTGATAGGATGGGTGTGGAAGCACTGTAAGGTGTGAAGCTTACCATTACTAATAGCTCGATCGGCTTGATCGTTCTCATTACTTGTAACCATCGTCTTTTGATGATGTGGAAAGCCTATTTGATTTAGAGACAGTTTCACGAACAATATACGCGAATGCGTTTTGCCGACCTGGTGGTTATTGCGAGGTGGCTGCACCCGATCCCATCCCGAACTCGGAAGTGAAACGCCTCAGCGCCGATGGTACTTTGTCTTAAGGCACGGGAGAGTAGGTCGCTGCCAGGTCTGCTAAACGCATTTGATGTATCATTCTCTACGAACAAACAAAAAGCCGCTGTGATTAATTTCACGGCGGCTTTTTTGCGTTTTGCGATCAGTTGGTATCATTATGAATAGACAAAAAAGTCTAAGATTGAAAAGCAATCGAATGTCGAAGATTTATAACGATGACACATTGCAACTAAGTCGTTACGCGCCCTTTGCTGAGGGGGGCAACAGACTCTGCTATGTTCATCCTGACGATCGTGCGCTTTGTATCAAAATCGTAAAAGAAGGCAGTATTGCCGCTTTCAGAGCAAGGAGGTCCTTTATCCGAAACCTCCGCGGTGATGCGTATTTCGACGACAACGTACAAGAGTACAGGGCGTATCAGCAAGCCGCGATTCGAAACAACGCTCCTCAAATTTACGAGCATATTCCCAAGTGTTATGGCTGGCAGAACACGGATATGGGAATGGGGCTCGTACTCGATTATTATGCATATGAAGACGGATCAACTTGCATCAATCTTGAGGCCTATCTCCATGAGAACGGTTTGACTGACGACATAAAGGCCAAGGTAGATGAACTGGCGGACTTTCTTAGAACAACTCAGATACTTACGAAAAATATCTTACCACATAATGTCGTCATTGCTGCCGATGGCAAGCTCAAGATAATTGATGGGTTGGGTTTCTCATCTGATTTCAATGTGATCAGAGTTAGTAAATTAGCTCGACGAGCCTCAATTGAACGTCGAGTTAGACGTATGTATTTGAGGCTCGACTGGGAAGTAAGTGCAAAAAACAAGAGCTGGTTGAGCACTGAAAAAGATGCCGAACGTCCTTAAGATGTTAAACCCTGTTCAAAAAGCACCATTCATATCAGGCTTAATTGTTGGCTATGTTATCCTAACAAATCTGTTGGAATATTTAGCTACAAGAAACCTGAATTTATCCGATGTGATGAGAAGAAAGTGACAACATCGTTGCCGAGATTTGGTCTGTGTCGGTTTGTAAATTTTTATTTCAGTTTTCTTCATTTAGAGCTTTGTTTTAGGCGCCATTGTCCTTATATCAATTTCAGCATGCACGTGAGCGTGTAACTTAGCACGGTTTATATAAGTGCAATTGTCGCGGGGTGGAGCAGCCCGGTAGCTCGTCAGGCTCATAACCTGAAGGTCGTAGGTTCAAATCCTACCCCCGCAACCAATTATCCCAAAATATTTTGACCTGCGTTGGACAGAGTCTTACTCCGTCAAATTGCGGTTTGAGAAGCGGTTATTTCATTGATCTTGTTTGAACTGGGATTGCTCTACGCGCGGCTAAAGACTGTGTGAAAATGAGAAAGCCAAGCACCCATATCGACCCAAGACAGATGTGGTCGATTCATTTTCTACTAACCAAAGGTGCAGTTTGAGACCAAAGTTTGCATTTTCAGCCTTTTGTAAAATTCCAGATTAATCATTCCCCGATAGTTTGATTTAAATCTTAATCAAAGTGTCAGCTGGTTTCCAATGGAGAGAAGCCAGTCCATGATCTGGGGAGTGGTGGTTATGACAACAAGCAAGGCAATTAGAATTCTGGTCGCGGATGATGATGCGGATGATCGCATGTTGATTGGGGACGCGTTTGAGGAAGCTCATTTGAGCAATCCTGTTGATTTTGTAGAAGACGGTATTGAGCTGCTTGAATATCTGAAACGCGAGGGCAAGTTTTCGGACCTTAGCGAGCAGCATTTGCCCGGCATAATTCTGCTTGACCTTAACATGCCTAGAATGGATGGCCGAACGGCTCTCGCTGAAATCCGCAAAGATCCGGTTCTTCGAAAGATTCCAGTCGTTGTTTTGACAACGTCGCAGTCCGAAGAAGATATTTTGAGAACATATGATTTGGGTGTGAACTCATTCATCACCAAACCTGTTACGTTTGATGGTTTGGTCAATGTGGTTCAAGTTTTGAACAAATACTGGATTGAGATCGTTGCTTTGCCTTGTCAGGGTTCGGAATAACCGGATTCAAAAATGCAGGTGAAATTAGACATTTTTATTGGTTTGGGTTGCTGAAAGTTAACCCTAGCCAATGAACTGTGCCACGAAGCAATGTGGTTTACGATTTTTAAGTGACACTCACCTATTTTAAAGCCGGACGTCTGGGGTGAACGGTTTATGAACAACGAAATTCAAATTTTGATTTTGGATGATGATCCTGATGATACTTTGATCATCAGCGATATTCTGCGGGAAACTGATGACAGAGAATATGTGATTTCTGTCGCTCATAACCCTGCTGGTGCATTTGCGTGTTTGAACAATTCTACGTTTGACGTGATTTTGTGTGACTATCGATTGGGCGCGACCAATGGTATCGACTTCATAAATGATATGCAGGCGCAGAACATTCATGTGCCCGTGATTTTGATGACTGGCGTTACTGATAAAGCCATCGATGAGGAAGCTTTGAGGGTTGGTGCTTCCGACTTTCTAAACAAGTCAAACATCAGCTCTGCCCTGTTGGACAAAGCAATTCGTTACGCAATTGCAAATGCAGCCCGTCAAAACTTGCTTTTCACTGTATTGTCAAATGTGGAATCTGCTGTTTGCATTATGGACGGCAAAGGCAAACCACAACTTTGGAATTCAAAGTTTCAAGACGTCTCATCTGGTTTGAAAGATGCACGCCACAATGATGATAATGTGGACAGTTTTGTGGCAGACACGCTTGAGTCTGAAGGCGTTCTGAAAGTTGCTGATAAAGTGTTTGAGAAAAACATAAGTGATTTGGATGATGGTCGCTCGGTGATGACATTGCATGATGTCAGTTCTCATATTGAAGCTTTGCGGGAGCGAGAAATAGCTGAAACAAAATCCGCTTATTTGGCCAAACACTGTTCTCTGACAGGTGTTGCGAACCGGCTTGGATTTAATGAGAAGATCAAACAAGAAATTGAGAACGGACAGCGGTTTCAGTTGTTGAATCTCGATCTTAACAAATTCAAGGACGTGAATGATCTCTTTGGTCATGAAACCGGCGATCGATTGTTGTGCAAAGTGACCAAACGTTTGAAATCATGTTGCCAAAAGGGTGACTATGTTACCCGCATTGGCGGTGATGAGTTTGTTGTCATTCAACGTTTGGCAGATGATGAATTTCAATCAACGCGATTGGCGGAGTGTTTCCAAAGGGTTCTTGAGCGTGAGTTCGTCATTAATGACCATAAATTGCACATTGGGGTGAGCATCGGCATTTCGGCTTATCCCGATCAAGGGCTTACCGCTGAGACGCTTTTGTCAAATGCCGATATTGCCATGTATCGCGCAAAAGCAAACACCGAAGGATGTATTCAGTTTTTTGACACTGAATTGGACAATGCCATTCGCGAACGTCGTTCGTTGATCGCAGATTTGACTGAGGCAGTTGAACGCAAGGATATTGACGTATTCTTCCAGCCATTGGCCGACGTGAAAACTCAGAAAATTTTAGGTTTTGAAGCATTGGCACGCTGGACGCACCCGATCAAAGGGCCAATTTCTCCAGACATCTTTATCGAACTTGCCGAAGAGAATGGTCTGATCGAAAAAATTGGTAATATTGTCATGAGGAAAGCCTGCGAGAATGCCGTGGCTTGGCCTTATCCGGTGAAAGTTGCCATAAACGTGTCTGGGGTACAAATCCGCCATACCGACATTTTGAACGATGTGAAAACTGCATTGTTCCAATCGGGACTTCCTGCCCATCGCCTGGAACTGGAAGTGACAGAAAGCGTCCTGTTGGATGATTTTGATTATGCGTTGCACGTGTTGCGTGGATTGAAGAACATGGGTCTGTCTTTGGCGATGGATGATTTCGGGACTGGCCATTCTTCACTGTCTTCCCTGATTTCGTTCCCGTTCGATAAATTGAAGATTGACCGATCTTTTGTAACGGATCTTGATTGTCAACAACGTTTGAAGAACGTCGTGACAACCTGCATCGGTTTGGGCAAAAACCTGAACATGCGTATGGTTGCGGAAGGTGTGGAACGTCAAGCTCACATCGATTTCCTGTTGGAGCAAGATTGTCAGGAAATGCAGGGCTTTATGATTGGCCGCCCGATGACCAATGCTGATGTGCATGACTATTTAAATTTTGGAAACGGTCACGCAATCATAGACAAGCCCAAACGTGCAGAGCACGCAGCACGCGCCTAATTGGCATTTTCACCATAATTCCAAATTGAAATTATTTTGTCCCAGTTTTGCAACCAGTTGCAGAATCCTACTTGTCACCTGTGTTTGTGGCAGCTAGCCTGAATTTGGACGGTTTCCTTTTTTGGGGAAACACCGCTCTTGGGAGGGGGCGCAGCTGTTCAGCTTCGGTTTTTCTCAGTGCGATATTTTCGTTCTTCAAAATTCTATCTGGGAGGATAACAATGAAAATCTTGAAAAAAATTTCGACCGCGCTTTTGGCAACGGCTGTTGCTGCTGGTTTGGGCAGCGTTGCTCTGGCTGACGGACACGCCAAGAAAACCAACTTGCGCATCCAAACGCATTACGCACCTGAAACACCATCCGGTAAATTGGCTGCTGAATATATTGACGACATTCAAACCATGTCCAATGGCGAGATCACAGTTGAGATGTTCTACTCTTCATCTGTTGTGAAATCAGTGGAGACGTTTGATGCGGCCGCAACTGGTATTCTTGACTGTGACATGACTGGTGGTGGTTACCAAACGGGTAAAAATCCTGCATTCCAGTTTGTTGGTGATATCATGGGCGGTTACGACACGCCTTATCAACAGCTTTCATGGCTCTACTACGGTGGTGGCCTCGCGGACGCGCAGAAGCTGTACAACAAGTTCGACATGGAGCTCATTGGTTGGTGGGTGTATGGCCAAGAGTCATTTGCTTCAACACGTCCGATTGCTTCTACAGCTGACCTTAAAGATTGGAAATTCCGTTCGCCTCCAGGCATGGAAACCAAAATCTTTGAAAAACTGGGTGCCAAGCCAATCGTGATGGATTTCACGGAAATCTTTACGGCGCTTGAGTCTGGTATCATTGACGGTGCAGACGCATCTACATTGGCAAACAATGTTGGCCTTGGTTTGTATGACATTGCGAAATACGCAAACTTCCCTGGTTTCCACTCAATGCCTTCTGACCACCTTGCGTGCAACAAAGCGGTGTTTGACGCTATGCCAGCGCATCATCAGCGTATCATGAAAGTGGCAATGCAAGCTTTGGCGCTTAAAACAGCTTTGACCTTCCAGGTTAAAAACGCTGAAGCCGCTGCTGATCTTCGCAAAAAAGGCGTGACGCTTTCTTCATGGTCACCTGAAGAAATGCAGAAGTTCCGCGATGCTGCGCAAGCAACTTGGCCTGAATTTGCAACAACGCCAGAAGCTAAGGCGCTTGTTGACAGCCACATCAAATACCTCACTCAGCTGGGTTTGGTGAAGCAATAATTCACAAATTGGCGGGCGGCTCTTTTGGGCCGCCCGTTATTCGTTGCGGTGGGCTTTCACGATCCAGCTGTGGCTTGGATTTTGCACAAATGATTACGGGGAAACTTTATGGTTGAACATGAAAGAACAGGTCCGCTTGACCTGCTTACATGGAGCTTCAGTCGCGTAGCGATGTGGGCACCGTTCTTCATTGTATGCATTATTCTCTATGAAGTGATTATGCGATATGTATTCGCCGCCGCTACGCTGTGGGTGAATGAAATGTCGCTTTGGATTGCAGGCGGAATTTATTTGTCTGCTGGGCTGTATTCTATGCAACAACGCAGCCACATCCGCATATTTATTATTTATGATATCGCACCGCTCTGGTTGCGCAGAACTTTTGATGTTCTTTCAACCGTCTGCGTTGGGATATTTGCACTGGCTGTTATCTGGGGTGGGTTTGGCGAAGCAAGTGCGAAGTTTTTCAGGTTTGAAACATTCGGCACGGCTTATGACCCTCCAATTCCAGCGACCATCAAACCGTTGGTTTTGGTGATGATGCTGTTCCTGGCGTTGCAAGCAACCTCCAACCTCATTCGTGATTGGCCAGCGTCTGCTTGGATCAGAAAAATGTTTGATTTGTTTGTCACGATTGTTGTGATCGGGCTGGCCGCAATGGCCGTTTATCATCTTTTTGTCGCACCACCTGAAGGTATGACGGTGCCTCTTCGGTGGCTTTTGGGAATAACGGTTTTTCTTGTGATTGCTGTGGCTTTGGTTTTGATCGGTCTGTTTAGAGACTTCAACAAAACTCCTAAGCCTGTCGATTTGATGGATGAGATTGAAGAAGAAGCTAAGTTTCAGCGTAGTCAGATGGAGGCTCCCAGTGAGGCTCTGTCGGGCAATCCGCCTAGACCAGTTTCGTAAGGGGCGTTTGTCATGGACATTGGAACAATATCACTCATCCTGTTGATCGGGATGTTCGTCCTGCTGGCAATTGGTATGCCACTGGGATTTGCATCAGGCTTTTTGGCGGTCATGGTTATGGTTCTCAAATTTGAACCGACCTTGATTACAGACCCTTTCGTTCATGGATTTGATTTTGAATCCTGGAAACTGGGCGCTGGAATTATCACCGGCAACTTTGGTCGAGGGCCGATGAATGTGCTGGCGCAAAGACTTTATGGCATAACGACGAACTACGTTTTGATTTCCGTTCCGTTGTTCATTTTCATGGCAACTTTGTTGGAACGTTCCGGCATTGCGCGTGACATGTATTCCTCACTGAGCCAGTGGATGTCGCGAACCCGTGGTGGCATCGCCGTTGTGACGGCAATCATGGCGATTGTTATGGCCGCTATGTCCGGCATTATTGGTGGTGAAGTCGTGCTTCTTGGGTTGATCGCTTTGCCGCAGATGTTGCGCTTGGGTTACAATCAGAATTTGGCCATCGGAACGATCTGTGCGTCCGGTTCTTTGGGAACAATGATCCCACCCTCCATTGTTTTGATTTTCTATGGTCTGATTACCGAGACCTCAATTCATTCTCTTTTTAAAGCTGCGTTCTTGCCGGGCTTTATGCTCGCCACGTGCTACATCATTTACATATTGGTGCGCACCCGCATGAACCCTGAATTGGCACCGCTGCCAGACCCAAAACCCGATGATATGACAATGGCGCAAAAGGGCCTATTTGGGTCCACGCTGATGATCATGTTGCTCGGTGTTGGGGCGCTCCTCATTATCGGGCGCTGGGTCTATTTGAATGTTGGTGCAACCTTCAATTCGAACATGATCGCTGAAGACACGGCATGGGTCGATCCATTTACATTGTGGACCTTCGTGTTCATCGCGGCCGTGTGCGCCATCCACATTTTCTTTGTGGCGGGTGTTGGCGTGGCGAAAGAGGCTTGGGCCAAAGGCAAAGGCATGGTTGCGCCTCTGCTCGTTGTGTTTGTTGTTCTCGGCTCAATATACGGCGGGATCACAGGCATTACCGAAGCTGCCGCTATGGGTTCAGTCGCAGTTCTGTTTTTGATTTGGGTGCGTGGTGAGTTTTCGTTCAATCTCTTGCGCGAAGCATCAATGCGCACATTTAAATCTACGGGCACAATCATCTGGGTGACATTTGGCGCGACAGCGCTTGCTGGCGCTTACACAATCGCAGGTGGGCCAACTTATGTGGCCAATCTGATTGTCGGTTATGACTTGCCGACGATGGGTGTTCTTCTTGTCATGATGGTGATCTTTCTCTTTCTAGGTGCATTCATGGATTGGACCGGAATCGTGCTTCTTGTAATGCCGGTGTTCCTGCCCATCGTTTTGAAATTACCAATCGAAGAACTTGGTCTTATCGGGCAGCTGGATTCATCTACGATGGTGCGCGTGTGGTTCGGTATTCTGTTCTGTGTGAATATGCAGGTGAGCTTCTTATCACCACCATTTGGGCCAGCAGCGTTTTATTTGAAATCTGTGGCACCGCCGCATATTTCGTTGCCCGATATTTTCCGAGGCTTCTTGCCATTCATCGCTATGCAATTGTTCATATTGATGATCATCTTGATTGCACCGCAAATCACAACAGTGTTCTTGTAGAGCAGTCGGCACAGGAATGAAGAAGGTGGGCGTTGTCGTGGCCACAAATGAAAGTTTAGTGGGCGCGCATCCATCACGCCTGTCGAGGCAGATGTTATGAGCAATACTGTTCGACTTGATGCCAGCGACAACGTTGTTACTGCAATAAAAGCGTTGGAGATTGGCAGTGCTGTGGAAGGAAGTGCCACGACTGGTCTCATCCCTCGAGGGCACAAAATCGCGACGCAACGGCTCAATGTTGGTGATGCTGTGCGAAAATATGCTCAAGTCATCGGCTATGCCTGCGAAGGTATTGAACCTGGGGATCATGTGCACACCCACAACGTGGAGTTTCGAAACACGTCTGCAGATTATGAATTTGCAACTGACCTTCGTCCCGTTGCTCCCGCCGAAAATCGTGATACTTTCATGGGCTTCAAGCGCCCAAATGGTAAGGTTGGAACCCGCAACTATATAGCCGTTTTAACATCGGTGAACTGTTCTGCCACGGCAGCCCGCAAAATCGCTGACGCTTTTGGCTCAGAAGAATTGGCCGATTTTCCAAATGTTGATGGTGTTGTTGCCTTTGTCCACGGTACAGGCTGCGGAATGGCTGGCAGTGGTGAAGGTTTTGACGCATTGCAACGCGTTATGTGGGGGTATGCACGACACGCCAATCATGCAGGGGTGCTCATGGTTGGCCTGGGTTGCGAGATGAACCAAATCGACTGGTTGCTGGAAGCCTATGGAATTGAGAAAGGGCCATTGTTCCACGCTATGAACATTCAGGATGTGGCGGGCTTGCAACGAACCGTAGATTTGGGAATTGAAAAAGTAAGGGCGATGCTGCCCCATGCCAACAAATGCGTCAGAGAACCCTGTCCCGCAGCAGAACTAACAGTCGCACTGCAATGCGGTGGCTCCGATGCCTGGTCAGGCATTACAGCCAATCCAGCTCTTGGCTATGCATGTGATCTATTGGTCGCTCAAGGTGGCACAGGTGTATTGGCTGAAACACCAGAGATTTATGGTGCTGAACATTTGCTGACCCGCCGCGCTGCCAATGAAAAAGTTGGACAAAAGCTCGTCAAGCTTATTCGCTGGTGGGAGGATTACACCCATCGCAACAAAGGTTCGATGGACAACAATCCATCACCTGGAAATAAAAAAGGTGGCTTGACCACCATTCTTGAAAAATCTCTCGGGGCGTCTTCCAAAGGTGGTACAACGCCGTTGAAAGGCGTTTATCAGTATGGAGAACCAATTGCCGAGCGCGGTTTCGTATTTATGGATTCCCCCGGATATGACCCAGCGTCGGTGACAGGGCAAATTGCTTCGGGGTGTAACTTGGTCACATTCACCACTGGCAGAGGTTCAGCCTTTGGGTCGAAGCCATCACCGTGTCTGAAAATTTCGACCAACACAGAAATGTATGACCGTATGAAAGATGATATGGACTTTAATGCTGGCGTCATCTTGAGTGATGGAGTTTCACTTGAACAGGCTGGCAGAGAAATCTATGACATGTGGTTGCGGGTTGCTTCAGGCGAACATACCAAATCAGAATCTCAAGGCCTTGGCGACTTTGAATTCGTTCCATGGCAAATTGGCGCAACGATGTAAGAACAAACGTTTCAAACTTTAATGATCAAACGCGAAAGAGCACGACTATGAGCAAACCTACAATTGGATTTATTGGCCTTGGCTTGATGGGGGATGCAATGGTGCAGCGATTGCAGGCCAAGGGCTATGCGCTCAATGTGCTTGCAAACCGTTCTCGTGAAAACGTTGAGGCCGCCGTTTCTCGCGGTGGGTGCGAAGCAAAAACGGCAAAGGAACTGGCTGAAAACAGTGACATTGTTATGCTTTGTATGGACACTTCAAAGTCCGTGGAAGCGCGAATGACTGGTGAAGACGGTATCATGGCCGGCTTGAGTGCTGGCAAAACCGTTATCGATTTTGGAACATCCTTACCCGCCTCCACGCGCATGTTGGGTGAGCAGGTTGCTGAATTGGGTGCTGGTTATATGGACGCGCCTTTGGGACGCACACCTGCGCATGCGCTAGATGGTGCGTTGAACATTATGGGCGCTGGGGACAAAGCGG
Source organism: uncultured Rhizobiaceae group bacterium (assembly GCA_937958815.1). Lineage (GTDB taxonomy): Bacteria > Pseudomonadota > Alphaproteobacteria > Rhizobiales > Rhizobiaceae > Pseudahrensia. Next base: position 1,101 of record CALGMR010000018.1, on the reverse strand, counting down.
TTTTTGATCGTGTAAAGCCGGTTCTCGATGATTTGGGTGAAAATGTATTTCACCTTGGCCCATTGGGTGCAGGCCACACCGTAAAACTCATCAACAATTTCTTTGGAATGACGGTCGCTGCGTCCATGTCAGAAGCATTTGCGATGGCAGATCTCGCCGGGGTGGAGCGTCAAACCCTTTATGATGTTGTATCAGCAGGCCCGTTGCACAGCGGAATGATGGATTTCGTGAAAGGCTACGCCGTTGATGGCGATCCAGCACAATTGGCTTTTGCGATTAAGAACGCACGTAAAGATGTCGGATATTATTCAACCATGGCAGATGATGCTGGTGTGCCGAGCATTATGTCACAAGGTGCAAAGCAAGCTTTGTCTCTCGCCATGGCCGAAGGTCGTGGTGAAGACATGGTCTCTGAAATGGTGGATTACTTCTCAAACCTTTTTGCTGAGAAATAATTTTCATGTTTAGAGCGAATTAAGTGGTTGGCCTGACAGCAAAAGCGAATGAAGACCGTGCGCTGTTGGGCATCAGCTTTATGCTGGTCGCTTATTTTACGTTTTCACTTATAGACACAAGTGTGAAGTGGCTGGCACTTGCTGGAATTCCTGCATTGCAATTGGCGTTTATGCGCTACGCGGCTCATTTTTTCATATCCTTGCTTATCATCGGGCAGGGCGGTTTTTCACGAGAACGGTTTGTTGCTGAAAAGCAATGGCTGGTTGTGATCCGTGGTTCCCTCATCATGTTTTCCACGGTGCTCAACTTTTTTGCACTGCGCTATCTCCCATTGACGCTGACTTCAACAATTCTGTTTTCAGCGCCACTTATTGTCTGTGCACTCTCTTGGCCTTTGCTGGGCGAGAGGGTTGGTATGTGGCGCTGGTTTGCAATTGCACTTGGTTTCTTTGGAGTTGTGATTGCGACAAACCCTTTCGGAGAAAGTTTTCACTGGGCTGTTGTTCTGTCTTTGATGTCTGCCACAAGTTTTGCTCTGTACTCCATTTTGACGCGAAAGCTTGCAGGGATTGTGGCCACTGACACGATGCAGTTTTATTCCGGCGCGGTTGGCTTCATTGTTTTGGCTCCGTTTGCCATTGCGCA
>CALGMR010000017.1 GCA_937958815.1 uncultured Rhizobiaceae group bacterium | reverse complement strand
ATGGCGACATCACTACAACACCAAACGCCCGCACAGCTCACTTGGTTACAGGCCGCCAGCACCAGAAAACATCATCCATTTGCATGAAAGGATGATCATGAACTAACATTCCCCATGGACCAATGAATGTGGGCTGATCAGCGCGCAAATTCCTACATAATGCGATATAAGACTGTTTCCGGGCACGCTTCCGGCAATCCTATCTTTATTGTGTTCTCTAGAGGCCCCTAAAACGATGACATGTGAAATCCTTCCTCTTCAAGACACTAGGGAAAATTCTGTGTCCACGAAAAGTCGTAGAGAGTTTGATAAATTTTCTGATCTAGACGGGCACACATTTTGGTCAGGCGGCGATAATAATACGGTCTTTTGGGGCAAAAATACCATTGGTGGTGGCAACACTTTTTCTGGAGAATTCAGAGAGATTGATTTTTTTGGGCGCAAGCAAAAATGCTTAGTCGTGACAGCGAGATCAGATATCAAATGCTTTGTCGCGATAGAAATTTCGTGCAGTTGCGTCGGTCTTGAGTTTCTGAATGTTGGCTACATCGACTTGCCTTCTGGCACTTACAAAGCCATAGGTACATCAGTTGTCGAAGGGCAAGCGAGTTTGAATCTCGCAAACATACGGGAATTCAAAAAAGGTGATCAATTTTCCATTGCCGTATGGCAATACAGCATTGGTCACTCAATAAGAATACATGATCAAAATCATCAAAATTGGAAAAATATTTTGAAATTTTTAGAAATACCGATTTAGTCTATGTTTTTTACAACAAATTTCAAATATACGTTTAAGCTAACTAGGCGCCCACTTCCTATGTGCAACGGTTTCTATTTTTTTGATTAGCGCTCGCATAAGGCCATTTATGCCGCCAAACTCGAAGGCTTCGGTCATTTTGGCGTCCATTTCATTGTCCGAATTTGATTTTATAGAATCCGCTATATTTTGAAGAGCAAACATTCGGCTGATTCGTTGAATAGCTGCTCTTCAAAATATGAAACACTATAGGTAATTCTATTTCACTTTCGTGGGAATTTCCTGTTTTCGGTCTAGCTAGAAAGGTGAGCGAATGTCTTGCGGTGGCTGCAGGATGTCATCCAATGTGCGACACGCCAAATTATGTTATTTTGGGCTCAGTGCAGCCGTTGCCGCTTATTTTTCACCGCCGCCGGGAATGGCCGTTAGCGGTCACTCCGGATGACATTATGAAACGTGATAAGCAGACATCTTTTTATACACGTCTCCTAACTAAGCGAACTGGGGATTGACGTAGACAATGCGTAAAAAACGACGAGGTGACGATTGGTCGCGTGAGAGCGTGCGGGCATTTTTCGAGCACAGCGATTGGCTCGATTACACAACATTGAGGCCGATCTGGCATGTTGCGTTTAACTGGGAGTTAATCTCCGCGAGCGACGACGAGCTTCTCTTTGAAGAGGAGGAAGATAGTCTGGCAGCCCATCTAAATGTTCTTATTGAACAAATGGCCGCTACAGCCCCTCCGCTGGATTACCATGCGTTTGAGAACGAAATTGCTAGCCAATACGAGAGTGCTGTGAGCGGACGCTACTATTTGAAGGGTAAATTCTGGTTTGATCGTCAGACTGAGATGCCGATCGCGAAAGACGACGTCGGGCATATGATGGAGCAAGCTAGTTGTGGATCAGACGACATTCCGGGGCTTGTTCATGCTGCTGCGGGTCGCGTGGCAACTGCAATGGCTTACGGCAATTCGCATTTTGATGATCTCGATAGTGGTCCCATGGAAATGCTTGCAATCGTTTTGATGACGATACTTTTCCGGCGATCCGACAGCCCAGCCAGGTAAATGTAGCCATCAGATTTCGTTAGGCCAACTATACCTCGAAATGCATTTTCTTAAAGTGCAGACCCATTATCGACACTTCATTAAGTTGAAGCCCTGCCTAGCGATCTAGGGTCGAAAAACTCACCGCAACTGAAGTTAAAAGCTTCAATGGCCGAAAGGAGACCTTCAGATTTTTTGAGTTCGGAGCGAAAAGCGGACGTTGAAAACGCAGATTGGTAGATGTACTCAACGGCCGAGATGCGGACGAAGCGATCATCTCAAGAATGTTGTATAATGAACCGGTTACTGCTGCATTTAGCTGATCGTATTTATCGAAACCCTATTCCATTGGTCCGAGACCTGCATCACCTAGTTCTCCAGGAAACCACTCAATGTCGTCGCCATATCGTCGTTGATCTCGCTGATACCTGTTCGGCTGACGATCGTCCTCATGAGCTGTGAATGAGCCATCTGAGGGATCGCGGTCATTTACTGAAGGCTCATGGTATTGACCCTCACTAGATTCGCCCTCGACATCGGTTGTCTCTCCTCCGCCCCGGTCCTGTTCCTGAAGTATGTGATACTCCCAGTAGTGTAGACTTTCGGCAGAATGCTGTTTACCAGGCCCATGTTTGCCAGCCTCGCTAATCGTACTTATCCAGCCAAACATCCGTACGATCTCTGCCCTCGCGCCAGACACCTCAAGTAGTCAACTCGCTGCCAAACCAACCACAATCCATACAGCAAATGTCGCAAAAAATGCCGTAGCTTCTGCAATACCTGCGGCCCAACTGACGGCGTTTCCAGCTAGCACGCTCGCACCAAAGCTTGATCTAGAGCGCTCGCGTCAAAAGTTACGACCTTGATGAGTGAAGAAACACTAATCGGCAAAAATACAATGGCATTTGTTCTTATCGCAATATTCTTGGCAACTGGACCAATTCCAACGTGAAGAATTTTACTGTTTGCTGCAAGATATCTCGTACCGTTCTAGAACATTCTCTTGCCCGCGTACCCCCGAAGAATTACATAACCATCCTTTATATAATAACGGCCATTAAATCCGAGTTCAGAAAAAAGCTTATAGCTGTTCCCCGTCAGCGCCAATGGTACAAATTGGTCTGATTGCATGAGGGAGAGTTTTTGGCTCATCTTCACCACCTAGGAGTGAAGAATGAGACATACACCCGAACGCCATATATTACCGACAGGTGGTGCTTGCACCACTGAGAGGCCGATGCGGCAGACCGCACGGTGAAGGACATCCGCCGCAAGACACGCAAGCGGCATTCATCTGAAGACAAGATACGGATTGTGCTTGCCGGTCTGCGCGGCGAGGATACGATTGCCGAGCTGTGCCGTTCACTGCCCGGCAGGCAAGCAAAGCGCCGCCGAGAGGGAGGAAGGCATCGCCCAGAGCCAGTATTATTCGTGGTCGAAAGAATTCATGGAAGCCGGCAAGAAGCGTCTGGATGGCGATACAGCGCGTGAGGCCAACACGGGCGAAGTTCAGAACTTGCGACGTGAAGCGCGCGACCTGGAAAAGGTCGTTGCTGAACAAATACTGGAGCTACGCCTGCTCAAAAAAAGCATGATCGGGGATGGGGAACAGTGCCTTCGCTGTGTATGTGCCCTCGCAACCACCGTTTGAGAAGCGTATGCTGGTGATCAGAATTGAGAAGTCTAATCTCTGACCTAACGTGGGTGCAAGGTTCAATAGGGATTCGATTTATTATACCTTAAGTGCTATATGGTTTAATAAATCGAATCCCTATTGAACGAAAGCTCAACGATGGATGTATCCCAGTTTCGAGATACCGATAGCGGCACGATGGTGCCTACAATTGAGGGTATGCAGGCTTTTATTCCGAATAAACTGCCCCCTGAACTGAACTTGGGGAACATCATAGTGGAATTCGGAGAAGCATCTGCCGCACTAGGCGGTCTGCGGGAAATTGGTAGTACGATCTCAAATCCCTACATGGTAATTCGACCGCTTCAGAGGAATGAGGCTCTTCGATCATCGGCAATGGAAGGAACATTCTCCACAGCAGATGATCTTGCACTGGTTGAAGCCCTAGATGAGACGACTGCTAACGACTCTGCTCGTGAAGTCCTGAATTACATTCGAGCAATTGATTACGCCATTGAGCAAGTCAAGACGATCCCAATATCACACCGCATTATAAAGGGTATGCACAGCGTCCTATTGAAAAACACCACCAATGGGCGTGCGGCAAACAAGCGACCGGGAGAATATAAGACACAGCAGAACTGGATCGGGGCACGTCAAATCAAGAATGCTCGGTTCATTCCACCGCCACCAAAGCAAGCAACCGATTGCATGGATGATCTTGAAAAATTCATCAACAGTGACCTTGGTGCGATACCTCCGTTGATTGCTGCTGGCCTGTGTCATTATCAATTTGAAACGATACACCCATTTGGGGATGGGAATGGGCGTGTCGGGCGCATGCTGGTCACGCTCCAATTACTAAGCAGAGAACTACTCGACAGCCCGTTGTTATATGTCAGCCCGTATATTGAATCCAACAAGGATGAATACATTGATGCAATGTTTGCAGTGTCTGCAAAAGGTGATTGGGAAAGATGGCTTCGGTTCTTTCTGATTACGGTAAAAGAGTCCTGTATCGAAACATCCAAGACCATATTGAAATTGAATGCCCTTCAAGAACGCTATCGTGGTTTATTGCAAAGAAAATCTAAGTCGGTTTCAGCTTTGTCCATCGCGGATCATCTGTTCGAGCGCCCTGTGCTGTCGATAACCGACGTTTCCAAATTCTGTAACATTAGTTATCCATCAGCGAAGAAGAACGTCGAACAGTTGGTACGGTTAGGGATACTCCAACAGGTAGCGGGATTAGAAAACCCTAAAATATTCTGGGCCAAAGAGGTGATCGACATATCTGATGGAAGATAGCAATGCGTTGAGTAAACTTTGATCTGATTTCGCTCGAAACAGGTGGGACACAAAGTAGAATCTGTTGAATATATATGAGGCTTTTGGACTGTCCCACTTTTCTTTAAGCCGTTGTTTTAAAACTATCTCGACACTCCGCCCCCGGGCACCATTTTTTTCACGTTTTTTTCGTGTCATCCACGATGTTCATTGTGGCCACGCCGCTGTTGCCGAGTTCGACGGAGGCAAATGGTCCGCCTTGGCACATATTGCCTGGGTCTTGGTGATCAAGCGGGCCAGCTTCGGCAAACATTTTCTCAGCATGCTCTTCTGCATTGTCTTTCGGGCGGTAGCCCAGAAAAGACGCATTGGAATTGTCGACGGTCACGCGGTCATTGTTGGAAACGCCATAAACCACTGTGAAGCCTGTAACGGGCGTATCGATGGAGCGCTGAACGAGTTGAATAAGATCGTCATAGGACAACCATGTGCCCACTGCGCGCGGATTGCTCACTTGTGCGCAAGACAAGATGCGCATGCAAACGCTTTCAACTTGCCGCTTGTCCCAATACATGGAGGCTAAATCTTCGGCAAAACACTTTGCCAAGCCGTAAAACGTGTCTGGACGGTGTGGGGCATCTGTCCCGATAAAATCCGTTTTCTTGTGCATCCCTACTGCATGGATCGAAGATGCATAAACAACCCGGCGCACACCATTTCTATAAGCAGCTTCCCAGACATTATATGCGCCAATGAAGTTTGGACCGAGCAATTGCTCAAATGGTGCTTCATCGCCAATGGCGCCGAAATGAACGACCATGTCAGCGCCCTCCAACACAGCCACCATAGCGTCTAAGTCAGTGAGATCAGCTTTCACATAACGTTCGCCCGCATAAAGCGTGCCCACATCATCAGCAATATCCGTTGAGACAAGTTCATCGCACATTTTCGACAAGGGTTCGCGCAGATAGGACCCAAGCCGACCGGCAGCACCCGTAAGAACAAGTTTTTTCATATCAATTACTTTCTAAGATTAAGCGCTGAAAGGTGTGATGATGTGCCGTTCATCAGATCACAGCTTTTTCGATGATCGGTGTTTTGTTGACAATTCGGTCGTAGTGAAATGGCGACATGTCTAGACTGCTGTATTTGCCGTTGACCATCAGCTCAGCCGTACCACGCCCCATAGCAGGGCTTTGCTGCAGGCCATGACCTGAGAACCCGTTGAGGAAATAGAAATTTCCCACTTCGTTGTGTGGCCCCATAACCGCGTTGTGATCGAACGTATTGTAGGCGTAATGACCTGCCCATTCGCTTTGGACTTTGATCGCCTCAAACTGCGGAATTCGGGTGGCAAGAATTGGCCATACGTGGTTTTGCCAAATATCATGATCCATCTCGAAGTCATCATAGTCCACTGCAGGATCAATGTCTGAGTGGCCGCCGCATTGATAGGTGCCGCCGCCATTCTCACGCACATGCACACCAGACGGGTCAATGGTCAAAGGCAAATCACGATCAAGCGGTTGTTCGGCAGAAAAAATCCACGAGTAGCGTTTGCGCGGTTCCACTGGAATATCAATTCCGGCCATTTGGCTTGTGCGCACAGCGCGAGGGCCAGATGCGTTCAAAACCTTGCCGCAAGAAACCACTTCACCCGTTTTCAGCGTCACACTTTCCACCAAGGTGCCGCCTGCGTTTTTGGTTATACCTACGACTTCGTTTGACACGAATTCAACACCGCGTTGACGCGCAGATTTCCGCCAAGCGTCAAACACTGCTGTGCCATCCCACAGACCTTCGTCAACCAAATTGATCGACCCCAAAACAATGTCGTCTACGTTGTAAAAGGGGTAAGCTTGTTTGATTTCGTCAGGCGTCATCAATTGCGTTGCAGCGCCTTCAGCCAACTGAATCTTTTGATTGTCGCGCAACACATTCGCGAAGTCTTCGTTGTCAGCCAGATACATGTAACCGAAACTGCGAATAGACAATTCCGGAATCCATTCATCACCACCCATATGGTGTTTCATGTTTTTCACGAAATCTGCTGCAAATTGTGAAATTTTGACATTGAGCGGTGTGGAAAATTGTTGCCGCATACAGGAATTGGTGTGCATGGTTGAACACTTTTCGTAGCTCGGATCTTTCTCGACCACCAACACACGACCATCGAATGCTTTTTGCTCGGTCATGAACCAAGCTGCAGAAGCCCCCATAATGGCGCCGCCGACAATCACGATGTCGTAACTGCTGTGTTCAGGTGTTTCCGTCATGCGTTTGTCTCTCCCTTGGGTATCGCCACCTCCGCTTCCACTGTGTTGGACGCATTCAAGCCGCGGTCTCGCGATGCCATTTCAGCCGATATATCCCCCTCAACACATTTTGCTTCGCAATTTGGAAACACGCGTTTGCTCGGATCGCCAAATTCAGCATCACCACGGAAACGTCATAACAACTTTTTACCCATGAGCAACGCACTGTTTTCTTTACCATTCATTTTGACATACATGCGCATTGGTAAATTGGCCCCATGTTTCTACATGAGGCTTTTTTTTGATTCTTCTCTCAGCTGAAAAGTACGGCCCTTTCAGATTATTGAACTTCAGAAAAACAGGGCCGTCATTGCAATTAGAGAGCGCTTTCCAGAACCGCGTTCAAACGCCGACCAAATTCTGCGGGATCGGATGGAGCTTCACCGTCCAAAATGCGTGCCTGGTCAAACAACAAATGAGCCGCATCTTTCAACAGGTCGTCTGTTCCAACTGCATCACCGTCAGCCCGTTCTGCAAGCTTACGCACAATGCCATGTTTTGGGTTGAGTTCCAGCACTCGCGGCATGCCACCTTGCAACTGGCCGTGACGTTGTAAAAGACGCTCCATGTTCACATCCATATCACCGTCATCAGCGATGAGGCAGACGGGACTGTCTGTCAGTCTTTTCGACGGTCGAACATCTTTCACGGTTTCGCCCAACTCAAGTTTGATGGCCGTGATGAGTGTCTCAAGAGTTGGTGTTTTTGCATCATCCTTGTCGCCATCTTTTTTATCGCTTTTGATCGCATCGAGGTCGGCAGCCCCGCGGGTGACAGATTTGAAAGACTTCTCTTCGAATTGCGGAATATGTTGCAGCCAAAATTCGTCAACAGAATCTGCAAGCAACAGAACTTCCACTCCCTTGGCGCGAAAGCCTTCCAGATGTGGTGATTTCGCAATTTTTGCAGCATCTTCACCTGCAATATAATAGATCGCGTCCTGCCCTTCTTTCATCCGCTCCACGTACTCGGAGAGGCTTGTCAGTTCTGAACCGTTGGTTGAATTGAAACGACAGATTTCCAGAACGCGGTCCCGCAGAGCGGCATCCTCCACCAAGCCCTCTTTCAAAACAGCTCCGAAATTCTGCCAAAACACGGCAAAATCTTCCGGCTTTTTGGTCGCTTTTTTCTTCAGTTCGGTCAGCACTTTTTTGGTCAACCCAGACTTGATCTTTGCAAGTTTGGGGTCTGTCTGCAGCATCTCCCTTGAGACGTTGAGAGACAGGTCTTCTGAATCCACCACGCCACGTAAAAAGCGCAGATAGGCCGGTAACAATCCCTTCGTTTCTTCTGTGATGAACACGCGATTGACGTAAAGCTTCACATGGCTTTTGCGTTCTGGTTCATAGAGATCGAACGGAGGGGTCGACGGGATGTAAAGCAAGTTGGTGTAACTCACCACACCTTCAACCCTGTTGTGCATGGTCAACCACGGTTGATCATAAGCTCCAGCGGTGTGGCGGTAAAATTCCGTATGCTGTTCTTCGCTGACATCTTTAGCCGAACGCGTCCAAATGGCCGATGCTTCGTTCAACGCCTTGCCATCAAACATCACCGGAAAACTGATGTGGTCAGAATAGGTTTTGACGATATGATTTATGCGCGCATCTTCTAAAAATTCTTTGGCATCTTTTTTCAAATGCAATGTGACTGTTGTGCCGCGCTCGTCACGGTCCGCCTGTTCGATGGTGAACTGGCCTTTGCCGTCTGAAGACCACAACCATGCTTCTTTTTCTCCGGCCTTGCGGGTCAGAACATCAACCTTTTCTGCAACCATAAAGGCTGAGTAAAAGCCAACTCCAAACTGCCCGATTAAACCGAGATCGCCTTTTTCATCTTTCTTGATGTTTTCCAAAAAAGCACCAGTGCCTGACTTTGCGATCGTTCCCAAAGTGTCGAGCAGATCTTGGTGGTTGAGGCCTATTCCATTGTCTGAAATGGAAAGCGTCTTGGCTTTCTTATCAACGGCAATGGCGATTTCAAATTGCTGATTGCCTTCCACGAGAGACGGCATCGTCAGGGCTTCGTAGCGCAATTTGTCACAAGCATCTGATGCGTTGGATACAAGTTCACGCAGAAATATCTCTCTGTTGGAATAAAGCGAGCCCGCAACAATATCGAGCAACTGCCCGACTTCCGTTTGAAATGAGAACGTTTCTTTTTTTTCAGAATTGCTCATACCGATTGACCCTCAAGGCAGTTGTATTGATGTGATCCAGCATCATGTTTGCTGGGCATCGTCGTATATATTGTTCGCGATCAACTGGGACAAGAGACGTTGACGTGTTTCTTCGGCCAAAATTCATTGTGGGTGCTGGAAAGCTGTTTGCGTTTTCAAATCCCTCAAGGCGGCCTTCACGTTGAGTTCAAGTGTCTGTGACAATTTGCACAGACCAATCACGCCAGTTGACATATTCGTTACCCACGGGATTTTGGTCAGGCCTCAAACAGAAGGCTTGGGCGCATTTGCGCATTCCCGAATGGATGAAGGGAATGGCTATGAGAACCTCAATCAACACCAGTAGGTCGACGTTAAAGCGCCATCGCAATTTGATCGCTACAACAGCGCTCTTTACTGGGTTCGTCGCTTTTTCACATTCGACTTTGAATGCGCAAGAGGTTCCCATTATCAACCCGGGCTCCACAGCCATTACGGGATTTTCCCAAACCCATATTCCCAATTTTGATGAGGGCCTGCTGCCCGGAGTCGATCCAATAGATGAAACATTTATCGATCCGGACACAGCGACATTGCGGATCATAAATACGTCTACTCTCGGCGAGCCAGCGCGCGGACAACTGGTCAACACCCCCTTGCCTTTTGAAGTGAAGGCGTCCCAAATCGGACAAGTGTTTGGCCTTGCATATGACGATGGGAAAAACGAGCTTGGAGAACCCGGAACCCCGAACTTATACGTCACATCCACATCCCTTCACGGTATTCAAATTGTCGAGGACGATATAGATGAAGATGGTCGCGCTGAACGTCTAAGACGCGGCAAAGAGGGGGCGCGGTTCATGCAGGGGCAATTCGGCCCTGACGATGCTGGCCCTGGCGCCATTTGGAAAATCAACGGTGAAACGGGTGAAGTTACCCTGTTTGCAACTATCGAAGGCAACAGCGGAGCCGCGCTCGGCAACATCACATTCGACAAGCGTTCGCGTCATCTGTTTGTCTCTGATGTGGACACCGGTCTCGTGCATCGATTGGCTTTGGATGGAACCGTTCTTGAGGCATTCGATCACGGCACAACCGGCAGGTCTGCAGCGGGGCTCGAACCCGTAGCAGATGATGGCGCTGTGATGGATATTTCTGGTGGTGGGTTTGACACAGAAGACACTGAAACCTGGGGCTACACGGAAGCCGACCGCCGCATCTGGGGCGTCGCCGTTCACCGTGGCCGCCTTTATTATGCCGTGGAAGGTGGACTTCAAATCTGGTCTGTGGGGCTAGGTGTGGAAGGTGCTTTCATAAACGATGCCCGATGGGAATTGGATGTGAAGGCTGATCGCGATGACAAGGTCACCGACATCGCCTTCGACAACAAAGGCTTCATGTATCTTGCTCAACGGGGTGAGACAGAAAACCGCTATGACTATTCTCGCTTTGCCAAGTCGGGCAAAGGGGAAGTCTTACGATATTACCTTGAAACTCCCGACGATCCTGAAACACGGTCTGTGTGGGTCGCCACACCTGACACATATGCTGTTGGGTTTCCAAACGGGCATCAACAATCTGCAGGCGGTATCGACCTGCAATACGGGTACGACGAAACATACCAATTGGATACGCGCAAATGCGATGCAAACCTGTTCAAAACAGGTGACAAACTTCGTGACAATGCTGATCTGATTGATCGCCTAGGCCCTGACGGACCTCTTGCTGTTCACGGGTTGCAACTAACACCGAAGTCTCTTGTGCGCCCAAAAAATCAACCGCCGTTCGGCAGTTGGTTTTTTGACTATGACAATTTGTTCGAAGACGCAGAAGTGCGCGGACATGTGGGTGATGTGGAAGTGTATCGCCCGTGTGCTGGAACAGTTGGTGGCTATCCGGGCTATGGCGATCCTGTTGGTTATCCGGGGGGCGAAGTCCCTGAATACGGAAACGCATGCGCGAAACTTGACGATATCTATTTTGAATGCGCGCCAGACGGCGACCTGATCGCCGATATTTATCTGCGCGGTTCTGCAGGGGTCGGTGCAGATACACTCAAAACAGACAGCAGAACACCTGGAATAAGTGTATCGCCAGCGCGTCAATCGCGACCAACTGGCGACAGCCCATTCACCTTTAAACTCGGTGGAACATTGCCGGGAGACCGAGTGAGATTGGGGCTGTGTTTGTTCAAAGGAAGTGATGCCCGAAAAGGCGGTTATTTCCCATGCTGCAAAACCACGATCACCGTGCAAACACCCAACCTGATGTGCCGGTGAGGAGAAGAATTATGAAACATTCAATCAAGACATGTGATCCAAGTTCAAATTCTTCTTTGATCAAGTTTTCAGTTCAAGTCACCTTAATGGTGATGCTGTTTTTACAGGCGTTGGCTTTCTTTGCCAGCTCGGCTGTTGCTCAAACAAAGGGTCAAACATTCTTCAAGTCGCAACCGCAGGAGCGCTCTGACGACGACGATGGAACCCGTGTCACGTTTCATAAAACAGGCGTTCAACGCAGCTGCAATTATGCGACTTATAAAGTGCGCTTCAATGTCAACTACGACCCAGCTATTTTGGACAGGACTGACTTCAGGGACGAAATAACTGCAGTGCGTCTGAGTTTGCGAGATCAACTTCCGGCTGGACTGTCAGTGCAATCTGCCAGTATTCGTGGTGACATTATTGGTGCTGGGGGCGGCGCACCTGTTGTTGCAATCGGCACAATTGGATCACCGAACGACACGGTTTCTGTGCCTGGTTTCAGATTTGATCATGCCGCATTTGAAACAGGTTCTTTGTCTTTTGAATTGTCAATTACTGCCAAAATTGATCAGGCAGATTTTCCAGTACCACGCTCAATCGACAACCAGGCAAAGCTGACCGTTGATGAAGGTGGTGGAGACTCGTTTGAAATGTTCACCCACGATCCAGCAACACCTGATGATGGCGATTGGAGAACGGGCACGCCCTCAAGCATCCTCGTTGACCTGACGGACTGCGACCGCACACCAGACGACGGTGGGACACCAGAGGGTGAAGCTTGTTTCAAACTTGTCGAAGGGGAAGTTCGTTGTTCAGGCACAGGTGATGGCACTTACACATACAGTATGCCATTCGGCCCTGAAATGAGCGGCCGTTCTATCGAATTGGTTGCCCTCACTCCGGGTGTGACCGTCAATCCTGGAGCGCAAATAGTTCCTCCTGGCGGCGGTGTTTTGACATGGACCATTTTTGGAGCTGTGCCGGGAACAAGTATGTCGTTCACTGTGGTGGGAACAGAGATTTCAGCTGGCCTCGGTGAAGGCTGGAGCTTGTGCTGTGCGCAGGTTATTGAAATTGTCATTCCAGAAGAAATTGATTGTCCGGAACCTCAAAAGAATCCTGACTTGGAAGTTAAAAAGCAGGCTCTTGTTGAAGAATGTACGCTTACAGGAGGATGTAAATTCCGCATTACTGTGACCAATCTTGGCGACGTTCCCTATACAGGTCCAATAGCTCTCGACGAGGTTGTCACCCAAGGGCCTGCGGTCCTTGAAGGGCCACCCAACGCACCATGGACATGCGTGCCAAACACCACGCCAATGACGTGTAAACATCCATCGACTACGCTGAACCCGGGTGACTCTGTGATCTTGGACGTGAGCTTGCGTCACTTAACGCGCCGTCTGTGGCACATCATCACCAATTGCGCAGAGCTGGATTACACGGCTTCCGACATTCCTGCTCCTTTTGGCGATCTCACAAACGACAAGGATTGTGCGTCCATCCCAATTCGCCCACCAAGACGACCAGAAAACCCGCAGAAGGCTGATCTTGAAATTTTAAAGAAAGCAGACAGTTTCCAGTGTTCATTTGACGGCGTTTGCGACTTTACAATCACTGTGCGCAACGTTGGTCCTTCAACATATGTTGGTCCATTGGTGATTAACGACACTTATCCGACCGGCACTCCATCCACTTCGCAGTTTGCCCCCTCACCACCTTGGGCTTGTACAGACACAGGTGGCGGAAACTTCCGTTGTGCAACAGCAGGAAATGTCACATTGCCAATTGGTTCTGCCATGACTGTCAGTGTGCGCGCCACGATCGTTCCTGGCAGCTATGATAGCCGCCAGATCGAGAATTGTGCGGTGTTGGAACGCGTTCCAAATGAAAGCGAACTCGGCAACAACAGAGCCTGTGCAACACAACGTGTGCCGGGCGTAGATCAAGGCTCGCCTGATCTTGCCATCAACAAAGAATGCAAACTCACATCTCGCGACACGAAAGCCGAGTGCACAATTACCGTGACCAATAATGGGACGGCTGCACCCGCCGGACGCATCAAAGTCGATGATGTTGCACTTCTGGTTGCAAATGGTGCGGCTGCAAATATTGAAACCGTTACGCCAGATGGACCTGAGTGGGAATGTACCCCTGTTCCTGCAGCATCCATGTATTGTGAAATCCCTGGTGGTCTTTTGAACCAAGGAGACAGCCGTTCTTTCGATGTCACGGTATCTATCGGCCGCACTCCTGCGCGCATGGAAAATTGTGCCACGGGCAGTGTTTTGCCAATCGACAACTCGCCAAGCGAAACATTCGGGAAAGCCTGCTCTTCGGTTGGTGAAGACAAGCCAGAACAGAAACAATGCTCACCCTCATTCGTACTCAATGATGCAGGACGCTGTGTTTGCCCCGAGGGCACCAAATATCGCGGTGGCAAATGTGTGGGTCAAAGTGGCGGTGTGACGCCCATTCCAATCCCAACACCCAGACAGTGCACATTGCTGCCTGGCCAGGTTCGTACAGCAGCCGGACGTTGTGTTTGCCGCCGTGGGACGGCTTTGAACAGCAATCGAACGCGTTGCATCACACCGCAAACACAGCCGAAACTTTGCAAATTATTGCCGGGTCAAATCCGCACAAGTGCTGGACGTTGCGTCTGTCGCCGCGGAACGGTTCTCAATCGTAGCCGTACACGTTGTGTCCCGCGTCGTGCTGAACCACAACTTTGCAAGCTGCTGCCAGGCCAAATCCGCACAAGTGCTGGACGTTGTGTCTGCCCTCGCGGAACGGTTTTGAACAGGAGCCGCACACGTTGTGTCCCGCGTCGTGTTGAACCGCAACTTTGCAAACTGCTCCCAGGTCAAATCCGCACAAGTGCTGGACGTTGTGTCTGTCGCCGCGGAACGGTTCTGAACAGGAGCAAAACGCAGTGCATCAGACCACGACCAACATGCAAAAAAGGTCAGGTCTATGATCAAAGAAGAAACCGTTGCATCACACCGCGGCCAACTTGCAAACGCGGTCAGGTCTACGACCAAAGAAGGAACCGTTGCATCACGCCGCGGCCAACATGCAAACGCGGTCAAGTCTACGACCAAAGAAGAAACCGTTGCATCACGGCGCGCCCAAACTGCAAACGCGGTCAGGTCTACGATCAAAGAAGAAACCGTTGCATCACGGCTCGGCCCACTTGCAAACGAGGTCAGGTTTATGATCGCAGACGCAACCGTTGCGTGACTGTCCGCCCAAACTGCAGACGTGGACAAGTTTACGACCGCAAACGCAACCGTTGCGTCACGGCGCGCCCAAACTGCAAACGCGGACAAGTTTACGACCGTAGACGCAACCGCTGCGTGACACTCCAAAGGCCGCGACCAGCGCAACGACAATGTTCTAAGGGCAAGGTATTGTTCCAAGGTCGTTGCATCACACCACTGCGCTAATCGTTGGCAATGATTTCGGGGAACACGTGTTTCCCGAAATCACGTTACGAACACAGCAACGGAGAATGTTCCGAATACGTTATTTCTCCGTAGCGGCATCCGAATTTCGATTCCGCCAGAATTTTCAACACCCCCGCTTTTTTCATTGCGACAAAGTAACTCCACATTTTGCGGGGGCTTTGTGTATCGGATCTTGCCTTCTCCAACCATCCCAATAACACTGTTTGACGGGTTCCAAATTCATCTCGTTTTGGAGCTGAGTGAACTATTGGAGACTGTGATGTTCAATCATACGATGAAGTTTGACCTTGGTGACGATGTAAATGCCCTGCGCGAAATGGTACACCGCTGGGCGCAAGATCGTGTAAAGCCATTGGCTGCTGAAATCGATTCAAGCAACACATTTCCGCCGGAACTTTGGGAAGAAATGGGTGAACTTGGCCTGTTGGGCATCACGGTGCCAGAAGAAGACGGCGGTGCGGGTATGGGGTATCTGGCGCACACGGTTGCAGTGGAAGAAATCGCCCGCGCCAGTGCGTCTGTATCTCTCAGCTATGGCGCGCATTCAAACCTCTGTGTCAACCAAATCAACCTCAATGGGAACGAAGAACAAAAGAAGCAATATCTGCCAGATTTGATTAGCGGGAAAAGCGTCGGCGCTTTAGCAATGTCAGAATCTGGTGCTGGTTCAGATGTGGTGGGGATGAAATTATCCGCCGAGCGGATGAACGGATATTATCGGCTCAACGGCACCAAATACTGGATCACCAATGGTGGAGAAGCCAACACGTTGGTGGTGTATGCCAAGACCGACCCCGATGCGGGTTCCAAAGGCATGACGGCGTTTCTCATCAAGAAAGATATGCCCGGTTTCACCCAATCAAACCACTTCGACAAACTGGGGATGCGCGGTTCCAACACTGTAGAACTCGTGTTCGACAATGTGGAAGTGCCGTTTGAAAACGTCTTGGGCGAAGAGGGAAAAGGTGTGCGCGTTCTGATGTCAGGCCTCGACTTCGAGCGCGTGGTCTTGTCGGGCATTGGCTGCGGGATTATGGCAGCGTGCCTAGATGAAATCATGCCTTATTTGGTGGAGCGCAAACAGTTCGGCGAAAGCATTGGCAACTTTCAGCTGATGCAGGGCAAGATCGCCGATATGTACACCAAAATGAATTCAGCCCGTGCCTATGTTTATGAAGTTGCCAAAGCCTGTGACCGAGGTGAAGTGACCCGTCAAGACGCAGCGGCTTGTGTTTTATATTCGTCAGAAGAAGCCATGGTGGTGGCGCACCAAGCGGTTCAAGCTATGGGGGGTGCAGGCTTCATGAATGAAACCCCTGTCAGCCGTTTGTTCCGCGATGCCAAGCTTATGGAAATTGGCGCAGGCACATCAGAAATACGCCGCATGTTGATCGGACGGGAAATGATGAGCGCAATGGCGTGACGTTCTAAGTCACGGCCGATCGTTTCTTGAATTGCGGATTGTCCCAAACACTTTGGGTCATAATATCTTCCAGAATTTGAACCGCTTTTAAAACATAATCTTCATCAATGAAAAGTGGCGTGAACCCAAACCGCATAATATTGGGCGCTCGAAAATCTCCCACAACATCGCGCGCGATCAACGCTTGCACAACCGCATATCCTTCTTCGAACGCGAAGGAGACTTGCGAACCTCGCTCCTTTGGGTCGCGCGGGCTTGCAAGTTTCAATTGCGGACAACGCGCTTCCACTTCTTTGATGAAAAGCTCAGACAAAGCGATTGATCGTTCGCGAATGTCGTTCAAATCCACACCGTCCCATATATCCAAAGCAGCTTCCAAAGAGGCCAGTTGGATAATGGGAGGCGTGCCAACGCGCATTCTCTCAATGCCTGCACCAGCGCGATATTTTTGTTCAAATGCAAAAGGGGCACTGTGGCCCAACCAACCTGACAAGGCGGGTTGGACGGTATCGGTCAAATCTGATCTTACATAGATAAATGCGGGTGCCCCCGGCCCGCCGTTCAGATATTTATAGGTACAACCAACTGCAAACTCTGCATTAGATTTTTCAATTTTCACCGGCATAGCGCCAGCCGAATGCGCAAGATCCCAAATGACGACAATGCCAAAACTCTGCGCTTTTGCGGTTAGCCTTTCCATGTCGTACATGCGCCCTGAACGATAATCGACATGGGTCAACATCAAAACGGCCACGTCTTCATTCAGCGCACTTTCAATATCTTGCGACGCAACGGTCTTCAGTTCATGGCCTTTGTCGATCGTGTCCAACAATCCCTCGGCCATGTATAAATCTGTTGGGAAGTTGCCGCTGTCAGACAAAACAATGCGGCGATCAGGGTTCATGTTTAGCGCCGCAGCCAAGGCTTGATAGACCTTGATGCTTAAAGTGTCGCCCAGAACAACCGTGCCCTTGGGAGCGCCGATCAAAGCTCCTACCCGATCTCCAACGCCACTGGGCTGTTGCATCCACCCGGCTTCGTTCCAGCCTTTGATCAGCAGTTTGCCCCATTCATCCTGCAGTGTTTTTTGAACGCGGGCAGAAGCCGCGACAGGCAAAGGGCCGAGGGAGTTGCCGTCTAAATAGATCATTCCTTCGGGAATATTGAACTGGTCTTTTTTCATATTGGTTTTGCGATCTCGCTTGTTCAAGGCTCGTCTCCACCGCGCAATTTAGTTTTGGAAACCAACTTTATTTGCAGCCAGTCAATCACAATTCTGAAATTTCACAACCATTCAATCAAACAGAAACGGCTGGCCTTGATTGAACAAGACCAGCCGCTTTTTCATGAGAGGCTTGTGCCCGTTTACTCGGCAGCTAATTCTGGCTCTATGGCACTTGATGCGGCTTTTTTCTTGCCCATAAAGAGCGCCGCAACTGCAAGCACCAATCCGATACCAATAATGATCATTCCAAGCAGTGGCCGATAGTAAATCCATGCAACCCCAATGATCACGGTGGACAGAACAGCTGTAATCGCGAAGGCGGCCAAGCCTGTAGCAAAGCGAAACACGTCACCAATGAACGGAACAATATCGCCGAGAACACCCACAATCGAGAAGATCATTTTGAAGCCTGCCAGCATTGCGAAAAAACCAGCGGCGCGAATGATCCATGTGAATGTCGTGTTGCTGCTCAAAGCTGCATCAAACATTTCCTTGGAATCAGCTTTTCCTTCACGAACCATAAATATGGAGCGGTCGTTGCTGGCTTTATAACTTTTCAAACCATCCTCTTGATATGCACCAATAGCACTCACTTCGGTCGGAGATGTGTAAGAGAAACTTATGCGCGTATCACCCACGTTTGGCCCAGCACCATCGCCAGAAATCAGAATAGTGTTACCCTGCATGACAACATTCTTGCCGTTGCCAAACTGTGCTTGCACATCTTGTTTTGCGGCTTCGGTCAATTCCAGAGGCGTTGCTTGTCCAATGCTGTCCAATTGTGAACCGTTGAATTTCACAGAACCGACTGAAGCAGATGCAATATTTGCAGAACCGCCATCGATCAACATTGGTGGGTTTTCATGACCTGTTGGTTGTTTGAATCTGGATGAGTCGATTGCGGACGACGACCATTCTTTTGAATAGGAATACGTCGTGACCGTTTCTTCACCACCGCCCAGTTTCTTTCTTTTCTCCGATTTGGAGTTTTGCTTCCATTGATACATTTCAACAGTGCGCACCAGTTTTACCGCCCCCTTTGGCGCCACCACCGATTTGAATTGTGCATCTGCAACCTGGTCTTCAATCTTCAGGTCTCCCGAAAAATGAACCAGCTTTCCCGTAAGATCTGCGCTGACCGCTTGCGGATCGATCGTTTGCACAATGCCAGCGCCCTCTTCCAACGCGGTGGCTGTTTTCACTGCTCGTCCTTCGTTCCAGAACAGTGCAACACACGCTCCGATGACCAAGGCAATGCCGAATAAAATTCCGGAAAGCGCACTTTTGATGCGCGCAAACCAAGACTTGGACGTTGTCTCTGTAAATTGATCTGTCATTTCTCTCTCCTGTTTTGGACGTAAGTCCGCTGACCCCAATCAGCTCAAAACAGGTACATGGAAAATGACATTCAAGCTGTGCGTTTTGTCACGGATGGACAAGACCCCGCACAAGATGGAGTTGCCTCACCCGCATCAACAAGAAAGAAAATAAGTATAACTATTTCGTCTCAGGCTTCGTCGACGATAGGGTTGCGCAGCAAACCAACCTTTTCGATTTCGACTTCAACAGTGTCGCCATCTTTCATCCAAAGTGGCGGCTTGCGCGCATGGCCTACTCCCGATGGAGTGCCCATCAAAATAATGTCGCCAGGTTCCAGCGTTAAACCTTCAGTGATGTAAACCAAGGTTTCCACCACCGGAAACATCATCATATCCGTGTTGCTGCTCTGCACCGTTTCACCGTTCAGACGACATGAAATATCCAATCCCTTGGCGCCATCGGGGAGTTCATCTGCAGTTACAAAATCTGGCCCAAGCGGACCAGTCCCGTCAAAATTTTTCCCCATTGTCCATTGGATGGTGTGACGCTGATATTCACGAACCGAGCCATCATTGCAGCACGTATATCCGGCAACGGCTTCCAGCGCGTTCGCCGCAGTCAGGTGGCGAGATTTCTTGCCAACAACAAGTGCCAACTCTGCTTCAAAATCCAGTGTGATAGATTTTTTTGGACGAACAAGCGGTTCATTGGCCGCAATCATGGACGTCATGCTGCGCATGAAGATTGTGGGGAACGGCTGCTTCTCGAAAATGCCTTCGTTGACGTGCTCCATATAGTTCAAGCCCAGGCACAGAATTTTGCCAGCCGCGCTTATGGGAATGTTGAGCTCTAGATCAGCGTAGTTGAGGTGAGCGCTTTCAGATGCATTTTGGGCAATTTCAGCAAGTTTGTTCAATTGGCCTTCAGCAATGACGGTTTGAATATCGCGGGGAGCGGCGGAATCTACCGCCGTCAAATCGATCACGCTCTCGCCCGAAACGACACCAATTCGCGGTCCATCAGACCCTTTAAAGCTCACCAAACGCATTGTTAAATTTCCACAAATTCACTGTTGAACGGACTGTAGCTTTCCCAGAGAACGCAAACAAGAAAAAACGATATATTTTGCATTTATCAAAAAAAATCTACATAATTTTGAAGTTGAAACTGTGGGAGAAGACAAATGAGACTGTTTCGAAAAATGCCATTGTTTGTGGGTTTGGCTGTAGCGGCATCGGCATTGTCGTATGGAAGCTCAGCCAATGCGGCAGCGTGCATGAAGATCACGCTGACAGGTACACAAGGCGGGCCGCCCGTATTTAAGGGTCAGGCAGGTGCGGGAACACTGGTTCAGTATGGTGACGACTCCAACAAATGCGGTGCAATAAAGCTGCAATTCGATGCTGGGCGCGGCACCACGCAAAGCTTGTCTTCTGTGGGTGTGCCCGTTGGGAAATTGAACGCAATTTTCGTGACACATATGCATTCCGACCATACCGAGGGTTTAACTGAACTCATGCAATTGCGCTGGCATTTCGGCTCGGGCGGGCCAAAGGTTGATTTCGTGGTGAGCGAAGATGCGAAATCTCCTCGCGGCCATGTTTTGAGCGGTCGAAACTTTGCAAAACATATTGGCGATGCCTTGATAAAATCTGGCGAAATGGCGCAACGGCTTGCTGAAAATCCAAAGCGGCTTCCAGGCGGCCCAGCAGATTTGATGAATGTTATGGCGTTTCCCAAGGCGCCTGAGCCAGTTGTTGTTTGGTCTTCAGGCGATGTGAAAGTGTCAGCCATCAACTCACGTCATATTCCAGGGCACTCTTCTTACCGCGTGGATACACCAGCAGGCAGTGTCGTTATCGGTGGGGATGCAGGAAATGACAAACCTAAACCTCCGCGTTCTTCGTCAACATCCCAAAGTGTTGAAAAATTGGCATTGGGTGCGGACGTGATTGTTCACTCTACAATCCACCCTGTTATGGGCCCCGACAAAGACAGTGGCTTTCCACCGCCTATTTATTTTCGCCAAAGCACCGCAACCGATTTGGGCGCAATGGCGAAACGGACGGGCAGCAAGCATTTGATGCTGACACATTTGATCCCGCCCATGGGTGCACCGCGACAAGGGCCCTATAAAATACCCGGTGGTGCTTTGACGGAAGCCTCCTACACTTCTGCGGTGAATGCGGGTGGATTTACTGGAAATGTTGTCGTTGGAACGGACCTTAAAACACTACAATTGCCCTAGCCCATAAGCCAAGCTTGTGAAAATATGGAATCGGATGGTCGCGACCCTGCACCATCCGGTTCTACAATTGAGAGACAACAGGCGTGCGACAATTTTCAGATCAGGCAACAGAGGCAACTAAAGGTCGCGAGAAGTCTTCAAATCTGAGTTCTTCCGTTGAAAACGGTTTGTCAGAATCTATGACCAGCCGCGCCTATTCCAAGATAAAACACGACATCATTTCTGGAACTCTCACCCCTGGCCAAAAGCTCAAGATTGAAACCCTGCGCAAAGACTATGATGTGGGCACCAGCCCTATTCGTGAGGCGTTGAGCCTGCTCACCTCTGATCATTTTGTCGAACGCATTGATCAACGCGGCTTCCGCGTTGCCCCCGTCAGTGAGACCGAGTTTGAAGAACTTTTGAAAACGCGTTGCTGGTTGGAAGAGCGCGCCATTCGTGAATCAATTGCCAATGCAACCACAGAATGGGAAGAACAGGTTGTGCTGGCAAACTACCGTTTGTCGCGCATTCCTCGTTCAGATTCTGCAGATCACTTTGTTGCCAATGCGGATTGGGAATTGGCGCACAAACACTTTCATCAAACCTTGATTTCCCAATGCGGATCATCACTGCTTTTGAAATTTTGTGGCCAGCTTTACGATCAGAATATTCGCTATCGGCAACTCTCAGGCTCCAAGGCATATCCGTCGCGAGATGTAGCCGAAGAGCACAGTTCAATTTGTGATGCTGTTTTGGCGAAAGATGCCGATATGGCCGCCAAATTGCTGGTGAGCCATTACAACAACACCAGCAAATTTGTTCATCGTGAATTGTCTCGCTAGAGACTGTTTTTCATCACGCTTTTGAAAGAATGAAGTCGAAGTCCACCACGTAGAATGTTCCGTCCAATTTGCTTTTGATTTCCAAATCATCAGGCAAACCATCCGTCGTTGTGCGCTCTTGATATTCCATGATCAATTTCTCACGCACGCCGAATACAGCGTCTTCATCCAGATAGGGGTCGTCACTGGGAAACACTTCTGTGACCAGAGACTTCTGGCCTTCTGCCGTGACGATGAAGTGCAGATGTGAAGGTCTCCACGGATGACGTCCTGTGGCACGCAGAAGTTCACCCACGGGGCCATCATCGGGCACTGTATAGGGCGCAGGACGCACGGTTGAAAATAAATAGCGGCCGTCAGCATCGGTGGTCATGCGTGCACGAAGGTTATACTCAATCTGTTCCGCATCTTGCCCAGAATACAGTCCGTTGTCAGCGGTTTGCCAAATCTCCAAGACGGCACCTTCCATAGGTTTTCCATCAGTGGTCAAAACACGCCCACCAACTACAATCTTGTCGCCTTCATTGTCGTTGATCAGGTCGCCGCCCACAGGCACATCGGGGGCGCCCAAAACATGAAATGGCCCCAGTACGCTAGATGGTGTTCCATCTTCTGAAGAGTTCACCATATCCACCAAAGATGACAGGCCGAGCACATCTGAAAACAAAACGAACTCGTTGCGTTCTGGTGTAGAAATTTCACCAGCGGCAAACATGAGCTCCAAACCTTTGCGCCATTCATCATGGGTCAGATTGGTTTCCCGCACGAAATCATGAAGATGGTGCGCAAGCTTTTCCATGACAAACTTCAAACGATCATCAGAATCATCTGCAATATAATCCAAGAAGGATTTTGTAATCGTGTCTTTGCTAACCGTCCGCATGGACCTCTCCTATAAAATGCCGATCGACAAAACCGGGAAATTGATAAGCAGAATCAACACAAGAAGCATGATCACTGCAAATGGAAGTGCGCCCAAAAATACGTCTTTCAACGAAATATCTGGGTCGTTCAACGTTGACTTAATAACGAAACAGGAAATCCCGAGCGGAGGTGTCAGCAAGCCAATTTCTGCACCGATCACCGTCACGATGCCGAACCAAACAAGGCTCATGCCCATGGTTTCCATGAGACCCAAGAACAATGGCACCACAATAAGAATAATAGATGCCGTGTCCAAAATGGTGCCCAAGAAAAGCATCAACACCACATAAATGACCATAACTTCGAAGAAACCAAACTGGTTGGCTTCCAGGAAACTTTGCAATTCGTTTGGCAAACCGGCGCGGCCTAGCATGCTGCTGTAAAGCCCAGCCATCGCGATAAGAAACAGGATGGAGGCTGTTATGTGGCCTGTCTCCAATGCCGTTTCCCACAGACCACGCATGTTGATACGGCGACGCACCAGCGCAATGATCAATGCAATGAGAGCGCCCGTGGCTCCCGCTTCGATAGCTGTCAGCCAGCCAGTGTATATGCCACCAAGAACGACAACAATAAGAAAGACGATCGGCCCAGTCTTTTCAAACAGATCGAACCAAGTGAGCCTATCGCTTTCAGCAGTATCGATGTTTTCGCCAAGATAAGGTGGGCTGATTTTTCCGGATATGTATATCCAAGAAATGTAAGCTGCTGTGAGGATAAGACCGGGCACAATTCCCGCTTGGAACATGTGCGCGACGGATTGTTCTGACACGAAAGAATAAATGATCAACATGGCGCTTGGTGGAATGATCATTCCCAACACTGACGAACCGGCCACAACACCAACAGCAAACCGCTTGTTGTAATTTAGACGCCGCATTTCTGGAACGGCGATACGCGTGAACACTGACGCAGATGCAATTGACGATCCTGTCACAGCGGCGAACACCGCGTTTGACCCCACAGTCGCCATGCCCACGCCGCCTGTGAGCTTGCGAAAACCACGGTTTAAAACGGTATATATATCCGTCCCCATCCCCGCTCGAGAAACCAAAAGACCCATCACTGTAAATAGGGGTATTGTGGCAAAGGACGGCTCCTTCACACCGTCAATGACCGCGATCTTCAAAAAATTGAAGGCCAAGATTGGACGCCCAGCAATAATCCAAATGGACACAAAAGACACCAAACCCAAGGCGACAGGAATATACACACCAAGGTAGACCAGCACCACAATGGCGATGACTGAAATTATGCCAATTTCAACGGGGCTCATACCGGACTCTCCCCTTTATCAACCATGGTGGGATTGCGGTTTCCAAGAACCACTTTGAATAAAAATATGATGCAGCACATGGCAATGCCGAAAAAGATTGCAAGCTTTGCTGGCCACCAGGGGGCTGTGAACACACCGGGCGTTCCGAAATAATCACACCGTGCCCAAGCGCTGGAAAAGTCCGTCCACAGATTGCCCGTTGGCGGAGGACCAAAGTCCGGCTGCGTCACAAAATGACAGGTTTCAATCGACTCTGTGAATTCTGGCCACACGGTCCAGGCAATCAAACCCATGAATATGGCAGCGGACAGATCTATGACGCGTGCAAGGCCGTTGGCAAAACGCGGAGACGAGGTTTCCATCAGCCCCAAAAACCCGTCAGAGCGGGTCAACCGATTGTTGCGCACAACGTCGGGCAGTTGGAAAAACACAATAAAAATCAGAGAAAACACGACCAATTCAAGCACACCATGCAAAGGTGCGTTGAGAAAATTTCGTGAAAACACATCTGCGTTCATCATTGCGACGAGCAGGAAAATCACCAGCGTACCAGTTGCGTTCGCTATGGCGGCAATTTTTATAAAAGGAGAATAAATGCGGCGAAGTAGGTTCATGATTTGGTCTAACTACTCCGCCGCATTTTACTTTGTCTTACAGTTCGCTTGCCCAGTCGCGAACGGGCGTCATGCCAGAAGCTTTGAGCTTATCTGAATACGCTTTCAGCATTTCAGATCCTGGTGCACCTTTTGCGTCCAAACCCTTTGCCCATTCAACAGCAATATTTGGCATCGATTTAGCCCATTCAGCGCGCGCTTCTGCGGAGAGTTCAACAACTGTACCGCCGCCCTTTTTATAAGCTTCCAAAGATGCAGCAGCTCTGTCCATGGCAACCGAAGCAACATGGTCACGGTATTCAACGGCGACCTTTTTCAAAACGTCCTTCACTTCATCTGGAAGCTTGTTCCAAACGTCTTTGTTCACAGTCACTGTTTTGGAATTCACCGCGCCCAAATCTGCTTTCAACATGTAGGGAGCAACTTCTGCGATCTTGAAGGTTTTTGCAGCTTCCGGCCACAACATTGCAGCGTCAACGACGCCTGTTTGCACCATGTTGTAGAACTTTGGCAGACCGCCACGGACGCCCGCTGCGCCTTCAATGCCTTCCAGATAGCGAAGGTTGTACCCAGCGCCTGCAACTTTCTTGCCCTTCAAATCTGCAAGAGAATTGATCGGTGTTTTTGAGAACATTTGATAAGTGTCCAACACAACACCGGTTGCAAGATAGACTTGGTTTTCCGCGTCCAGCTCTTTTGCCATCTGCGGGAATTCTTTGGCGATTTCATCAACCGCTTTAGCCACCACACGTGCATCTGCAGAGAAGAACGGCGTTACAGCCGAGATCCCTTGGCTAGGCAATTTCGAATTGTGAAAAATTGTTGTCACAATACCGATGTCACCAAGACCCAACTTAATGCCGTCCAGAACACCGCGGGGTTTGACGATTTGACCACCATAGGCCTCTTGCCACTTGATTTCGTAATTGCCGGATTTCTTAAGCTCTTCATTGACTCGCGGAATAAAAAAACCAGTGAATTCTTTCACCCACATGGCACGGGCTGGATAGCCGTCGATTGCAATCATGTTGATTGTTTCAGTGGCTTGAACAGGTGTTGGTGCAAATGTTGCCACTGTTGCTGTGGAAACAGCCAACGCCAGCAAACCACGGCGAGTCATTTTGACTAGATTTTTCATTTTCATTCCTCCCAGAATTTCAGTGTCAGTCAGTCTTGTTTAGAAGTCCACTCTTCGTCAATCACAGTTCCTGCAGCTTTGAATAGTTTTGACAATGGACAAAACTTGGCCACCTCTGCAGATAGCTTTTCGAGATCCTCGTCGGAAACATTTTCAGATGTTTCGATTTTCAATGTCACATGTTCGAACGGAACGTCGATTTCCTCCTGAAGCGTCACACCACGGCGATCAAATTTACAAGTGGCATCAATCTTGAGATGTCCAATATTAATCCCCAGACTTTCGGCGCATTTGTGACCAATGACATTCGTGCAGCCAATCAGTGCAGCCAGAGCCGTATCGGTTGGTGTTGGCCCAAGATTTGTACCGCCACGTTCCGTAGGTTCATCAATGGCAAATTCCAGATCACGCACCGCAATTTTAGACAATGAGTGGGATGGACAATCTGCGCTTGCCCGCAACTTTACCGTTGTCTTTGGTCGTATGTTGAGGGTCATCTGGGCAGGCCTTTATGAAATGGAAAACTACGCAAAGGAACAAACTTCTTCAAAATCAAATCGGGGCAGACGTTGGAACAAAGCCTGTTCATCTGCCACGCCAATATTGCAAAGAAAATTCGACTTCAGGGTTGTGCCTTTGAAAAATTCTTCATCAATGACGGCATTTGAAAACCCGGACATAGCTCCCACATCCAAACCAATCGCGCGGGCCGCAATCATCAAATAACCACCTTGCAGGGTTGAATTTCGGTAAGCTGTATCTTCCGTGTATTCGGGCTTGCCATCGAACAATGGCCGGCGGTCATCATGGGGAAACAGCTTTGGCAGTTCCTTCCAGAAATCCAGGTCATAAGCCACAATTACCGTGAGCGGCGCGCCCATAACTTTGGGCACATTGGCAGGCTTTAATGACTTGGCCACGCGCTCACGGCCTTCATCTG
Organism: uncultured Rhizobiaceae group bacterium; assembly: GCA_937958815.1. Taxonomy (GTDB): domain Bacteria; phylum Pseudomonadota; class Alphaproteobacteria; order Rhizobiales; family Rhizobiaceae; genus Pseudahrensia. The sequence continues at coordinate 15,399 of CALGMR010000017.1, read as the reverse complement.
TGTTGACGAACACAAACCGTGCCGGGCATCCGTTCATGCTTGTGGAGCCCATTTTCACAATGTCATACATGCGCCGAATTTGCTCGTCGGTGACAGGTGTATCCTTCCAGGCGTAATGGGATCTCGCTCGTGTCAAAATCAGATCAATTGAACTTTGATCCAATTGTGTAATTTCCTGGCGCAACGCGCGTATGTCTTCTTGCGCTTGTGCCCGCGCTTCTTCTAAATTTAGCGCTGTGGAGTTGTCGGTCATGCTTTTTTACCCGGAAATGAACGATTCAAAATACCCAGATTTTTGGTAGCTGGTCAATAAATATCGATATTTCATTTCACCTCGTTTTTGTTTATGATCGTGGCACAAAAGATATGATCGGAGTGAATGATGCCAACTTGGGAAGAATATAAGACAACAGCCCGCGAACGTGGTGCTTTGGCCCTTGAATTATACGTGGTGGATACGACCCCGGTAAAAGGCCCACCAGAGTTGCAAGCCACTCTTCCAGACCACCTGGCTTATCAAAAAGAATTGGAAGCTGCTGGAAAACTGTTTCTTGCTGGGCCCGTTTCAGACGCAACAGGTGAGCAGATGATGGGCAGCGGACATATCATTTATCGCGCGTCTTCCATGGAAGAAGCGAAAGCCTTGGCTGATGGTGATCCCATGCATGCAAATGGTGTTCGCGAATACACTTTACGTAAATGGCTGGTGAATGAAGGCTCACCTTCTTTTTCAACAGCGCTTTCAGACAAGCGCGTTACACTTTCTTGAAAAACACTTTTGCTGCCTGCTGAATGTGATTTTTCAGCAAAATACAGCTTTGGGAATTTATGACTCGCAATTAGAACAAAATAGGAACATAATCACATTTCGACATCAAAGAGGTGATTATGAAAACCCGGCTTGCATTAGAAAATCAAACTGGATTGGGGCGCAATTTATCTGATAGCGCGTCCAAAAATCCTATTGTTGATTCTCTTGAGCAAAGCCTCAAAGCACACCTTACACATCAACCAACCCTTCAAGAGCAGAGCGCTGCGCCTCACGTTCCATGGGCAACAGGGGTTGATGAAATCGATGCTTGTTTGCCTGATTGCGGATTGAGCCGGTCAGGGCTGCATGAAATTGAACCGCTCACGCCAACAGACATGCCCTCATTGAGCGGGTTTGCCTTTGGCTTGCTTTCCAAATTGCGTTCTCACCAAACCATTATTTGGTGTGTCACGGCCCAACAGGTTGGCGACTACGGGCATCTTTATGCATTTGGGCTTGAGCGCTATGGCATTTCACCAGCGCAAATCATCATCACCAAAGTCAACCATCCTTTGCATTTGCACTTTGCCCTTGAAGAAGCGTTGAAAACTGATGGGGTCGCGGCGGTTATTGGGGAAGGCCCGCGCCCCACATTTACAGGGTCACGCAGGCTGTCATTGCTTTGCCAAACACATGCGCGGCCATGCGTGCTTTTGAATGCAAAAACAAGTGGCTCGCAGGCAGATGGGCCCTATGGTTCAGCTGCCCTGACCCGCTGGCAAATTGCTCCCACACAAGGTGTTGAAGACCCGCTTGATCCATTTGGCCCTGGACTTCCCACATGGCGCATTGCCCTGCCCCGCGCACGCGGTGGAAGGACAATGCCTGATATGCGCGAAACGCGCAGGGGGCCTGATATGCGCGAAACACCTGAACAGTTCGGCACGCCAAACCAACACAACAACAATACATCCTATCCATGGAGGATTGCTTGGGATGAACAAACGCTTTCTTTTCGTAAAGCTTCCTTATTTTCCAGTGGAGCGGTTTCTCAAGACCCAGACACAATTGGAAAATCGCGTTCCCGATTGGTGGGACGAACAGGCTAACACCACACCCGATGAAGATGATGCACCACCAAGTGGTCCCTGCGTTCTTGTTTCCCAAAGCGCGCGGGGAACGCGCATCAGCGCCGTTGGCCCACAAGCTATTCGCGAAGGCTTATGGCCAGATATGAAACTGGCAGATGCACGCACAATGATGCCCCATATACAGGTGTATCAACACAATGTTGAATCAGACCATGCTTTGCTGACAAAGCTTGCCCATTGGATGCTGCGTTATTCTCCCAGCGTTTTTATCAATGGAACTGATGGTTTCATTCTCGACACATACGGCTGCGACCATTTGTTTGGTGGGGAAGTGATGATGGCTCAAGATATTGTCGATCACTTCAAACGTATGGGGTTTACTGCGCGGCTTGCATTTGCAGATACGGTTGCAGCTGCAATTGCGCTCGTTTCACACGGCGCCCATGCCGTTCATATTTTGCCCGCTAATAATGCACCACATCTGCTAGACGCACTGCCCGTTGATGCTTTGCGGCTTGATGACGACACTTTGGTTTTGTTGAAACGCTTAGGGCTCAAAACCATCGGGGATGTCCGTCCTCTACCCAGAAGCGCTTTGGAACGCAGGTTTCGTGAGAACCGCAAGTCAAAACGCCAGAACACTGTTGCACAAGCCAGCTCTGTACAATGGCGGTTGGATCAACTCCAAGGTGTGTTTGCAGAGCCACTGCACTACATCACAGAACCCAATATATTTCGTGTCACACGTCCCTGCCCTGACTTGGCTCTTGAACAGGAAGCCGTTGGCATTGCTTTACAACAATTGCTGCCGACACTCTGTTTAAAACTTGAAAAGGCCGGCCAAGGCGCACGCTGTTTTCGCCTTACCGGGTATCGCGCTGATGGTGGATACGGGACAACCGCTGTTCACCTGTCGCAACCAACACTGAAAACAGATGTTGTGGCACGCCTGTTCCAAGACAAGCTTTGTCATATTGATTGCGGGTTTGGCATTGACCTTTTTGTTCTGGAGGCTCTTGGCGTTGAACCATTAAGCGCCACGCAAAACGACATGATCCCCACACTGCACACTGCGCTGAACACCGCATCTTTGGCGGGATATTCAGATATTATTTCCAACCGTGTTTCACCACGCAGTGTTTTGAAAATGATGTTGCGGACAAGCTATGTGCCTGAACGCGCGCAAAAGCTGGTGCCCATATCTATCGATATGGACTGGGCGCATTGGAAAACGATTCAACCCGTTTGGGCACCACGCCCCACACGGCTTCTGGCGCATCCAGAACCGGCCAATGTAACTGCCGAATTGCCCGACAGCCCGCCTATGCAATTTGTTTGGCGACGCGTTTTGCGGCGTGTTGTGCGCGCGCGTGGCCCTGAACGTATTTTGCCAGAATGGTGGCATGACAATTTCAAATCCAAACCGAGCGCCAGTTTTCGCGATTACTATGACGTAGAAGACAGCAAAGGCCTGCGATATTGGATTTTCAGAGCCACCAAAAACGACATCATTAACGACACTGAACCATTGGATACCGCCAATGATAACGGGGAAAGTGAATCTGTTCAGCGACCACAATCCGTGATGACAACGCAGTGGTATGTGCACGGGCTTTTTTAAATGTCTCGCCCTTGTGAAAATCCGCCCATTGGTTTCAAACGCCCCACCAATAAGCGCACTCGCCCTCCAAACCATGAGGGCGATGTTCCAGCTTATGCAGAGTTGCAATGCAGCAGCAATTTTTCGTTTTTACGTGGCGCCTCCCACCCTGGCGAGTTCGTCATTCAAGCCAAAGCCTTGGGGCACAGCGCCATCGGCATTGCTGATCGCAACACACTTGCCGGCGTTGTGCGCGCCCACGGGGAAGCCAAGCGTGAAGGGGTGCGATTGTTGGTTGGCGCACGCATTGATCTCGTCGAAGGGGTTTCATGTGTGTGTTACCCCACCGACCGAAAGGCCTATGGCCGTCTTTGTAAACTGCTGTCCGATGGCAAACGTTCTGCTGAAAAGGGAGAATGCCATATCGCGATCAGCGACCTTGCCCAGCAAGCAGAAGGGCAAGTTTTCATATTGCTTCCCCCCGATGATTTTTCCGCAAAGCAGGACGTTTTTCACACACTGACCGAAACCCTTAGCCGCACATCACGTGCAGGCATCTGGATTGCCTTACATTGGTTGTTTCGCGGTGATGATCGAAAACGCATGCGAGCCATTTCTAAATTCGCGCACGGTTTTCGCCTTCCGCTGGTGGCCACAAACGCGGCTCTATATCATTGCGATGAACGGCGCCAATTGCAAGATGTCATCACCTGCATTCGCGAAGGCTGTCAGGTTAAAAATGCTGGTTTTTTGTTGGCGGCCAACAGCGAACGGCATTTGAAGCCCCCTAGCGAAATGGCACGGCTTTTCAAACATTATCCTGAAGCCATAAACGCAACGCAGGATATTGTTTCACTGTGCACATTCAACCTTGATGAGTTGAAATACAATTATCCAAACGAGCCAGTTGCACCCGGCAAAACCGCGCAGCAACATTTGGAGGATCTTGTGAAGCAAGGTCTCAATGAACGCTTTTGCGGCCCCGTACCTGCAAAAGTGCAACGGCTTCTCGATAAAGAGTTGAAACTGATTGGCGAATTGAATTACGCCCATTATTTTTTAACCGTCTATGACATTGTTAAATACGCACGGGATCAAAAAATACTGTGCCAAGGACGAGGGTCGGCCGCCAATTCTGCCGTTTGTTATTATCTCAACATCACGGCCGTTGACCCTGAAAAATCATCTCTTTTGTTTGAACGTTTCCTGTCGAAAGAACGCAAAGAGCCACCCGATATAGATGTGGATTTTGAGCATGAGCGGCGCGAAGAAGTTATCCAGTATATTTACCAGCGTTATGGCCGCCATCGCGCAGCAATAGCCGCCACTGTCATCACATATCGCCCACGCTCAGCAGTGCGTGAAGTCGGCAAAGTGATGGGCCTTTCTGAAGATGTAACATCGGCATTGGCATCAACTGTTTGGGGGTCATGGGGCGCGGACATCCCCAAAGACCAGATCAAACAGGCTGGGCTTGATCTTGCTGACCCTCTTTTGAAAATGACAATTGAGCTGACGCAAGAGCTGCTCGGGTTTCCCCGTCATCTGTCACAACATGTGGGGGGCTTTGTTTTGACCGAAGACCCGCTTGAAGAACTCGTGCCCATTGGCAATGCAGCAATGGATGACCGCACGTTTATTGAATGGGACAAAGACGACATTGACGAGCTCGGCATTCTCAAGGTCGATGTTCTTGCCCTTGGAATGCTCACGTGTATTGCAAAATGTTTTGCTGAAATCGAAACCCATTATGGGCAAACTTTTACCCTTGCGAATATCGATCAAGAAGACCCTTGCGTTTACGACATGCTTCAACGGGCCGATGCCATCGGTGTTTTTCAGGTGGAGAGCCGCGCGCAAATGAACATGCTTCCGCGCTTGAAACCGCAAACGTTCTACGACCTTGTTATCGAAGTCGCTATTGTGCGCCCCGGCCCCATACAGGGAGATATGGTTCATCCTTATTTGCGGCGGCGTGATGGTATTGAAGATGTCGCATATCCAAGCCCTGCCCCTGAACATGGGCCTGCCAATGAATTGGAACTGGTTTTGGGACGCACATTGGGTGTGCCTTTGTTTCAAGAACAAGCTATGCAGATCGCGATTGATGCCGCAAAATTTTCACCCGAAGAAGCCAATAAATTGCGCCGGGCCATGGCGACGTTTCGCAATGTGGGCACCATTCACCTTTTGCAAAAGCGCATGGTGAGCAAGATGATCGAGCGGGGTTACGAACCAGAATTTGCAGCCAATTGTTTCGAGCAAATCAAAGGGTTTGGCTCTTATGGTTTTCCAGAAAGCCACGCTGCCAGTTTTGCACAATTGGTCTACATTTCTTCGTGGTTGAAATGCTATTTTCCAGATGTGTTTTGCGCGGCACTGCTGAATTCGCAACCCATGGGATTTTATGCGCCTGCTCAGATTGTGCGCGATGCAAAAGAACACGGCATTCAAGTTCTGCCTGTCGATGTAAACAAAAGCCAATGGGACAATACTCTTGAGAGCGAGTGCGAGGATGGCCGTTATTGTGTGCGGCTTGGATTTCGCCAAACCATGGGTTTGAAAAAAGAAGATATGAAAGCATTTTGCGCCAAACGCGTGAAACATTTTCGATCACCTGATGAGGCGCGCCGTGCCACAGGCATTTCAATTGCAACCTTGGAACGGTTGGCAGCAAGCGATGGATTTCGTTCGATGGGGCTTGATCGGCGCCAAGGTCTTTGGGCCATACGCGGTATGATGAGCGATCATCAACTTCCGCTGTTTGATGCAACCGACACAAGTTCTCTTGGGAACGACCCAAAAGTGGCATTGCCTGAAATGCCATTGCGCGAACATGTGGTTGCAGATTATCAAACCCACCGCCTGTCGCTGAAAGCACACCCAATGGAACTCTTGCGCCCACTCTACAATAAAGGAATACGCGGTGAAGCTGATCGTTTCAAACGGCGCAGATCGCAAAAGGTTCTCACTGCTGCAGAACTGTTTCAAACCAAACAAAATGATTGGATCACGATTGCTGGTGTTGTGTTGGTGCGCCAAAAACCCGGCACAGCCAAAGGCGTGGTGTTTATCACTTTAGAAGACGAAACGGGCACGGCCAATATCGTGGTGTGGAGCAAGCTTATGGCCAAATACCGTCGCACAATCATGGCCTCACGTTTGATGGCCGTGCGTGGAAAAGTGCAACGTGAAGGCGATATTATTCATGTGGTCGCTCAAGAATTGATGGATCGCACTTGCGATCTTGATGCCTTATCTGACGATGAATTCGAACTCACATTTGCAAATGCCGATCATGTAAAGTCACCTTTGCCAGAGGTGTCGTCCATGAAACGCAAAGTAGAACGGTTGGAAGCTCGCGGCGAAACAGCGGAAAAGGATTTGAAAGAACTTGAAAATGATGGTGCGATTCCAGCACGTCACAAGACGCCACTTAACGCCAATATTATTCCACTGTCGCGGGCTGATGAAGTAAAGAACCCGCAAGTGGAGCGCGATGGATGGCCGATCAATTCGGCCGATGCCAAGCGTTATGTCACCCGTTCAAAATCAACAGATGTGGTTGATGCGCAAACACTCCAAGTCAAGCCAAACAAGCCCGTTGTGGTCAACCAAGGGCGCCACCCCCGCAATGTGCGGGTCATTCCAAAAAGCCGCGATTTTCATTAAAACCACGCAGCATATGAACCTACCAACGCGTCCATTTTAGTAGCATCATTTGATAGACGTAACTGACAGTTGTGAGGAGATCGATAACAGGGTTTGATGTCCAACTGGGTGGCAAACCACCAGTGATAACGGACCCCATAGAATTCTTGTGCATGTAAGTACTTGGCCCACTCGTTCTAAAATCGCTACTGCCACCAGAACCAAACGGTGCATAATTCAAAAGACCGGGAGTCATCCACCTCCAATATCGAACCTGCGCACCTGCGCCATTTGTGCCAACCATGTTTAGATACCAACCTGGTGACAAAACAATTGGTGATGAAAGATCGAACGTTTTGCGCCCAGCAGAATCAGCAGGTTGAGTGCCAAAATCAGCAACCAAACTTCCGATATCCCACGAGTCTCCAATTGGGAGCCCCAAGCTCACAAACGCCTGCTCGAATAACACTACCCGCATCGGTGCTGGCGTCGAAAACGGCAACTTCACCATCGTGCCCCTGCCATGCAGCTGTTGCTTTTGCACCAACCAAAAATGCTTCACTTTCTTTTGGGTCGCTTGGTGGAACTGACGCCCCTCGCGATGTGACAGAAAGGTGCAAAAGTGCATCCAACATGCGCAAAGCTTCATTATGCGTCACATGCTTTTGGGCCTGTGCAGACATCAAATACGGGAGATTTAAACGATCAGTGTTTTCCATAAAGCAATGCTCTGCTTGAAAGTTCGAGCATGGTGGTTCGCCAAAACGAAGCGGGGATAAAGGAAAGCCCGACAGACTGGAAAACTTAAGAACATCGAGAATCACGCCATAAAATCAACCACATTAGACAGATTGCTATTTCTCAGAATTCAGGAGGCATTCAGCTTATCCCAAAATCAAATCCCGCCCTAAGCTTCACGCTTGTAAAAACGGCCCATGATATAGGGCGTCAAATACATGGGAATTTGGTAGCACGCCACATAAAGCAAAAGCGGGTTTGTGACCTCCAACGGCAGAGCGGCTAAAAAAAGAGCCATGTTTCTATTTCCTGCACCAATGGCAAACGCCGTCCGTTGCTCGCTCTTTAAAAAGCGCTTCATACCAAACAGAGAAGCGCTTTGGAGAAGAACGTTCAAACAAATCACAATCGCCAGAACTTGAAGCAAATATAACGGACTTTGAAACAGCGCAGGGCCAAAGGCCGACATGAGCCCAACAACCAGAACTGCCATCAAAATTGCCGACACCCCATCCATGGCTGAGAGTGCTTCTGCACTCGGTTCTTTCAAAACCGTTGCCCGCACAAGAAAAGCCGCTGCAGAAGAAAAAACGATAATCGCCAGCAATTTAAGAGCAGCGATGAAGACGGCTTCGGGCGAGCCAAACAATTGTAAAAATGCAAAAACAGGTATGACTGTCAATGGCAGTGCGGCCGTGGAGAGAACCAGCAATCGCAATGACGGCGCGGGATTGCCCCCCACCATGATTGTTAAATTGGGCGATCCAGAAATTGGAGACGCAGCAAGCATCAATACAATTGCGGCTGGGATCATTCCTGTCCAACCAAAAAGTTGGAATAGGAAAATTATGAAACAGGGCAACACCAATTGGTAAAGAATGATGACGGCAATTGTTTTCTTAATGCCTGAAAAGTCACCCAACGCATCTTTTGGGCCAATCCGCAAAGCGGCAAAAAACAACAGTCCGATCATGATCTCTGCCAAGTGAGACTTCATGGCAAAAGCCAGCTCAGGAAACGCAACCCCCACCACCAGTCCTGCAATCAAAACCAGACGGCCATATTTTGCCAACCACTGCAAAGGCAAGAGCAAAGACATCACGCGAGACCTTGCACAATCAACAACACAGAAGCCACTCCAGCAACAGATAGTAGATACGGACGGTAGTTGGTGTTCACCCTGCCCTTCAATCGGTTGCCGAGCAAGGTTCCCAACACAGCTGCTGGTGCCATAAAGCAAGCCAGCCAGAATTGTTCCACGCCAGCCCAACCTGAGAGATAGAGTGCAGCCAACGACATGGCGCACCCAATCGCAAAGAATGCTGCAAGAGTGGGACGAGAATTTTTTGCGTCGCGGCTTTGATAGATAAGCGCAAGTGGTGGTGCACCGACAGATGTGATGACGCCCATAAAGCCCGAAATCCAACCCATGCCCAATAGATTGCGCGTTGACATTTTGACCCGCCACCCAACAACAGACAGTGACACCGCCAAAGCTATCAATATTCCAAACACCAATTGGAATGTGGATCGATCTGTAATGTAAGTGAGCAGGATGGCCCCAAATGCAATCCCGGTGGTTCGTCCAAGTGTGCCGATGCCCACTTCTGGCCAAACGATTTCTTGTTTTTCAGCAATTGCACCGACAAAAGACGTGGACATTCCAAGAAACAGTGCAGGTGCGGGAACCAATGCAGGGTCAACCAAGGCAAGCACTGGTGCCACAGTGAGACCAAACCCCATACCGAGACCTGCTTGAATGATGGCTCCTATGGTCACAATCACAAGGACTGTGGCAGCAATCCACAGCGAGTTGAACACGAGCGGCTCAATTCCAATCATCAAAAACTAACTTTCAGCAAAGCACCGCTCAACTGGAAAACCGTTGTGTCGAGAATGGTTCAAGGTCAACATTTGGTTTGTCACCATTGATCATTTGCGCAATCCAACGCCCTGTCTTTGGCCCAGCGGTTAGACCGATGTGTTGATGACCAAACCCCAGCCATACATTCTTGTAATTTTCAGTTGCCCCAATAACAGGCAGTGAATCTGATGTTGAAGGCCGAAACCCCATCCATTCATCAATGCGGTCGTATTTCAGTTCAGGCAACAGTTGTAACGCTTGTTCTTTCAAAAGGTCCAACGGCGCTCGGCTTCTCTTTTCCGACAGACCACCGAACTCAACAATTCCAGCACACCTAAGACGACCTTCCATGGGCGTCATCGCAAATTTTCCAGAGGACACCATGATTGGAGATTTCAATTGTATGGATGGATTAACGAACTCAATATGATATCCGCGCTCAGCCTCCAGGGGGACTTTGACACCCAATTTTTTTGCCAATGGGCCAGACCACATGCCAGTTGCAACGACGACCTCATCGGCTTCAATATTTTGCTTTGGTGTCACCACACCAACAGCTGCACCGTTTTCAAATTTGATGTCTTTGACTTCCTCCAGAACGAAGGTTCCGCCTTGCTCTTCCACATGAGCAGCCAGTGCTTTCACATAAGCGCCTGGGTCGGTTATTTGCCCGTGTTCGGGGCATTTAACACCATAGCCAAAAACATCTTGGAGGGCCGGATCGTATTGTGCCAGTTCGGCACCTGTCATTTCTTCGAATTTGTATCCCCGCTCTCGTCTGATGTTCCAGCCATAAGAATCTTGATCGAAAGCGTCTTTGTCGACGTAACCGAAGCAATAGTTGCCAGGAGCAACATATCTTTCCGCTTCTGTACCTTTCGCCAACGACAGGTGTTGGTCGGCTGAATCTTGCAACAAGAGCGTGAGGCCGTCCGCAATTCTGTTAACGTCAGCGTCGTTTGTATGGGGCAGATATTTGGCCAGAAACGGCATAAGTTTTGGCAAATATGACCAACGTAAGAACAATGGGCTTTTTTTGTTCAACAACATGGTTGGGGCTTTGGACATCAACCCCGGAATTGTCACGGGAACAATAGCGATGGATGCTAATATTCCTGCATTTCCGTAGGATGTTCCACTTGCCGGACCTTTGGCATCGACAACCACAACGTCATGACCCGCGCGTTGCAACCATATGGCTGTTGAGACCCCAACAATACCTGCGCCAATGATGACGACACGTTTGCTTTTCTTTGAAGATATTTTTTCCAAACCAAAAGCTCCAGTTGAAATAGCAACGCGGAGCCGATTGATGCTCGAACCCTATTTGCAAAAACTCATGTCATAGGGATATTGCATTGCTGCCTAAAGACAAGCGTTTCGGCACCAAAAAACTGTCAACGAGCTTTAAAGCATGGCGCAATCAGTTCAGATTGCGCCAAAGCCATTCTTCCTTGCAAAGACGTCAAGACTGCGAAGCTATCTCGCACCCCAAACTACAGGTTTTCCATCATTGTCATACATCACGACATCTGGACGATTGTCTGCGATCTTTCGCAATTGATCAGAAAAACCCGCTGCTTGATTGTCTGGTGTATCTTTGAGCTCCAATGGGTTTATCTCTCCGGTCGGGCCATCAATACGAACACCGCGAGACACCACTTCACCATCTGACATGATTGCTGAGATTTTCAAGTCCAAAGCAAATTCGGTGGCAGGGCGTTCAGCCACAATGAAACCATCTCTCACAATCCGCACCCAATCTGGCACCGGCGATCCATCCATCATCTTAACTTCGTAACGCAGAACAGTGCCGTGCGTTTCAGGGTTGAACGTGTTGTTTACGTCGATGAACAAGATGCGCTGTCTGACATATGTCTCAATGATCAGTTCACCAACAGAGCTATCGTCGGTCAGACCGTCGCCATAACCTTCTGAATAGCCAAACTTCAATGAGAATCCAGTTAGACCTTCCACATTCCAATCTTCGTAGATTGTAGAAGAGTGCGTTCCATTCTCTCTGTGAACTTCTCTGAGAGCATCGATTGCGCGTACAGCTTTGAGAATAGCAGGGTCTTCGCCCTCGGCATTCTGCGTTGCATTCAACTCATCAATGCCGTCGACCGTATCGACAATAATACCATGCTCTCCATCAACTGCATCAGTGCCGTTCAGATCACTAATTTCGTTCACCGCATCAACAACAAACGGCACAACCGGATCTTCTCGTTCAACAATCGTGATTTGCTCTTCTTCCAGTTCGTCTGGGAAAGCATCGCTGGTTTGATACGGGTCATTTGGCACAAACGGAGTGATGGTTACATTGATTGAGACAATGCCGCCTTCTCCATCATCAGCGATGACTTCGACAACAACTGGACCTGCATCGGCGGATCCTTCTGGAGCCGTTCCGGTGAGAACACCAGTCACCGGATCGAGGGTCAACCAGACCGGAAGTGAGGGCGAGGTAAACGTCAATGCATCACCATCTCGGTCTTGAATGAGAGTGGTCACGTCTACCGTAACCACTTCTTCTTCAATAACGGTTTCTGACGTGTCGACGCCCGTTGGTGCTGGGTTTGTGACATTGATATCAAATGTGGAAACGATCGGCGGGTTCACACCATCTGTCACTGTTACTGTAATGGCGTAGGGGCCAAATTGCGAGCTGTCAGCGGGCAGTGTCCCCATCACCAATCCGGTGGCTGGATCGAAAGTCATTCCAGCGGGCAAGCCAACAACATCGTATGTCAGCGGTGAATCCACATCATCAAATGAAGTTGCAAGATCGATCTCGACCACGTCGCCGTCTTCCAGATCAACGTCCATCAAAGTCATTGTTTGAACCGGAGTATCATCCACTGGCGTCACGGTGATATCCACAACGACAACAACATCTGGGTTCACACCGTCGGACACGGTGACCGTAAATGAATCCGGACCGTTGTAATCTGGGTTTGGCGTGTAGGTGTAGTCACCGGTGATCGGATCAGTGATAATTACCGTACCATTTACAGCATCTGTCGTTAGAGCCGTTGTTGGTGGATACACACCCAATATGTCAATTGAACCATTGATCGGCGTATCTTCCGGTGTGATTTGAGGTGGCTCGCTCGCCTCGGTCACCAATGGCGCATCGACTACTTCGATTTCATATGTTCCACGGCTGCCAGTGTCAGACGCATTTTCATCATCGGCGGCAATAAACACCAATGGTGAAGCTGTTCCAAGAAACCCTGTTTGAGCCGTAAACTCAATTGTCGCCAATTCAGCATTTGATAAAACAATGCCGGCAGACACGACAACCGCAGGGCCTGCAGGTGTTGCATCAGGAATATAAGTCAACGTGCCTTGAGCCGATGACGGCACTTGCATAATGAGACTCCGCAAGATTGCATCGTCATCATCAACATCTGTCGGCAAAGTGATGTTCAGTGGTGTTGGATTATCTTGAACCACCAACAGAGATTGTGTCGTTGCGTCTGGTGCATCATTGACACCGATGACGGTGACTTCCACAAGCACAGAAGCTGTTCCACCATTTCCATCATCAACCGTGACGGTAAAGGTATCGACGCCCCCAAAATCAGGAGCTGGGGTATAGGTCCAAGTTCCATCTGGATTGACCACTGCCAAGCCATTTGCAGGTGGAGTGTCCAACGTTGCAGTTGTGGGGTCTCCATCAATGTCACTCATGATAACAGTGCCACCAACAGGTGTTTCTTCTGCTGTCACCTGTGGTGGAGCAATACCCGTTGGCGCATCATTTCCTGGTGCAATAACCACATCCACGTCAGCCGTCTCAGTAATTCCACCCGAAATCACTGTGTAAGTGAATGTGTCTGTACCATGGAAGTCTGGGTCAGGTGTGTATGTCACATCACCATTTGCCGTAAATGTCACAGAACCATTCGTGCCTTGCGTCACTGATGTAATCACAGGCAAACCTTCGAAACTGTCTGCCCCGACGCCTGCCAGACCACCAACTGTGTTTTCACCCGTCAACACATTCGCTGTGATTGGCGTGTCTTCGATGGTTTGCAAGCTGTCGTCTGCAACATCATCCACTGGCGTGACGGTTATAGAGACTGACACGGTGTCGGTTCCGCCATTTCCATCGTCAACCAGCACATCGAAACTGTCTGCGCCATTGAAGTCGGGCACGGGCGTGTAGCTCCAAGTTCCGTCCGGATTTACGTCAGCAATGCCGTTGGTCGGGTTGGACAACAGTGTAGCCACGACCATGTCGCCATCAACATCAGTTATCAAAATTGTCCCATCAACTGTCGTATCTTCTGCGGTTGTCGCAGGAGCAGCCGTTGCCAATGGTGCATCATTTGCAGGTGTTACTGTGATCAACAGGTCTGCGCTGTCGCTGCCACCTGCACCATCTGTCACACTGTAGGTGATTGTCGGAACGGACCCATGAAAGTCCATCGCTGGATCAAACGTGAAATCCCCATTTGGTTGAAGCGTAAATTCTCCAACACCTGAAATCACATAGGGCACCGCCACAAAGAATGGACCGGTTTCACCATCAATCGAGAACGCCGAGACGGACAGCACATCGCCATCTACATCGATGTCGAGGCCTGTTCCGGTATCATCCAAAATAGCATTGCCGTTAAGCAGTACTTCTTCCGGTGTTGTGTATGAATTGTCGAAGGCATCAGGCGCATCATTTACTGGTGTAATGTCGGCAAATGTCAGATCAGCCGTTGCAGTGAGACCGGTTGCATCTTCAACTGTGTAGGTGGCCGTTGGTACAGGGCCTACATAATCAGTGATCGGTGTGAAAGTGAAATCACCATTGGTTTCAATCACCAATGTGCCGACACCAGGAATGAAAGCTGTGCCGCCTGCTGGTGTGGTTCCCATCACTCCAGCCACTGTGAACTCAGTCACACTTATTGCATCGCCATCAGGATCGGAATCATTGCCGATCACGCTTCCGCTTACTGGCGTGTCTTCAACTGTGGCAATCGGGCCGTCGTTGACTGCAATTGGAGCTTCAGCAACCGAATTGATCATAATTGCAATGGAGCCCGTTCCTGTCGCGCCCTCGTCATCAGCTACGATGTAATTCAAACTCGTCACGGCACCGGTATAGTTTAGCGCAGATGTGAACTCGAGTGTCTGGAGTTCTGAAACCGACAAAACACTTGTTGTTGAAACAACGGCCGTTCCGCCACCGTCTAACGTGTAACTGATACTGCCCTCAATCGGGGATGGTATCTGTGTCACAAGAATACTCAAATCAACTGCTGCATCGTCCACGTCTGTGGGCAGGGTTGGGTTGAGCGGTGTGGCTGTGTCTTCATCAACCGTGAATGTCTCATCGGCACCCACAGGGGCGTCATTGACCGGGACAATCACAATCGTCAGCGTGGCTGTGTCATTCAACGCACCATCGCTCAACACATAGGTCACTGGAGGCACTGGGCCTGTGTAATCAGGGGCCGGAGTGAACAGGTAAGACCCGTCACCATTGACGGTCAGTTCCCCAAACGGCTCACCGCCATTGTCGGCAATCGTGGTGGCAACACCCAATACAATCGGGTTCGGTGTGCCATCCCCATCCGTATCAACCTGAGCAGATGTGACAGACAGCGCATCCCCTTCAGGATCACTGTCAACGCCAGACCCATTGTCATCACTGATGATGTTGCCAGCCACAAAACTGTCTTCATCAACCGTCACATCA
>CALGMR010000016.1 GCA_937958815.1 uncultured Rhizobiaceae group bacterium | reverse complement strand
CAAATATCGTTACGCATTTCCGTTACAAGGCTTGGCATTTTTTCTTCGAGTTTTTGAAAACTCCTAGACACTACAATTGCAAAGCCGCGAATGCCCAGATACGCCCGCATCTCAGCCAACGTTTTCCACTCTCTAAGTTGATCAATGGAATGACTAGTGACATCCACGTCCACTAACCTGCTACAGGTTTGACAGAGCCAAATACCATTTTCGGCAGCTGCTCGTTCGTCGGGGGTTAAAGTTTGATCATACCTCGGCCCGCCCTCGGCAGCGGCAGTAATGTGCGCGGCAACTCCAATGCTGGCGCTATCGTCAGCGCCATCTGGTCCTATGGTGGGGCGCAAACAGATCTGGTTTGAACAACGGTAACCCGCACGTTGCGCAATTGTTCTTATTACGGGCGCTCTAAAATCATCACGGTTTGCCATATATGAAGCAATACGGCATCAGATGTTTTCTGAAAAGCGGTCATTTCGGCATCGCTGGATATGTCCGCAATGTCCGCATAGCCGCCAATCGAGAATACCCCTAAGCGCGACGGTAGACCCATACTCGGGCGGGGGGGATGTTTTTTACGATCCAGTCGTCGGCCTTTGTGGAATACAACGCATCGTTCTTAGGAAGCGGGGAGACTGCGCCGTAGGAGAATTGGACGAATGGGGCGTTTAGTTCCATGCGGTCCAACATTTTGCCGATGAGTTGTTCTCGTTGCTCTACCTCAAAATTCAACAGGGGGAGTGCGGAAATAACCACCCCGAATTTCTCGGTCGTTGCCAGTGGCAAAACAGTTTCCAGATCGAAAGCATCGCCTTGGATGAGATTGATCTTAGGAAACTGCTTTTTCAAAGACGTCACAAACTCGCTTGAATATTCCAAAGCCGTCAATTTTTCGGGTGGCAGACCTGTGTCGAGAATGGCCTCAGTAATTGTGCCTGTTCCTGGCCCAAGTTCTAAAACGGGGGCAGATGAATTTATGTCCACGTAACTGGCCATGCTTTTGGCCAATGCTGGCCCAGTTGGCACGATGGACCCCGTGGATTTTGGGCTTTTGATCCATTTTTTGAAGAAACGAATTTCATCGGAAAATTTGTTGTTCGGAAACGACACTATGAACCTTGATTTTGAGGTTGTGACCCAACCCAAATACGCATGAAGACGAATTACTTAGCACTACGCGACAGGAAGGCAAGTCGGTTTTGAAACAGTTTTGGGCGCATTGAAAACACGCGCCCAAAACGACTATTTCAGTGAGACGTTTGGGACTTATGAAAAGTCACCGCGCATGCGTTTCCCTTCAGGGTCGAATGGCGGCTCGTCTTGTATTGAGGCCTCACACATTTCACCGATAATCTCTACTTTCAAGCCTTGAGCCTTAGCGGCGTCCAAATGTTCAGTGGGAATATAACCTGTAGCTAGAGATTGCTCGACAAAATGGCCGTAGCCGCCAGACGTGATCCAACCAATCACCTCATCGCCCAGCAGGATTGGCTCATCTCCAATGCAGTCGGCGTCGGTTGCACCTGTCACATTCAGGCAAATACGGGTGAGAGGTGGATTGTCCTTATGGGCAAATACACCCTCGCGGCCGATGAAGGTGTTTTTCTTTTTCGAAACAAACCGATCCAACCCCGCTTCAAACGGTGTGTAGATCGGGCGGAACTCACGGAACCATGTGCCGAAGTGTTTTTCCAAACGCATATTCAACAACGCGCGCATGCCAAATGGTTTGATGTCAAATTCGGCCCCTGCATCCATAATGCCCGTGTAGAGGCGGCGCAGAAATTCGGGCTTTACCCAGATTTCGTAACCGAGATCACCAGTGTAGGAAATGCGGTTGATCATCGCTGGAACCGATGCAATCGGCTGTTCACGGTAGTCCATAAATTTGAAGGCTTCGTTGGACACACCTTCGTCTGTCAGTTTTGCTAGGACTTTTTGCGCGTTTGGCCCGGCGATAGACAAGCCCGTCAGGCCCAGGTCGATGTTGCGGATGTGAACAGAACCATCTGACGGCAAGTGCTTTTCAAACCAGCGCATATGATAAATTTGCGCCTGGGATGAACCCCACATTTGAAACCGCTCGTGGCCTTTGTTGGGGCCGGAGACATCGATGCCTGCACCCGCGATGGTGAAGTCACCGATAATCTTGCCGTTTTCATTGACCATTGATGTGAGGGCCAGACGACCGATTTTCGGAATAAAGTTCGTCATGACTTCGGACAACCACTCGCGCGCGCCCGAACCTGTGATTTCATATTTTGCGAAGTTGGAAATCTCGGTAAGCCCCACATTGGTGCGGCAGTTTTTCACCTCTGCCTTCACATGCTCAAAGTCGTTGGAGCGATGGAACGAGAATATGTCTTCAGGTGTCACGCCCTCGGGCGC
Organism: uncultured Rhizobiaceae group bacterium; assembly: GCA_937958815.1. Classification (GTDB taxonomy): domain Bacteria; phylum Pseudomonadota; class Alphaproteobacteria; order Rhizobiales; family Rhizobiaceae; genus Pseudahrensia. Next base: position 95,329 of record CALGMR010000016.1, on the reverse strand, counting down.
ATACCAAAGTGGTGTTTCCAGCCCCCATGAGTCTCCCATAACTGCACCATTTGCCAGATGTACATCGTAAAGAGGGGTGGTCTGGTGCGGCCGTGCTGCGGGCAATTCTTCGTTGGGGAAACGGATGCGGAAGCGACGCGAATAGTTTTCGCGCACTTTTGCATTGGTGTAGTCGCGCGTGATATGCGGCCCAAATCGGGAGACATCCATGCCCCAGATATCATGCCCCGGGTCGCCGTTGACCATCCATTCGGACAGAACAAGACCCACGCCCCCACCTTGTGAAAAGCCTGCCATAACGGCACATGCGGACCAGTAGTTTGGAATGCCTTTTACTGGGCCAACCAATGGGTTTCCATCTGGTGCAAAAGTGAATGGCCCGTTCACCACACGGCGAATGCCGGCTTTTTCAAAACAGGGAAAGTGCTTGAACGCCAGTTCCAGCGAAGGTGCGATGCGATCAAGATTAGGTTCCAACAGTTCTTGCGCAAAGTCCCAAGGGGTGTCTTTGGGAGACCAAGGTGTTGCTGCACGCTCATAGGTGCCCAACAACATCCCGTCGCGTTCCTGTCTGGTGTAAACCTCGGCTTCGAAGTCGATGACATGAACCACTTCTTTGCCCGTGTCTTTATTGGCCTGTGCAACTTCTGGAATGCCTTCTGTCAGCAGGTAGTGATGTTCCATAGCCAAGACGGGAAGCTCCACGCCAACCATGCGGCCCACTTCACGCGCCCATAAGCCACCGGCATTGACAACGTGGTCTGCTGTCATTGTGCCTTTGTTGGTCACGATGTTCCAAACGGATTTGGCCTCATCCCAGTTCAGTTCTTCAACCTTGCACTGAAGCTCAATTTCTGCGCCGCCAATTTTAGCCGATTTGGCGTAAGCATTTGTGGTGCCATAGGGGTCAAGGTGCCCTTCAATAGGATCCCACATGGCACCGACAAAGTATTTTTCTTCCATCAGGGGGAAGATCTCTTTCGCTTCTTTCATGGAAACCATCTCTGTTTCCATACCAAGATATTTCCCGCGAGCGTGGCTCATTTTCAGCCATTCTAAACGTTCAGGCGTATCGGCAAGGGCCAAACCGCCCGTCAGATGCAGTCCGCAGGTTTCGCCAGAAATGGCTTCCAATTCCTGATAGAGTTTGACTGTATAATCTTGAAGTTTCGCCACATTGGGATCGCCGTTTAGAGCATGAAACCCGCCAGCGGCGTGCCATGTGGAGCCGCATGTCAGCTGATCGCGCTCCAATAATACAACATCTTTCCAGCCTGCTTTGGTCAGATGATACAAAACGGAACAACCGACAACGCCGCCACCGATGACGACTGCTTGAGCGTGAGATTTCATGATAAGCCTCCAGAATGAGTTTCCCATTTGGCGTCTGGCACGAGAACCAGTTTGCCGGGATAAATCTTAGATACGAAATCGCTTTGGGCTTCGCCAATGTGCGACAACGGGTAGGTTTTGGACACAACGGGTTCGATTTCGCCGTTTTCAATGTAAGTGATCAGATTTTGCATCACCGATGGCGGTTGCCATGTGCTGCCCGCCAGTGTGAGGTCTTTCAGGTAGACCGTGCGCACATCCAATTCGACAATGGGCCCAGCAATTGCGCCTGCGCAAATGTAACGCCCACCGCGTTTGAGTGCGTCCAAAAGTGTTGAGAATGCAGAACCTGCTACCACGTCAACGCAAACATCGTAGCCAAATGGAGCAGGTGGGTTATCACGCCCCAATATATCATCGGCACCAAGCTTGCGCACAAATTCAGATTTTGAGGCAGATGTCACAGCGGTGACGTGGCATCCTCGTCTTTTGGCCAATTGTACAGCAGCAGACCCGACGCCACCTGATGCACCGGTGATCAATACACGTTCGCCTTCGGTGAGTTTGATGCGTTCCAACATGTTCTCAGCGGTTGTGTAAGCGCAGGGGAACGAAGCCAGTTCTGCATCGCTGAGTTCGCTTTTCACAGCGAGTGTCATGTCGGAGCGTGCGCAGACATAGTCAGCAAATCCACCGTCAATTTCCGAACCGATGGTGATGCAATTCAAGCCGTTTTCGTCATCGGCTAGCGGTTGCATGGATTGAACCATCACGCGCTCGCCAATCCGTGCAGAGTCAACATTTGTTCCGACGGCAATAATCTCGCCGCAAATATCCGCGCCTTGGACGCGCGGGAAAGCGATTTCAGCCCCTGACCAGCTGGAGTCTGAACTGTCAGGTTCCACATCAGAACAGGCTGCTGAATTGGTATCATCGCGAATGGCTTTGGAATACCAGCCAATCCGTGTGTTGATGTCCGTATTGTTCACCCCGCATGCGCCCACACGAATGAGCACTTCGTTTTTCGCAGGCGAGGGCACTGGATGATCGCTCACCACCGACAAAACTTCCGGCCCACCATGAGCGGTGAGCAGAACAGCTTGCATTGATGTTGGAACAGCGGCCAAATTAGAAATCCGTTGGTGCGCCGCCTTCTTCTTTGCGTCTGGCAACGAAGGCTTGGAGTTCTTCTTTGATGGCTTCATCCATCGGCGGGGCTTCAAATTCGTTGAGGATTTGCTTCCACATTTTGTTGGCGCGCTCGGGTGTCCATACCGCGCCGCTGTCGCGGAAGTTTTCGTAATTCTGCCAGTCACTCAAGAACGGCGAGTAGAAGGCGGTTTCGTATCGGTCTTGGGTGTGTTGGATGCCGAAGAAATGGCCGTTGGATCCAACTTCTTTCATGGCATCAAACGCCAATGTGTCGTCGTTCACCTCCATCGGCTTAAAATAGGCTTGGAAGTTTTGCAGCATTTCACAATCGATGATGAACTTTTCATAAGAAGCGCACAGACCGCCTTCGAGCCAGCCAGCCGCGTGATACACGATGTTGGTGCCTGATGTGACGGATGCCATCATGGAAAACATGGTTTCCATCGTGGCTTGTGCGTCTGGCACATTGGCCGCGCACACACCTGAAGACCGCATGGGCATGTTGTAGAAACGCGCCATCTGACCTGTGATTTGCGTGGCGCGCACATAGTCGGGGGTGCCGAACGCAGGTGCGCCCGTTTTCATGTCCACATTGGAGGTGAATGTTCCAATGGCGGCCGGAACGCCCGGATTGACGCATTGTGCCAAAACCACAGCGATCAGCGCTTCTGCAAGCGATTGTGTGACGGCTCCGACCATAGTCACAGGTGCCATGGCACCCGCCAATGTGAAGGGCGTAACAACTGTTGGTTGGCCGCGTCTCGCCAATCGCATGAGACCGTCCAGCATCGGTTCGTCGTGTTTCAACGGTGATGTGGAATTGATGTTGGTGTACATGCGCGGCGTGGCTTCAAACTCTTCGTGGGTGAGGCCACCCGCAATGCGGGTCATTTCCATCACATCTTCGACGCGTTCTTTGCCCAGCGAATAGGCGTGAACCACTTTGTCGGTAAGTGTGAGCTTGTCAAAGAGGCAATCGAGGTGGCGGATGGAGGGGTGAATGTCCATCGGCTCCACTGGATAGCCGCCCGCAAAGTGAATGCAGTTGAAATATTGGGTCAGCTTTATAAAATTCTTGTAGTCTTCGTGCGTGCCTGTTCTGCGGCCCGTGTCGAGGTCTGAACAGTTTGGCGGGCTGGAAACATTGCCAAATACAATGTTCTTACCACCAATGGTGATTTTCTTGTCGAGATTTCGCGGTGTTAATGTGAACTCTGAAGGAACAAGCGCCAGTTTTTCCATGACGAATTCGCGGTCGAGAAACACTTTCGGGCCGTCCACTTTTGCACCGTGTTTCCGCAACACTTCAATGGCCTCTTGGTTCAGCATTTCAATGCCTATTTCTTCCAAGATGCGCATGGCGGTGTTGTGAATTTTTTCAACACCTTCTTGGTCAATAGGTTCCGTTGGCGGATCGAGGATCACATTGTTTTGCCAGTCGCTTTGACGAATGGCCGGGCCACCGCGCCGCGCATTGCCATCACGGCCACCGCTGCGCCCGCGGCGTGCGCGTGGGGCAGGTGTTGTTTCTGACAATTCGGAACTCATTTCACATCATCTCCCGTGCTCGCGCCGCAATGGGGAACACCCTCTCAATTTCATTTTGATTTGCCACCAGCGCGAGGGCGATGAACGGGCGACACGGGTTGCAGAAAATGCGACATCTTTTGTAGTATTGTTAAAAATACGAAATTTTGTGCCGCAACTCGGTTGTCGACCTGGGTCTTTGGCGAGCAAAGTTTTCAAAATATCGAAGATCAGAGATTCCCATGACAAACTCGTTTTCTCTCACCAAACACCCTGCCATGAACATTGCGCCTGGCGCCGCAAAGCTCACGGGTAACCATGTCACAGATACAGTGGGTGCCAACGGTACCGTGTTGTTGATTTGTGACCCCGCTTTGAAGCAATTGGGCTTGGTGGATGGTGTTGAAGCCTCCATTCGCGAAGCCGGGCACACTGTTGCAATCTTTGATGATTTGCAGAGTGACCCCAAAGAAGCCTCGGTGGACGCAGCCACCAAACAGGCTTTTGAAATGGGGGCGAATTGCATTGTGGGTCTTGGCGGTGGTTCGGCGCTGGATACATCAAAAGTCGTTGCTGTGTTGGCACATACCGGAGAGGGGTGTGGGCCTTATCGTTTGGCTGAAACGCAATTGCCGTTTCGAAAGACGGCTTTGATCACCTTGCCAACAACGGCGGGTACTGGCTCAGAAACCACGGGCACGTCGATTATTTCGCAGGCCGATGGCACGAAAAACTGGTTCTGGGGCCCTCCATTGAAACCAGATATGGCTTTGATGGACCCTGAACTGACGGTGGGTCTGCCAGCGTTTTGGACATTCTTCACAGGCATGGATGCGCTTGTGCACAGTTTGGAATCTCGAACCAACCGTTATCAATATGCACAGAACAATCCGATTGCCGACAACGGCATCAAACATGCGTTTGAAAATCTGGTCACAGCCGTGAATGAACCAGACAATATTGAGGCGCGTTCCGGCATGATGTTGGCAGCGGCCTACGGTGGATTGGCCATCGGCAATACGGGGTGCGCGGTGGCACACAATATTGGCCATGCGTTGGGTTCGATTGCCGCTATACCTCATGGGCGCGCAGTATCTGTTGCGCTGGTCGCCACAATGAACTGGGCGATTGAAGGCAATAGAGAAGCCTTCGATCATGCGGCTACTATTATGGGCGGCAAGCGGGGGGAAGACATTCCCGACATACTGCATGGTTTGGCCGAAAAATGCGGACAGTCTCTTGTCTTGAACGCGGATGAAAAATCCAAAGTGAAAGCAGAAGTTTTGGCTGCAGATATGGTTGCGCCTGCCAATGTTTCCATGCTGGAAGCAACAGCCCGCGATGCCTCGCCTCATGATGTGGCGCAATTAGCTGAAATGACACTTTCTGCATAATTGGACTTTTTCCCCAACGCTTCTTGCACGGGGCAATTATTCTGATAATGAAGACGTGTCGGACAGGGTTCCCGAAAAGAGTGGTACCGTGATGCGCTAAAGCATCCAATCAAACGGTCGCATTCCAATCATCACATGACGTTGAAGTTGAGTTGTCGCGAAGGGCAAACCCGTTATTGTGGTCGTGAATCAAAGCTGAAAAGCTTGTATGGGAGCTGACATGCTGGATATGCCTGGATCGAAATCTGGTCGCAAACGCAACAACTCGAAGCCGAAGGGCCGTCAGTTAGATGATGCGGCATTGGCAGATGTTCTAAGGTTGTTGGGTGATCGGCCGCGCCGTCGCGACTTGCTGATCGAGAATCTGCACCTCATTCAAGACGAATTCCGTTGCCTGCAAGCCAAACACATTCGCGCTCTGGCTGAAGAAATGCGGCTGTCACAAGTGGAAGTTTACGAAGTGGCATCGTTTTACGACCATTTTGACATCGTAAAAGAAGGTGAGGCTGTGCCAGCACCGTTGACCATTCGTGTTTGCGATTCCGTGTCTTGCATGATGGCTGGTGCAGAGACTTTGATTGCCGGTTTGGAAAGTGGCGTTGATCGTGATGCCGTTCGCATTATGCGCGCGCCTTGTATGGGAGGGTGTGATGTGGCTCCTGCCGCGCGTGTGGGTGATCGCGAAGTCGGAAATGCCACTGTTGAAGGCCTTCTGGCTTTTGCAAAATCTGGCGAGACACAGGCGCTCAAGCCTGACTACAAAGATCTAAAGGCGTATCAAGCCGAAGGCGGTTACGGCACTTGGAACAAGGTCAAGTCTGGCGAACTGTCGGCAGATGATATTATTGCGAAACTGTCTGATGCTGGCCTGCGCGGTTTGGGCGGTGCTGGGTTTCCAACAGGCAAAAAATGGTCATTCGTGCGCGCCTATGAGGGGCCGCGTCTCATGACCATCAATGGTGACGAGGGCGAACCCGGCACGTTCAAAGACCGCTACTATTTAGAACGCAATCCCCATGCCATGTTTGAAGGTGCGTTGATCGGCGCATCCGTGGTTGAGGCCGAACGTTGCTACGTTTACATGCGCGATGAATATCCTGCCGTGCTGCAAATACTGCGGGATGAAATCGCGGCACTTGAGGCCGCTGGCATCGCTGAAAAAGGGTTTTTCGAACTGCGCCGTGGAGCAGGGGCTTACATCTGTGGTGAAGAATCCGCGATGATTGAATCCATCGAAGGCAAGCGCGGCCTTCCGCGCCACCGTCCTCCTTATATTGCTGAGGTGGGCGTGTTCAATCGTCCGACCCTCAACAACAATGTGGAGACGCTTTATTGGGTGCCGACCATTTTGGAAAAGGGTGCTCAGTGGTTTGCCGATCAAGGCAAAGAAGGGCATCCAGGAATGCGCTCATGGTCGGTTTCTGGCCGCGTGAAAAATCCGGGCGTGAAAATCGCGCCCGCTGGTGTGACCATTCAAGAACTAATCGACGACCATTGTGGCGGCATGGCTGATGGGCACAGTTTCAAAGCTTATTTGCCGGGTGGTGCGTCGGGCGGCATTTTACCAGCTTCTGAAAACGATGTGCCTTTGGATTTTGGTGGCAGGCTTGCTGAACTTGGGTCGTTTGTCGGATCGCACGCCATTGTTGTCTTTTCCGATCAAGACAACATCAAAGATGTTGCCCTCAATCTGGTGGATTTCTTCACCCACGAAAGCTGTGGTCAATGCACACCATGCCGTGGCGGAACCGAAAAGATGGGCAAGCTGTTGCGCAGTGAAGACAAGCTGGATGAAGACACCATCCGCGATCTGGAACAAGTCATGCGTGACGCCAGCATTTGTGGCCTGGGGCAGGCCGCACCCAACCCCGTGAACCATCTGCTCGTTCATTTCAGGAATGATTTGTGATGTTGGTGCTGCAGGCGACAATTCAACTTTGTGCCAACGACTTTGACTATTCCTTTGTGGAGATTGAATTCAAATGACTGACATCAAATTCACCCTCGATGGGAAAGAAGTTTCGGCGTCGAGCGCCGAAACCATCTGGCAAGTTGCGAAGCGCGAGGGGACACGCATTCCGCATCTTTGTTATCTCGACAAACCCGGCTATCGCAGCGATGGAAATTGCCGTGCCTGCATGGTGGAGATTGAGGGTGAACGTGTTTTGGCAGCTTCTTGCCAGCGCAAAGCCTCTGAAGGTTTGGTGGTCAAAACCGATACGGAACGTGCCGATAAATCTCGCAAAATGGTGTTTGAACTTTTGGCGGCAGATATGCGGGAGCCCGATGAAAGCCCCGATGCAAAAGCAACATTTTGGGAATGGGCTGGAGATTTTGGGATTGCTGGCAGCGACCGTTTGCCATCCAAATTTGATGGCGCAACTGACCATGCTCAAGACAACACGCCTGGTGTTCACGATGTTTCCAACCCTGCCATCGCGGTGAACTTGGACGCGTGTATTGCATGCAATCTGTGTGTGCGTGCTTGCCGTGAAGTGCAGGTGAATGACGTGCTTGGTATGGGTGAACGTGGACACCATTCTGTACCTGTGTTTGATATTCATGACCCCATGGGATTTTCCACCTGTGTCACCTGTGGCGAATGTGTTCAGGTTTGTCCAACAGGTGCGTTGTTTGAAAAAACGCTCATGGACGATGCAGGCAAAACCCGCGTTGTGGATGATTTCGACAAAGCAACAGATTCTGTTTGCCCGTTTTGCGGTGTCGGTTGCCAGACAACTGTCTACACGAAAGACGAAAAGATCGTTCTTGTGGATGGTCGCGATGGCCCCGCCAACAACAATCGCCTCTGCGTTAAAGGCCGTTTTGGTTATGACTATGCCATGTCGAGCGAACGCCTGACCAAGCCATTGATCCGACGTGATGACGCGCCGAAAGCGGCCGACATCGATATGCGTTTTATGAAAGTGTCGGACATTTTTCGCGAAGCCACATGGGAAGAGGCGATGGCAAAGGCCGCGTCTGGTTTGACCAATATTCGCGACACCAAAGGCGGTGATGCGCTTGCCGGTTTTGGTTCCGCAAAAGGCTCCAACGAAGAAGCCTATTTGTTCCAGAAATTCATTCGCCAAGGGTTTGGCACCAACAATGTGGATCACTGTACGCGGCTTTGCCATGCATCATCCGTTTCTGCTTTGCTGGAAGGGGTTGGCTCTGGCGCCGTGTCTGCGCCATTCACCGATGCCATGAAAGCTGACTGCGTGATTGTTATTGGCGCGCGACCAACAACCAACCATCCCGTTGCCGCGACCTATTTCAAACAGGCTGTGAAACAGAATGATCTCAAACTGATCATCATGGACCCACGCGGGCAAGACATGATGCGCCATGCGGAGCATTCCGTGCGGTTTAAGCCGGGCAGCGATGTGGCGATGCTGAATGCGATGATCCACACAATCATCGAAGAAGAGCTTTATGACGCTCAATATATTCAAGCCAATGCCACGGGATTTGACGCACTGAAAGAGAAGGTGAAAGAATTTTCACCTGAGGCAATGTCGGACGTTTGTGGCGTTGATGCCGACACTTTGCGTGCTGTGGCGCGGCGTTATGCAACGTCTGAACGCTCTATGATTTTCTGGGGTATGGGCATTTCCCAACACACCCATGGAACGGACAATTCGCGCTGCTTGATTGCGCTTGCTTTGATCACAGGTCAGGTGGGACGACCCGGTACGGGCCTGCACCCATTGCGAGGCCAAAACAATGTGCAAGGGGCGTCTGACGCGGGCCTTATTCCGATGTTCTTTCCTGATTATCGCTCGGTTGAGAACGGCGATATTCGTGGTGAAATGGAAGATTTCTGGGGGCGTACCCTCGATCCAGTCAAAGGCCTGACAGTCGTGGAAATCATCGATGCCATTCACGACGATAAAATTACAGGCATGTATATTATGGGCGAAAACCCAGCCATGTCTGATCCCGATCAACTTCATGCGCGCGCCGCATTGGCGAAGTTAGATCATCTGGTTGTGCAAGATATTTTCCTCACCGAAACGGCTTGGCATGCAGATGTTGTGCTGCCTGCTTCCGTTCATGCGGAAAAGCTTGGCACGTATTCCAACACCAACCGCCAGGTTCAAATTGGTCGACCTGCATTGCCTTTGCCGGGTGAGGCACGTTTGGATTGGGAGATCATCGTCGATCTCGCAAATCGTTGTGGTTTGAACTGGAACTACAAGGATGTTCCGGAAGTCTATGAAGAAATGCGTCAGGTGATGAAGTCGCTTGATTATATGCCTTGGGATCGTCTGGAGGCTGAGGGCAGCGTGACTTATCCGGTGCCATCGGAAGGCGCGGAAGGTGATTCCGTTATTTTCTATGATGGATTTCCAACTGAAGACAATCGAGGCCGCATTGTGCCTGCAGATTTGCGTGCACCTGATGAAGTTCCGGACGAAGAATTTCCAATGGTCCTCACCACTGGTCGCGTTTTGGAACATTGGCACACGGGTGCGATGACGCGCCGTGCCGAAGTTCTGGACGATCTTGAACCGGAAGGTTTTGCCGCCATGAACCCGCGCGAAATCGCAAAGCAGGGTTTGCAAGCGGGTGATATGATTGAAGTGGCGACACGCCGCGGCACCATCGAAGCGCTGTTGCGTGCAGACCGTGAAGTGGCGGACGGCATGATTTTCATCCCGTTCTGCTTCAACGAGTCCCCCGCCAATCGGCTCACCAATCCAATGTTGGACCCTTACGGTAAAATCCCAGAGTTCAAATATTGTGCGGCCAAAGTTTCACAAATGAAGGTGAGCGAGGCGGCGGAATAGGGGACGGTCATTCAATCCGCTATTTAACGTTTCGCTAATGTTATTTGGAGTTCCGGTCAGCAAAGCACTGGATGTTTATCCAAAAGTAATCCGTGTCTTCTACCTCATTGGGCCAAACGATACGGAGAAACGAAATGAACACTATTCAACAAGCAGATCAGGCTCCAGATGTAGATCTTGATGATGCAAACTATGCTCATTGTCAGGTCACAGAAACATTTCAAATTCATCCTGATCAGTTTTTGAAATGGCTTTTGAATGAACCATTGGAAAATTTCATGCTTGGAACGATGGTGGTTTCACCCATTGTCGGTACTGAATTGCTTTCCAAAGAGGCGTATGGTGCGGCGGGAACTTCACGCCTCATTCATTTCAAGGACAAGACAATCGCAAAAGAACGTGTGTTGTCAGAGAATTTTCCAGAAAGTTATTCTTATCAAGCATATAGCTATAATAACCCCATTCGCTTTCTAGCCGACTACGCCAAGGCAGCAATGCGTGTTGAAGCTGATGGCGAGAACACTCGACTTATCTGGGATTATGCGTTTCATTCCAAAAATAAAGCTGCTTTGTCTGTCGTAAAGCTGTTTGTTTCTCTTGATTGGAAGCGGAACATGACAAACGCTTTGGCCATTGTTAAAGCCCATTTGGAAGAGCACGGCCCCAGTGTTCACATTCATGAAGTTAGCGACGTGAAAAAAGCCGCTTAGGTGTAATTTTCACAATTGCCGGGTCTGAAATTGGGCCCGGTATTGACTGGGCGTTGTATTTATTTGTCGCAAGAAGGCCCGGCGCATGCGTTCATCGTCTTTAAATCCGCATGATGCCACAATTTCTTTGATGCTCTTTTGTGGAGAACTCAATAGATCGCGCGCGACATTTACGCGTATTGCTTCAACAGCTTTCGCTGGTGGAACTCCCATTATGGATTTGTATTGGCGTGAAAAGTTGCGTGAACTCATACCGCAATGTTCCGCCATGGCGTCCACCGAAATGGTGCGGTGCAGATTTGCGCTGATCCAGTCGTGAAGCCTTCCAAACCGCCCCTGTGTATCACGCGCTTGCCTGTCTAATTCAGGGCTGAATTGAGATTGCCCACCAGAACGCACCATGGGTGTGACCAAGGATCGAGCCATTTCTATTGCGGCGGGCGCACCCAAATCTTCTTCAATAATCGCCAATGCCATGTCGATGCCGGACGTTATTCCGGCTGATGTCCATACTGAGCCGTCTTTGATATAAATCGGATCAACTTCCACATTCACGTTCGGGTATTCAGTCGCAAGATTTTCACAATCTTCCCAATGGGTGACGGCACGTTTGCCCTCTAGCAAGCCTGCTGCTGCCAAAACAAACGCGCCTGAACATACAGAACAGACCCGCTGTGATCGTTTTGCTAACACCTTAAATTGCTCGACAAAGGGTTTGTTTAACGCTGCAATGGGGGCGCCATCACCACCTACCGCCACCAATGTGTGAATCGGGTGATTTTCATCGTTGTTGATCCAATCGGCAATCGGGTCGCTGTCGATCTGCAATATTGTGTTGGTTTCAGTTTTACCGCCATCGAAGGAGAGGACGTGGGTTTTGTACGCCTGTCCCGATGCGGGGTTCACTTTTGCATGGGTGAAGACCTGTAACGGTCCAGCAAGATCCAACAGCACAATGTCCGGGTAGACGATGAAAACCACATTCATTTGATCTGAGTGGTAGGGCGGAGCACTGTTGGTGGGTTTGGCAGAAAACGAGGTCATATTGTCATTTATGCCAAAAATGCATCTGATAGTCTAGGCGCAGAAACGAGAAAGGATCATCTGATGTTGAAGTTGAAACCCAATTGTGAGTGTTGCGATGTAGACCTCCCGCCACACAGCTTAGACGCGCGTTGTTGTTCATTTGAGTGTACTTTTTGCAAAGATTGCGCAGAGCAAGTCTTTAAGAATGCGTGTCCAAATTGCGGTGGTGAGCTTTTGCGCCGCCCCATTCGTCCTGCGAAAATGTTGGAGAAATTTCCGGCATCGACCGAGCGTTTTGTTAAAGACCATGCGCAATGCGCGCATCTTAAAGCTGCGGAATAGGATACCAAACATATGAGAACGCTTGCCGCTTTTGTCTTCCCCGGTTTTGAGACGCTTGATTATTTTGGTCCTATGGAAATGCTGGGAGGTTTGGGCAATGAGACTGAAATCATCACCGTTGCAAAAGGGCGAGACCCAGTGCCCAGCGTTCATGGTCAGCGTATCGTGATTGATAAAACGATTGCTGAGAAAAACGACTATGATCTGCTGTTCATTCCCGGTGGCGATGCCGCTTTGGGGGAGGCTAAGGATGAAGAACTCATGGAGTGGATTAGACAAGCTTCGGCCAATGCAGAACGTGTGATGGCAGTTTGTACGGGAACCGTGTTGCTTGGCATGACAGGTGTTTTGGATGGTCGCAAGGCTACGACCAACAAGTTGGATTTTACAAAAACTGTCCCTTTGGCCCCAAATGTTGATTGGGTAAAAGAGGCGCGTTGGGTAGAAGATGGAAAGTTTTTCACGTCTTCTGGAGTGTCCGCAGGCATGGACATGGCTTTGGCTGTTATGGCTGACCTGTTTGGAATGGAAATGGCTGACAGGATCGCGCTGGGGTGTGAATACGAATGGCACAAAGATGCCAATCGTGACCCATTTGCAAAGTCAGCAGGCTTGGTTTGAACTTAGCAACTGCCCACGCGTTTGCGACCTGTGCGATTGCCGAGGCGATCGAAGCTCCAGCGGTATTTACCGCCGTCAAAACAACCTTCCACAAAAGCTTCAACGCGGCGCGCGCCTCTACTTTCTAAAGTTCGCAACACGTCGAGCACAGTTTCTGAACGACATTTTCCGTTCGCACGAATATTGGTTTGCTCACCGTAAGGGTCATAGTTGACCACGACCTGGTTGTCTTGGCGGCATTCGCGAGATCGCCAGCTTTGGCCGTCTTTCTCCAATCCAATAACCACGTGACCGGCTTCCTGAATATTGCCCTGCAATTGTTTGCGGGTCACGGGACGGGCGCACTTTCCAATGCGGTATTCGCGCAGGATCTTACCGAATTGTCCCACCTGAATTTCTTGCAGCGCATCACCCACACAACCTTCGGCAATGTAGGGGGCACGATTGGTTCGAACGATCTTTATGCGATCATAGCCTCTGCGTTGCATCAGGCTTGAAAGTGTTCTTGCATCGAAACGTTGACGGCACGAGCCTGTGCGTTGCTCGTCTAAAATGCGTCCGCGACGTCCAATTGTGACTGCGTATTTGTCGTTATTGCGGCACGCTGTAGCGCGATAGGGGGTGGAGTTGCGCCTTGTGATTTCAATCTTCGAATAGCCGCGCTCTTTCAAAAGGTCAGCAATTCTCTCCGCAGAGAAACGCCGTCCACATTCACCGATGGTGCGGCGAGTTTGAATTTGGGCGCTGTTGTTGAGGCGCAGGCGATAACGGCGGCTTTCGCGGCAAGCTTCTGCCAGATAATTGGGTGGATTGCTCTCAATCACGTTCACGCGGCGATAGCCGGCGTTTTCCAAAGAAGTGATAATCTGATCGTTGGACAGTCTTCGACGCTGGCAATATCCGAGGTCTTTGCGGTCGATGATCTTCCCACGTCTGTTGAATGAAAGATCGAACCTACGCCCATTGCGGCAAGCTATCGCTTGGAACCCTCTGCGCGCTTTGCGTGTTTCAATGCTGGTGTATCTATTTTGTTCAAGCAACTGCCGCAGCTCGCGTTCAGAAAATGCGGATTCTTGCACGCGTGATCGGCATGTTCCAATTTCTGACGCGCTGGTGATGCGACCTAATATGCTGACCTTTATTTGATATTTCTTTCCACCTTTACAGGCCTCTGTACGAATGATGGTGAGGGATCGTTTGGTTACTTTTGCGTCCGTATAGCCAGAGTTTCTTAGAATGCGGAAGACCTGATCATCACTGCCGAGGTCGATCTGCAGTTGTGCTTGAGAGGGAGCAACCAGAACTCCGACAAGACAAAAAAGCGCAAGGGCTAACGTCGTCCAAAAATTCCGCATCATAGGTTTCCTTCAGGTCTCGTTGCGTCAACTGAACCTTTTTGGAGCATCGATGTCAAAACTTTTGCGAGGATTTACTCAGATAATGCTGCGATTTTATAAAGCCCCTTGAAATCTGCACTGGAAACGGGTTTTCCCTTTCGAAGCACTTGGATTTCACCGTTCAGCGCTAATTTCACGGCTTCGGATTTTATGACGGGCATAAGTTTGCGCCATTTTTTCTCGTCTTTACCTGCAATGGAAACAGCCACCGCACTTGGATCTATGGGGCGACCATCTTCGATTTTGTCCGCGAGCTTGCGGATGGTTCTTGCAATCTCGGGCTGTTGCGTCTCGCAATATTGATCGCGCTGTTGAGGAGAGAGCTTTTCGATCTTTCCCACCGCAAATCGCAGAGCGCGAATAAATGGAGCAGGCCAATCACCTTCCAGATATTCTTCCACGGGTTGCCAGAAAAACTTGAAATCATGGCCACCATCATCTGGGCAGTGGTGTTGCCATTCATCGGCCAAAGGCGGGCAGGGGAAAAGAAAGAAATTCCAAGTTTCTCTAGGCACAATGCCGTTTGAAGTTCCCAAGCTGAGCGGAGCGCCCTGCGCTGCAACGCCACTTTCTTCCAGCAATTCGCGGGCGGCTGCATCTTGCGGTAGTTCGTCATTCTCAATGCTTCCTTTCACCAATTGCGTTCCTGCAAATGGATGGCGAAAGGCCAAGAGTTCGAGGCCGTTCTCACTTTGGCGTGCAAGAATCGGGCAGGCTTTTTGATCTGGTTGAGACACTGTTTTGACGACTTATGGTTGCAAATGCGGGATGTGTTTCTGCAACTAGCCTAAAATGAACGAGCGAACCACTAAATTCGAACGTGTAGGCGGTTTGCACTGTTCAAGACTGCTATCCGATAGATTTCGAAGCTGGGGCCGAATACAAGCTGTTGTTGAAGCCAGTTTCCGTGACAGATTGCGCGGGCACAGCGCTGGCAATGAGGAAATACAGGATACCAAGAGGTATGGATTTCAACAATTTGAGCATCTTGAGGTTTCATCAGTTTCGATCAGAAGATGATTTTGGTCTCTTGAACTTAATGGAAGCTTTTCGTTGCACTTGCCGTAACCATTCGTTTGAATTGCAGTGAATGGAACGTTAAAGTGGTAAGCCTGCGTGGGTGCAAATCGCCGTTGAATGGATGGATAGGGACATGACGATCTGGCCAATTGTTACCAGCCGAGTTTCTGCTCACTACACATTGCTTCAACTGTGCGCGCGCATTGGGTATTCACCACAGACTCGAGTTCGATTTCATACCTATCGAAATTCTCAAGCTTGTGAGGCTCTATGGCTTATAAAAATTTTACAACAGAACAACTTCAATCCATCGACAACGCCCACCACCTGCACCCGTTTACGGATCATGACGAACTGCGTGCTCAGGGTGTGCGTGTGGTGACACGTGCCGACGGCAATCATATCTATGACAGCGAAGGCAAGGCCATTCTCGATGCCATGGCAGGTTTGTGGTGTGTGAATGCAGGTTATGGGCGCGAAGAACTGGCGCGCGCCGCCTATGAGCAAATGCAGGAACTTGCTTATTACAATACGTTTTTCAAAACGACCCATCCGCAAGCTGCATTGTTGGCAAAGCGTGTGGCAGATTTAGCGCCGGCGCATATCAACCAAGTGTTTTTCGGTGCGTCCGGGTCTGAAAGCAACGACACGGCCATTCGCACTGTGCGTCATTATTGGGCTTTGGAAGGTAAGCCCGAAAAACAGATCATCATTTCACGTCACGATGCTTACCACGGCTCAACAATTGCTGCGACTTCTATGGGCGGTATGGGGGCTATGCATTCGCAATTGGGGCCAATGTTGCCCGGCTTTGTGCATGTGATGACGCCCTATGCTTATGAATTGGCGCACGAGGGTGAAAGTGACCACGACTTCGGTTTGCGTGCGGCCAAAGCCGTGGAAGACGCCATATTGGAAGCTGGTGCAGACAATGTCGCTGCGTTTGTGGGTGAACCCATTCAAGGCGCAGGGGGCGTTAAAATTCCACCTGCGAGTTATTGGCCGGAAATACAACGCATTTGCAAAAAGTATGATGTGCTTTTGATGCTGGATGAAGTGATCACGGGCTTTGGACGCACTGGCGCGTGGTTTGCGGCCGAAAGCATGGGCATTGAACCTGATACTATTACGGTCGCGAAGGCGATAACCTCCGGCTATCAACCATTGTCAGCCGTCTTGGTGGGCGACCGGATTGCAAAGACGCTTGCCAGCCACGGTGAATATTATCACGGATACACCTATTCTGGTCATCCGGTGGCATGCGCTGTTGCGCTGGCCAATATCGACATCATCGAAAAAGAAGGGCTGATTGATAGGGTTCGTGATGACACGGGAGCTTATCTCGTCGAAACTTTGCAGTCCGTGGTCGGCGATCATCCGCTTGTTGGTGAAGTGCGCGGGTTTGGCCTTCTTGCCGCGATTGAAATTGTGAAAGACAAGACCACCAAAGAACGTTTTGAACCGTCAGGCAGTGCAGCAGTCGCTGTGCGCGATCATTCAATTGATGCTGGCATGATGATGCGTGCGGTGGGTGATACAATGATATTGTCGCCGCCACTCACATGGACACGTGATACAATTGATACTGCGGCAGCTATTGTGAAAACAGCGCTGGATAAGGCACAGTCTAATCTGATGGCTTGAGTCCAATTTTTCAGAGGTGCCCTTAATGGATACACTTTCAATTGCAGAACGCCCGTTCTCGCTCAATCAAGACCAACGCTCTATGCGAGACATGGTGTTGGATTTTGCAGCTGAGAAAATTGCACCCTTTGCGGTGGAGTGGGATGAAAAGCGCCATTTGCCCATAGATGTTATCCGAGAAACGGCAACTCTTGGTATGGGCGGTGTGTATGTTCAAGAAGATGTGGGCGGGTCAAACCTGTCCCGACTCGACGCCGCCGTGATTTTTGAGGCTTTGGCAACAGGTTGCCCAGCGACGTCGTCGTTCATCACCATTCACAACATGGCTTCGTGGATGATCGACACTTACGGGTCGCAAGAACAGCGCCAAAAATGGCTACCGCAACTGACCTCAATGGAGAAAATTGCCAGCTATTGTTTGACTGAACCTGGAAGTGGATCTGACGCTGTAGCCATGAAGACGACAGCGAAGCGCGATGGCGATGAATACGTATTAAATGGCACCAAGCAGTTTATCTCTGGGGCAGGGTCAAACGATGTTTATTTGGTGATGGCGCGCACGGGTGGTGAGGGGTCTAAAGGCGTTTCAACATTTATTGTAGAAGATGGGACTCCTGGCCTGTCTTTTGGGCCACAAGAAAAGAAGATGGGCTGGCATGTTCAACCCACGGCGCAAGTCATACTTGAAGATTGCCGTATTCCTGCTGAAAGCCTTATCAATGAAGAAGGCATGGGTTTTCGCATTGCCATGTCCGGTCTGGACGGTGGGCGATTGAATATTTCAGCGTGTTCGCTGGGCGGTGCGCAAAGTGCTCTCAATATGGCGCAGACTTACAGTTCCGAACGCCAAGCGTTTGGAAAGCCGATTGGTCAGTTCCAAGCCATTCAGTTCAAACTTGCCGATATGGCCACAGAGCTTGAGGCTGCGCGCATGCTTTTATATGCAGCGGCTGCAAAATTGGACGCGAAAGAACCCGACGCGACACAAATGTGCGCCATGGCCAAGCGCTTTGCCACAGATACAGGGTTCAATGTGGCCAATGAAGCGCTGCAAATTCATGGTGGCTATGGGTATCTGGCAGACTACGGTGTTGAGAAAATTGTCCGTGACTTGCGCGTGCATCAAATTCTTGAAGGCACAAACGAAATTATGCGTGTGATCATTTCTCGCGCAATGGCGGCATAGTATTTAGGGGCGAAGGTTATGGCAGTTATCGGATTTATTGGTCTTGGAAATATGGGCGGGCCAATGGCGCTCAATTTAGTGAAGGCAGGTCATGACGTCCGCGCTTTTGATCTTTCTTCTGAAACGATCAAAATTGCGCAGGACGGCGGTTGCTCTATTGCGGAAACCGCGATCGACGCCGTGGAAGACGCAGAAGTTGTGATCACCATGCTGCCAGCGGGCAAACATGTAGTCGCCGTCTATGACGAGATCTGCCCCTTTGTTTCTGCACACACATTGATGATTGATTGTTCGACTGTGGATATCGAATCCGCAAAGTCTGCTCACGACATGGCAAACAAGGTTGGTGCGGTAAGTGTTGATGCGCCCGTTTCTGGCGGCATTATGGGCGCGATCAATGGAACACTCACCTTTATGGCTGGCGGCAGCGCAGCCGCTTTGGACCGTGCAGAACCCATTTTAGATCCAATGGGCAGTCGCACCGTGCGGTGTGGCGAAGCCACAGCAGGGCAGGCCGCAAAGGTTTGCAACAATATGATCCTCGCAGTCACAATGATTGGAACGTGCGAAGCCTTTGAAATGGGCCGCCGTCTGGGTTTGCAAGACCAGGCATTGTTTGATGTTGTTTCAACGGCCTCTGGGCAAAGCTGGTCAACCAACACGTATTGTCCGGTTCCCGGGCCTGTTCCCACGTCTCCAGCAAACAACGACTATAAGCCCGGATTTGCCGCTGCTTTGATGCTGAAAGACCTGGGTTTGGCGCAAGAAGCGGCCAAACAGTCAGGCGCTTCAACGCCTTTGGGTGCCCATGCGAAAGACCTGTATGAACAATTTTGCAACGATGGTCATTCGGACGTGGATTTCTCGGGCATCATTAAAATGCTGCAGGCTGAAAAAAAATAAAATTATTTTTCAAATGCGAAGTGTAAACTGCTCAAGGTAAAACCCCCATGTTTTGCTTAGGCAAAACTTAATTTTAGCAGTAACACATTGGTAAGGCGGCAAAAAATTCCATGTGGATTTCCTTTTGCTTAACCACTCATTAGCGGCCTGTTAGGAAACAGGGTCTAAACATATCTTCAAGACAGATTGATCTCCGTCTTGCTTTCCGGAAAAGGTATTGCGTACCGGGAAAGAAATTCGCCAACGCGTATCTGTTGGCAAAATGTACAGTGCATTGAGTACGATGACGCTCTGCAAATCCTTCGTGTATGGGATTTGCGGAGCGTTTTTCGTTTTTCAAATGTGTTGATGCCTGTTCAACTGTTTTGTCCTGCGCTATTGCAGCTGATGATGGATCAAAAACCAAAATCTCGTGCGGTGATGCTGCAAGGCACAGGCTCTGATGTGGGCAAGACTGTGCTTGTCGCTGGTCTTTGCCGTTTGGCGACGCGTCAAGGGATGTCGGTGAGACCTTTCAAGCCGCAAAACATGTCCAACAACGCGGCTGTTGCCGATCTTCCGCTGGAAGATGGGACCGGAGGGGAAATCGGCCGTGCCCAATGGTTGCAGGCTTTGGCATGCGGGGTGCCGTCGTCCATTCACATGAATCCGGTCTTGCTAAAACCACAAAGCGAAACGGGCAGTCAGATCATTGTTCATGGCAAAGTCTGGGGTGCAGCCAAAGGTCGAGACTACCAAAAGCTGAAACCGCAATTGCTTGGTGCAGTGATGGAGAGCTATCGCGAATTGCAGTCCCAATGCGATCTTGTGATTGTGGAAGGAGCGGGCAGTCCCGCAGAAATCAATCTGCGTGCGGGTGATATCGCCAATATGGGGTTTGCCACACAGGTCGATGTGCCTGTGGTTCTGGTGGGAGATATTGATCGTGGTGGTGTCATTGCGTCCATCGTTGGCACCCACACAATTCTGCCCGACGAAGATCGTGATATGATCCGAGGCTATCTCATCAACAAGTTTCGCGGCGATGTAACGCTGTTCGACCGCGGGCTAGAACAAATTAAAGAGTTCACGGGTTGGCCGAGTTTCGGCGTCGTACCCTATTTGCCTGACGTGGCACGCTTGCCTGCGGAAGATTCGGTGGCTTTGGAACAAACTATTGCTCAATCCAAAGATGGCGATGTGATTGCCGTTCCTGTTCTGTCGCGCATTTCTAATTTCGACGATTTAGATCCATTGAAATTGCAGCCGGGTGTTCGGGTGGTTTTTGTCAATCCCGGTGATGAATGGCCACAAAATGCAAAACTCGTGATCTTGCCTGGGTCGAAATCGACCATTGCAGATATGAATCAAATCAAGGCGTTAGGCTGGGATGTCGAGATATTGAATCATGTGGCGCGGGGCGGGCATGTGATCGGCATCTGTGGTGGCTATCAAATGTTGGGTATGGTGGTGAGAGACCCTGACGGAATTGAGGGTAAGGAACGCGCAGCAAACGGGTTGGGCTTGCTTGATGTTGAAACGGTTTTGGTGCCATCCAAAACGGTTCTCAACAGCAGCGCCACAGACGCGAAATCCGGCCAGCCCTTGAACGGGTATGAAATCCATATGGGGCGTACCAAAGGTTCAGATTGCGCCAACCCAATGATCCATATCGACCATAAGGCGGATGGGGCTGTGTCCAGCGATGGTTTGGTGCGTGGATGCTATTTGCACGGAATGTTTGCCACCGATCAGTGGCGTGAAGATTTATTGCGCGACATGGGGTTCACCATCTCCTCCGTTGACTACAAACGCGAGGTGGAAACCGCCCTTGATGCTCTGGCAGATCATCTTGAACCTCTGATTGATCCACGAATTTTCGAGCTATAACCTCCTTTTTTGGCATTACGGCAAGGCATGTCGTTTTCGCGATTGACTCAGCTGGTGTCGGGCTATTTAGTCGCACCTGCATATGGTCTTCGTCATATCTGTGAGAATGGATTCGAAGAGCAAAAGGGAATGTGACGGGTTGACCCAATTCGGGAGCCTGAACCACAGCCGACCCCGCGACTGTAGCGGTGAGGCCCTGTCCAATAAAAGCCACTGCCTTTAAGAGGCGGGAAGGTGGACAGTCAGCCGTTGATCCGTAGCCAGGAGACCTGCCATTTGCGGCGGAACATTCTGTTCCACATGATTTTAACGGACGGGGATGTTCCGTTGCATTCGTTGGATGAGCGCTTATTGCTTTGCTCCATTGATTGCATTTGCTCCCCGCCAAACAGGCATAACACGGGAGTTGTTTGACCAATGAATAAGCTATCTTTTGCAGGTGCAATCGCACTAGCGACCACATTTTCTACATCAGCATTTGCACACCACCCAATGGCGGGCGAAACGCCCACGACTCTGGGCCAAGGCCTGTTGTCTGGCATCGGCCACCCAATTCTTGGGCTTGATCATCTGGCATTTATTGTTGCTGTGGGAATCGCTGCATTTGCAATCGGCGCGCGCTTTGCATTGCCTGCCTTCTTCATCATCGCGACATTGGCAGGTACAGGCATTCACTTGATGGCGATTGATTTGCCGATGGTTGAATTCGTTGTGTCGCTTTCTGTGGCTGCGGCTGGTTTGATGCTTATTTCCGGTAAGAAAATTCCTTTTGTTGCCTATGCAGCATTGTTTGCTATTGCGGGTCTGTTTCATGGTCACGCTTATGGTGAGGCAATCTTCGGCGCTGAGGCAACACCAGTTGTGGCTTACCTTGCTGGCTTTGGTCTTACACAATATGCCATCGCAATTGTTGCTGGCACAGGCATCGTCACAGTTCTTGGCAAAGCCAATGACTTGATCGCCAATGTTCCAGCACGTATCGGCGGCGGTATGGTTGCTGGCGCAGGCCTGTTGTTGGTTGGTGAAAAGGCCATCAACGCCGCATTTGGCATCGCTTAACCCGACCCAAATGACACAATTTAAAGCTGGCGCGTCGCTCATTCTGGGCGGGGCGCGGTCTGGCAAAAGTGCATTTGCAGAGCGTCTGGTTGACGAAAGCGGTTTAACGAAAATCTATCTCGCCACAAGCCAGGCGTTTGATGGTGAGATGGAAGATCGTATTTCAATCCACCGTGAAAGGCGCGGATCTGAATGGGATCTCGTTGAAGAGCCGCTGGCACTGGTTTCCGCTCTGGAACAAGCCGCTTCGCAGAATGCCTGCATTCTTGTTGATTGTCTGACGCTTTGGCTGACCAATCTCATAATGGCCGAGCGCGATGTAAACGCTGAATGCGATGCTCTTTGCCAGGCACTGCCGAACTTCATGAACAGCGGAGCGAACATTCTTTTCGTTTCCAATGAGGTGGGGCAGGGCATTGTGCCAATGGAAAAAATGGCGCGTGATTTTCGTGATCACGCTGGAAGACTGCACCAAAACCTCGCAGCCACTGTGCACCACGTTTGGTTCGTCACAGCGGGACTGCCGCAAAAATTGAAGTGAGATCGACATGGACGCTCAAAAAATTCCCGCCACAGTGATCACTGGTTTTCTGGGGGCTGGCAAAACAACGCTTGTGCGCAACTTGCTGGCGACTGCCAATGGAAAACGTATTGCGCTGATCATCAACGAGTTTGGAGATTTAGGTGTCGATGGTGACGTGCTGGCAGGGTGTGGCGATGAAACCTGCACGGAAGATGACATTGTTGAACTGACCAACGGATGCATTTGCTGCACAGTTGCGGACGATTTCATTCCCACGATCACAAAATTGATGGAGAGTGATCGTCGACCTGATCATATCGTTATTGAAACCTCTGGTCTGGCGCTGCCGCAACCGCTGGTCAACGCCTTCAACTGGCCTGAAATTCGCGAGCAGGTGACAGTCGATGGTGTGGTAACCGTGGTCGATTCAGCAGCTGTTGCGGATGGCCGTTTTGCGCATGATCATCATGCGGTTCAAGAACAACGCGAAAGCGATGAAAGCCTCGACCACGAAAGCCCGCTGGAAGAACTGTTTGAAGATCAGATTACGTGTGCCGACATGATTGTTCTCAATAAGACAGATCTCGTGCCTGCCGAGCGTATGGATTTTGTTGAAGGTGAAGTGCGGGACGCCACTGAACGTCGTGTGAAGCTCATCCGCGCTGGCGAAGGCAATGCCCCATCTGCGGAAATTCTGTTGGGTTTGGGTATCGGCACAGAAAACGACATGGCTTCACGTCGCAGCCATCATGAAATGCACCATGAAGATGGCCATGAACACGACCACGACGATTTTGAAAGCTTTGTGGTTGAAGGTGGCGCGGTGAGCGACCCGAAAGCGCTGGTTGCTGCATTGACCAAAAGCATCGGCGACCACGACGTTTTGCGTTTGAAGGGCTTTTTGGAAATCAAAGACAAGCCAATGCGTATGGTGATCCAAGCGGTTGGCAAACGCATCGACACTTATTTTGATCGCGATTGGCAGCCGGATGAAAAACGTGGCAGCCGTTTGGTTGTGATTGGTCAGCATGATTTTGACGAAGGGGGCGTGCTCGACGAAGTTGCAGCTGCGCTCACATAATTAATGCATCTTCTTCTTGCGCAAAAAGGCTCGCTTGCTGATGCGGAGGAAGCGATTGATCTAGGGCAAACGCCAGCCGATATCGTTTTCATTTCAGCGGCTGATACCGAACTGGCGAGTCTTTCTTCGGCGCTTGGACAGGTCGACAACCCGCCAACACTGCGTTTGGCGAATATGATGGCTTTGGCGCATCCTCTATCAATCGATGTTTATTGCGAGAACACCATTGCCGCTTCTAAATTGGTGATTGTGCGCGTGTTGGGCGGCGAGAGTTATTGGCCTTATGGGCTAGAACAAGTTCACGCTACGTGCCTCCAGCATGGCGTAAAGCTGATTGTTTTGCCGGGGGACGATAAGCCTGACCCCGGTCTGGATCGGTTCAATACAGAAGATGAAGCGCACCGTTTGTCGCTCTGGTCTTATTTGATCCAAGGTGGAGCGACCAACGCACAAAATTTCTTGGTCTATGCACGCGAAGTTTTGGATGGCGAAGTTGATCAAGTTGCAGCTGCATCTCCACTGCTAAAAGCCGGTTTGTGGTCGGCAGACGCAAAGGCCTGCACGGTTGAAGGTTTGCAGGCGCAATGGCTTCCCGATGCCCCTATAGCGGCTGTCACATTTTATCGGGCACTTGTTCAATCAGGAAACACTCAACCCATTCAGGCATTGGTCGATGCGTTGCGCGATGCAGGCGTGAATGCTCTGCCTATTTTTGTGTCTTCGCTGAAAGATGCGGTTTCGCAAGAAACGGTGCGTTCTTTGTTTGGTCAAGCCACTCCAGATGTGGTGATCAATCTTACGGGTTTCGCTGTTTCATCACCTGATGGTGCTCATGTGCCAACGGTTCTTGAAGAAGGCGGGGCAGTCGTTCTACAAGCTGTCTTGGCTGGTGGCAGTTTTGAAGGGTGGGACGGCTCGACCCAGGGCTTGTCGTCGCGCGACTTGGCAATGAACGTTGTGTTGCCAGAAGTTGATGGGCGCGTCTTGTCTCGTGCCATCGCTTTCAAAAATGCCGATAATTTCGATGAAGCCACACAGGCGAATATCGTTCAGCACGTGGCTGTTGCCGATCGGGTAGAGTTTGTGGCTGAACTGGCCGCGAATTGGGCGAAGCTTCGCCGTGCGACACTAGGCGAACGGCGTGTTGCGTTGTTGATGGCGAACTATCCCAACAAAGATGGGCGTTTGGCCAATGGCGTCGGGCTCGACACACCAGCAGCAGTGTTGAACGTTTTGAAAACGATGCAAGCTGAAGGTTATGCGGTCGCAAACTTGCCGAACAACAGTGATGCCCTGATTGAGCATTTGCAAAAGGGTGTGACCAACGCCGCCACTGTTGGGCGGGAAGTGCGTGAAGTTCTTTCTTTGAATCAATACAAGGTCTTGTTCGCGAAGCTTCCAATTCAGATTCAGGAAGAGGTGACCTCCAGATGGGGCGCGCCTGAAGATGATCCCTATTTTGTTGCCGAGCGTGAAGTCTTTGCTTTGCCATTGACGCGATATGGGGAAACCTTGATCGGCATCCAGCCTGCGCGGGGATACAATATCGACCCTACCGAGAGCTATCATTCGCCAGACCTTGTGCCACCGCACGGATATTTTGCGACTTATATGTTCTTGCGTCACGAGTATGGTGCGCATGTCATTGCGCATATGGGCAAGCATGGAAATATGGAATGGTTGCCTGGTAAGGCGCTGGCACTATCAGAAACCTGTTATCCAGAAGCGATTTTTGGGCCAACGCCCCATCTCTATCCGTTCATCGTCAATGATCCGGGTGAGGGGACACAAGCAAAACGGCGTTCCTCTGCCGTTATTATTGACCACTTAACACCACCTCTCACGCGGGCTGAAAGCTATGGCCCGCTGAAAGAGCTCGAAGCTCTGGTGGATGAATATTACGAAGCTGCAGGTGTTGATCCGCGCAGGCTCGACTACCTGCGCAAAGAAATTCTCAATCTCATGCGCGATACGGGCATTGATCAAGATGCGGGTATTCAAAAAGACGAAGAAGAAGCAGGTGCGTTGGAAAAGCTCGACGCTTATCTGTGCGAACTGAAAGAAATGCAGATTCGTGATGGCTTGCACATATTTGGCTTGTCACCTAATGCAAATTTGAGAACGGATCTGGCCGTCGCGCTGGCGCGGGTTCCGCGTGGGCAGGGCGAGGGGAAGGATCAAAGTCTTCAACGCGCAATTGCATCCGATTTGGGACTGGATTTTGATCCGCTTGATTGCGACATGGGCAAGCCGTGGTCTGGTGCAAAGCCAGCTGAACTTGGTGCTGTTTTGGTAGATGCCTGGCGCAGCAACGGGGATACAGTTGAGCGCATTGAATTGCTGGCGATTGAATTGGTTGCAGGCACACAGATGCCCCATGAAAGCTGGGCGGCGACGATAGCGGTGCTTGAAGGCATTGAGGAAACATCTTTGCCTGCAATTGATGCCTGCGGCACTGCAGAGCTCAACGGTTTCATGACAGGGCTTTCAGGTGAATTTGTCCCTGCTGGGCCATCGGGTGCGCCAAGTCGTGGGCGTGGCGATGTCTTGCCCACAGGGCGAAACTTTTATTCCGTCGATTCTCGCGCTGTTCCCACACCTGCTGCTTGGTATTTGGGGCAAAAGTCGGCTGAACTTTTGATCAAAAGACATCGTCAAGATCACGGGGAATGGCCAACGTCATTTGGTTTGTCAGCTTGGGGCACATCAAATATGCGCACCGGAGGCGATGACATAGCCCAAGCTATGGCTTTGATTGGCGCAAAGCCTGTTTGGGATCACGCATCTCGGCGTGTCACTGGTTTTGAAATTGTCACATTGGCAGAATTGGGTCGCCCTCGGGTCGATGTCACCTTGCGCATTTCGGGCTTTTTCCGTGATGCGTTTCCCGCGCAGATCGATCTTTTTGATCGTGCTGTGCGTGCCATTGCAGCTCTGGATGAGGATGCAAAAGACAACCCAATTGCCCAGCGTGTGAGTGACGAGTTTGCTGAGTTGATGTCCCAAGGCGTAGATGAAAAACTAGCCAAACGCCGTTCGGGTTTTAGAGTGTTTGGTTCAAAACCCGGTGCGTATGGAGCAGGACTTCAGGCTTTGATTGACGAAAAAGGCTGGAACGAAAAGGCCGATCTTGCGGAAGCCTATCTCGCGTGGGGCAGTTATGCCTATGGAGCTGATACCGAAGGGGAAACGGAATCGGATCGTTTCAAAGTGCGCTTGGGCGGTGTCGAAGCTGTTGTTCATAACCAAGACAATCGTGAGCACGATTTGCTGGATTCAGATGACTACTACCAATTTGAAGGCGGAATGACGGCGGCAGTCGAGTATATTTCTGGTGATCGCCCGACAGTCTATCACAACGATCATTCCCGCCCTGAACGTCCCGTGGTGCGCACTTTGGAAGAAGAGATTGGCCGCGTGGTTCGCGCCCGTGTGGTGAACCCAAAATGGATCGCAGGGGTGATGCGGCACGGTTACAAGGGCGCATTCGAGATTGCAGCGACAGTTGATTATCTGTTTGCATTTTCAGCCACCACTGGCGCGGTGCGGGACCATCACTTTGACGCTGTCTATCAAGCCTTCGTTGCTGCTGATGATGTTCGTCAGTTTATGGCAGATGCAAACCCTGAGGCATTGAAAGAAATGGCAGAGCGATTGTTGGAGGCTCAAGAGCGAGGCCTCTGGACAGCGCGCTCAAACTCCGCAAAATTTGAACTAGAACAGTTGAGAGGAACGAAAAATGGCCAAGAAATCTGAGACACTCAAGAATATGAGTGAAGAAGAACTCAACGCACGTCACGCTGACAAAATGAAAAAGAAAAAAGCAGCGCGGGATAAAATTATTGCCACCAAGACTGAAGAAAAAGGTTTGGTGATGGTTCACACGGGTAAGGGCAAGGGCAAATCTACCGCCGCATTCGGAATGGTCTTTCGCGCTTTAGGCAATGGAATGAAGGTTGGTGTCATTCAGTTTGTCAAAGGTAAATGGCAAACAGGCGAACGCGTCATTCTGGAAAAGCTGGGCGATCAAGTCACAATGACAGCTATGGGCGATGGTTTTACATGGGAAACGCAAGATCGTCAGCGCGATATTGATGCAGCCCGCGCAGCGTGGGAGCGCGCCAAAGAGATGATCATGGACGATGAACATGATATGGTGTTGTGCGATGAGCTCAACATTGTGTTGCGGTATGACTATTTGCCAGTGGACGAAATTATCGAAGTCTTGAAGAATAAACCGGAAATGAAGCACGTCATCATCACTGGACGAAATGCAAAAGATGAGCTGATGGACTTCGCAGACCTTGTCACAGACATGACAATGGTGAAACATCCGTTTCGCAATGGCGTGAAAGCTCAAGTTGGAATTGAGTTTTAAGTTTTGATTGTGCAATAGAATGTTGGGGGAATGGATTGATGCGCATACTGGATTCAATAAGCAACCTACTGGGGCAGAAATCGTCAGTTCAAATGGTGGCCGACAATCCGCGGACTGCATCTGAAATCTTGTTGCTCATCCGCACCATGTTTGCTGATGGGGAGATGAAGTCTGAAGAGTTGGAAATGTTCAAACGGCTCTGTAATTCGCTGTTCAATATTCCTCCGGAAGACGTCCCAGAAGTGATAAAATATCTAAAGGAAGTGGGATACGAGACCGATTCTGAACAGGCGGCAGGTATGTTTGACGACCGACCTGCGGAACGCAAACAAGAGCTGATGACTCATCTTGTGATGATGGCGATGGCCGATAACGAGCTTCACGAGAAAGAAAAAGCTGTATTACAAAGGGTTGCGGTTGTTTTGGGGTATTCGAACGAGCAAATTGCTGAAATGTTCTGATGGTTGGTTGGGCGAACCATCGTTGGGAGTTTTAAACTATGTTTGATCGTGTGCTCTCTGTTTTGGGCGTCAGCGGCCAAGACTACACGCCTAAAGACGTGGCTGCAGCCGTGGCGGGCCTGTATTTTCATATGATTTCCGCTGACGGCATAATTAAATCCGAAGAAATGGATGAGTTTAACAAACTCCTGAGCGAACAGTTTGAATTGTCAGAACAGGATTTGTCAGAAATAATTGAAAAAGGGGTGCAAGAAGACAGGTCGTCCCCAAGCATTTTCCCCTTCACGGCCATTCTCAACCGAGAATTCGACAAAGAAACCAGATTGCAAATCATAAGCCGTTTGGAAAAGCTTGCTGAAGTCGACGGCGTTGTGCATCCGCTGGAAGGTGACATGTTGGACCACGTGCGGCGCTTGTTGAATGTGGACGGTTGATCTGTAGATCAACAATATTGTCGCATATGCTGCGTTGAAAGCCGCGAAAGGGTTTGCCCTTTGATGCGGTCGGATGTAGTTTCCTTTCAAATTCGATGGTGCCTCATAAGGGGCTGAGACAGATTTTGGTGCGGCTGACCCAATTAGGGGGCTAAGTCCAGAACCTTCCGAATTGGAGAGCGTCTAAAGTGGCGCCGACCTTTGCCTCGACCTGTTAAACCCAACCGTCAGAGGCATGTCATGCGTTTGAATATTTTCTTGATCACGAAAGCTGCACTGATTGTGTTTGCATCATCTGCCCATGCCCATTGGGGGCATGTGGGGGAAGTTGCTGGTCATGGACACATTATCGGTATTGGTGCCTTGGCGGCTGCGGCAGCATTGGCGGCGGCACTTGCTGCCGCGCGTGGGAAACGTGCAGAGCAAGCCGAGGATGATGACGAAGAAACATCGGCAGAGGGAGAAGCCGCATGACCGCCAAAGAAAAAATTGGCGTGATGATTTGCGGCCACGGAAGCCGCAATCAAAACGCTATGAAAGAATTCTCCAAATTGTCGGAAGGGTTGAAGGGTCGTTTTGGCGATGCGCCTGTTGAATACGGATATTTGGAATTCGCCAATCCTGTGATTTCACACGGCCTCGACAAGCTTCGCGAGCAGGGGTGTACGAAAGTGTTCGCTGTGCCGGGAATGTTGTTTGCCGCAGGGCATGCCAAAAATGACATTCCATCAGTGCTGAACACGTATCAAGCGCAAAACCCCGGCATGGAAATTATCTATGGGCGGGAATTGGGCGTTGATCTGAAAATGATCCGTGCAGCGGCTGGTCGTATTCAAGAAGCGATAGATGCCGCGCCCAAGGGTGTTGAGTTGCATGATACAATGTTGATGGTTGTAGGGCGCGGGTCATCTGATCCTGATGCCAATTCAAACATCAACAAAATCATGCGTATGCTGTGGGAAGGCTTTGGTTTTGGTTGGGGTGAGGTTTGCTATTCCGGCGTGACATTTCCGCTCGTTGAACCGGGGCTCGAACATGCAGCAAAGCTGGGTTACAAGCGCATTATTGTCTTTCCCTATTTCCTATTCACGGGCGTTTTGATCAAACGCATCTATTCATTCACCGATGATGTGGCGGCACGCTATCCTGATATCGAGTTTTTGAAAGCTGGATATTTGAACGATCACGATTTGGTTCTGTCGACTTTTGAAGACCGTGTGAACGAAATCGAAAATGGACAAAACGTGATGAATTGCCAAATGTGCAAATATCGCGAACAGGTTCTCGGGTTTGAAGATCAGGTTGGCTTGGCCCAAGAAAGCCACCACCATCATGTTGAAGGCATTGGCGGCGGCCTGGAAAACTGTCCGTGCAATGGAGATTGTGACGCTTCTTGCCGCGATGAAGAATTCTGTAAGAAGCATGACCTTCCCTGGACGCCTCTTCATTCCCATGATCACGTGCACGACCATTCTCATGACCATGGGCATGATCACTCTCACGATCATGGGCACCATCACCACCCGTATCCTCATGCCGATCACCCCCATGGGCCAGAGTCGATGAAGAAGGACACTTAGTCCTTTGGTTCAATTCGACTACATTCGTGATCCTGCCGAAATATATCGACAGTCATTTGCCACGGTGGAAGCAGAGGCAAAACTAGACGACTTGCCAGACGCTATGCGCCCCGTGGCGAAACGCTTGATTCATTCCTGTGGTATGATTGATGTTGTTGATGATCTTGCGTTTTCTGATGGCGCTGCAGAAGCAGGAATGGCTGCTTTGTTGGCAGGAAAACCCGTTTTCTGCGATGTGGAAATGGTGCGCTCTGGCATTATCACCCGTTTGTTGCCTTCTTCAAACACTGTGATCTGCACTCTCAACGATGAACGGGTTGCGGATCGTGCCAAAGCAATTTCCAACACACGCTCGGCTGCTGCTGTTGATTTTTGGGAAGACATTGAAGGCTCAGTAGTTGTGGTCGGCAACGCACCGACGGCTCTGTTTCGCATTTTGGAAAAGGTGCAAGAGGGGGTGGGACAGCCTGCGCTGATCGTTGGAATCCCTGTTGGTTTCGTCGGTGCAGTTGAGTCAAAACAAGCACTTGCAGAGTTTGGTTCAGACCTTGCTTTCATCACTGTTCACGGCCGACGTGGTGGTTCGGCCATGGCCAGCGCCGTGGTCAACGCTCTCGCTGGAGGCTTGGGGTGATGAAGCGTAATTTCGGAATTTTTATTGGCAGTATTTTGTTCGGCCTCGCCGTGGGTTTTGTGATGTATCTGCCCACGCCTGAGGTTGTGATCAATGGTGGTGCCGTTAATCTGACGGTTATGACCAGTCTTTGGCTCGGTGCTATGGTGTCGGTGCAGACCCCCGTAAAAGAAGCCATTTTGGAAGTGATTGTTGCGGTCGTATGTTTTTGTTTTGTAGCTGCCGCCATGCAGGGTTTTGAATATTTTCTTGTTCTTGGATTTATGGTGCAGGGCCATTGGGCGCTTATTCATGCAAACGGACAACGCGGTGTTAAAGTCCACAGCTGGTTTCCAATTCTTGCCGTGGGCGCAAATGTGGGCATGGCAATCGCGCCACTTTATCATTTCTGGTCGAGCCTATGACACTTGAAGCTGAAAAAGTGCTGGCCACCAATACAACGCAAGCCAATCCTTGGCTCGATATTATTGGCATAGGCGAAGACGGGCTGGACGGATTGTCCAAAGCTGCGCTTCAGAAGCTTGAGGCGGCAGAGGTGATTGTGGGTGGTGATCGCCATCACAGTCTTGCCCCCAATGTCGACGCTGAACGGATCGCTTGGCCTTCGCCATTTGATGCGATGATCAACAAGATCAAATCATACAAAGGCAAGCGCATTGTTGTTTTGGTGACGGGCGATCCGCTTTGGTATTCGGTGGGCGCGCGAATTTTGCGGTCTATACCAGCCGACGAAGTGCGGTTTCATCCGCAGCTTTCGGCCTTTCAGTGGGCATCAGTGCGCATGGGGTGGAGTTTAGCCGATTGCGAAACTCTCACCATTCATGGGCGTGCGAACAGTCAAATCATTCCGCATATTGCACCCAATGTGCGTTTGTTGGTGCTGACCCAAAATGGCGAAAGTCCCTCAGCTGTGGCACAAATTTTGCGCGAGCGTGGTTTTGAACAAAGCCGCATGACTGCGCTTGCCGCACTTGGTGGTGAACGCGAAGAACGGTTTGATGGCATAGCTGAGAATTGGGCGCACGATGTTCCAGATTTCCACACTCTGGCAGTTGAATGCGTGGCAGGATCAAATGCCCAATGGTATCCCCGCACGGGTGGTTTGCCGGATGATGCGTTCGTCTCTGATGGTCAAATGACCAAGCAAGATGTGCGTGGAATTACGATTGCAAAGCTTGCCCCTTTTCCCGATGCGCTTTTGTGGGACATTGGGGCAGGGTGTGGTTCTGTCAGCGTGGAATGGATGCGTGCGGCAAGAGGTGCACTAGCGATTGCAATTGAACCCAAGGCGCCTCGAGTTGCCATGATTGAGCAAAACGCGGTGAACTTGGGTGCCGAAAAAATTGAAATCGTCTCAAAATCTGCCCCTGAAGGCCTGAATAAACTCCGCAAACCTGATGCTGTGTTTATTGGCGGCGGGTTGACCACTGATGGTGTTTTTGAAACGGCTTGGCGCGCATTGCGTGAAGGGGGGCGATTGGTGGCAAACACGGTCACCCTTGAAAGTGAGGCCAAACTCACCGCATTGCACAAAGCCCACGGTGGTGAGCTTGTACGACTGGCTGTTCAAAAAGCTGAATCTGTTGGGCCATATCGTGGATGGCGCGCAGCCATGCCTGTGACCCAATGGTGCGTGATCAAACCTTTTGAGGTGCAGGCATGACAGGCACGCTTTATGGATTGGGTGTCGGGCCTGGTGACCCTGAATTGCTGACGCTGAAAGCACATCGCATTCTTACCGCGGCGAAGGTTGTGGCATACCCTGCACCTGACAGCGGTGACAGTTTTGCTCGTTCGATTGTCGCCGAATTTTTGACGCCAGATCAGTTAGAGATTCCAATTGTTGTCCCCATGCGTGTTGAACGGTTTCCTGCAAAATCTGTTTACGATCAAGCAGCTCGCGAGATTGCATCACATCTTGATTCAGGTGAAAATGTAGCCGTTCTGTGTGAGGGCGATCCATTTTTCTATGGATCATTCATGTATTTGTACGAGCGATTATCTGCTGATTATCCGTGCGAAATTGTTCCCGGAATTTCATCCCTTATGGCCTCTGGTGCAGAGTTGGGCAGACCACTGGCTGCGCGCAATGATGTTTTGAGCGTGGTGCCTGCGCCGCAGGACGATGATGTGATTGCCGCCCAGCTGGCAAACTGTGATGCGATTGCATTCATTAAAGTTGGACGCCATTTGCAGCGCGTGAAAAATCTGATCGATCAGGCAGGCTTGATGTCGCAAGCAGCCTATCTGGAACGGATAACGCTGGACAATCAGCGCATCATGCCATTGTCCGAAACGGGTTCAGATACAGCCCCTTATTTTTCGATGATCCTGATTTACCGCGGTGCGGAAGACTGGATTGCATCTTTGTCTCTGCCTTCTACAAGAGGTGGTTCGAGTTGAGTAATTCTATGACGGAAGCCAAAAACAAACCTGCCATTATTGTGCTGTCAAAAAGCGCCATGGCCGTAGCTGAAGAAATCAAAAGCCTGACGGGTGGGCAAATTCATGGCCTGTCCGCACGGGTGAGCGAGGTTGATGTTGCCTTTGACAACGCGGCTCAGCATGTGGGCGCTTTGTTTCAAAGCGGGCAAATGATTGTGGGTGTCATGGCATCGGGCGCTTTGATCCGCCTCGTAGCGCAGCATATTGAGAACAAACACACAGATGCCACTGTGATTGCGGTCGCTGATGACGGATCTTGTGTCGTTCCCCTTTTGGGTGGCCACCATGGCGGCAATCAGGTGGCACGCGTTATTGCGGATCAATTGGGGGGAACTGCCGCGATTACCACCGCTGGAGACGTGCGTTTTGGTGTGGCATTGGATGAACCTCCAAAGGGTTGGGTTTTGATCAACCCGGAAGACGCAAAATCCGCAATGGCGCTTTTGTTGGCAGGGGCAACGGCAGTTGTGCAGGGCGATTTGGCGGACGAGGCTGATTGGCTGCGCTCGGGAGATCTGCTGCTTGGCACAAATGGCCGTGTGAAGTTGACGGCGACGTCTCACGCCGTTGCACCGTCTGAAAACGAACTTGTGTTTATGAAACGAAACCTTGTCGTAGGCGTTGGCTGCGAGCGCAGTACAGATGCGGAAGAATTGATAGACCTTGTGACCGCCACATTGAAAGAACACGGGCTTGAACCGAAGTCTGTTTCAATGGTGACATCAATCGATGTGAAAGCGGATGAGACGGCAGTTCATGCCCTTGCAAACCATCTGGGGTGTGATGCGCGCTTTTTCGACGCTGCAACTTTGGAAAAGGAAACGCCAAGGCTGCAAAATCCGTCCAAAGTCGTATTTGCGGAAGTGGGATGTCACGGCGTAAGCGAAGGCGCAGCTTTGGCGGCCTCCGGAAAACTGGGGTCGTTGATTGTGCCGAAGCAAAAATCAAAACGTGCCACGGTAGCAATTGCGCGGAGCGATGAATTGCAGGCCAATATTGGTCGCGCTCGTGGGCACCTTTCCGTTGTGGGTATTGGCCCTGGTGGCGAAGGATGGCGGTCACCGGAAGTGACCAGTCTGGTTTCTGCATCGACTGATCTTGTCGGATATTCGCTTTACCTTGATTTGTTAGGCGGCCTAA
Organism: uncultured Rhizobiaceae group bacterium; assembly: GCA_937958815.1. GTDB lineage: Bacteria > Pseudomonadota > Alphaproteobacteria > Rhizobiales > Rhizobiaceae > Pseudahrensia. The sequence goes on along the minus strand of CALGMR010000016.1, from coordinate 60,678 downwards.
CTGACGGCAAAACTCGCCACGACTTCGACCTTGGAAAGGAAGAAGATCGTGTCCGCCATGCCATGGAACTGGCGGGGCAGGGGAAAGACGTGGCGCTTGTGTGTTCTGGCGATGCTGGCATTTATGCCATGGCGACGCTGGTTTACGAATTGTTGGCAGATGGCGGTTTGAGCGATGCTGCGCAGCGTATTTCGATTCAAGTTTCGCCGGGAATTTCCGCACTTCAAGGGGCGGCAGCACGGGCAGGGGCGCCTCTGGGACACGACTTCTGCACGATCTCATTGTCTGATTTGCTCACGCCTTGGCCTTCCATCCAAATGCGGGTGAAAGCGGCAGCGGAAGGGGATTTCGTTGTCGCCTTTTATAACCCCGTTTCCCGCAAACGCCGCACACAATTGGCTTATGCACGGGATGTTCTGTTGGAGCATCGCCCTTCTGAAACGCCTGTTATATTGGCGACCAATCTTGGTCGTGAAGGCGAATTGGTTCGTGTGGTGGCATTGGGCGAATTGAATATAGATGATGTGGATATGCTGACAGTTGTCGTCGTTGGATCTTCCGATACACGCACCGTGACAACGGGTGACGGCAAAACATGGGTTTACACGCCACGCGGATATGCTGCGAAAGAAGGCACACAGATTGGGAGCGCAGCATGACCGTTTATTTTATTGGAGCAGGGCCTGGCGCGCCTGATCTTATCACTGTGCGTGGTTTGCGTTTGATCGAAAATTCTCCAGTTTGCTTGTTTGCAGGTTCTTTGGTGCCAGAAGAAATTGTGGCTGCTGCGCCTGATGACGCACTGGTTATGGACACTGCACCCATGCACCTGGATGCAATTGTTGAACAAATGCGTTTGGCGCATGAGCAGGGGCAAAATGTTGCACGGGTGCATTCTGGCGACCCTGCAATTTATGGGGCGGTGGCCGAACAAATGCGCCGTCTTGATGCGCTGGATATTCCCTACGAGGTTGTGCCCGGCGTGCCGGCCTTTGCAGGTGTTGCTGCAAAGTTAAAAACCGAACTCACGCTGCCCGAAATCGCGCAAACAGTCATCATCACCCGAACGGCTGGCAAGGCTTCGTCAATGCCAGAAGGGGAGCAGCTGGAGATATTGGGTCAATCTGGCGCGACCCTCGCGATCCACTTGTCGATACGCAATTTGGTTTATGTGCGCGAAGCGTTGGAGCCATATTATGGTGCGGACTGCCCAGTGGTCATTGCGTATCGCGCCACATGGCCCGACGAACTCTACATCCGCACCACTTTGGCGGAGATGAAAGAAGAGGTTCGCAAAGCCAAAATCACACGCACTGCGCTGATCATGGTTGGTCCCGTTTTAGGAGATGTTCAATTCCGCGACAGCGATTTATACAATCCCGAATATTCACACGTGCTGCGAAATGTGGGAAAGAAAAAGAAACGCGTGGCTGCGGATTAAGCAGCCGCTCTTCCGCGCCAATTCCAAACAATCACGAAAATCATCATCCCCAGCAATATGAGGGCTGGGACAGGGCTCGGAACGCCATATGCGATATGGAAATAGGCGCCACCAACCATAATTATGGCGAGGCCGGCAGCGGCCAATTTGCGCAGTCCAACAAGATATAGACCGACGGCGCCTGCCAGTTCAGCGGCCCCGATGAAATAGCCAAACCAGCTTGGCAAACCCATTGCCGCAAATGATGCATGCATTTGTTCATTTCCCGAGAGTTTTCCAACACCCGCGGCGGCAAAAGCCAGGCTTGGTAGAACGATAAAAATGTAAGGCCAGTATTTTTTGATCGCGTTCATGGATGGTCTCGTTGAATTGGGAAAACGTTCGCAAGCATACTGAGTTTAAACCCAGATGTGAATGCATTTCCTTTTGCTGGAACACGTGTTGCTTGAAAATTCTAACAGACCAATCAGCTGGATTCCAGGTGCGGTCTGCGCCGCATCAATAGTTCCAAATATCTTCAAAATTTAGCAAGTGCACACTTGTTTACGCAGCTTTGCCCAATTTGACAGCAACGGGCTGATCCTCATCGTCCAAGTGTTTTGCGCTGATGATTTCAAACTTGTGGGCCACTCTGTTAAATGCATCTACAATATCAGGGTCAAAGTGGGAACCACGACCATCATTAATGATGCTCACAGCCTTTGCGTGGCTCATTGAGGACTTGTACGCGCGTTTTGAGCGCAGGGCATCATATACGTCAGCAACCGCCATCAAACGACCTGAGAGGGGAATTTCTCTCCCTGCCAATCCGTTTGGATATCCTTTTCCGTCCCAACGTTCATGATGCGTTTCAGCAATTTCACGCGCAACAGACAGGTAGCTCGCTCCATTGGAAACCTGATCTGCATCACGCAATGCATCGGCCCCCATTTGGGCATGTGTCTTCATGATTTCAAATTCTGCGGGTGTTAGTTTTCCAGGCTTCTGTAAAATGTGATCTGGAATGCCAACTTTACCGATGTCGTGCAATGGGGCAGATTGATGAAGCAGCTTGATCATCTTGCCGCACAAAGTGTCTGGATACATGCCCATGTCGCACAGGGATTCTGCAAGTTCGACTATGAACATTTGAGTGCGTTCCAAATGTGCGCCAGTCTCATTATCTCTTTTGGCTGCAAGTGAAACCAAGCTACGAATTGCCATTTCCTGGGTGGCTTCTAATTCTGCGATATTGGTGCGCAAACGCTCGGTCATTTTGTTGGTGAGCCTTGCCATTTGACCAAATTCATCGCCAGAAAGAATGGGTGCTTGTTCGTCCAATTTGCCGTTCACCACGTTGGATAAGGCGTTGCGCTCGCATTCGATTGAGAACTTCATATTGCGAGAATACAGAAAAATCACACGAACAATGTAAGCGCAGAGAACCATGACGACGAAAAAGACTTCTGTCATAATCGCGATTTCGGTTAACCCACCATTCGACCCTTTTTTAGCAGCGTACAGAACATCTTTGTATACAACGAGGCCTGAAGCTGTAGCCAATACAAGTAGATTCAAGATGGAGAAGAAAAGGAACTTCTGCGTGAAAGGCATAGACCGACCTTGGCTGGGAAAGTCTTCACCGTCCTCGACCATCTTTTTGCTGTGTTGGTATTCTCTGTTCAAAGAGAGATCGAGCGTGATGTAAAACCCAAGCGCTAGGAAAGAGACAGAAACCTTCAAATGACTTTCAAGTGGAAGGTTGAACAGCAATTCATTTGCAAACGTCAGTGCAACTGCGCCAAACAAGAAACTTGAGTAGTCAAACCAAAAAGAGCGGCGCAAACATTTGTCTACCCGATGTCCTTGCAAAATTGGATGGAAAAACAAACGCAATGCAAACTGGGCACCTAAAACTGTTAGGGCAGGGAGCCAGACACCAACAAATTGTTTTGTAGACAAGATTGGGCACACTTGTTGTGCGTAGACGCAATAAATGACGGAAAATGCAAACAAATGGTTCAGTGCCAGTGTGTGTTCACTGTGTTTGAACTTAAATAACCCTGCTTTCTTCATAATGATCCCATAAGTCTCGTCGATACGCCGCAAGGTTGGGATACTACTTTGAAAAATTGAGAATTTTATTAACAAGCCCATAGATGCAATGGCTTGGGTAGTCACAAAAAATAAACGATTTGGACTTCGCATAGTCCGTGAATTCTAACTGTGAGGACTTTCGTTGGGTAAAATAGGTCCACAACTACAGATGTAATTCAACCCTTAAAGGTCCGCGAAAAGCCCAGCCGCCGTATTGGGTTGGCTTCGCCAGGCACATGTCTGGAAACGCGTTGAACAGCATGGGCAGTGCGACTTCGGCTATGAGCGTTCTCGACGCTGCCGCGCCTGCGCAGAAGTGCGGACCCGCACCAAATGAAATGGCTTTTGCGGTGTCTCTGGAAATGTCGAAATGGTCAGGTTTTTCGAAAATGCTCTCATCGCGGTTTGCGGAACCGAACATGAAAAACACGCGGCTTTCCGGTTTAAGTTCAATGCCATTCCATACAAAGTGTTTTGCAACCCGGCGCGGTGACATGCCAATGGGGGACATCCAGCGTGCATATTCTTCAAAGGCTTGAAGCCATGTGTTTTCGCCCGTGCGAATGGCGTCCAATTGCTGGGGGTGGGACAGCAATGCCGACACGGCTCCTGCAATAGCATCGCGCGGTTCGTTTTGTCCGCCGCTGATTGCTAGTTTGATGTTGGCGCGAATGCTGTCCATGGGTTGATCTGTTTGGGTCAGAACACTCACCATGCTGGATGGGTCTGCGGTGCCTGCGGCCATCATGTCGTCTATGGCATCGTCGATAAGTTTGGTGGCTGTATGGCAGCGTTTTTCGATCTCTGGGTCGCCCGCATAATTGCCAACGCCATCAATCATACCTTGGGATGCGAAATCCATTTCCTCGGGTTTCAGATTGGTCAGTCCTGTGATGTGACGCAATGCATGGGCTGAAACGGGCATGGCGTAGTCGGTCACCAGATCGATCGTTGGCCTTTCACGAAAGCTTGCGATGATTTCAGTCGTGTGATGCTGAAACTTGGCCTTCCATAAGTCCCGCACAGTACGGGGAGACAGTGCTGGAAATGTCTGTTTGCGTTCAAGCAAATGTTGTTCGCCATCTTTACGCATCATGTTCTCGCCCATGAGAACAGTCATCAATCCGCCTGGTTGGTCGGAGGAAAACACGTCGATCATTTTCTCACAGGTGAAAATATCATCGCGTTTGGTGAAAAGCGTGGCGTTAAGCTGCGGTACGAAACAAATCGGGGATGTTTTGCGCATCTTGGCAAGTGCAGGGTATGGATTTTGCCAAAAGTTCTTCGGGTCGATTTCAAAGATTGGCGGCTTCATGGCGTCAGCCTTTCGATCATGATGACGGGCAGACCAAGATTGCGAGCGGCTTCAATCTTTGCATATGCGCCTCTACCACCGGAATTTCGGCAAACGATGTGGGTGATGTTGTGCTCTTTGAGCATCTCGGCCTCCACTTGCCACTCTGGTGAGGGGCGTTGAAACAACTCGGTGTAGGATTTGAACGGGAGGTACTCTGCGGGTGGATCGATCATTCGAATGACAAAGTGTACGTCTTGACGATCGGCGAAAGGCTTGATGTGCTGAGACCCCAATGCCAGCAACACACGGGCATTTTTTGGAATGACCTGCATAGCCGTTTCCAAATTTGCAACAAGTTCCCAATTGTCATCGGACTGAATGGCCCAAGCGGGACGTTGTCTAGCCTCAAATTTGACCCCTGTTTTTCTGGCAGCGAGACGTGCATTTTGGCTGATGTTTTCGGCAAAAGGGTGCGTGGCATCAATAAGGCGGTCAATCTCGTTTTCCGCAATCCATTTCGCCAGACCATCCGCGCCGCCAAAACCGCCAATGCGTGTTTTGCCTTTAACGGGTTTGGGCTCCTTTGTTCTGCCTGCAAGCGATGTGGTGACGTCATGTTTTTCGCTGACCAAAAGCGCCGCAAGTTCGGCAGCTTCTTTCGTGCCTCCAAGAATGAGTATCCGCTCACCCATGGCGCGCAAGAACCTTGCCTTGGCGATCAACCACCATGATCTCTACATTCACTTCTGCGCCGCGCAACGTCTCAACAGCCGTCTCGTGGGCTTTTTGGGCTACTAGTTCTGGGAGGTTTAATCCGATTTCCTGAGTCAAACTAAGGACTTCTGCAGCAGTGTTCGCATTTAGAATCTTGTCCTTCAGTTTTTGATTCAACTTGCCGCTTTCATCCAGCGTCCCGGCCTGTTTTGCCAACCATTCAAAGTCTACTTGGCTGCGCCCTGAATGGAGGTCTAGCGCGCCTTGCGCCATTTTGGTCAGTTTGGCAAAGCCGCCGGCAATGGTAATGTTGGGCACGGGATGTTTGCGAATATATTTCAACATTCCGCCAGTAAAATCGCCCATATCGATCAAGGCTGTTGCATCGAGTTTGTAAATATCTTGGGCTGCCTGTTCTGATGTGGAACCCGTCGCAGCAATCACACGGTCAAATTTGGCTGCTCGCGCAACGTCAATGCCGCGGTGGATCGAGTGTATCCATGCAGAACACGAAAACGGATGGACAACGCCTGTTGTACCGAGAATTGACAATCCGCCCACAATGCCGAGGCGGGGGTTCCATGTCTGTTTGGCAATTTCTTCGCCATTGGGAATGGAGATTGTTATTTGTACATCGGGTGGCAACATGTGCTCCGCGCAAATTTCGCCCACAACATCCCGCATCATTTGGCGCGGCACGGGGTTGATTGCAGGTTCACCAGGAGGGATGGGCAACCCCTCTTTGGTGACCGTGCCAACGCCTTCTCCCGCTTTGAACACCACGCCAGATCCTTCGGGCAGGGGGACGACGTGAGAAATAATCGTTGCACCATGGGTCACGTCAGGGTCATCACCTGCATCTTTGACAATAGCTGCATAAGCGCCGCTGTCATTTATCCCTTCGTAACATAAGGCGAAATGGGGTGCCTCGCCCTTGGGCAAAAGAATGGCCACGGGGTCGGGAAATTCACCCGTGATCAAAGCTATAAGGGCAGCTTTTGTTGCGGCAGTGGCGCACGCACCTGTGGTCCAGCCTCGTTCAAGCTGGCCTTCTTTTTTTTCTGTGTGTTCAACTGTCATAAATGGCTTATAGGCGACATCTGTTTGGCGTAAAAGCTATGGTTTTTATTATGCGATTGTCGCATACTCGATTTATGGAAACTGCGTTGTCATCATTGCCGAATTTTGAAGCTGGCTGGGTCTGGCTGGTTGGTGCTGGGCCGGGTGATCCGGGCTTGTTGACACTTCATGCGGTCAATGCGCTGAAACAAGCTGATGTGCTGGTGTATGATGCGTTGGTAGACGAGAGCATCCTGGATTTTGCAAACCCCAAGGCAACGCGTGAATACGCCGGAAAGCGTGGCGGAAAACCCTCAGCAAAACAGCGTGATATTTCACTTCGATTGGTGGAACTTGCACGTGCGGGCAAGAAAGTCTGTCGCCTGAAGGGCGGTGATCCATTTGTTTTTGGTCGTGGTGGAGAAGAAGCCTTGACCCTTGTGGAACATCAAATTCCGTTTCGCATCGTGCCCGGCATTTCTGCGGGCATTGGCGGTTTGGCGTATGCCGGAATTCCGGTCACCCACCGTGACACCAACCACAATGTCACATTTCTCACGGGGCATGATGCTGGTGGTGTGGTGCCAGACGCGATTGATTGGCAATCTGTGGCTACGGGTTCGCCAGTTATCGTGATGTATATGGCCATGAAACACGCACATTCCATAGCTGATAAGTTGCTGGCAGCTGGCCGTTCTCCCAATGAGCCTATGGCCTTCGTTTGCAATGCAACCACGCCAAAAATGCAGGTACACGAAACCACGCTGGGAAATTTGGGGGATTTGGAAGCGCTCGGTCTTGCCCCGCCTGCAATCGTTGTTCTCGGCGAAGTTGTAAAACTGCGTTCCGCCCTTGATTGGCTTGGCGCACTCAATGGACGCATTTTGGAAACTGATCCACTGGGCAATCGTCAATCTGCCGAAAGCGCTTAATCCGTGAAATCTGAATTTGATCAACGGGGTTGTGTTGTTGCAGCGCCGCAATCTGGCAGTGGCAAAACCACAATTACACTTGGGCTTCTGCGTGCCATAAAACGCCGAGGTATCAGCGTTGCACCCGCCAAAGCTGGCCCAGATTTTATTGATCCGGCTTTCCACCAAGCGGCTTGCGGTGTTGAGAGTTTCAATCTTGACCCATGGGCCATGCGCCCGCAACTGCTTCAATCGCTTGCTGATCGAAAAGATAGTTTTCTGCTTATAGAAGCCATGATGGGGCTTTTTGATGGGGCTGCAGACGGCACTGGTTCCGCGGCTGATCTAGCGCGTATGTTGGATTTGCCCGTGGTCGTGGTTGTGGATGCTGCAAAACAGTCCCATTCCATTGCCGCGCTGGTGTTGGGGTTTAGAGACTTCCGACCAGATATTCGCGTCTGTGGTGTCATTCTCAACAAGGTTGGCAGTTCCCGCCACGAGGCGATGTTGAGAGATGCGCTTGACGCAATTTCAATGCCTGTTCTGGGCGCAATCGGCCGAGACAAAACATTGGAATTGCCATCGCGCCACCTTGGTCTGGTTCAAGCGCACGAACATTCTGATCTGGAGGCTTTCATCGATCATGCCGCTGATGTGGTGGAGCAGGGCGTAGATATTGATGCAATCGTTTCGCATGGTGGCAAAGGTGGCTCGTGCACAACAACACATTCGCCTATCTTACCGTTGGGCCAACGCATTGCGGTAGGGCGCGACACGGCATTTGCGTTTTCATATCCGCACCTTATCCAAAGTTGGCATGATACGGGTGTGGAATTGAGCTTCTTTTCACCTTTGGACAATGAGGCGCCACAAGCGGGCTGTGATGCGGTTTATCTGCCCGGTGGTTATCCAGAATTGCACGCTGGACAAATCGCAGGCAATGATGTGTTTCTGTCAGGTTTGCGTAAAGCCAAAGACCAAGGTTGCTGTATTTTTGGAGAATGCGGGGGCTATATGGTTTTGGGCGAAGGTTTGGTGGACGCAAATGGTGTTCGTCATAAAATGGCCAACCTCCTGCCGCTAACAACCAGTTTTGCGGAAAGGAAATTGCATTTGGGCTATCGAAAAACTGATCTGATTGAGGCCGTTCCTTTTGGTGCAAAAGGTGTGCAATTCACTGCTCATGAGTTTCACTATTCCACGGTTGTGGAGGAAGGTGATGCGCCGCGTTTGTTTTCGTTACAAGATGCCCGTGGAGAACGATTCGCTGACGCTGGTTTGAGGGTAGGCCGTGTGATGGGATCGTATATGCATTTGATTGACCGGAGTAAGAGCGTATGAGCGAAGTTCAGCATGGCGGAAGGTTGGATGCGGCGGTTTCTCAATTTGGAGGAAAAGCGGAGAAATGGGTGGATCTGTCCACAGGCATAAATCCTGCTTCTTATCCGATCGCAGACATCGACAAACGCCATTGGCATCGCTTGCCGGATCAACTGGCTTGGAATGAAGCGGCTGAAGCTGCGCGCATGGCCTATGGCGCCACAGATCAAGCTGCAATTTCTTTGGCTGCAGGCAGCCAGGCCCATATTCAATTGCTGCCAACTCTGTTCAAACCTCAAGACGTGGCGATTGTGGGTTTCACCTATCAAGAGCACAGCGTTCATTGGCGCAAAGCGGGTCATCAGGTCTTTGTCACCGATGGGTTGGAAAGTGCAGAAGCCACGGCGCGAATCATTGTGGTGGTCAATCCGAATAATCCTGACGGTCGCATTACCGACCGCACCGCACTTCTGGAATTGGCACGAAGGCTTGCCGCAAAGGGTGGCTTGCTTGTTGTGGATGAAGCATTTGGCGAAACCGCGCCGCGTTCTTCTGTTGCCGATCAAGCTGGGCGCGATGGATTGATCGTGTTGCGTTCGCTTGGAAAATTTTATGGTCTTGCAGGTGTGCGTTTTGGCGTGGCTTTGACCTATGAAAACTTAGCGCGCCGACTGGAAGAGGGGCTTGGTCCCTGGGCGGTCTCCGGGCCGGCTCTGGCCATTGCCGCGCAAGCATTGCAAGACAGCAAATGGCAAAAGCGCACATCAAAAAAACTTGTGGCAGCGCGTGAGCAGCTGGAAGACGTATTGCTAAAGAACGGACATGAAGTTGTGGGTGGCACAGGTCTGTTTGTTTTAACCCGTCACGGGCAAGCGGAGCGTCTTTGGACACACCTGGCTAAGGCACATATTTTGACACGCTCCTTTTCTGGAAAGCCGGAATGGATACGTTTCGGCCTTCCGGGCTCAAAGGCTGCTTTCAACAAACTTGATAAGGCTTTGGCGGATTTTTACGCTGATTGATCGCGATACACAGCTCGTGCGTTAGGCCCGTCTCGTTTTGAAGAGTGATATTTCATGGCATTGCTGACATTGGCAATCATTCTGGATGCAATAATCGGTGATCCAGATTCCCTGTGGAAGCGCGTTCCTCATCCCGTTGTTCTTTTTGGCCGCGTGATTTCGTTTTTTGAAGAAAAACGTGATGACTGGGATCTGGAAGCTTTGGGCACAAAGCAAGGGCAGGCACCTGGATTCGTTGCAGGTTTAGTGTTGCTCGCCGCGTTTGCCGTATTGTGCATTTCTGTGAGCGTTGTTGTCGATTGGATGTCCGCCATTTCCGTTTTGTTGAGCTGGGGAATGGAGCTCATCATTGTCACAACGTTGATTGCACAAAAGAGCCTCTATGAGCACGTGGCGCGTGTGCGTGATGGTTTGAAAAGCGGTGGTGTGGAAGGGGGGCGTGAAGCGGTTTCCATGATCGTCGGGCGCGATGTGTCGCAACTTAGTGTATCGGGTGTGTGCAAAGCTGCGATTGAGAGTTTAGCCGAGAATTTTTCCGACGGCGTGGTCGCCCCAATTTTCTGGTATGCGGTTTTGGGCTTGCCCGGAATTCTGTTTTACAAAGCCGTGAACACTGCCGATTCCATGATCGGACACCGCACAGAAGAATACGAGCAATTTGGGAAATCGTCTGCGATTTTGGACGACTGGATGAATTGGCCTGCTGCCAGGCTTTCTGCAGGTTTGGCGTGGTGGGCCACTTTGGTGCATCAGGGCCGGAAGCGAAGCGACAGTGTTTGGAAAACCACGCGAGCCGATGCGCCTCATCATCGATCACCCAATGCTGGATGGCCTGAAGCTGCTTTTGCTGCAGCGTTGGAAATTTCATTGGGTGGGGATCGCAGTTATGGCACTGAAATGGTGAGCGCACGCAAACTCAACGAGAGTGGACGTGATGAATTGGAAATTGCGGATATTGACCGCGCGTTGCGCTTTTATTTCACATGTTGCTTCAGCTTGCTTTGCTTAAGTGCCCTTGGATGGCTGCTCTTTAGCTGAGCCTGATTATGCCTCGATTGCCGCTCTTGCGCGCTTCTTTCGTGGGTTTTTGCGTGAAGCCGCCGCTGGTTTGCGGGCGGGGTTTGATTCAGGCTTTGAAGCTGATGCTTTGGGTTTGGCTTTCTTTTTGGAGGCCGCTTTTTTTAATTTTGATTTGGTGGGCTTTTCCGGTGCATTCGGGTCGGACATGTCAAAGGTCTGCATTTCCGCTAAGACCTGTTTTTTCACAACACGCGGAAGTTTCACTTCGACGGCTGGCTCGTTCACAAGTTCAACAATTTTTTGCACGATGGGGCTGTCGGCAACAGTCAATGCATGGATGATGGTGAAATGGTTTTCATTTTCAACCGAAATGCAATTGGTTGGTGTTCCAAGCATAGACCAACGTTCTGCAAGTTCGCGACTTTGACGGTGATATTCGTTGGATTCATCCGCACCGACCCAAGCCTCAAATTTCTGGATGGCTTCTGGAACCCAATCAATCGGGCTTGCGCTTGAAGCTTGCTCCACATCCATTTGAACGGCGTCATTCACAGGCGTGTGCAATATGGGCAGTAGATCATAAATTCCCGAAATTCCCATGCCTGCAGCGACGAGGTCTTCGGGCAAATCGCGGTGAATGCCTTCCCAATCGGTTGCCATCATACATGCTGCCAGGTGGCCGCCTGCTGAATGGCCCACAACAATGATTTTTTGCTTATAGGTTTGATAAAGAACCAAACATGCACGTCTCAACTCGTTGATGATGCCGTTGATTTGAATATCGGGGCACAACGTATAGGAGGGCATGGCAACGGCAATGTTGTTTTCCAACAAGCCACCGGACAAATGGCTGAACGCACTGCGATCCATACTTTTCCAGTAGCCGCCGTGGATGAACATCACGATGGGCGCATCGCGCTTTTCGTCTGGCCAAAATATGTCCATTTGATTGCGCTCGGCTGGCCCGTAGACAAGATTATAATCTGCGATCAGGTTTTCGCGGGAACGAAAGTTCGCTGCATCTTCAAGGTAACCTTCAAGCAATTCTGCGGCGTTGGCCACACGGCCAGAATTGTCATACTCATCAGGGTAGTCAATTTCAGTGGACATTTTTTTGACCGGGGTTTTGTTCAATATCAATCTACACGGTTCGCCAAGGCGCGTTCAAGGTTTGGCGTTGCATCCACAAGCTCTTGCGCTGCCTGAGACGCTGGTGACGTAAATACATTTTCCACAGGGCCGTGTTCAACAATTTCACCCGCTTGCATGACCATCACCTCATCGCAAATGGCACGCACCACTCCAAGGTCGTGGCTGATGAACAAATAGGTGAGATTCAAACGTTCGCGCAAATCGGCCAGCAAATCCAGCACTTGGGCACGAATGGAAACATCCAAAGCGGACACAGGTTCATCAGCAACAATTAGGGCGGGGCGTGTGATGAGCGCGCGGGCAATGGCCAGACGTTGTCTTTGTCCGCCAGAAAATTCATGCGGATATTTGTCGAGTGCCGTGTCATTCATACCCACTTCGGAAAGTGCTGCCCGCACACGATCGCGTCTTTGAGCTTTCGAAAGTTGTGGCTCCAGATAAAGTGGTTCTGACACCAGTCGCTCCACACGATGCCGTGGATTGAAGCTCGCAAATGGATCTTGAAAAACAACTTGCATGTTGCGACGTGCAGACCTCATTTCGTCGCCTTCAACTTTTGATAAATCTGTTCCTAGAAAATCCACGCGGCCTGCTGTGGCTTTGTCCAAGCCAAGAACGATGCGGGCGAGGGTCGATTTTCCGCATCCGGATTCTCCCACTAGCCCCATGCTTTGACCTTTAAAAAGTTCAAAACTGACACTGTTCAGTGCCCGAAACGGTATGCCTTTCTTGAAAATGGACGTGCGCGCCGTTGGATAATCGCGCACAATATGGTGCGCTTTCAAAATTGGCTGAATGTTGTTTGCGTGCTGCTCCACGCTCAATATGGGCGCGGAATTGCGTTGCGGAACATGAGTGGATGCCTTGGCCAATTGTGCCGTATATGGATGTTGGAGCTTGCGCAGCACGTCACCGGTTGGCCCCGCATCCAACACTTCGCCATTGCGCATCACCACAATATCGTCTGTCACTTCTGCAACCACAGCAAGGTCATGGCTGATGAGGATGAGGCTCATGCCTGTCTCATCCACAATGCCGCGCAGCAGATTGAGAATTTGCGCTTGCAGCGTCACATCGAGAGCAGTGGTTGGCTCGTCGGCAATCATGAGCGAAGGCTGTTGGGCACACGCCATCGCAATCATCACCCGTTGGCGCTGGCCGCCAGACAATTGATGGGGAAAGCGACTGAGCGGAAACCTGGAAACTGGAAGCCCGACCTTTTCCAACATGGCTGCAGCTTGTGTTTCAAGCTGGTTTTGAGAAAGGTTCGTGGCGTTTCGAATGGCTTCGCAAACTTGCGCGCCGATTGTGTGCACAGGGTTGAGGGCCGTCATAGGTTCTTGAAATATCATGGATATTTCTTGCCCACGCACCCGCATCATGTCGTCTTCATCGGCTTGAAGAAGATTATGATCTTGAAACAGAATCTCACCACCCAGCTCTGATCCATCGGGCATAAGCTGCATGGTGCTGAGCGCGGTGAGTGATTTCCCAGAACCTGATTCACCGACAATTCCGAGAATTTTTCCGGCGCCGACCTTAAGGTTCACATCCCGCAAAATTGGCGTGCCGGATATGGAAAGGTTGAGGTTTTTGATTTCCAACATCAGCTGCGCTCTTTCGCGATGCGAGGATCAAGAACGTCGCGCAATCCATCACCCAAAAGGTTCAGCCCCAGCACGGTGATCACAATGGCCAAGCCAGGAAAAATCGCCATATGAGGCGCAAAGCTCATCATCGTTTGGGCTTCATTGAGCATCTTGCCCCATGACGGAAAGGGTGGTTGCGTGCCAAGCCCCACATAGGCCAAGCCGGCTTCTTGAATGATGCCAAGTGCAAACGCGATGGTGCCTTGGACGATCAAAAGGTTGGTCATATTTGGAACGATGTGTTCCCAAGTTATGCGGAACGATGATTTTCCTGCAGCGCGTGCCGCCATGATGAAATCACGAGGCCATAGAGAAAGCGCCGCTCCACGTGCCAACCGTGCAAAAACGGGAATGTTGAAAATACCAATCGCGATGATTGCGTTGATCGCACCTGGCCCAAAGACGGCGGTGATCATGACTGCTGAAAGCAGCGCAGGGAATGCGAAGATCACATCATTGCCGCGCATGAGGGCTTCATCAAAGAAACCACCACGGGCCGCGGCCCAACACCCCACTGGAACACCAATGCCAATGCCCACAAATACGGCCACCAAAGCAACTGCAATCGAATTGCGCGCGCCAACCATAATCATAGAGAAAATGTCGCGTCCGAAATGGTCTGTGCCAAACCAATAGTCGACATTTGGCGCCTTTAGTTTTGCACCTATGTCGAGATCAATCACGCTATAGGGCGTCCAAATATACGACACCAAGGCCATCGCAATAACGAGCAAGGAAATGAACAGTCCGATGGCAAAACTGCGATTGCGCAGTGCGGTTTTGAAAAATTCAGACGTGTTCATGAGGCACGTGCCCTCAGGCGTGGATCAACCCAAATATAGGCCAAATCCACCAGCAGGTTGATGACGATGATTGTGGCAACCAGCATCATCACCACGCTTTCAACCACTATGAGGTCACGCAAATTGATGGCCTGAAACACCAATCGGCCAAGGCCTGGAAGATAGAAAACGTTTTCTATGATGATGGTGCCTGCCAGCAAATAGGCAAACTGTAAGCCCAATATGGTGAGAACGGGTATCATGGCGTTGCGCAAGGCATGGTTCCATAGGGTTGCTCTTTTGCTCAAGCCTTTGGCGCGCGCGGTGCGGATATAATCTTCACCCATAGTCTCCAAAAGGGCTGACCGCGTGACCCGCGACAGGATTGCGGCTTGGGGCAGGGCAAGTGCGATTGCGGGCAACAACAAGGATTTGAGCGCCGGCCAAAAGCCTTCGCTCCAGCCGGGAAACCCGCCAGCAGGCACAAGTTGCAACCAAATGGCCAGAACGTAGACCATTAGCAGAGCGAACCAGAAGTTTGGAATGGCAATCCCGAATTGCGAGATGGCCATGACAATTGTGTCTGCAATTTTGCCGCGACGTGAAGCGGCATAAATGCCTACGGGAAGGGCAATAATTGTGGAGAGTGCGAGAGCAATAAGCGCCAAGGGCAGGCTGATAGCTATGCGATCCGCCACAAGCTCCCGCACATCGACGGAATAGGTGTAGCTGCGGCCAAAGTCTCCGACCAGCATTCCCGACACCCAGCTGAAATACCGTTCCAGTGCAGGCTTGTTCAAACCCAAGGACTCACGCAGTGCAGCCACGGCGTCGTCGGTGGCATTTATGCCCAACATCACTTGCGCAGGATCACCCGGCACGATTTCCAGCGCCAGAAACACCAAAACTGACGCAAAAATCAGCGTTGCAAGCGCCCAAAGCAGTTTTTTTAGAAAAAATACTAGCATTTTTTGACAACTGACCTTACGTAACGGAATGTAAGAATCAAGGAGGTAGTGATGTTCAAATGGTTTCGTGAGTTTTCAGAGATAAAAGACCAAGTTTTTGAAAGTCGCAAATTGGCCGCCGTAAAGGACACTTTCATCGTGCCTGCGCTGAACGCCATCCAGTCATGTGATGGCACCAACGTTGCTGCATGTCGGGAACAGATTGACATGGCAGCCGCTGAAGTTCGTGCGTCAATGCCCATTGATCATCCCTTTTTGGATCAATTGGAAGTTACACAGAAACATATCAAACACTGCTTCCAACTGATTGAAAAATTGGGTCGAGACAGTCAGACATCGGGACTTTGGATTCAAAAAGATGCGATGAATGCGTTGAAAGAATTGCAAGCTTGGTCTGGACAAGACTTGTATGCTTCCAACGCAAATGATTGGTACGAACCGTATGTGCAACAATCGTCAGTTGCCTAATCAATCGCTCCAGCTGACGCCCGTAAGATCGTTGGCTTGAACGGGTGAGTTTTCCCACAGGCCGTTAATCTTGGCGTTCCATACACCCGCTTTTGCAAGCTGGAAGAGATAGCCATTTACAGCATCTTCGGTGATGGTTTTTTGAGCTTCACCCATCAATGCGTAGCGTTTTTGGGTGTCTGTTTCAGCGTTCAGCTTTTCCATTGTGGATTTGAATGAATCGCTTGAATACTGGAAGTAATAGTCGTCTCGCGCGTAGATGCCGATGTCCTGAGGTTCTGTGTGAGACACGATTGTCAGATCGTAGTCCTTGCCTTTAAAGACTTCAGGAACCCATACACCCCATTCTACGGGGATGATCTCCAATTCAATACCAATTTTGCGCAATTGGGAGGCAATGATCTCACCGCCGCGACGCGCATAGGACGGAGGTGGCAGTTTCAACGTTGCTTTAAAGCCGTTGGGATGTCCGGCAGCCGCGAGAAGTTTTTTCGCGCCTTCAATGTCCATGGGATAGCGCCCTGTCAAATCCACATAGGCAGGGTGGTGCGGTGCGAAATGCGTACCGATTGGTGTTCCCAAACCAAACATTGCACCATCAACAATTGCTTGTCGGTCCAGCGCATGGGCGATGGCACGACGCACTCTGACATCGTTGAAAGGTGGTTTTGCATTGTTGGTTGAAAGAATGGTTTCCCCTTCAGTAGAACCAATGACCACTTTGAAACGTGGATCGGCGCGAAGCTGCGGCACAGCTTCTGGGGCAGGGAAGTTTGCAAATGCGTCCACATCACCAGCCAACATGGCAGACATTGCTGCGGCTGGATCTGAAATGAACTTGAAGGTTGCTTTTTCAAGACCCGCTTGCTTGCCCCAATAGGCATCGTTGCGGACGAGGTCGACGGATGCACCTTTGACCCAATTTCCAAATTTGAAGGGGCCAGTTCCCACGGGCGCAGTCTTGTTTGTGTCGGCACTTTCGGGCGCCACGATAACCGCATCTCCCCAGCCCATATTGAACAGGAAGTTCCCAGCAGGAGCTTTGAGCATCACTTTTACGGTGGTCGGATCAACGACCTCTACGCTTTCAATGCCCGCAAACAGAGCTTTTTGAGCATTGGTGGACCCTTCGGCACGCGCGCGGTCGAGAGAGAATTTGACATCGGTGGCTTCAAAGTCTGACCCGTCATGGTATTTGACACCGCTGCGCAGTTTGAACGTGTAGGTTTTTCCGTCAGCGGAAATGTCCCAACTTTCGGCCAACGCTGGCAAAACTTCGCCTTTGGAGCCGATGCGCGTCAGGCCTTCGTAAATATTTGCATAAACGACTTCGTCGATTGCGGCAGGTGCGCCAGCAGTTGGATCGAGGTGAGGCGGTTCAAGCACCATTCCCATATTCAGGCTGGTCTTGGCAGCCAAGGCAGATGTTATTCCCAAAGCAGGAACAAGGGCGGTGGTGAGTGCAGCTGCAAAAGCAAACTTTTTAAAATTCATCATGAGGGATGATCTCCAGAAAATCTTCTGGCGATTAAAGCACTGACAAGCGGATTTGTCAGCATCAGTCTTTGAAAAGGCACAAATCCCTCAGTCTAATTTTGACCGTTGCGGGGCGTGTCGCCGATCAATCAATTGGACTTAATCAAAGAGCGCTGGAGCAAACGGATGCGCGAACGCGCTCGGCCTTCACGTCTGTCAAAACGTTCGTGTCGCTTACGAATGTTTCTTTGCAATCTTGCAAGAGACCTCAACTGACGTTTTCCGAAGTTTTTGCAATTGCGTGAAGCACGTCCGCGAGTTTGTTTGATCTTCTTTTCAATTTCGCGTGCATATTCACGGCTTATTCGGCCATGGGTTTGTTCGTGTTTTAGAACGCGGGCATTAAATTGTTTCCAAGTATCGCGAACTTTGGCAGATGCGCCTTGGCTCCCAGTCCAACGCGGCAAAGTGTAGGTGATGTCCACGATCACATCCACATTGGTCACTTTGCATTCGCGTCTGTTCACCACGGTCTTGATATTGCGAATTTTTAAAGCCGTTCCGGTGGAGGCAATGGCGTGGCCTACATTGCGAACCTTAGGGCCTCGACGCAAAATCGACTTGAACAATTGCGGTCCGGTCTTGCCCGAAACTGTATAAAATTTAGTGCGCTCATTGATGATCACACGGGCGGATGCCGAATGCGCCAAAGTGAAAGCTATTAGAACCGTGATGGCTGCAAGCAACCGTTTTGCAACTAAACCCATAATCAGCCCCTCAGGCTTCGATTTATTCCAATGCTATGATTGCAAACCAGTGGAGATGGTCAAGGCGGGATTGGCGAAATGCCGTAAATTTTACCAAACGGCGTTAATTGAAGATTGGCTACCGTACGCCTTGAGTGCGATCCATTAGCTTTTTGCACCTGTCAGCAATGCGTGTATCGCCTGCGCCATCACCTTCGCCGAGGCGACCATGTCGTCGATGCCAACATATTCATCTGCCATATGGGCTAAATCCAATATGCCGGGGCCGTAAGCGATGCAATCGTGCAAATGTCCGATGCGTGCAATATGCTTTTGATCATATGTGCCCGGCGAAATGACATAGTCTGGCTCTTTGCCCAAAACCTGGCGAATTCCATCAGATACAGCAGTGACCACTGGTGCATCTTGTTCGGTCATCGTTGGCAAAACTTCCATAATGTCACGAATGGCATAATCGAAACTTTCGCGGTTGCGCTTCAAACCTTCCAAGATCTCTATGACTTCACCTTTTACGACCGATATGTCTTCTTCGATCAAGAAACGACGATCAAGAACAACACGGCAGGATTCCGCCACATTGGCGCTTGGCAAGCCAGTATAGTCTTGCGGTTTGCCATGGCCGCCGCTTTCGGACTCCCCACCATGAATTGAGTTGATGTTCATGGTGGATTGTTTTGCGCCTTCAGGAACCACCGGCATTTCTGTTCGTTTCTCGGCGAGTTGCGGGTAAAGCTCTGTTTCAAATGAATGAAGAACGGACCCCATATGGCGGATGGCGCTGTCACCTAAAAAGGGCATTGATCCATGCGCTTGTGTGCCGAAGGTTTCAATCTCCGCCCACCAAACACCGCGATGCCCGAGGCATACCCTGTCTTTGTTAAGCGGTTCGGGAATGATCACGTGATCGACGCGCGGCTTGGAAAACAGGCCCTTGGCGGCCAAATAAGCCACACCACCGAACCCGCCAGATTCTTCATCTACCGTGCCGGATATTTCTATGGCCCCGCAAAAATCTGGGTTGGCTTCAATATAGGCTTCCACTGCTATTATGGATGCTGCGAGACCGCCTTTCATATCGCAGGCGCCGCGACCATAAACCTTGCCGTCTTTCACTTCGCCGCCAAAAGGATCAACTGTCCAGCCGTGGCCAACCTCCACCACATCAATATGCGAGTTAAAATGAACAACGGGGCCGGGGCCTTTGCCTTCTATGCGGGCCATGACATTGGTGCGTGGAAATTTGTCGCTGTCGCCGGGCGTGTCGTGGGCGCGGATGTATTCAACCTGAAATCCGCGCTTTGTCAGGCGATTGCCGATAAGTTCCGCGCACGGAATGTAGGCATCACCTGGCGGATTGATGGTTGGAATTCGAATGAGGGCAGAGGTGAGTGCGACCAATTCAGCAGTTTTGTCTTCAATGCGTTTGTTGAGAGAGCCGTGCAAACTGGTTTCCATTCGTTGACTGAATACGCTGCGCAAAGGGTTTCATCAAATCGACCTAATTACAATGACTCGCCAAACAGCAAAAATTTGGGTTAGTATATGGGTCATCGGCATATAACAGTCTTGCGTAAATGACCGTTTTTCCTTCGTGTGACATTTGTCACCGCATTTACTGCTTGTTTACGCATAAACTAATCAAAGCCGGTGAAAGGTGTTTCATTAACTGGATGAAACCCTTTTCGCGTCAAATGTTTATGCAAGCTTCCATGGGGAAGTTTGAAAAAAATGACTGTTTTGAAGTCGGGCAGTTTGAAAAAAAACTACTGGAGGGAAGTCAATGAAAAGACTCTTTATACTTCTGGCATTTGTAGCCAGTCTTTTCGCTTCACCAGCAATTGCAGGTGAAACGAAATCAAAAACTTTGAAAGCACCATCAAGCACAAGCAGCTATGCTGGTAAAAAAGACAAAGCCTACTGGACACGTGTTTGGTATGAAAAACAGGCTCGCAAGGGCAAAAAATACAAGAACCGCGTTTATAAGAAGAGCAGACGCAAATCCGTAAAGCGTTCTTCTAAAAAACGTTCTGTGAGAGCTGGTTCTGGTCGCGTTTTGGCAAAGGTCAACTTGTCGAAGCAGACTATGACTGTTTATCAGGGCGGTCGCGTCAAGCACGTTTGGAAAGTGTCTTCAGGCCGTAAGGGTTACACAACACCAACTGGTACTTGGAAAATTCATCGCATGCACAAAGAGTACTACTCCAAAAAGTACCATGGTGCTCCAATGCCATATGCAATGTTCTATCACCGTGGTTTTGCCGTACATGGCACAAACGCAATCAGCCGCCTGGGCCGCACAGCGTCACACGGTTGCGTGCGCTTGCACCCATCAAATGCTGCACAGTTGTTCGCAATGGTGCGTCGCAATGGTGGAACTGTAAAAGTTACTTACTAAGCATTGCTTGGATAAGGTTTATAAAAGCCCGGCCATTTGGTCGGGCTTTTTTGCGTTTTGGTTCCAAATTTCGTGCGAGTTTCTGGACCCATCCAAACTTTTCAACTGGTGCCGTGCTTGATCATTTTCCTGCTACCCAAATTCTGCAACTTCTGTTGATATGGGAAAAATAGATCAGCAGTTGTGCTGAGTGCCAGGAGAACGCACATGAACATGCATGTAGGTGATAATGATATCAGCCATGTTGTGGAAGCTGATAAGGCCCACGTTTGGCACCATCTTACGCAACACAAGAAATTTGATGCTGCCGATCCTTTGATCATTGTTGAAGGTAAAGGCCTGCACGTTTGGAACCAAGCAGGTCGCAAACATCTCGATGCAGTGTCTGGCGGCGTGTGGACTGTGAATGTGGGCTATGGCCGCGAAAGCATCGCCAATGCCGTGCGGGATCAACTGGTTAAAATGAATTTCTTTGGCGGCACAATGGGCACCATTCCCGGTGCATTGTTTGCTGAACGCCTTATTGAAAAAATGCCGGGCATGAGCCGTGTTTATTATTCAAACTCTGGTTCTGAGGCGAATGAGAAAACGTTCAAAATCGTGCGTCAAATTTCTCACAACGTTTATGGCGGCAAGAAAAGCAAGATTCTGTATCGTCAGCGCGACTATCACGGCACAACGATCACTTGCCTTTCCGCTGGTGGGCAAGATGAGCGCAAAGGCCAGTATGGCCCGTTCACGCCGGATTTTGTCGAGGTGCCCCATTGCCTTGAATATCGCAGCCAGTGGGGGGAGGTCGATGACTACGGCATCCGCGCTGCCAATGCGATTGAGGACGTTATTCTTCGCGAAGGGCCAGACACGGTTGGCGCATTGTGCCTTGAACCTGTGACAGCAGGTGGTGGTGTGATCACGCCTCCGGAAGGCTATTGGCCGCGGGTTCGCGAAATTTGCGACAAGTACAATATCTTGCTTCTCATCGATGAAGTTGTGTGCGGCATGGGCCGCACGGGCACTTGGTTCGGTTATCAAAATTACGGGATTGAGCCCGACATGGTGACTATGGCCAAAGGTGTGGCGTCAGGTTATGCGGCCATTTCTTGCACTGTGACCACTGAAAAAGTGTTCAACATGTTCAAAGAAAACCCGGATGATCCCATGAGCTATTTCCGTGACATTTCGACCTTCGGTGGTTGCACGGCAGGGCCTGCAGCTGCGATGGCGAACATGGACATTCTTGAACAAGAAAACCTGCTCGAAAACACCGTCAAAATGGGCGAATATTTAATGGAAGGTCTCGAAGGCCTGAAGGCCAAGCACCAAATTATTGGCGATGTGCGGGGCAAGGGCTTGTTCTGTGGTGCCGAGCTTGTTGCTGATCGTGAGACCAAAGAACCGGTGCCAGAAAGCGTGACACAAGCCATTGTGGCCGAATGCTTTAAGGCAGATGCGGTTGTGATCGGCGCCACGAACCGTTCGTTGGCCGGCTTGAACAATACGCTTTGTTTGTCTCCCGCATTGATTTGCACAAAAGATCATATCGATGAAATTGTGACTTCTATCGACGGGGCGATAGCGCGCGTGACAGCTTAATATGTGCAAAGCTGTTTCGTTGAAAGCCCGGTTGCTGCAAAGCAGTCGGGCTTTTTTATGCCAAGCGCACATTTATGCTAAGTGCACAGGGAGATTGATCGGCCCGCGAAAACCGAAGCCACGCCATTTAACGTCTTCTGGTCTGTCCAATGTCATGTTCGGAAACCGTTCCACTAAAAGCGGGAGCATGATGTCTGCCAACATCATGCGCGCAACATGGGTGCCTTGGCAAAAATGTGGTCCATTGCCGAATGCCTGATGGCCGCTGCTTTTTCGAAACATATCGAACAGTTCAGGTGCTTCATACAGGTCCTCATCGTGGCATGCGGATGCTTGAATGGTCATCACTGTGTCACCCTTGGGAATGAAACAATCACGGATTTCTGTGTCCTCTTTCACTAGCCGTGAACTCACCTGAATCGGTGCGCACCAGCGCACGCCCTCATCAAACGCTTTTCCAATCAATTCAGGATTTGTTTTCACCGCTTCAAACTGGTCAGGGTTGGTGAGCAAGCCAAATAGAATTGTGGTCAACGCATCGCGCGGTTCGTTGATGCCGCCACCAATGGCGATTTTGATATTGGATCGGATTTGGCTCGTTTCAATTGGATCGTCCGCATTGACCATGACCGAAAGGGCACTTTCATCTGGATTGGCCTTATGCTGCTCTGTCATCTTGTCAAACAAGGCGTTCATTTCTTCATTGGCTTTGTCAGAAGTAGCAAACGGCTCAGGGGCCCATGCGAAATTTCCAGCACCATCAATCAACGTTTGGCTCCAGCGCGCCATATCGCCGTCAGACGCGGGCGCGATCCCCAAAATGTGGGCAATACATTGTGACGCAAAGGGTGCGGCGAGGGCTGAAAATATATCTATCGTCTCACCATGGGGCAGGCGGCCTACATAGTCGATTGCAATTTTTTCAATCAGCGGCTTCCAACTCGCTTTGATCACGCGCGCAGAAAAGGCCGGCTGCATGGCCATGCGTTCACGCTGATGCGCTTCACCGTCTTTGCGCATCAATGTCTGTGCCTGAAACGCAGGCTGCATGGGTGTGTTTGGATCATCAGAACTGAAAAGTTCGGGTGTGTTCTTCACATATTTTGTGTCGGCCGCTTTGGTTAGAAATGTACGCTTGAGAGCAGGCACCTGAACCACTGGCGTCTCTTCACGAAGCCGTTTGTAAATTGGATAAGGATCGAGAAAAAGCTGCTCGCCCGTGATGGTGGCGTCAATCGGAGCAGGCTGTGTAATGGGCATTTCGCGCTCCTAACTTTTCGCGGGCAAACTTCTATAGTCTAAAACTGAACCATGCTCGGAATTGCTTGTACAGAGCTTGCTGTAGGGTCGTGACTTATCGCGACGATGTCGGCAAAGTGTTTCCCAATTCTTTGAATGCCGCGATGCAGGAAATTTTCATGGCCAACCATTTGTTTGATGGGTTGTTTTCCAACCCAGATTTTTCAAAAACTTTGGCTCAAATGCCAGAAGGCCGTTGGTACACCTATCAAGACGCGCTGGATGTTTCTGCACGTATTGCCAATGTGCTGGTTGATTTGGGTGTGCAACCGGGCGACCGCGTTGCTGTTCAGGTTCCAAAATCGATCGAAGCGGTGATGGTGTATTTGGCCTGTGTGCGGGCAGGGGCTGTGTTCTTGCCTTTGAACACTGCGTACACGGCTAGCGAGGTGGACTATTTCTTGTCCGATGCTGGAGCGTCGCTCTTTATTTGCGACCCTGCCAATGCTGATGACCTGAAAGCCGTGGCGGCTTCTAATGGGGCGAAACTTGAAACCTTGGGTGTGTTTGTCAACGAAGATATCAGTGCAGGTACATTTGCCGACAAAGGTTTGGCGGCAAGCCCGAGTTTTGAAAATATTGCGCGGAGGGCTGATGACCTCGCGGCCATTTTGTACACATCTGGCACCACGGGCCGTTCTAAAGGCGCTATGTTGAGCCACGAAAACCTGCTCAGCAATGCCCAAACCCTGTGTGAGTTGTGGCAGTTCACATCTGACGATGTGTTGCTTCACGCACTGCCGATCTTTCACACCCACGGCTTGTTCGTGGCGATCAATGTGAGCCTTATCGCAGGGGCGTCTATGATCTTTCTTCCAGGGTTCACCAATGATGCGATCATCGAAAACATGCCGAAGGCCACATCGATGATGGGTGTGCCAACGTTCTACACGCGTCTTTTGGGCGATGAGCGTTTCACGGGCGAGTTGGCCGCTCATATGCGTTTGTTCATTTCAGGCAGCGCGCCATTGTTGGCCGAAACCCATGTGGAATTTGAAGAACGGACGGGCAAACGCATATTGGAACGTTACGGCATGACTGAAACGAATATGAACACATCAAACCCATATGATGGGGAACGTAGGGCCGGAACGGTCGGTTTTCCTTTGCCAGGTGTCAGCCTTCGCATTTGCGATGCCACCACTGGCGCGGAACTGCCCAATGGTGAAGTGGGCAGCATAGAAGTGAAGGGCGACAACGTCTTTTCGGGATATTGGAAAATGCCGGAAAAAACGGCGGAAGAATTCCGTGAAGATGGATTTTTCATAACCGGCGATCTCGGCATTTTAGATGAAGACGGATATGTTTCGATTGTCGGGCGCGGCAAAGACCTGATCATTTCAGGCGGCTACAACATCTATCCAAAAGAGGTCGAACTGCTGTTGGACGAGCAAGAGGAGGTCTTGGAATCCGCCGTTGTGGGCGTACCGCACCCTGATTTTGGGGAAAGCGTGGTTGGTGTTCTGGTGTCACAAGGCGGTGCGCTGGATTGCGATGCCATTATGGAAAGTATCAAAGACAAGATGGCCCGTTTCAAACAGCCCAAATTGTTGGTCGTTGTGGACGAACTCCCCCGTAACACAATGGGCAAAGTGCAAAAAAACGTGTTGCGTGACACTTATAAGGATGCGTTTGCGGGGTAGCAAGAAAAGGTCGATCTGGCTGGTCGGCCCGCCAGTCCAATTTGGGTGTCGATGCTGACGTTTTTTACGTCTTCGGTTGAACACTTAATTTTATCATCTCGACTTTACGTCCATTGCACCCCTTTGCCTGTTCGGGTGCATTGATCTTGAGGTCTGGATGTCGAACTGACGAAATCGCGCAGTGCAACAAGTCATAGTCAATGCTTGTCACAGCTGCGACGCAATAATTGCCTCTTACATAGCCACCAGGTCCTATGTTGACTGATGAGAAATAAACGCAGTTTTGGTCACCTGCGGGAGGGTGGTAAGTGAATTTCTGTATTTGGAAACGGCCAATGTCAGTCGAAAAATCTTCTGGTTTTCCGTCCAGTCGTACATCGCCCCAGTCTGTCAGCGTTTTATATTTTCTCAGTTGTTTTTGGATATCGTAGGCGAGGTGTTTCGGATTGTCTCTTGTCCATACGCCGATATAAAAACTAGGGGTTTGAAAACGCGCAACGCCCCAAACGAACCAATTGCTGTCTGACCTTTTGCGTTTGGTCCGCGCATGGCGTGTTCGCAAACCCGCGAATGGTTTTTCATCCATTGTGGCAACCATGCTTGGTTTGCTTACGGTGTGGGATGACGTCAAAAATCTGCTGATCACGTCGGGCGTTAGGTATTTGTAGGCGAGGAACACAATCGCCGCAAAACTGTAGGTCACCAAAATACAAATTTTGACGACGCTGCTGCGACGCTCCATCTCCTCAGCGCGCGCGTCTGCACCCAGCCGTCCATAGTCAAATCTGTTTGAAGTCTTTCCCCACATGACATCTATTATAGCAAATGGGTGCCTGCAAATTCTTAATCAAGTAAACTGCCGAGCAGAAGGGTAAACAGATGATTTCTGGCTTCCAATAGAATCACAAAAGGTGCAAATTCCACAGACATAGGTGTCAGTTTAAAGTATTCGCCTTATTTGTAATTGTGAAAGTAATTGATTTTCATCATCCAAAAAGCCTGGAATCTAAATGCAGAAAAAGGCTCCGTGAGAAGCCTTTTCCTCGTTGAATGATTGTGACTACCGTTTCCTTTCTTTTGTTGGGTTGTGGCGAACAGGTTTTGGAGGAGAGATCCATTCTGTCCGCGATGAAAGGGGCAGGCGGTTTTAGTGATGAAATCCTCCTGTTAAGCCGCCACCAACGCCACCCCTGAAACGGCGGTATGCAAAGGCGTCGAAGTTACGAGTGTCTTGCAATCTGCTGTTGTTGAAAGTGTTGCTTCCGGTAAAAACACGGTTTTTAGTACCGCGATGGATGCGGAATCCGTTTCGACGCCTGGAGTTGCGCTTACTTTTGGAGCCGCGATGGCGGAGCAGGCGCACGTCTTGAACCAAGTTGTTCTGCGTCACTTCTGAATGATTCAATGAAAGTTTGGTGATTGAAATACCTGTCGAGAATGAATTGGCTTGTGCTTGTGGTGCGATGGAAGTCGTCGCCAATGTGGCAAATGCTGCGAAAATTACTGTTGGGAGTTTCATACTTCTAGGTCCTTATGTGTATGGCTTCTGCGAGTGGCTATTTAGAATTTGATTGCAACGGATAACCTTTGCTGCCTCCTAGAGATGGCGCTCCATAATGACCTCCACAATGCGGTTCCTTTTATCGTTACCACTGTGTGATATAGCGCTGTATTGCTTCGATAAGATTAATTATAACAATAGGTTAAGTGATCACGCGCCGGCTTGATTGCGCAAGTTGGCCAGAACCATGTGTGCGTTCTGGCACACTGAAATTCGACAAAAATCTCGTTCAAGCTTGCCAAAAATCACTGTGGTGAACAGCGTTCTAGGAATTCTTGATGCGTTCGCATCGGACAAGAAACACGATTTTCCGATTGTTCCAGATCAAGTTCTGACGCTGAACCAATAAAGTTTCGAAAAATAATTATTGGTCCAGATGGCCTGTTGGGTGTAAGTCCAGATTAACGAGTGTTGATTGAGCCCATTATGCGCGATTTTTTGATTTCATTGGACAGGAATTCAAACAAGAGTTTGCAGGCTCAGTTGCGCGAAGTTTTGGTGTCGGCCATTTTGGCTGGACATATGCAGCCCGGAGACAAATTGCCGTCCACCCGTTACTTGTCTCAGCAATTGGGCATTTCGCGCAACACATCGGTTCTTGTTTATCAAGCACTGACAGAGGACGGCTATTTGCGTACGTCTGAACGCTCTGGTTATTTCGTGAATGAAACGGTGCTCGAAATGGGTGTCCACAATTCAGCGATGGCTGCCGGAATTCAATCTAAGTCGGTTGGCGGCGAGATAATCGACTGGTCACAGCGCATTTTGAAACGGCCCGCCGCACAGCGCAATATCCGCAAACCACGCGACTGGCAGTCTCTGCCGTACCCATTCATCTATGGCCAACCGGATAAATCTTTGTTCCCGATTACGGACTGGCGGGACTGTGTTTACAAAGCCATGGGCAAAAAGTGGCTCGATGCGTGGAGCCAAGACACTCTCGACAATGATGATGAGATGTTGGTGGAGCAGATCCGCACACGCATTTTGCCACGGCGTGGCATTTTGGTTGGTCAAGACCAGATATTGGTGACTCTGGGGGCGCAGCAAGCGCTCTATACGATCGCAAGTCTGTTGGTGGGGTCAAACACCAAGGTTGCCGTTGAAGAGCCGGGCTATCCTGATGCGCGCAATATTTTTGCATTGCGCACTGATGACATGGTGGCTTTGCAGGTGGACCAGCAGGGGCTGCCTGTGAGTGAGGCCATGAACGGCATTGACGTGCTTTACACCACGCCCAGCCACCAATTGCCCACCACTGTGACCATGCCCCACGAACGGCGCGTTCAATTGCTCAAAAAGGCGAAAGAGCAAGATTTTATCATTGTGGAAGATGACTATGAATTGGAATCCAACTATGTGGGTAAGCCAGTTCCGGCCTTGAAGTCGCTGGATAAGGATGGGCGTGTGATTTACGTGGGCAGCTTTTCCAAAACTTTGTTTCCGGGGTTGCGTCTTGGCTTCATGGTTGCGTCGCCTGACCTGATTTCCGAACTTCGCGCTTTGAGGCGTTTGATGGTTCGTCACCCACCAACCAACAATCAACGCAGTACGGCGTTCTTTTTGTCGCTTGGCTATTACGACGTGTTTGTCAGGCGCTTGCACCGCTCCTATCGCCAGCGGTGGAATGCCATGGGTGCGGCTTTAGATAAACACTTCCCCACATCAAATGTGACACGGGGGATGGGGGGATCATCTTATTGGGTGGAACTTTCTGACAAATCTATAAATACAGACACGCTTGCAAAAATAGCGTTGGAGCAGGGCATCTTCATTGAGCCGGGCAGTGACTATTTTAATGAAGGTAGCAATCGATCGTGCTTTCGATTGGGATTTTCGTCCATCGATGATCAAGCGATTGAGCCAGGATTGGCCAAATTGGCGCAGCTTGCGGAGCGCTTGCGCACTTGATTGGGAGTGTTTTACGTGTGACTTTGCTAGTGATCGGCGACATACCCTTGAAAATCTGACTTACCAAACGTCAGGTTTTGCAACGGTTTGTAAGAAAAATTGATGGTGTTAATGGGCGCGTTAAACATACGCTAACCATGTTTTCACATTGTGTAGTGAGTTGCGGTGCAGGTTCCGCTGTGAAGAGTATTTGTCGATGATTAAAGTTTTTAGTTTTTTAAGCCGTGTTTTGTGTGCTGGACTGGTGGCATCTGCCGTGAGCACCACAGCCCAATCCAGCGATTTCAATCGCACCTGGCATAAAGCAAATTCGTCCATCGTTTTGGATGCGTATGAGTATACGCCCATTGATTGGACGAAAATGCGCAACAACAAGCGGTTGGCCGGGTTCATCAATAAGGCATCTGATGGCTTGAGCCCAAGTGCAAGCTGCAAAGGCAATTCTGTTTGTCGTTTGAAGTGGCGCCGTTATGTGGCCACCCGCGAACTGTATCACACGCGCAAGGCTATCGCGAAAGAATTGGGTATGAAGTGGGGGGCTTACCATTTGGCGCGCCCTGGCAACCCGATACAACAAGCAAACCATTTTCTAGATTTCACCAAGCCCGACAAAGATGACTTGTTGGCTTTGGATATTGAACACAATGACCCAACCAAATGGATGTCGTTGGGCGATGGCGAAATTTTTGCACGCGTGATTAAGCGTCGTACTGGCCGCTATCCTGTTCTTTATACGAACCACTCCACGTCCAAGTTCATTGCCGCCAACAAAGAGAAATATCCTTTGTTGTCCCGTTTGAACCTTTGGTACGCACGCTACAAACCGTCTATGCAAGGCGCGTTTCCGATGGGACACTGGAAAAGCTACACGCTTTGGCAGTTTTCTTCGATGGTGAATTGCAGTGACCGCTCTTGCCCATGGCGCATCAACGGTGCAGGCAATTGGATTGATGTGAATGTTGTTGCAATGTCTCCCGAGCAATTGCGTAAGGAATGGCCTTTTGCAAAACTGCGTGCAGGTTCTCAACAGCCTGAGCTCGTGGCAAAAGCTGATTTGACTGCGGTTGGAACGGTTCTGGCTAAACCACAACCACTTTCCGTTGGATCGAAAGCAATTCTTGCACAATTGTCATCAGACGCGGCTGCATCTGCATTTCCAAAGTGGCGTCCAAATGCAGTTGTCAGACAACGGATTGCAGTCAAATTTAGCGACGACATTTTGGTTTCTTTCCACCAAAATCGAAAGCTCGCCGCAGACGACACAACAAAAGTCGCTTCTTCCGATGATGCAAAACACCAGGGTCTGTTCGCTGTGGAAGCTGTGGTGTTCAAAACAACCGAACTGGACGTTTCAAAACTGGGGCCCGTCCGCGCTTCTGCTGGCTCAATTTAGGCCTTTATCTATTGTAGCGTAGCGGCTCACGGCAAGTGAAGACACGGCAACCGCCGTCTCTTGTCGGGACCGTTATCCTGACTAGCCGCTTCTCGCGCTCACAATAGGAACGATCTGCCACCAGTCTGTTATAAACTCGGCGGTTTTTTGTGTTCATTACAATCGCACCAAATCTATCAACTGTATCGTGCAAACCTGGGCAGCTGTAACGTTGGGTTGATGGGCGTGCTTCTGCCGATGTGACAATGGGTGAAAATGCCAGCAGCAAATTTGCGATCGCTGTGAAAGCGATACCTGTGTTTAATGTGTTAAAAGTCATTGGTTTGTTCTCTCCATGAATTCCACAGGCAAATTAGCTCGTTTTCAAACGGAGTGTTGTGCCGTTTGTCACACTTGCGATCTATTTTTGAAATTTGGCACCATTCAAGAATTTGGTTTGGCCTCACGACATCCATTCATCGGCGCTGTATCCTGAGTTGTGCAAAAAATGAGAAAAAAAGTCTCGTTTTTTGACTTCTTATCGGGTTAATATAGCCCATCCAGAGCGCGATATATTGTTTGCGCTTGTGCAATTTAGTTTTGTCTCAAGGAAGCAGCCACCATGAAAATGACAACAGAAGAAGCCTTTGTGAAGGTTCTGCAAATGCATGGTATCGAACATGCGTTTGGTATCATCGGTTCCGCAATGATGCCGATTTCCGACCTTTTCCCGCAAGCTGGCATCAGCTTTTGGGACTGCGCGCATGAGTGCAATGCGGGCATGATGGCGGATGGCTTCACCCGCTCAACGGGCAAAATGTCTATGATGGTTGCGCAAAACGGTCCGGGCATCACAAACTTTGTCACTCCTGTGAAAACCGCTTACTGGAACCACACGCCTCTGCTGTTGGTTACGCCGCAAGCTGCAAACAAAACAATCGGGCAGGGCGGTTTCCAAGAAATCGAGCAGATGAAATTGTTCGAAGACATGGTTTGCTACCAAGAAGAAGTGCGTGATCCTTCACGTATGGCTGAAGTGCTGAACCGCGTTATTGCGCAAGCTTGGCGTGGTTGCGCTCCTGCACAAATTAACATTCCTCGCGATTATTGGACGCAAGTGATCGATATTGAGCTTCCGCAGATTGTTGAATTCGAATTGCCTGCCGGTGGCGAGCAAGCGATTGCAGAAGCGGCCAAATTGCTTTCCGAGGCAAAGTTCCCAGTGATTTTGAACGGTGCTGGCGTTGTTCTTGGCAATGCGATTGATGCATCAGCAAAATTGGCTGAAAAACTCTCTGCGCCAGTGTGCTGCAACTATCAACACAATGACGCGTTCCCTGGCAGCCATCCTCTGTCTGTTGGGCCATTGGGCTACAATGGTTCAAAAGCTGCAATGGAATTGATTGCAAAAGCTGATGTTGTGTTGGCGTTGGGAACACGTTTGAATCCGTTCTCCACTTTGCCGGGCTACGGCATCGACTATTGGCCGAAGGATGCAAAACTTATTCAGGTGGATATCAATGCGGACCGTATTGGCCTTACAAAACCTGTGGCTGTTGGCATTCAAGGTGATGCGTTGAAAGTAGCTCAACAGTTGACTGCAGCGGTTTCACCCGCAGCTTCAGATGATGAATTGAAAGCGCGTCGTGACGAGATTTCGCAAACCAAATCTTCTTGGTTGCAGACCCTGTCGTCCATGGACCATGAAGACGACGATCCGGGTACAGATTGGAACGAGCGTTCGCGCAATCGCGAGCCTGAAAAAATGTCTCCTCGTATGGCATGGCGCGCTATTCAACAGGCTTTGCCGAAAGAAGCGATCATTTCATCCGACATCGGAAACAATTGCGCAATTGGCAATGCTTATCCGACGTTTGATGAAGGCCGAAAATATCTTTCACCCGGTCTGTTTGGCCCATGTGGATACGGTTTCCCAGCCATTATTGGTGCGAAAATGGGCAACCCGGATGTGCCTGTGGTTGGTTTTGCAGGTGATGGTGCATTCGGTATTTCTATGAACGAAATGACCGCTGTTGGCCGTGATGACTGGCCGGCCATCACCATGGTTATTTTCCGCAACTATCAATGGGGTGCGGAAAAGCGCAACACGACTTTGTGGTTCGATGACAACTTTGTTGGAACAGAACTCGATCTTGATGTTGAGTATGCAGCGATTGCACGCGCGTGTGGCGTCAACGGTGTTCAGGTCACGTCCATGGAAGAACTGACAACAGAACTCGACAAAGCTGTCGAAGCGCAAATGAAGAAAGGTGAAACCACTTTCATCGAAATTCTTTTGAACCAAGAACTGGGCGAACCTTTCCGTCGCGACGCGATGAAAAAGCCTGTTTCTGTTGCAGGCATCGATCCCGCTGATATGCGTCCACAGGCTGGTGCATAATCGACCAAAGACTTTGAGCAGGCGGGTTTGGCCTGATGGCTGATCTGCTGTTGCTCACTGAATTAACCGCCACGCAATTTGTGATTTGTGTGGCGGTCGTATTTGTAGCTGGCATGGTCAGAGGCTTTTCGGGCTTTGCTTTATCGGCGCTCATTATGGCCAGTTTGGCGATTATGATCCCGCCGGTGGAATTGATCGCTGTGTGCGCAATTTTGGAATTTTGCGCGAGTCTATTGATGGCGCGTGGTGGCTTCAAAGATGCGGATTTGAAAATATCGTTTGGCTTGGCATTTGGGTCATTGGTCGGAGCGCCACTTGGTTTGTATCTGACAAACACTTTGCCAATTGAAACATCAAAGATGATTGCGCTTTGCCTCATACTTGCTTTGGCGCTTTTGCAGTTGTTGAAGGTTCGTGCAAGGTTTTTGGCCACTGATCCTGGGTTGATATTTTCAGGTTTAACTGCAGGGCTGGCAACGGGGTTGGCATCCGTTGGTGGGATGGTTGTTGCGCTTTATGTGTTGGCGCGGGAAGCGCCTGCGAAAGTGATGCGGGCATCTTTGGTGGTGTATTTGTTTTTGGGGTCGTTTTCCTCATTCATATATCTCTACCTCTATGAGATGTTGACCGTGACGGCGCTTTCGAGGGGCGCGGTTTTGATTGTACCCTGTGTGCTTGGGGTTGTTGTGGGGCAGGCGATATTCCGCCCGCAACTGGAGAAATATTATAAGCCGTTCTGCCTGCTTTTGCTGGCGGGATTGGCCTCATCAGGTCTGGTGCGTTTGGGCATGGGGCTTTGATGAAAAACAGGGAGCGAAAATAGATGGCTGATCCGCAATTGAACCTGTCGGAGCCTTTGGGCGAGAAACATTCAACCACGTGTTATATGTGTGCGTGCCGATGTGGCATCAATGTTTATTTGAAGCCCGGTGAAAATGGCGAAAAAAGCGTGCGCTATATTGAGGGCAATCGCGATCATCCAGTGAACCAAGGGGTGCTGTGCGCCAAAGGGTCTGCAGGAATCATGCAGCACTATTCGCCAGCACGCTTAAACGCGCCTATGAAGCGGGTTGGGCCACGCGGCTCTGGTGAATTTGAAGAAATCACCTGGGAAGAAGCACTCACGATGGCCACGGATATTCTGGAGCCTTTGAAAGAAGACCCAAAGAAACTGGCTTTCTTTACGGGTCGTGACCAATCCCAGTCTTTGACGTCTTGGTGGGCACAACAATTCGGCACACCAAATTATGCAGCCCATGGTGGTTTTTGTTCAGTCAACATGGCGGCGGCCGGTATCTACACGATAGGCGGAGCATTTTGGGAATTTGGTTCGCCGGATTGGGAACGCACGAAACTGTTTGTGATGTTTGGTGTGGCGGAAGACCATGATTCAAACCCTATCAAGATGGGCATTGGCAAACTGAAAAAGAATGGCGGTCGTTTTGTCTCCGTCAATCCAGTTCGAACCGGATATTCGGCAGTTGCCGACAACTGGTTGGGTGTTCGCCCGGGCACGGATGGTTTGCTGATCCTATCGGTTATCCACGAACTGTTTCGTATGCAGAAAATCGATTTGGATTATCTGCTGCGTTACTCCAACGCACCTTTTCTTGTGATTGATGCACCTGGCACGGCTGATCATGGTTTGATCGCTCGTGACAAGAATGGTGTTGAACTTGTTTGGGATGCGAAAAAGAAAAAGGCCGTCCCGCAAACCACAAAGGGCGTTGTTCCGCATCTCTCTTCAGAAGTGACTTTGCCGAAAAAGGTCAAAGCTAAACCAGTCTTGATGATGATGGCGGAAGAGTATTCGAAGCCGGAATATGCCCCTGAAGCTGTCGCTGGTGAAACGGGCATTGCTGCTGAGACCATTCGTGGTCTTGCCGCAGAAATTGCAAAAGTGGCGTTTGAAGAAGAAATAACCATTGAACAAGAATGGACGGATATGAAGGGGGAGAAGCATGATCGCTTCATCGGACGCCCCGTATCGTTCCATGCGATGCGTGGTATCTCTGCCCATTCCAACGGGTTCCAAACATGTCGTGCATTGCACGTGTTGCAAGTTTTGATCGGTTCGGTGGATTGTCCCGGCGGTTTCCGATCCAAGCCGTCTTACCCAAAGCCCTACACTGCGCACCCGAAGCCTCATGCCACACAACACGATGG
The DNA here is from genome assembly GCA_937958815.1 of uncultured Rhizobiaceae group bacterium. Lineage (GTDB taxonomy): Bacteria > Pseudomonadota > Alphaproteobacteria > Rhizobiales > Rhizobiaceae > Pseudahrensia. The sequence continues at coordinate 26,215 of CALGMR010000016.1, read as the reverse complement.
TGCGAAAAATGGGCCATTGGCCGGGCCGCATTTGGGCTATCCCCATGGCCCGGAGGACTTGTTGCTTTGCGGTGAAGGCAAACCTTTGCGCATCGACAAAGCGTTCACATGGGATGCACCGCTCTCCGCGCATGGCATGATGCATATGGTGATCGCCAATGCCCATGCAGGCGATCCGTATAAGATCGACACGCTGTTTATGTATATGGCCAACATGGCTTGGAACTCGTCGATGAACACGCGCGGCGTGATCGATATGCTGACGGATAAAGACGAGGACGGAAACTATGTGATCCCCAACATCATCTACTCTGATGCCTATCGGTCCGAGACCGTGGCCTATGCCGATCTGATCCTGCCAGACACAACATATCTTGAGCGTCACGATTGTATTTCTTTGCTCGACCGCCCCTGTTCTGAACCCGAGGCAGTTGTCGATTCAATTCGTTGGCCAGTGGTTGAACCAAACCGTGAGGTGAGGGGGTTCCAGTCTGTCGTTCTTGATCTTGGTGCGCGTCTGGGACTGCCGGGCATGGTCAATGAAGATGGCACCGCAAAATATAAAGACTATGCCGATTACATGGTGAACCATGAGCGCAAGCCAGGCATCGGGCCTTTGGCGGGCTATCGCGGCAAAGATGGGTCAAAGTCTGGGCGCGGCGAACCAAATCCTGATCAGTTAGAGCGCTATAAAGAAAACGGATCGTTTTCAATGACCCATCTTCCTGACGAAGCTTTGTTTTTCAAACATGCCAACAAAGCCTATCAAGACTTTGCAGTCGATATGGGCTTTTTTGATGCGCCAGCACCTGTGACGTTCAATCTTTATTCAGAAGTCATGCAAAAGTTCCGATTGGCGGCGCAAGGCCATGGGGATGTTCAACCACCAGACCGCTTGCGCGATCGTTTGGAGCTCACATTTAATCCGCTGCCGACGTGGTATGCACCGTTTGAAGAAGAGCGCCTTGGTGATCGTACCGATAAGGAATTTCCTTATCATGCGCTGACACAGCGCCCCGCCGCTATGTATCACTCATGGGGTTCACAGAACGCTTGGTTGCGTCAAATCCATACCAAAAACCCGCTTTATGTTCCTGGCGCAATTTGCGACGAGAAGGGATTGAAAGACGGTGATTGGGCTTGGGTGTCTTCATGGCATGGCAAAATCAAAGTCGAAATTGCCCGCATGGAAGCGGTCAACGACAAAACCATGTGGACGTGGAACGCCATTGGCAAGCGACGCGGTGCTTGGGAACTCGACAAAGATGCTCCCGAAGCCACCAAAGGCTTTTTGTTGAATCACCTCATCAATGAGTTGTTGCCGCCGAAAGGCGATGGCTATCGTTGGGCCAACTCTGACCCCGTCACGGGCCAAGCCGCTTGGTACGACCTTCGTGTAAACATCGAAAAAGCAGAGGCGGATGACGAAGTCACCCTGCCTATTTTGGGTGAGCAGAAACGCGACAAAGCACCAAAAGAAGAAATACGTTACGGACTGGAGTGGACAAAATGACAACTCTTCCCGCTTCAACAAACAAAAAACTGGGGCTCGTTATCGACCTCGACACATGTGTCGGCTGCCACGCCTGCGTGATCAATTGTAAAGAGTGGAACACGTCGGGCTATGGCACCGCGCTTTCGGATCAGGATCCCTATGGTGCCAATCCCGTGGGATCTTGGTTGAACCGCATTCACACATTTGAAGTCACCCCAATGGCGCATCAATCCAAGCCCAAAGGGCAGGGCGTTGGTGAAGTGATAGGCACAGCTGGTGAAGCGCGCGTGGTGCATTTTCCAAAGTCGTGTCTGCATTGCGAAGATGCGCCTTGTGTTACCGTTTGCCCTACAGGCGCCTCATACAAACGGGAAGAAGATGGCATTGTTCTGGTTGATGAAGATAAATGCATCGGCTGCGGCTTGTGCGCTTGGTCGTGTGCTTATGGTGCGCGAGAAATGGATCAAGCCGAAGGCGTGATGAAGAAATGCACCTTGTGTGTGGATCGTATCTACAATGAAGAAATGGATGAAATCGATCGTCAGCCCGCTTGTGTGCGTACATGCCCGGCAGGTGCGCGCCATTTTGGTGATTTTGCTGATCCGAATTCCAATGTTTCTGTTCTTGTTAAGGAACGCGGTGGTTTCGACTTGATGCCAGAACAGGGCAACAAGCCTGTGAACAAATATCTGCCACCACGCGCACGCACTGATCTGGGCGAAGGTGCTGCTTTTGCTGCGCCTGTGGATTCAACTGAAGAAGCTGGTGGCGTGCTCGGTTGGATCGACCGTGCGCTTTCAGGTTCTACCCGATCTAAAGGAGCAAACTAATGCATCCCGCTCTTTCCGTTATCGCATTTACAACTTTTTCAGGCGCAGGCTATGGCCTCGCATTTGTTTTGGCATTGGGACACGGCAACTCTGCCGCGCTTTCAACCAAGATCGGTTGGTTTGTGGTGCTTGCTATGATCGGGGGAGGCTTATTGTCTTCCACATTGCACCTTGGGAACCCGCAGCGTGCCTGGCGTGCGTTTTCGCAGTGGCGTTCAAGCTGGCTGTCGCGGGAAGGCGTGATGGCCATTTTGACCTTTATCCCACTCACTCTTTTAGCCGCCATGAGCATCCTTGCTGACAGTTTTAATCTCGTATTGGGATATATCGGCGCGATCATGTGCATGATCACGGTTTACTGCACAGCCATGATCTACGCTTCTTTGCGCACAATTCCCCAGTGGCACACCAAGTGGACGCCAGCTTGTTACATCGCTTTTTCGGTCACGTCTGGCACACTGATTTATATGGCTTTCTTTGGGCGTGAAGCGGGCAGTGCCTCGAACAATGCATGGGTTTATCTGTCCGTTGTGTTCTTAGTCGTGGCTTGGTTGATCAAGTATTGTTGGTCGAAGAACGCGTTGGCTGCTGGTTATGGCGCGTCCTCCATGGAAACTGCCACAGGCCTCGGCAATATTGGCAAAGTGCGGCTCTTGGAACGCCCTCATGCGATGGGCAACTATCTCACCGATGAAATGGCGTTCCGCGTTGCACGCAAACACTTGAACAAGCTTGGATGGATTGAAGTCTTTTTGGGCGTGGTGTTGCCTATTGTGCTGTTGCTTTTGTCCTTGGTCGTTGGCAGCGGTTTGGCTGGGTTCTTCCAGGTTCTGGCAACGATCAGCCTGATGGCTGGACTGTTTGTCGAGCGCTGGTTGTTCTTTGCCGTCGCGAAACATGCTGTCGGATTGTATTATGGTGGCGAAGAGGCTTTGGTGCCTGCTGAATAAGAACGCCCGTTCTTCACTTGCGTGTGCACCAAATCATTTTCATTCAAGAACTCACCGAAGCGGGTCTCCAAAAGCACGAGCGGATGGTTCTTTGAGCTTGTGCAAGAATGAAGCGTGTTTTTGTCAATGCTATAGGTCCATCCCGTAGCGATTTGATGTGTCACATCTGAAATTGTTGCCGTGCCTAGCCCTGACAATATCTGCCAATTTTCTTTGCGGTGGGTATGGAAATGTTCTGCGATGCTGGCGCCTGGATGCAGTTCTATTTTGTAAACCTGAGATTGCTTACTTTGTTGCAGCAAAGTTTCCGTGCCCCATGGTTGGTGGCGAATGGGCGAATGAAAAAGTTCCAAACACTGCGCTTCACGCATTTCGTTTGCAAAAGTATCGAAATCGATCTTTGTATCATTGGACTGAATGAGCGTCGCATCGCGCGTTGAGGTTACTTTTAAATTGGAACACCCCACCATCGCAATCACATGGCCATTGTTGGTGATACTGCAATTGACGTTGTCGCGGGTGAAACTGAGGCTGGAATTTTCCGTTTTTGATGGTTTTAGAATATCCGTAGGACGCAAAAGAAACTGGTCGGTAAGTTTGATGAGTTCATCACCGAGGCACTTTGTTTCCAGCACATTCCACATGTTCAAGTTGATCCAGAATGCATCGCTGATGTCGTTTGATTGCCGCAATGCAGCATCAATGGTTTGAAATGCTTCGCGATCTGAAGAGCGGGCAATTTCGAGAATATGGTTTGGGCACGCCATTATAATTGCGCCGACAGAGTAAAGATTATGTCGATCAGTCTGCGCGATTTTGGTTGGGCAGAAAGGTTCTACTTGGAGAAGAGAATGCACCACTGAGCGTTCAGTGCGTTTGACCAAACTGGCGTTGCAATCGCGCAAGCGATCATAGGGATCGCCTAGCACGACCATTTGATTTTCTGGCATATTTTGGCGAATGTGTTGGTAGGTTTTTGCCAATGCAGTCGCGTTAATCAGTGTGCTCTTTGCATCAATAAACATCATCATTTGGTCGGGGTCGGAAAGAGCAATTCGAAGGCTTGCAAGAACCATCGCGTTCCAATTGCCGCGCTCAACAGGCTCTACAATAAAGCGACAAACAGAAAGCAGACCGACCTGATCAGCTTGCGTTTTTGCGGTGTTCAACTGTCCGGCCGCAACGAAAACCAAAGGGTTCTTTGAATTGGGGAGGGATGTCGCACACAGCAAAGCGGTTTGAAATGAGCTTTGTTCGCGTTTTTTGCGTTGAAACTGTATCGGGTTCAAAACGCGCGAAAGGGGCCAGTATTTCAGATTGCTGCTGCCTGCAAGGACAACGGGAACGATGGAATCGTTTGAATTTGCAACGGGTGATGACATGAGAAACTCCAATTGTTGGAGTTCTTTTACAATCAGATTAGTTTACCAATAGTTGCACTATTTATAAATGCAACCTTTAAGGGTTTTTCCACTTTGAGCGCTCTGGAGCCTTTAGTTTCCAGCGGTTGTGGAGCCAAAGCCATTGTTCAGGATATTCGCGCACCCAATCTTCCATGATTGCATTTATGGTTTTGGTTGTTTCGATGACATCCAGATTGCCGTTGTCATCACGCGGAATATCGATGGCGTCGTGCAGTTCAAGCCGGAACCGTCCATTGGGAAGTCTCACACAACGGGCAGGGTGAATGTCACAATCAAATTGTCGCGCCAGTTTCGCAGCCAGTGGATTGGCCGTCGCTTCGCGTCCTAGAAATTCAATGCGGGGGCCGCGTGTGAAAGCTTGGTCGGCCAATATGCCAATCGCACCGTTTTCTTCCAACACGCTTACCAATGCCCAAGCGGCACCTGCGCGCGATGGAACAAGGTCCCCATTGTCCGTGCGGCGTGCCTTGAGTACACGTTTTGCGAGATAGGGGTTGTTTGGAGGCCGAAACAGCGCAGTGACGTTCAGGTCATAGGTTGAAGCGGCAACAGGTAGAATTTCCCAATTGCCCGTATGAGCTGTAAAAATGATGACGGGCTTTTGGCTTTCGCGTAGCTTTACGAAATTGTCGATTCCGACGACTTCCACATTGCCTGCGTCGGGATTTTCCACGTCAAAATCGAAGAGTTTGTCGAGCAAGACATATTCAACCATAGTGCGACCGACATTGCCCCAAACGCCACGCAACAGCTCGTCGATTTCTGATTTCGATTTTTCAGGAAAGGCCAATTCTAAATTGCGCCGTGCCATTTTGCTGCGCGGCAAAAATGGGGCGAGGGTGCGCCCAATTTTTTCAGCTGCGTTTGTCGATTTTTGCGCAGGCAATCTCTTTGCCCAATGCAACAACAGTCCAATCAGTTTGGCGACCGTCCAATCCCAAACATTTTTTAGACGTAATAATTGCCGTTCAACAAATGGATTGCGGTAAAACTTCGCCAAGAGTTAGCTCATGCGCATGATAATTTTGCCAAAGACTTTTCGGCTTTCCATGCGCTCCAATGCGGTTGCCATGTCACCGAACTCGATTTCGGTATCCACCACGGGCTTTACATATCCAGCCGCCATTTTGTCCATGGAATCGACCATGTTTTGCTTGCGGCAACCAAAAGAGCCGATCAATCGAAGCTGACGTTGAAACAGCATCATCAAGTTTGTTTCCGCAGACACGCCGCTGGTAGAACCACACGTGACCAGACGTCCGCCACGCTTCATGCACAACATGGAGCCGGCCCAAGTTTCTTTCCCCACATGTTCGAAGACAACGTCGACGCCTTCTTTCTTGGTGAGCTTGCGGACTTTTCCTTCAAAACGGTCTTCACGGTAATTGATGACATGATCAGCACCCAGCGCCATGGCAGGCTCAATTTTATCATCGCTGCCAACAGTTGTGATGACGCGACACCCGATGGCCTTTGCCAGCTGAATAGCAGCTGTTCCTATGCCTGAACCACCAGCTTGAATGAGAATGGTTTCAGATGGTTTCAACAGAGCATTGTCGAACAACATATGCTCACAGGTGCCAAATGTGATGGGCGCAAGCGCTGCGCCGACGTCGTCGCAATTTGGTGGAACCGGCACACATTGACGGGCAGGGAGGTTCACCAATTCTCTGGCAAATCCACCAAGATGAAAGCCATGAACGCCCGACACATGTTCACAAAGATTGTCTTTCCCCGAACGACAGTTATGGCAAGTGCCGCACACCCGAGCGCCAAAAATGGAGACCAGTTGACCCGGAACCAAATCGGATACGCCTTCACCAATAGCGACAACTTCTGCACTGGCTTCTGCACCGATGGTGAGGGGCATTTCCCGTTTGGCAAAGGCCATGCCGCGCCATCCCCATACATCCAGGTGATTAAGTGCAACAACGCGTACGCGCAATTGAACTTCTCCTGCAGCGGGGGCTTCGGGAAGGTCTATGTCAACGGATTTGACCTCGCGGTCTGAGACAAGCTGAAGCGCGCGCATGTAAGCTCCGTACGGGTAATGTGAGTGAAACTGTTGAGACGTGTTTAAGCGAACTCGCGACCAAAAACCAGACATGCATTTTGTCCGCCAAATCCAAATGAATTTGATAGGATATTGTCCACCTGAACATCGCGCGCTGTGTGCGGCACCACATCCAATGGAATGTCAGGATCAGGCGTGTCGTAATTAATGGTTGGCGGGATGCGTCCGTGCTGCAGAGTCAAAACGGAAAACACGGCCTCAATTGCTCCAGCCGCAGTCAACGTATGACCAATCATCGATTTGTTGGATGAAATTGGCGTCTGATAAATGCTGTCCCCGAAAACAGCCTTTAAAGAGTTGTACTCCATACGGTCATTTTCCGGCGTCGATGTGCCATGGGCGTTGATGTAGCCGATTTCTTCGTGGCTGATATTCGCGTCCGACAAAGCATTTTGCACGGCTGCGATAACGGGTGAACCGTCTGGGGAAGAGCGTGTGCGGTGGAAATGATCTGCCTTTTCGCCGCAACCGCGCACAACGGCCAAAATTTCCGCGCCACGGCCTTGGGCGCTTTCCAATGATTCCAGAACCAAAGCGCCAGCGCCTTCGGCCATGACGAAACCATCACGGTCTTTCGAAAACGGTTTGGCTGCTTTCTCAGGATGTTCGTTTTGCGTCGTCAAAGCGGAAAGGAGCGAGAACCGCACAAGCGCTTCCATGGTCACAGAACCATCGGTGCCCACACAAAGGGCAGTTTCGGTTTCACCGCGGCGAATGGCTTCTACGCCCAGCTGAACAGCGGTTGTGCCCGATGCACAAGCCGTAGACAATGAAATGGGCAGCCCTGTGGTGCCGAATTTATCCGATAAGCGGTCAGCTGTGCGGCCAAATTGCAAAAGCTCATACATATCTTTGTGCTTTTGCGTGCGTGCCATCTCGATCAAGCGATCGTAGCCTTCCAGTTCGGAATCTCCTGCTTCCTTGTCCAGCGCGAAACGGTGTTGCCATTCCATCTCTACAGGCGGGGAGGCCAAGAAAAGCGGGCCGGGAAATTCGCCCATGGGAAGGCCTGATTCTTGAACGGCTTCTTCAGCAGCACAATCGGCCAAAGCGTACGTGAGGCTTGGCGCAGAAGGTTGTTCGAGATCCATAAAGTCCACGGTTCCGGCAACAGAGGTTTTCAACCCGTCGGTTTCGAAACGTTCGATGCGGTGAATTCCTGATTTGCCGCTCGTCAAAGCTGACCAATTGTCTTGCTTGCCCTTGCCGAGCGAGGAAACAACGCCTACGCCTGTGACAACAACGATGGGCCGGCCTTTGAAATCTTTTTGAGGTGATGTGCTCATTTTGTGCTCTGCCTCTTACGTGTTCGTTACGGGTTCGACCAATGCCATGCCTTCGGCGCGGTGGTGACCAATTGTTGTGACAAGAATATTGTCTGCGGCTTGGGTTGCTTCAATTTCGTTTGATGCCATTGGTTTGAACATTTCGCCCTGTTTCATAGACAATGCTGCAAGCGCAATGCCGAGGGGGAATTGCGTCTCTAGGGAATGCCCCAACATGTTTCCGAATCCGCGCACGGGCATATCTGACAAACGGTTTTCCAAGAAACTGTGTTCTGTACTTGTGATGTCTGCACAACCACTTGCTCCAGACAGAACAGCAGTTGAACCTTTGGGGGACAGTTTTTCAAAAGCTCTGGCCAAACGTTTATTCGTGGCACCTTCATCGCGGCGGCCATGTTCTGCAGCAACGTTGCTTAGTTTTGCATAGGGCTTTGCACCTCTTGCTTCTGCGTGGGCGCGCGATTCCATAACCAAAAAAGCACCAACTGAGCCGAGAATAGTTCCGTCGCGGTTCCAAACGTCTGCATGTTGGCCTTCCTGCAAATATCCACCCAAGGCGAAGAACAAAAGCATATCGCTGCGTTCTGCGTTATATGCGCCGCCCACCAAAACAATATCGCTTTGGCCCGACGCGATGCGTGCATGAGCGGTTTGAATGGCTGAAATTCCTGCACCTTCTTCACCCATGAACGTGCGTGAAGAGCCTGTGACCTTATGAACGATGGAGATATTGCCTGCCAAAAGGTTGGACAATTGAGCCAAAAACAAAGTTGGGCGCAAATCATTGGACAGACGTTCTGCCAAAAGCGCATCGGTGCTGTTAGAACCGCGGCCTTCTTTCATAACTGAGGCATCGACCTCCATGTCGCGTTCGCCGCCACCAGCGGCCACAATCATGTCCATACGACCACAAAGGCTTTCGTCTTCTTTCGCACCAGCATCTTCCAAGGCAAGGCCTGCTGCATAGGTGCCGATCTGCTGCCAAGGTTCCATTTGGCGCATGTCGCGACGTGAAATCTGTTGTGACCAATCCGGCTCGGTCAACGCATGAACAGGATAGGGGGCAAAGCGCTCACTATCGATGTTTGCGGGTTTGCCAGATTGCAAGGCATCCCAATGGGCCTGTGGTCCTTCACCCAGAGAAGACAAGAGCCCCAGGCCCGTGATCCAAACTTCGTTGTTTTGAGAATTAGTGTCGCCCATTCAGTCGTCGCTCCATTGTGACGCTCATTGCACTTTGTTTGACAGTATCAATACGTTGGAAACGCGGCAGGGGCTAGGCTTTGTCACAGAATTTTACGGTATGGTAACCAGCCATTATCGCGCGGGAAGGTATTCCTCAGGCATGTTCAGCTCGCGGGCGCGACCTGCAATCATATTTGCAAATTTTGGATCCGGAAATTCCATGGTCTTAAACGTCAACTGGGCATTGCAGATGCGTTTCCCGTCTGACTTTATGGACGCCTTGGTGATGGCGAATCCCGAACCGTCATGTTCTGTCATAGCTTCAATTTCGAGAGGCGTTTCCGGCTCCACGAAAGTGCGTAGTTTGCCTTCTTTGACACCCACCAAAAACGGCATGGCGGCAAACTGGCTTTTGGCCATAATCAAAAAGCCAGAAGCTTGAGCCATGGTCTCAATCAGCAAAACGCCGGGCACAAGTGGAAGTCCGGGAAAGTGACCTTCAAAAACAGGGCTTTTCTCGGGCACTTTCGACTGAGCAACCAGAGTGCCAGAATCAAGATCGACCGAGATTACCCGGTCGATCATTTGAAAATATTCGAGATGCATCTATGCGGCCAATCTAGGCTTTGTCAGCAACCAGACCATCAATTTTGCTGCAGAGATTTTTCATCACGAAATACTCTTCAGTGGCCGCTTTGCCATCGTTGACTTCTTGTGTCCAAGCTTCCAGCGGAATTTTTATGCCGAATTCTTTGTCGACTGCAAAAACAATGTCGAGGAAGTCGAGGCTGTCGATCCCAAGGTCGTCAATTGTGTGGCTGTCTGGTGTGATTTCGTCGCGTGGAATTTCACTTGTTTCGGAAATAATGTCGGCGACTTTGTCGAATGTGGACACGAATAATACCTCGTTTTGTATTTTGTACGCTCGGAGCCGGCGGTTTGTTGACCAGTTCCGCGATGAGTTAGGCTTCCTCTAGCGTTTTACGCTGCTGGTTGCAAACTTCATTTGACAATGAAATGTGGCGTTACTTTAGCTCGTTTCGATAATGCATCGTATCGCTGCGGCACAAAGAGACGCGCCACTCGACAATCTTGCCGTCAAGCGCATAAGCGCGGCGGTCTATCTCCAATACTGGGGCGTTGACTTTCAACCCTAAATGCTTGCTGACATGGGCGGGGGCGGTGACTGCGCGTAGCTTTTCTTCAACACGTGCAACAATGATTCCATATTGCGCGCCGTAGAATCGGTAGACGTTGTTGGGCAGGTCTTTTTGCTCGTCCAGGTCGGGAAAGCGATTTTGTGGCAGCACAAGCTTCTCCACCAAAATGGGCTGTTCATTTTCGCTGCGCAGGCGCTCAAAATGCCAAACTTGTGCACCACTTTCCAGGTTGAACAGGTCTTGTTCTTGTGGATTTGCAGATTGCAATGCACGGGACAAATATTTGGATTGTGGGAAACTGCGGCTTTCCACATTTTGCTCATCGTCAGAGGTGAGGCGGTAAAACCGAAACAAAATGGACTTGTCTTCTGATTCATTGACGAATGTTCCGCGCCCTTGGCGGCGGATCAGCAGGCCTTGGCTGGTCATTTCATAAAGCGCTTTGCGCACTGTGCCTTGGCTAACGCCCAATTCATCTGCAATGGCGAATTCTGACGGCAACATTTGCCCCGGTTTCCAAATCCCGGAAATCAATCGCCCCACAAGCGCCTCGCGCACTTTTGCATAAAGCGGCTGGGCGGCCAGTCTTTGCGGTGCATCAAGCGGTTCAATCGCGGCCATGGTCGTCCTTCACCTATCCACCACCAAATGTAATGGCTCCATTGACAAGGCTTATGCCAGTATCTTATGTCTTATACAAGACTTACCGCAAATTGGATGGAGACAATCCACATGAGCAATATTCCGCAACTGTTGGTTCACGACCACGAAGACAATGTAGGCGTTGTCGTGGTTGAAGACCTGAAGGCTGGCACAGAAATGCTGTGCGTCGTGACGCATGACAATTCCACTTTCAAACTGAAGGCAGAACAAGACGTGGCCATTGGCCATAAAATTGCTCTTAAAGATATTGCTGAAGGCGACACCGCCATCAAATACGGTGAAGACATTGGCAAGTTCGTGGGTGCGGTCAAAAAAGGCCACCACGTGCACACACAAAACCTCAAAACCAAACGCTGGTAAGGAACCAAGATTATGTCAGATAAAATTATGGCTTATCGCCGCGACAACGGTCGTGTTGGCGTTCGCAACCACGTTCTTATTCTTCCTGTGGACGATATTTCCAATGCTGCGTGTGAAGCTGTGGCGAACAACGTGAAAGGCACAATGGCTATTCCACACGCGTATGGCCGTTTGCAGTTTGGTGAAGATCTTGACGTGCACTTCCGCACCATCATCGGCACAGGCGCAAACGCCAACGTAGCTGCTGTTGTGGTGATCGGTATTGAACCAGATTGGACTCAAAAGATCGTCGACGGCATCGCGGAAACAGGCAAGCCTGTTTATGGCGTGTCCATCGAACAAAAGGGTGACTTTGAAACCATCCGCCTTGCGTCTTGGAAAGCAAAAGAGTTCGTTCATTACGCGACTGAAATTCAGCGCGAAGAATGCGATATGTCCGAGCTTTGGATTTCTACCAAATGCGGTGAATCTGACACCACAACAGGTTTGGGTTCCTGCCCGACTGTTGGCAACATGTACGACAAATTGATCCCGACGGGTGTGACTGGTTTCTTCGGTGAAACATCTGAAATCACAGGTGCGGAACACATTTGTAAAGCGCGTGCTGCTGATGAAGAGACTGGCGAGCGCTGGTATAAGATGTGGAAAGCTTATCAGGATGATGTAATTTTCGCGCATCAGACAGATGATTTGTCCGATTCACAACCAACCAAAGGCAATATCCTTGGCGGTTTGACCACGATTGAAGAGAAGGCCCTTGGCAATCTCGAAAAAATCGGTCGTGAATGTAAATATATCGACATTCTGGAACCTGCTGAAGCGCCTGCCAAAGGCAATGGCCTTTACTTCATGGATTCATCTTCGGCTGCGGCTGAATGTGTGACCTTGATGGCGGCTGGCGGTGCGGTGATCCACACATTCCCAACAGGGCAGGGCAATGTTGTGGGCAACCCGATCGTTCCCGTGATCAAGATCACAGCCAACCCGCGCACAGTGCGTACAATGGGCGAGCATGTGGATGTTGATGTGTCTGGCATTCTCACACGTGAGAAAACAATCGACGAAGCGGGTGACGATCTGATCGAAATGATCAAACGCACAGCCAACGGCCGCAACACAGCCGCAGAAGCCCTCGGTCACCGCGAATTCTCAATGACCAAGCTGTACCGTTCAGCTTAAGGCTTGGGTGGATATGAATGAGAGAAGGGAGGCTTTGGCCTCCCTTTTTTTGTTTTGGCATTTGTTTGAGAGGTCTGCTTGGAGCCCATATTGACCAATGGTGCGCTTTGACTAACGTCTGTTAGGCGCAGATTCCGGACTTTGCAAAGTCAACATTGAAACGATATGAAACCTTCCAGTTGTTGAGCGCTGTCTCTAAAGTGCTGCTGTCGCTTTCAGTCCATTATTTTTGGAAATTCTATGCCCCTGTACTGCAGCTTTTTAGTCTTTAGGCCGGACGAAATTGACCGCGTGCTGTCTATGTGTTCGGGCAAAGGTCTCAACGTCAGCGCAATCACGGACCCCTCAACTAGATATCGATTTTCCGGTAGCGGAATGTGTGAGCTTTCTAGGGCGAGCGCCTTGGAACTGAAATTGACCGGTGAACTTGGAAGACTTCTTGTTTTGGAAGAGGACGAAAGTACCGCAAACAATTTCATCCAATTAGTTTGCGCTTCGAATGTTGTGCTTGAAGGCTTTCCTGACAGAGGAACGCCAGCCACAAGTGGAATTCAACTGGACGATGACCTGGATGAGAGAGAAACGCTGTTCGAGAATGTGTTTCGTTCGGACGGTTTTTTCCAGCGGTTCATTTGGCGTGAGTCACTATCCTCGGCAGTTGCTCTCGCAGCTCATGCTTGGGGGGAGAAAAGGCTTATATATGCAATTCACAAACTAGCTCAAAGTTATGAAACTGAAAGTGTTACACCTCATTCAATGCACCCACGTAAAGGGCAAGCCTTTGAGAAGCACTCGGATGAATTTTCATCCCACGTCGGATCATCGGTTTCCATAAATCTTGCCTACTCGGCAATCGAAGAACTCGGCCTTACAGTTCAGGCGAGTTCTGAAAAGCCTAGGTTCTTGCGCGGCACAAAAAACGATTGGAACCCAGAGGTATTGGAACCTTTTCTAGAGCGTCTGAGCAAAAGCAATGTTGAACAAGACGCTACCATCGATTGGGTCACACGGGGTGCAGCTACTGAGCTTCAGACGTTTGTTGGGATTGGAGAGGTCTCTGAGTTTTCGGATGGGGGCAGGACTCGAGACAGAAAAGTATCTTTACCTTACGCGATTCAGTTCTGTGAATATTTGCGGAATCAGCTGACCGCACATTCGTTTAATGAGAGAACGGAGCGCCTTGGCCCGTACGAGGTGTACAACTGTCAGAATGTAGCAAGATTTCTTCTTCTGAAACGATGCGAAATGTTCAATGAGTGGACCAAGGACTTGAAAAGCAGAGTTTAGAAAAGTCGATCGTGTCCTGTCTGCTTTGGGCAGTAACCGATCCTTCGATCGCAAAATGCTAATGATAAGTAAGTCCGCAGTGCTGCCATTCCATATTTACGCCACTAGCATTTTGGGTTGTGGTGTTGCACATTTCTATTGCTTGAACCACCACGTCCAAAATCGTCATTTCTGAAGCGCAGAACAAAACCGCAGTTGAAAAACCGCGGCTTATTTGCGACTGCATATGAAAAAGGAAATTTCCATTGGCTAATTTGACCGTTGATGAAACCCGCGACCTGATTGTGGATGCCTTGATGCGTTCCAACACGTCGCAGGGGAATGCCAATAGTGTTGCCACGGCACTTGTTGGCGCGGAGCTTGCGGGGCAAAATGGGCATGGTTTGCGCCGTGTGGAATCTTATGCGGCACAGGCTGCTTCGGGGAAAGTGGATGGTCATGCAGTGTCCGTTGCCACTCAAACCGCGCCATCCGCTTTGGCAGTTGATGCAGCAAATGGATTTGCTTATCCCGCGATGGATTTAGTTCACGCGCAATTGCCAGACATGGCAAAGGCCAACGGTATTGCTATGGCTGGGGTTCGTCGGTCTCACCATTGCGGTGTGGCGGGTCTGATTGTTGAAAAATTTGCCGATCAAGGTTTGGTGGCGATGATGTTTGCCAACACGCCTGCGGCCATGGCGCCTTGGGGCGGGAAGACCGCTTTGTTCGGCACAAACCCAATCGCTTTTGCCACCCCTCAAGCCGATGGCGCGCCTGTTGTGGTGGATGTCTCGCTTTCCAAAGTTGCACGCGGCAAAATCATGACCGCCAATCAAAAGGGTGACGCCATCCCCGAAGGTTGGGCACTAGGGCCAGATGGCGAAGCCACGACTGACCCGAAAGTTGGCTTGCAAGGCACGATGGTTCCCATGGGCGATGCCAAAGGCACGGCCTTGGCTTTGATGGTGGAATTGATGGCCGCTGGCCTGACGGGTGCAAACACGGCAGACAAAGCGAGTTCGTTTTTTGAAGCGGAAGGCGAAGCGCCGGGTGTCGGCCAATCCATCATCGCGATTGACCCCACTAAATTCGGCGGAGCAGGGGCATTGGCGCATATGGGCGAATTGATTGGCAAAATTGACGCTGAACCCGGTGCGCGTGTTCCGGGGCAACGGCGCCATGAAATTAGGGAAAATCTCGTTCAAAACGGAATAGAGATTGACGATGACCTGCTAAGCGTCATTCAATCCATCGGGACATAATTCAGTTTTGAAACCGCAGAGATAAAAATGAAAAGCAATCGACCGCAGACACAATTCACCGGGCCTGAACTGGCTGGAAAATCTGCGGTAGAGGTCGTTGATCTTTTGCGAAAGAAAGAAGTGTCTCCCGCTGAAATGCTGGCGGTCAGCAAACAGCGCATTGAAGAGGTCGATGGCCCCGTCAATGCCATGATCACCAAATGTTATGATCGCGCTGAGACCAAATTGGCTGGATTGCCCGATCGCGAAGCATCGGCAGGCCAAGAGCTTGGCTGGTTGGCTGGGCTGCCCATTGGCATCAAAGATTTGACCGACGTGGAAGGGGTGCGCTGCACGTATGGATCGAAAGGTCTGGCGGATAATATCGCAAAGTCCAACGATCCCATTGTTGATACGCTGGAAGACCGTGGCGCGATTGTTATGGGCAAAACCAACACGCCTGAAATGGGCGCAGGGGGGAACACGTTCAACGAAGTGTTCGGCATGACGCGCAACCCTTGGAACACCACCAAAAATGCGGGCGGATCATCAGGCGGTGCCGCTGTTTCGCTGGCCACAGGGCAAGTTTGGTTGTCGGAAGGGTCTGATTTGGCAGGAAGCCTGCGAACCCCCGCTGCTTATTGTGGCATTGTGGGTTTGCGTCCTTCACCTGGTCGTGCCTTTGGCGGGCCGATGAATTTGGGGTTTTCCCATGAAGGCATTTGCGGCCCCATGGCGCGTTCGGTGGAAGACTGCGCTTTGTTTCTGGATGCCATGGGCGGATATGACGACCGCGCGCCTTTGAGTTTGCCTGCGCCAAATGAACCTTTTCAAACGGCAGTGCAAAGTGCAGATGTCAAAATTCGCATCGGTTATGCGCCCACGTTGAACGGTTTTGCACCCGTCGAGGCTGAAATCGAGCACGTCATGCGGTCTGCATTGGAGACCTTGCAAGGCGAGGGGGCGTCTGTGGACGAAAGCTGTCCGGATTTGACGGGGCTTTATGACACATACGTCACTTTGCGCGCCATGCATTGGATGTCTTTGCCGGGACGTGCGCCAAAGTCCATCATGAAACACTATAAGCCAACGCTGACAGCCAATATTGCCGTGGCAGATGCATTGACAGTAGATGATGTGGTCACCGCCAATTTAACTCGTACGTCGCTTTATCACCGGATGCGGGATTATTTCCAAACCCATGATATTTTGGCTTGCGCGGTGATCGGGTTGGAACCGACCGATGTAGAAGTGGAATTTCCAACAGAAGTCGATGGCGAACCCATGAGCGACTACATCGATTGGCTGCGCTTCTCGTTTCTGGCCACAACAACCAGCTTGCCTGCTATTTCGGTTCCATGTGGGTTCACCAAGTCAGGAATGCCTGTTGGCATTCAATTGATCGGCGGCCCGCGCGCGGATGCCAAGGTTTTGAAAGCTGCCCGCGCTTTGGAAATCGCCTTGGATTTGGGAACCTCTCCCATCGATCCAATTGTGCGTCATTGATCGGGGATAAGCGTCGTGCTCAAGATTGTGCCTCCCAGTCGAAAGGTTATGAACCTTGGGCACTTCTTGAAGCAGTCTGCGGATAGATTTCCCGATAAACCTGCGCTGATACGAGGCGATGTCGAACTTTCGTTTCGTGAATTGAATCAGCGTGTTGATTCAATTTGTTCTGCTTTTGATTCAATGGGTGTGGCCAAAGGCGACCGCATTCTCGTTCAGTCGCGCAATTCATTTGCGATGTTTGAATCCATGTTCGTCGCGTTCCGGTTGGGCGCGGTTCTGGTTCCTGTGAATTTTCGTCTCAGCGAAGATGAGGTGGCTTTTATCGCGCAAAATTCTGGTGCGTCGGTTTTGATTTACGAAGGCATTTTTGCATCCCACCGTGATGCGGCTACACACGCTGGCGATCTCAAACATATCATGTGTTTTGACAATCCTGCCGAGGGGGAACTGCTCTGGGACGACTTGGCGAAGGAAGAAGCGTCATTTGAGGAATGCGCGGTAGATTATGATGATCCGTGCTGGTTTTTCTTCACGTCTGGCACAACAGGGCGACCCAAAGCAGCCGTCTTGACCCATGGGCAAATGGGATTTGTTGTCACCAACCATATTGCTGATCTGATGCCAGAACTGGGCGAGGGGGATTGTTCTCTGGTCGTTGCTCCATTGTCTCACGGCGCTGGCATCCACCAATTGCCGCAAGTGGCGCGGGGCGTGACAACGGTTCTGCTGTCAGGGCAACGCTTTGACGCTGAAGACGTGTTTGCTTTGGTGGAAAAGCACAAAATCACCAACATGTTCACCGTGCCGACGATTTTGAAAACAATGATGGAGAGCGAAGCTGTTGATGAATATGACCATTCTTCTTTGAAACACGTGATCTATGCGGGCTCGCCCACTTATCGTGTGGACCAACAACTTGCGTTGAAAAAACTCGGCAAATGCATCGTACAATATTTCGGGTTGGGCGAAGTGACGGGCAATATCACGGTCTTTCCAGCTCTGCTGCATGATGCTGATGATGATGTCCAAGGCCGCATCGGCACTTGTGGCACTGCACGGTCTGCCATGCAGGTTCAAATTCAAGCCGATGGTGGTGCTGAAGTTGTGCGGGGTGAAACGGGTGAGATTTGCGTCACTGGGCCTGCGGTTTTCGCTGGCTATTACAACAACCCCGAGGCCAACAAGGCCGCATTCCGCAATGGCTGGTTTCTCACTGGCGATCTCGGGCATATGGATGAAGAAGGGTTCGTGTACATTACCGGGCGCGCTTCGGACATGTATATTTCGGGCGGTTCGAACATTTATCCACGCGAGATTGAAGAGAAATTGCTGCAATATCCTGATGTGAAAGAATGCGCCATTTTGGGCATGCCAGATCCCAAATGGGGTGAGATTGGCGTTGCGGCATTGGTGGTAATAGACGGATTTGATCTTGAAGCATTCCAAGAATGGATGGGCGGCAAAATCGCAAGCTACAAGCTGCCAAGACGCATTGAATTGTTTGATGCTCTGCCTGTATCGGGATATGGAAAAATCACCAAAAATCTCGTGCGAGAAGCGATAGAAATGCGCGACAGTGAAGCGAAATAATGTTGGAATAAACAGATGATCAAAGCAATAAATGGCCTGCACCATGTGACGTCCATGGCGTCCGATGCCAAAGAAAACAACGCGTTTTTCACCAATGTGCTTGGTTTGCGACGTGTGAAGAAAACCGTAAATTTCGATGCGCCAGATGTTTATCATCTTTATTATGGCAATGAACTTGGCGACGCGGGCACGGTGATGACTTATTTTCCGTTTCCTCATATTGCGGCAGGACAGGCGGGGACGGGAGAGGTTGGAACCACTGCGTTTTCTGTTCCAACAGATTCTTTGGCCTATTGGGAAAAAAGGCTGAACAATGCAGCGGTTCACGGAATAGAACGTTCAAATTTATTCGGTCAGGAACGTCTTGATTTTTCTGGGCCAGATGGTGATGGTTTTGCTTTGGTGGAAACCGATGGCGACGAAAGAACGCCTTGGACAGGCAATGGAGTGAGCGAGGACGTTGCAATACGTGGGTTTCACTCTGCTTCCATGCGCTTGCGGGATGAAGGAGCCTCTGCCGAATTGTTGAAATTCATGGGGTATGAAGTGTTCGACACTTCAAAGGGCGTATCTCGATTTGCGATGCCAAACGGAAATGGCGCGGATTTCATAGATCTTGAAATTCTTCCAAATGCGCAATCTGCAAGACAAGGTGCGGGCTCGGTACATCACATCGCATTTGCGGTGGAAGATCGTGAAGCCCAATTGGCCGTTCGAAGCGCGTTGCTGGATACGGGTTATGAGGTGACACCTGTTATTGATCGCGACTATTTTTGGGCCATCTATTTCAGGACGCCGGGTGGTGTGCTTTTTGAAGTTGCCACCAATGAACCCGGCTTTGTGCGCGATGAAGACAGCGCCTCTTTGGGCGCAGACTTAAAATTGCCGACTCAGCATGAACATTTGCGTTCAGAATTGGAAAAACATCTCTCGCCATTGAGTTGAATAAACGGTTTTCCCCCAATTTTGAAAAATTAGGGGACAATTTGCCGCTTTCTAATCCCTAAGTTTGATTGCCCGCCCCCTTGTTTTCACCCTAGTCTGGTTGACGGAGGACACGGGCGCAGTGCGTCCAGAGCCCCGAACGCTCTTTCCAAGGGAGGATACCTTATGAGTGAACGTAATGATCTTACGCGCCGTCGCGTAATCAAAACAGGTGCTGCTGCTGCGACTGCTGCTGCTGCAACGCCATATTTCTTTTCACGTGCATCTGCTGGCAACCACACTGGTTACCTGAATGCACCAACAGGCAGTTCTGTGACTTTGGGCTTCAACGTTCCACAGTCTGGTCCATATGCTGACGAGGGTGCTGACGAATTGCGCGCCTACGAACTTGCTGTCGAGCACCTCAATGGTGGCGGCGATGGCGGCATGATGGGTACTTTCTCATCCAAAGCGCTGAAGGGTAACGGTATCCTTGGCAAAAAGGTTGAGTACGTAACAGGCGACACTCAGACAAAATCTGACGCAGCTCGTGCATCTGCTCGTTCGATGATCGAAAAAGACGGTGCTATCATGATCACTGGTGGTTCATCCTCCGGTGTGGCTGTGGCTGTGCAGGCGCTTTGCCAAGAAGCTGGCATCATCTTCATGGCTGGTTTGACACACTCAAACGACACCACAGGTAAGGATAAGAAGGCCAACGGTTTCCGTCACTTCTTTAACTCCTACATGTCTGGTGCTGCTTTGGCGCCAGTGTTGGCTAAAAACTACGGTAAAGACCGTAAGGCTTATCACCTGACAGCTGACTACAACTGGGGTTACACTACTGAAGAAGCTGTTAAAGCCTCTACAGAAGCTTTGGGTTGGGAAACTGTTTCAGCTGTTAAGACACCGCTGACACAAACTGACTTCTCTTCTTACATCGCGCCTGTTTTGCAGTCCGGTGCTGACACGCTCGTGCTGAACCACTACGGCGGCAACATGGTCAACTCTTTGACCAACGCTGTTCAGTTCGGTCTTCGTGACAAGCAAGTGAACGGGAAAGACTTCCAGATCGTTGTTCCATTGTACTCACGCCTTATGGCGAAGGGTGCTGGCGCCAACGTTAAAGGCATCTTCGGTTCAACAAACTGGCACTGGTCTTTGACAGATGAAGGCTCAAAAGCTTTCGTTAAGTCGTTCGGTACGAAGTATGGCTTCCCACCATCACAGGCTGCACATACAACTTATGTGCAAACTCTTCTTTGGGCTGATGCTGCTGAACGTGCTGGCACATTCAACCCATGCGGCATTGCCGAAGCGTTGGAAGGCTACAAGTTCGACGGTCTGGGCAACGGTGCTACAGAGTATCGCGCAGAAGATCACCAGTGCTTCAAAGACGTGCTGGTCGTGAAGGGTAAAGACAACCCAACATCCGAGTTTGACCTTCTGGAAATCGTGGAAATCACACCACGTGCACAGGTTGAGTACGCGGTTGATCACCCAATGTTCGCCGGTGGCGATCTGGGATCGTGTAACCCAGGCGCTTAAGCGTTTAAGACGCCAAAGCCTGCATAGGCTTTGGCTCAATTAATATCAGCAGCGCGCGGCTTGACCGGGCGCTGCTTCCAACGGGACATCCGAGGCGGGGACCATGGACGCAATTCTTCTTCAAATTCTGAACGGTTTAGACAAAGGCTCCGCTTATGCGTTGATTGCCTTGGGTCTGACTCTAATCTTCGGCACGCTCGGTGTCGTGAACTTCGCCCATGGCGCGCTTTTCATGCTGGGGGCGTTCTGCGCGGTCTCTTTACAGAAGCTGTTGCAACTCAGCACTGTAACTCTCTCGGAAACCGAGAAAAACTTTCTGGGCCAACCCTTGGAAATCAAAACACCCTACGTGGTGAACTGGTTTGGCGAGGCCACAGGGCAAGCGATCATTGATTGGTCGGTCCCGCTGGCCATTATCATTGCCATCCCGATCATGATTGCCATTGGCTTCATCATGGAGCGTGGCCTGATCAAGCACTTCTACAAGCGCCCACATGCCGACCAAATCCTTGTAACCTTTGGTCTTGCCATCGTTATTCAGGAACTTGTGAAGCACTATTACGGTGCTAACCCAATTCCGACCCCTGCCCCTGATGCGTTCAAAGGCAGTCTGGACTTCGGCGTGATGCTTGGCTTTGATCCAAACGTCATCATCTATCCGTACTGGCGACTGGTCTACTTCATGTTCGCCGCTGTTATCATCGCTGGCGTCTTTGCCTTTCTACAGTTCACGACGTTTGGCATGGTTGTCCGTGCAGGCATGACCGACCGCGAAACCGTTGGCCTTCTGGGCATCAATATCGACAAGCGCTTCACCATCATGTTCGGCATCGCAGCCGCGGTCGCGGGATTGGCAGGTGTCATGTACGGCCCTATCAACTCGCCCAATTACCATATGGGCATGGACTTCCTTGTACTGTCCTTCGTTGTGGTGGTTGTCGGCGGTATGGGGTCTCTGCCCGGCGCGGTTCTGGCAGGCTTCATGCTTGGCATTCTCGAAAGCTTCGCTTCGATGAACGAAATCAAATCCATCTTCCCCGGCATCGACCAGATCATCATCTATCTGGTAGCCATCATCATTTTGCTAGTACGTCCGCGTGGCCTGATGGGTCGCAAAGGCGTGATGGAGGATTAATCCAATGCTTGGTATAGAAAAACGCGACCTCTCGCTGCTGGTCATTGTGGCAATCCTTGCGTTCTGCGCACCTTTCATCCTGAACCCGTTCCCAACAGGCAGCGCAATGGCGCAGTTCAACGCGGGCTATCCGGACTTGATGCAGCGATTTGTGATCTTTGGCATCCTTGCCATTGGGTTCAACATTCTGTTCGGTCTGACTGGGTATCTGTCATTTGGTCACGCAGCGTTCTTGGGCTTGGGATCATATTCCGCGGTCTGGATGTTCAAGCTACTGGGCTACAACGTGCTGCCGGGCATTGTCCTGTCTGTCGTCGTTGCTGGCCTGTTTGCTTTGCTTATTGGCTACATCTCGCTGCGCCGCTCGGGCATCTACTTCTCGATCCTGACACTGGCGTTTGCCCAAATGACCTTTGCAATCGCCTACTCTGATTTGTTCGGCAAAATGCTGGGCTTCTCGCTGACCAATGGCGAAACGGGCCTGCAGGTTTACACGTCCGATCCGCAATACTTCCATAGCGACAGCGCTCCGAACATTCCGCATCTGTTTGGCCAAGAAATGCAATCGACCTTCACATGGGATGTTGCTGGGTGGAGCTTCGACTTCAACTTTGGCTACTACATGTGCGCGCTGATCATGCTGGTGATGTTCTACTTGTCGATCCGCATCTTCCGCTCGCCTTTCGGGCTGATGTTGATGGCGATTAAAACCAACCAAACACGGCTGAATTACACTGGCTTGAACTCACGTCCTTACACACTTGCGGCGTTTGTGATCTCCGGCATGTATGCTGGTCTGGCTGGTGGATTGCTCGCTTCGATGGACCCTCTCGCCGGTGCGGAACGCATGCAGTGGACGGCTTCTGGCGAGGTCGTTCTTATGACCATCCTCGGCGGTGCGGGCACATTGATCGGACCAATCCTGGGCGCGGGCTTCATCAAATACTTCGAGAACATCTTCTCGAAGATCAACGAGAAGGTCTTACACAGCTGGTTCGACTTCCTGCCGGAAAGCTTGGAATACGGCGTGGTCTGGGTCCTTGAACATTTCGTTGGCTCTGGCTGGCACCTGACACTTGGTCTGCTGTTCATGCTGATCGTGATCTTCTTGCCCGGTGGACTTGTGGAAGGTGGTCAAAAACTTGCAGCCCTCTTCCACCGCAAGAAGACTGAAGACACGCCAGCCGATGGCGCGAAAACACCTGCTGAATAAGGAGCAATAGACATGGGTATCCTCGAGATCAAAAATGTCGGCAAGCGCTTTGGCGGGTTGCAGGCACTCAACGACGTGAACCTTTCCGTCACCGAAAACACGGTCCATGCGATTATCGGACCAAACGGCGCAGGCAAATCGACCTTGTTGAACTGTCTGGTCGGTAAACTGATCCCGGACACCGGATCGGTGACGTTCCAGGGCCAAAGCTTGTTGGGCCGCAAGCCACACGAGATCAATCAGATGGGCGTCAGCCGTGTTTTTCAAACCCCAGAGATCTTCGCCGATCTTACGGTGATGGAAAACATCATGATCCCTTGCTTTGCGCACCGGGATGGCTCGTTCAAATTGAACGCATTGTCGGCGGTTCGCGGTCAGGGAGACATCAAAGATCAAGCCGAGAAGATCCTCGAAGACGTCAACATGCTTGAGAAACGCAATATGCACGCGGCGTCTATGTCACGCGGGGACAAGCGGCGTCTGGAAATGGCGATGTGTCTGGTGCAGGAACCAAAGCTCCTGCTGCTCGATGAGCCCACCGCCGGTATGGCGCGGGCCGACACGAACAATACCATCGACCTGCTGAAAGAGATCAAAGAAAAGCGCGATATCACCATGGCGATCATCGAGCATGATATGCACGTTGTGTTCTCGATGGCTGAGCGGATCACCGTTTTGGCCCAAGGCACACCTCTGGTCGAAGACACACCCGACAACATCAAGGGCCATCCGAAGGTACGCGAAGCGTATCTCGGCGAAGCTCAGGTTTAAGGAGGCGCTCTGATGACCGTCAAACCCGATTTCAACAAAAACGCCAACAATGCCGCAACCACCCCTGCTTATCTGAGCATTTGGGACATGGAAGCTTATTACGGCGAAAGCTACATCGTTCAAGGCGTCAGCTTCAACGTGCATGAGGGCGAAATTCTTGCACTTCTGGGGCGCAATGGTGCCGGCAAAACCTCGACTTTGCGTGCGATTGCGCGGCTGAGTGATCCGCAGGTCAACCACGGCGAAATTTGGTTGGACCACCAACCATTGCACAACATGCAATCCTACGAGGCTGCGCAAGCGGGCATCGCATTGGTTCCGGAAGATCGTCGGATCATTGGTGGTTTGACTGTCGAAGAAAACCTCAAGCTGGCACAGATCGCGCCCCCCATCGGTTGGTCACTGGAGCGCGTTTATGATTTGTTTCCGCGCCTGGGCGAACGCCGCAAGCAAGACGGATCAACCCTGTCGGGTGGCGAGCAGCAGATGCTGGCCATCGCCCGCGCATTGTGTCGCGACGTGAAAGTTTTGCTATTGGACGAGCCGTATGAAGGCCTCGCACCGGTTATTGTTCAGGAAATCGCTAAGACACTGAATATCATCCGCGACCAAGGCATCACCACCATTATCGTTGAACAGAACGCTGTGGCCGCCCTCAAACTGGCTGACCGCGCCGTGATCCTCGACACTGGTTCCGTTGTATATGATGGATCCGCGCAAGAGGTTTTGGATGACGAAAAACTCAGGGCCGAGTATCTGGCGATCTAAAGCGCCCTGCCCTATTCTACCAAATAACCCATAAAATCTGGGGGACAGATATGACTGATAAGACTTACGCACCTTCGAAAGAATTTGCGGCGAACGCGCATGCCGACAAGGCGACCTATGACAAGATGTATGCTGACAGCATTGCTGACCCAGAAGCTTTCTGGGGAGAGCACGGCAAACGCATCGACTGGATCAAGCCGTACACAAAGGTCAAAGACAGCACCTACGAGCACGGCAAAGTCGATATCAAATGGTACGAGGACGGCACCCTCAACGTGTCGGCCAATTGTATCGACCGTCATCTGGCAACCCGTGGCGATCAAACCGCCATCATCTGGGAGCCAGACAGCCCCGACCAGGACGCGCTGCACATCACCTATAACGAGCTGCACGCCCGCACCTGCAAATTCGCCAATGTGCTGAAAGCCATGGGCGTGGGCAAAGGCGACCGCGCCGTCATCTACATGCCGATGATCCCCGAAGCTGCCGTCGCCATGCTCGCCTGCACGCGCATCGGCGCAATCCACTCCATCGTCTTCGCAGGCTTCTCGGCGGACGCGCTGGCCGCCCGCGTGAACGGGTCCGAGGCCAAGGTCGTCATCACCGCAGACGAGGCCCCGCGCGGCGGCAAAAACACCCCACTCAAAGTCAACTGTGACAAAGCCTTTGAAGGCGTGAACCACGACGCACAAATGCTGGTCGTGCAACGCACTGGCGGTGACGTCGCCATGACTGAGGGCCGCGACCACTGGCTGCACGAGATGGAAGCAACCGTCTCCGCCGACTGCCCGCCCGAGGAAATGGGGGCCGAGGACCCGCTCTTCATCCTCTACACATCCGGCTCCACCGGCATGCCTAAGGGCGTGGTCCACACCACCGGCGGCTACATCGTCTACGCGTCGATGACGCATCAATACACGTTCGACTACCATGACGGCGACATCTTCTGGTGTACCGCTGACGTGGGCTGGGTCACCGGCCACAGCTATATCGTCTATGGCCCGCTCGCCAACGGCGCCACCACGCTGATGTTCGAAGGCGTGCCCACCTACCCCGACGCGGGCCGGTTCTGGGCCGTGTGCGAGAAGCACAAGGTCAACCAATTCTACACCGCCCCCACGGCCATCCGCGCGCTGATGGGTCAGGGCGACCAGTTCGTCGAACCCTACGACCTGTCCTCCCTCAAACTGTTGGGCACCGTTGGTGAACCGATCAACCCGGAAGCCTGGAACTGGTACAATGACGTCGTGGGCAAAGGCACCTGCCCCATCGTCGACACATGGTGGCAAACCGAAACCGGCGGCCACCTGCTGACACCGCTGCCGGGCGCCACCACCACCAAGCCCGGCTCCGCCACCACACCCTTCTTCGGCATCGAGCCGGTGATCCTTGAACCCACAACAGGCGCAGAAATCACCTCGACCGAGGCCGAGGGCGTGCTCTGCATCAAAGACAGCTGGCCCGCGCAGATGCGCACCGTCTTTGGCGATCATGAGCGCTTCATGAAAACCTATTTCGACGATTACAAAGGCTACTACTTCACCGGCGACGGCTGCAAACGCGACGCCGACGGTTACTACTGGATCACCGGTCGGGTTGATGACGTCATCAACGTCTCCGGCCACCGTATGGGCACGGCAG
>CALGMR010000015.1 GCA_937958815.1 uncultured Rhizobiaceae group bacterium | reverse complement strand
CCGTTCAGCGTATCGCAGATCGTCCGCGATCCTCTCGGATATTCACGCGAACGGACAGGTTTCACGATGGATTTGGTAGTGGAGATTTGAGCAACATCAGTGCCAATGTTGTGAGTGCTCAAGGTCCGTTATGCGCCCCATGGTTGCCGCTGGGAGCTGTATATGACCTCCCCGGTAACGGACATTCAAATCGTTCTGTCGAGAAGGTTATTAAAAAGCAGCTACTCGCCGCTTTTGGGGGTGAGCAGTCATTGGAGAACTTGAAAACGCTACAATGGTCTGAGCAAAACCAGACATTGGTAAGTTTACCATTTGCAACAGGATTTCATCTTCTAGAAAAAATAATTCGAAATTCAGATCATTAGCGTTAGACCGTAATGAAGAGTCACGAACGCATAAATGAAAATTGAACGGTTGTTTTATTATTGTCCAAAGTAGGCAGCGTTCAAAAGTTTCGGATCCTGCAACAGCGTTTCTGCGGCACCGGAAAAACGCACTTCACCGTTGCGCAATACCAGAGCATTTTCCGCAATGCTAAGTGCGAGTTCGGCGAACTGTTCGATAAGGACGACGCCCACGCCCTTTTTCTTCAATTCAACAACCACACTGATCAGACGTTTCACAATCAAAGGCGCTAAACCTAAGGACATCTCATCGATGATCAGATATTTTGGGCGTGCAACCAATGCATGCCCAATCGCCAGCATTTGTTGCTGCCCACCAGAAAGAGATCCTGCCAATTGTGATTTGCGCTCTGCAAGTTCAGGAAAAATACTAAAGACATCATCGACACAACTCTTCAATTCATTCGGTCGTAAACTGCCAGCCGCCAGAAGGTTGTCTTCAACGCTCAGTTCAGTGAGAACCACGTGTCCTTCGGGCACGATCGCCACACCAGATTTTCGCACATAGCTCGGATTTTGAGCCGTCAGTTGAATTCCATCTGCGCGCACTGTGCCTGAAATTGGCGCCTGCATGCCTGCGATTGTGAGAACAATTTCAGATTTTCCTGCGCCATTGGGCCCAAGCAAGGCCGTCACCTCACCGGGAGCAACAGTGAACGAAACATCTCTGGCTATGACCTTACCATCAGAGGTTACAGAAAGATTGCGGACTTCAAGCATTGCCCTGCCCCTCCTCTGCTGTTTCATTGTCCAAACCAAGATAAGCCGAACGCACCCGGTCATCTGAAAGGACATCGCTGGTTGAACCAAAAGCGATTTTCTCTCCAAAATCAAGCACAAGGGTCTCCTCACATATGCGAGTGATCAACTCCACATCGTGATCGATAACTAAAACTTGAGCTCCGCAAAACTCATGTATTTGCAGGATCAGGTCACCCAACCGATTGGTCTCATCAACTGACATACCACCAGCAGGCTCATCGAACATAATCAACCGAGGCTGGCCCACCACGCATTTGGCAATGTCTGTCAGCCGCCGTTCAAACGTATTCAGGTTTCTGCCCAAGACGTCGCTGCGATGGCTAAGCCCGACAAACTCTAATGCGCGGGAAACTTGCTCATGCTTTTCTGCTGCTGGCGTACGGTCAGTATCAATTTGTGCCACAATATTTTCAGACACGGTGAGATCATCCGCGACCTCTTCCTTTTGAAAGGACCGTCGAAGCCCCCACCGTGAGCGTTGGAAGGGTGCCATGGCGGTAATTAGATTTTTGTCCGACCGCACTGACCCAGATGTCGGTTCGATAAAGCCTGACATCACATTCATAAGCGTTGTCTTGCCAGCACCATTGGGGCCGATAATTCCGCTGACAGGGGATTTGAAAGTCACGGCCACATTGTTGAGAGCAACGACGCCTCCAAATTTGACAGTGATGCTGTCGATTTCAACATGGTGAGCGAAGTCCGGAGTACTATTGTCTTGATTTGACAAAGAGGAACTGCCAGTGCGGCTTTCCATTGATACTAGGGTTGGAGCGTGCTCCTGCACTGACTGAGTTTGTTTTTGCAACTTGGTATTGATGAACCGAACAAATTGACCCGCCAAACCTTCGGGCGCTGAGATTACAGCGTGAAGCAATCCGGCACCAAAGATAACGAAAGACAGATCAGCATCTAGACCAGCATTGTTCAATGCGGCGGGCAACACGCGAAACAAAGCAGCTGCAATCAAAACACCCAACCAAGAATGTGCGCCACCAACAATCGCCAAAGCAAATATCATGACGCTTTCGCTGGCTCGAAAAGTGCCACCATCCAGCAGGCCAAGACTTCCTGCCAGAAGCCCTCCCCCTAGCCCTGCCAGCAATCCAGCAAGAGCGAAGGCCCAAGCTTTGTAGAAAGTGACATTGACACCCGCGGCCATCGCAGCAGCCTCCGAGCGACGAATGAGAGCCCATGCCCTGCCCGGCGCTGTTCGCCTGTGCAATTCGATCAAGAGAAACGCGGCGGTGACCACTGCCACCAGATATCGAAGGTAAGCAGCATCAGACGTTGCTAAGCTAGGTCTTCTGAAATCTCCGCTGGTGCCTGTTTGAACACCCCAGAAAGTGTCCCCGCCATTTGGAAATTGGAATGTTGCAAACAGAATTTCAAATCCTGCAGCTGCCATCAATGTCACCAATGCAAGATAAAGCCCGCGCATACGCAAAGCGGGCAATGCTAACACAAGGCCGAACAGCGCAGTGATGAACATCGCGACAAGCAGGTTTAATTCAAATGGAAAATCGAACAAATAGTTGAGGCGAAGTGTGACCCAGCCTCCAACACCCATGAGCCCAACCTGTGTCAGGCTGACCATCCCCATGCGAGCATACATAAATGCACAGCCGGCAACGGCCAGTGCAAAACAGGCCATCGATATGAACACATTCAGCCATTGCCCACCCGCAACCAGCGGCACAACAAAAAATGCAAAAGCTGCAAAAATTAGCCCAGCAATGCCCGATGGCGTGGGTGTAAATAATCGCTGAGATGTCATTAGTCTGCCCCGCCAAAGGAAAGTCTGCGCCCGCGCTGGAAATACAGCAGCACAAGAGCTGCGATGATGAACGGAGCAATGGGCCGCACGCTCTTTAAGTATGGCGACAAAGTGAGAAGGCTCTCAATGACACCCATAGACAAACCACCGATCAGAACCAAACTCAACGATTGCAAGCGCCCACAAATTGCCGCCGCAATCGAGGGAATAACCATGAAAGTTATGACAGTCGGTTCAAGTCTAATAAGATCTCCAAACATGAGACCCGTAAAGCCCGCAATCACGCCAGAAATGCCCCATGCGATTGTTTCAGTGCGCAAAATTGGAATGCCAATCAAGGCGGATATATCGCGATTGTTGGCCAAAGCCCGCATGTGCAAGCCGATTGAGGTGCGTGTCAGATATTGGTGAATGAGAATGACGATGCCGACCGACATACCAAATGCAATCAGCCGCGTGACTGTGACGCGTAAGCCTAGAATACGAACACCAATTTTATCTGTCGGAAGTGAGAATTTCCGCGGATCATCAATCCACAAATAACTCACAAATCCGAGAATAATGAGGGCGAAGCCGAGTGTTGCAACGGCTTTTACAACAGGTTCACGCCAAGCCAAGGCAGGCGCAATGAAGCGACCATATCCAACCGACAAAACCAAAGCGACGGCGATTGCTGACAACCATGTCAGGGGTTCCCAAATGCCCCATTGACCCAATTGCCATGCCGTCATCACACCAGCAGCACCAATGGCACCATTGGCAAAGTTCAGAACACCCGTGGCCCTGTAAAGAACAACCATACCAATTCCGCCCAGCGCATAGAGCGACCCGACCGCCAAACCCGAAACGAAAAACAGGCCGACAATTTTTTGAGGTTTACCCCAAGCGAGAAACAAAATCGTTGCTGCCATCAAACCGAGGTAAAGGCACCAATTCAGTGCTTTGGATCCGATCATTCCCTTACCCCATAAGCAGTCGATCAAAAACGAGAAACTGCCTACACCAAGAATGGCGCAGGCAATTTCTAACAGTCAGCTCTAGACTAGCGAAGACCAAGTTGCTTTTCGAGAGCGATGTGCTTGTCGAAATATGAGCTTTCGAACTCGTAACAATCGCGCACAATCGTAAAACCACCATTCTCAATTTTCAGCATATAGCCCGCACGGTTTGGCATGTGGAAATCAGAGTCCCCTACATAATATGTGCCGCACATCAGGTCAGATTTGTAACCGGAAATAGACTTAATTTTTTCCGTCACCTTGGCACGATCATCAAGATCAGCCGTGTCCATTTCCAACATCGCTTTTACGAAGTAAGTCGCCGACAGGTAACCAGACTGCGCAAACGTATCGCGCGGGTCTTCAGGTTTTGCGTAGGCATC
The DNA here is from genome assembly GCA_937958815.1 of uncultured Rhizobiaceae group bacterium. Classification (GTDB taxonomy): domain Bacteria; phylum Pseudomonadota; class Alphaproteobacteria; order Rhizobiales; family Rhizobiaceae; genus Pseudahrensia. The sequence goes on along the minus strand of CALGMR010000015.1, from coordinate 18,739 downwards.
CATAACCTCGATCCAGTTTTTGGCATCAGGACCGCCCACTTGAAACGGTGCAAGCTCTGCATTCACATAAACATGACCATCCCAATAGTCGCCCAAAGCTTTTGGCACACTCAGATCATAAAGCGGCGTTGGTGCAATCCACTTATATTCATCACGCAAACCTTGTTCTTCAGCAGCTTTCAAAACGGCAATAGCTAGGCCAGAGGGCAAATTCAGCAAAATGGTGTCGGACCCGTTTGCGATTGCTTCAAGAAGCGCTGAGTTCACATCTGGTGCGCCTGGGTTCAGCAGTGCCATTGAACCATTGCCACCTTTGGACTTCATGTAGTCAATTGAGACTTGGCACGACCATGGGCCGTTGTTTGGAATGTTGAGGCCGATACAGCCCACATTTTTGGTGCCAAGTTCTTCCTGTGCATATTGAGTGGCGCCCAGATTGGACGGCAAAGGACCTTGGTTTGTGGAGACAATGTTGGAGGATTCAAAGCACTCGGAAATCGCACATGCAGATGCCATCACCATGATGTTCTCTTGCTTATACGTGTTCGCATTCACAGCCATTTCCATAAATGACCCGTTCCCCACAAGAGCGACTGCTTTGGCATCTTTCACCAACTTGGAAGCAGCTTGTGCTGCCATTTCCGGGTTCCATTGGTCGTTCTCAATACGGTAATCGATTGGGCGACCATTGATGCCGCCATTGGCGTTCACACAATCAAAATAGGCTTTTGCTGCATCAGTGGATGCCGAAAAATCGCCGGGCGCAGCGTTGCCATGAATGCCTCCAACGACAATAGGTTTCCCTGTTGCCGCTTTGCCTGTGTTCATACCGCACTTGGGGGCGGCTTCAGCTTGCGAGGGAACTGCATAAATCCCCAATGTAAGCGCAGAGGCTAATGTTAATGCCAGTTTCATGTGTCTTCTCCCTGAGTTATTAAGTTGGGTCGTCGTAAAATTTCAGTCCTCACTCATGCTGCGCGTTTGTCCTCCAAAATCATGTCAGAAGCTTTTTCAGCGATCATAATCGTGGGGGCATTTGTATTGCCGCTCACAATGCTCGGCATGATCGAAGCATCAACCACGCGTAAATTATCGATACCGCGCACTTTCAGCTGCGGATCAACAACAGAATTCGGACCAATACCCATCGCACAACTTCCAACGGGGTGGTAAACTGTGCGCGCACTGGCCCGAAGAAAATTAGCCAAATCTTCATCCGATTGAATGTTTTCACCCGGATGAATTTCACTTAGACCATGCGTTTTTAAGGGTGCTTGAGCCAAAATATCACGGGCCATCCGCACCCCCTTCATCAGGCATTCCAAATCAGCATTATCGTCCAACAAACCTAGGTCGACATCAGGCGGACCATTGGGGTGCATTCGACGCACAGAACCACGGCTCTTGGGTCGCAACACACAAGCGTGGAGTGACACGCCATGACCATATTCAAACATGCGTCCCCTAGGACTTTTCAGTCCAGGAATGAGGTGAAACTGAATGTCTGGTCGATCAATATCCGCGCTCGTTCGCACAAAGCCACCGGCCTCGACCATATTGGACGACAGCATCCCACGATTGAACAAAATCCAGTTTGCAGCATCTCCGATGAGTCGCGGAATGGCGCGCAATGAAATGCCATATGGCGCAACAGAACGGCTGCGGTTGATCACCATAGCGTCCACGTGATCGTGCAAATTTTCGCCAACGCCAGACAAATCCATAACAATGTCAGTATCAGTTTTTGAAAGCTCACCTGCAGGACCGATGCCAGAGCGCAACAATATATCAGGGCTGCCGATTGCACCCGCAGAGAGGATAACCTCCCCCCTCGCGTGAATGTTGTTTCGTGTGCCGTCTTTAAACCGGCACAACACGCCAACAACACGTTTATTGCTGATAGACAGCGCTTCAACCTCAACATCGGTTTCGATGTGCAAATTGCTTCGCCCACCTATTGGTTTCAGAAAAGCGGCCGATGTTGAATGACGCTTGCCACCCTTTTGGGTGACTTGATAGATACCTACCCCCTCAGGCTCTGGGGTGTTCATGTCGCTGCATGATCGTATTTGAAGTTTGCCAGCAGATGCTACGAAATCATCATCAATTGAGTTTGGATTTTGCAAATCACTGACGCACAGCTCGCCATTCTGCCCGTGATAATCCGTGTTAAGTTCACCGTTGGCATTGCCTTCTGAACGCAGAAAATATGGCAACACAGAATCGTAATCCCAACCCGTGCAACCGTGTGACGCCCAGTCGTCATAATCCTTTTTGTGTCCACGAATATATATCATGCCGTTGATGGCTGATGATCCGCCAAGCCCTTTGCCACGCGGAATTTTAACTTCGCGATTGCCAAGGCCCGACTGCGCTGTGGAGACATGCGCCCAGTTGTAGCGTTTGCTTTTTGCCAACAACATAACGCCAAGCGGCACTGAAATCATCGGGCTTTTGTCCACCGGCCCGGCTTCAATAAGGCAGACCCTATTTGATGGATCAGCACTTAAGCGATTTGCAAGCACAGCGCCTGCAGAACCTGCACCAACGATAATGTAATCGAACTGACCTTCCATCAGCACGCGCATTCTCTCATGCAAAACATGCATGGTCTTGTCGTGCCTGTATCAGGTCTCCAGCTGATCAATTTCAGTCCTCCCACGGCAGTTTCAGCCGCCCGATAAGCGTAGGTTTCATTCTGTGGTTTTTCTTTGGCTTGCGTTATGCAATGCTAAAACCGAGAAATTTTTTATTGTAAGAAATTGGAAAAAAGGTGCGCAACTCAAAGAAAGACCACGAGAATAGAAGGCGCGACAACATCATTGATGCTGCGGTTTTTGGCCTGTTTTCAGACGGTGAATTTATCGAAAAATCGGTGACAAAAACCTTAAGCAAAAAACATGCTGTATTGGTGTCAGATACACCTGACCTGCTTAAAGACCTTACATATCCTACGCTCCCGTTGAGCGCATTAGGCTTGGGAGAAACCTCGTTTTCTGGTGACTCCGTGCACCAAGCTGTTTGCGATCTCTTACAGTCAAAGACCAAAGTAGATGTTTTGATGGTCGATATGACCTGGAGTGCCAAAACAGTTTTTAGCAACATGTCAGTCAAAGACTGGGGCCATATTGCCGAGCGTATTTCTTCGGATTTTGGCCTTGGTTTGATCTCCATCTACAATCGCGAGTTGTTGATAGAAAACCAAATGCAATCAGCCCTGCGTGCTCACCAGCAATTTCTAGCACCTTCTGGCATCCACAAAAATCCTTATTGGTTGCCTGCCAATTTGTCTGTGAATGGCACGATTGATGAGCAAATGGCCTTTTTGCTGGAAAGTGCAGTCGCAGATTATGCTGGCATCAAGTTCTTTGATCCACTCGACAGAAGCTTTGCCAGAGGAGCTGATCCTGGTTGGGTTTCAAAACCAAAGCAAATTCAGATAACCACTCCAAAATCCAAGGGTTGGCAAGTGCAATGCCTTGGCCCGTTGCAGGTCTATCTTGCCGATCAATCTCTTGTCAGTTGGAATTCACCCGGCAGCTCTCCCCATAAAACACGCACTCTGTTCGCTTATCTATTGAGTGCTGGCGAAAAAGGAGCACACACAGACCGTATGTGCGAACTGTTATGGCCCAATGAAGCTGCAGAAGCGACAAAACGCGGGCGCTTCCATCACGCGGTGGCCATGTTGCGTAAAGCGCTTGGCAGCAAAGACGCGGTCATCCGATCTGGCGAGTTCTACAGGCTGAATGCACCAGAAGGCAGTTGGATCGATATATCGAGTTTTGAGCAAATTTGCAGACGCGGCCTCTCTCTTGCAAAACAAGATCGGGTTGATGATGCGCTTTTGATTTATCGTTCTGGACAGGAACTTTATCGCGGCGATCTATTCGAAGACATTCCACTCCAATATGTGCACAGCGAAAATGAAGATTGGTGTTTGCCCCGCAGGCGCTGGCTTCGGGACATGGCGTTGAAGATATACCGTGACACATCAGTTTTGTTGCGCAGCCAAAACCAACAAGATGAAGCGCTACCACTTTGTCAAAAAGCTTTGGTTCTCGATCCAATGAACGAAGACATCAATTGTGAAACGATGCGCGTGTTCCATGCGCAAGATCGCACAGATGCGATTATCCGCCAATACAAGCAATATCTAACCACTTTGGAAAGTATGGGCGGCTCCCACAAAGACGCCTCCATACACAAGGTTTATCGCAACCTGATGCAATAGTTTAAAAACAACAGAAAAACCAAAGATTGCTCCATAGGCTTTCTGCTAAGTGGAAAAGCTTTGGGAGGAGCGACTTTGACAACAGGCCACGAAAGCGCTGGCAAATGCAATTACGATCCGTTTGACCTGAGCTCACCACACAAAAAATGGAAAGCTTTTCGAGCGGAGTCTCCCGTGTTTTATCATGAGGAGACGGACTACTGGGTTGTCACCAAACACGAAGACGTCAAACAAGTTTTCGACGATTGGAATACGTTTTCTTCGGACAATGCCCAAGCACCCATGCGACCGATGTGCGCGCAGGGCAAACAAATCATGAAAGATGGTGGCTTTACAGCCTATTCAGGCTTATCTGCTCGCGTGCCACCGGACCACACACGCATACGCAAAATTGTCCAAACCGCATTTGGCCCGAGGCGTTTCAAAGCTATCGAACCAAAAATAGAAGACATAATTGACCGGTCGTTAGCGGCAGTTAAAAGCAAAGCCGAAATCGATTTCTTTCAAGAAATCGCCTATCCGGTCCCTGCTCTCGTATTGTTCACGTTGATGGGTATTCCCGATGGAGATGTGCCAAAAGTGAAAGACTGGGCCACCAGTCGGGCAGCTTTGACATGGGGCAATCTATCAGACGAAGAGCAACTGCCCCACGCGCACAAAATGGTTGAGTACTGGTCCTATTGTCGTGACTTGGTTGCAGCGCGCAGACAACAACCGGGCGACGATCTTCCAAGCGATTTGCTGCAAGCCCAGTTTGACGGCGGTGAAATCACAGACGAAGAAATTGCCGGTGTGATGTATTCCGTTTTGTTTGCAGGTCACGAGACCACAACGACTTTGATGACCAACGCTCTGAAAGTTCTGATGGAAAACCGTGAAACATGGGACGAGATTTGCGCTGACCCATCGAAAATCAAGAATGCTACGGAAGAAGTCTTGCGGTATGCACCATCCATTGTTTCTTGGCGTCGACGCGCCAAAACAGACACCAGGATCGGCTTTGTTGATGTGCCGGAAAATGCAAATATTTTGATGATTATGGGTTCTGCTAACAGAGATGAAGACCTGTTCAAAGACGGTGAAACATTCGATATCCAACGCGAAAACGCCAGGAACCATTTGAGCTTCGGCTATGGCGTACACTTCTGTCCCGGATTCCAACTGGCAAAAATGGAATTTGGAATCATGCTGCGAGAACTCACAAAACGATTTCCGAACATGACTTTGAAGGACGGTTCTGCCGTGGAATACGTTCGAAACATTTCGTTTCGTGTTCCCAATCGACTGGATATCAAATTGGGAACACCAGCATGACTTCATCTGCCTATATTTTATCTTTTGCAGACATCAACCACGATGATTTTGCGCGTGTCGGAGGCAAGTGCGCTTCCCTTGGCGCCATGACACAGGCTGGCGTTGCTGTTCCTCAGGGTTTTGCAGTGACGACAGATGCCTATCAAGCCATGTTGAACCATGGCAATTTGCTGGCGGATATAAAGCAGATTTTGGATGTTCTAGATTTCAACGACCACGATGGCGCTCAGCAATCAGCACACGCCATCGCGACCAAGATGACATCCATTCGGATGCCCGATGATGTGGAACAAGCCATTCGCGCGTCTTACGACGCGATGGGAGCCGATCTCCCTGTTGCGGTTCGGTCATCTGCAACTGCAGAAGACCTGCCCGACGCTTCATTTGCAGGTCAACAAGACACGTATCTTTGGGTACGAGGTGCGGACAACGTCGTGGCAAAAGTTCTGGATTGCTGGGCGTCCTTATTCACAGCTCGCGCAATCGCGTATCGCGAGAAAAACAACATTCCGCACATAGATGTTCTCATGAGTGTCGGCGTGCAAAAAATGGTTAATGCCAAAGCAGCCGGAGTGGCCATGACGCTTGATCCTGCCAATGGTGACCGCACACGCATCGTCATAGATTCCTCATGGGGATTGGGCGAAACAGTTGTTTCAGGCACAGTGACACCTGACAATTTTGTGGTTGAAAAAGTGCTGCAAGAAATCATCGACCGCACCATTTCAGACAAGCATATGGAACTGGTTGGCGATTCTGAAAAAGGTGAAGCTGTGGAGCGTGACGTTGAGGAAGAACGCCGCAACCTGCCAAGTCTAAGCGATGATGAGGTGCTTGCGGTGGCCGTACTCGCGAAGCAATTGGAACGTCAGTACAAGACACCACAAGACGTTGAATGGGCTTTTGATGCTGATCTGCCAGATGGAGAAAATCTTGTCGCATTGCAAAGCCGTCCTGAAACGGTCTGGTCGCAAAAGAAGGTTGAAAAGCCAAAGACCGCCTATGCCACGGGAATGAGTAGCATTGTTGGAACGCTCACTAACCCATACGGCAGCAAAAAAGCATAGATTAGGTTTCTTACTCGGGAGGAGTAATCAATATGACGACCAAACAGGCTTCAAAATTCCCAAGTGCATTCGATGTGGCACCACCAGTTGGCGCCGAAGACTGGCAGAGCCTTTATCCTTACTACACGCGGTTTCAAGAAGGCAGTAGAGTAGAAGACGATGGAAAGTTCTGGTTTTGCAACAGCCAACACTGGCCGACACCATTTCGCTCCTTCGACACGATTATGCTGGATTTCGCAATCAAAGGCCTTGGTCAGTACAATTCTCGCCATTTGCTCATTCCGCCCGCCAATGGCATCGAATATCGTGTTCTGAACGGTTATGTATATTTTTCCCCCGTTGGTGTTGCACCTGAAGACATAGAAGCACGGGTTCCCCATTTCATGGAACGCGCAGGCTACTATTATGAAAACTGGGATAGTCTTCTCGTCAGTTGGAAGAAAAAGGTTTTGGCAACAATTGATGATCTCAATGCCATTTCGTTTGAGGAACTTCCCGAAATTGAGGCTCTGGAAGTTGTCACAGGCGGTGTTGGTCTCGACAGCTCAAATCAACTCTTGGAAGGCTACGAGAAAGCCCTCGAACTCTGCTACAAGATTTGGCAATATCACTTTGAGTTCCTGAACCTGGGGTATGCAGGCTATCTCGATTTCTTTGGCTTTGTGAAAGAACAATTCCCCACCATTCCAGACCAAGCCATTGCGAAAATGGTTCAAGGTGTGGATTCTGAATTGTTCCGACCTGATGATGAGCTCAAAGGCCTTGCAAAACTCGCTATCGAACTTGGCGTTGCAGACACATTGAAATCCGGATCTGTTGATGCGGTTTTAACTGCTGTGGGCAAGGTAAAAAGCGGCGACAAGTGGCTTGCCGCTTGGGAAGCCGCCAAGGATCCATGGTTCAATTTCACCAGTGGCAACGGTTTTTATTCAACAGACAAATACTGGATTGATCATCTCGACATACCTTTCGGCTATTTGCGTGATTACATCGCCCGACTTGAAAACGGCGAAGACATTGCGAGACCGACCCAAGAACTGATTGCAGAGCGGGATCGCATCACGAACGAATATCGTGAAATGATGGATGAAGACGCTCAAGAAGTGTTCGATGGAAAGCTTGCGCTTTCGCGCATGGTGTTCCCCTACGTTGAAGATCATAACTTCTACATCGAACATTGGGCGCTGGGCACCTTTTGGCGCAAGATGCGTGAACTGTCTGCGCTGCTGTCCAAACAAGGATTTTGGGAAAATGAAGATGGAATGTTCCACCTTTCAAGAACCGAAGTGCGTGATGTTTTATGGGATTACACGAGCGCTTGGGCCATCGGCAGCAATATTCACGGCAAAGGCATTTGGCCACAAGAAATTGAACGCCGTCAAAAAATCCTTGAAAAACTGCAATCCGAACCGCCTATTCCTGCCCTCAACAATCCACCTGATGTAATCACTGAACCATTCACCATTATGCTTTGGGGCATCACGTCAGAAGCCGTGGAACGTTGGCTCGAAGCAGATGAAGACGGCGGAGGTCTAAAAGGCATGGCGGGCTCGCCCGGCGTAACCGAAGGCACAGCGCGGGTGTTGCGCAATCCCGATGAACTCGGCTCATTGCAAAAAGGTGAAATTTTGGTCGCACCGGTGACAGCGCCATCTTGGGCACCCGTGTTCGGCAAAATCGATGCTGTTGTCACCGATATTGGCGGAATGATGAGCCACGCCGCCATTGTGTGCCGCGAGTATGGTTTACCCGCAGTTACCGGAACGGGCAATGCGAGTTCGGTCATCAAAACGGGTATGCGCATTCGCGTCGATGGCAACAAAGGAATAGTGGACATTTTGTAAATTGCAAACGGCGTCAGCTCGCAATGGTAGGGTGTTTTCTAACTAACAACGTATACAAACTTCACAACGGGAGCATTTGGAGCAGGACGATTTATGTCTCGTGATTTATCGCGCTACGACCCAGTTTGGCAAAGGGCAGAACCTTATATGCGCGCTCGCAAAAACGACGTGCATATCCCCCTTTCTTTTGGATGGGCTCAAAGGTTGCTTGATCACTATGAAACCGCAGATCATGACATATGCTCTCTTGCTATTCTGCTCCACGATATCGGTTGGTATTCAATCGACATGGATCAAATTATCAACAAAGGTTTTCGCGGTGAAAACTTTTTGCAATCCGACGTTCGCTATCTGCACGAATCCGAGAGCGTGCGACTTGGTACCGAAGTTCTAAAAGCAACGGGCTGGGACGACACCGTGATTGCTGCAGTGTGCGAAATCATTGACGGACATGACACCCGCCCTACCCCACATCACCTGAATGACAGCATTGTTCGCGATGCCGACAAGCTGTGGCGCTTTTCAGTGACTGGGGTGGCGATTGTGTGCGATTGGATGGATATGACACCCAACGGCTATGCAACGCGCCTTGAAGGCCAGTTCGAAAAACTGGAAACTGATATGGGCAGACAACTCGCAATGGAAGAACTTGAAGTGACCAAAAAGACCCTGCAACTGCACGCAATTTAGGTACATAAAACATGGACATGTTTATAGACGAAACATGGCAAACTGCCGTTTCGGGAGAAACAATTACAATCAACGATCCATGCACCAGCCTTTCGTTTGATACGGTTCCTGATGCAGGTTCCGAAGATGCCGATATAGCAATTGTAGCTGCAAAAAGAGCATTCGACAGTAGGCGGACTGGAGACACAAAGGCGGACAAAGCGATTGCCGAATCAGCTATGGGCACCGTCAAACGCATTACACTGGAACTAGGGGCGCAGTGTCCGGCAATCGTGTGTGCCGATTCAGATTTGGACAAAGCAACAACAGCTATAACGCGCCATGGATTCGCCAACAGCGGACAGCTTTGCTACCGCGTGAACCGCGTGTATGGGGAACGTTTAGTGTATGATGAATTTCTTGAGAAACTTTCTCAAAAGGTTGGTGCTTTGATGCTCGCACCAACTGCAGGCTCGGGCGTTCTTGGCCGATGATCGATGAGACTATATTTTCCAACTGTGGACGACAGGTCAAAGATTGGGTTAGCAAGTGTGGACGAGTTCTCATTGGTGGAGAGCAACAGCGCGACGAAGGCTTGGAAACCGGACTTGTCTGGCTCAATGACATTCAACGTTCTTCACGCTACGTCCCCTTTGGCGGCATGAAGGAAAGTGGGCTCGGTCACGAAAAAGGCCGTTATGGTGTTGGAGCTTATCTCGAATACAAACCCAATTACTTAAGCTACGAGGTGCCGCTTTGAGCGAACACAACATCCTGCTGCCAAGAGATGTGCCGCTGTGGGAAGACGCAAAACCATATCTCAACGTGCGCAACAATGATGAACACACATTGGTGGCCTACGGACTTGCGCGCGCCTTGTTAGAGCAAACACCCGATGCTGACGAAAGCACAGTTCTGCCTGCTATATTGCTGCACGATGTGGGCTGGAAGCGCATTGATCCAAACCTTCTGCTGGATGCCATAGGTACAAACCCAACCCGCAAAGATCTCGTTTTTGATCATGAAAAATACGGGGTCGAAATTGCCTCAAACATCCTGACTAAGCACAAGCCTGAAGGTGTGAATATCAAAGCTGTGCTTGCGATCATTGATGGGCACGACACTGTGAAAGAAGCGCGCTCGATAAACGATGCTGTTGTGAAAGACGCCGACAAAGGGTGGCGCACCACACCACACGGTATGAAGATCATCTGCGGTTGGTACAACTGGAGCGTTGCTGAATATATCACTGCAATGGAAAAAGTCGCCCTGCCTCACATGCTGTCCCCGGCGGGAAAGGCTTTGGCGCATTGCCTGATTGCAGCGCGAAAAGCAGAACTCGCAATTCCAAGTTATATTGAGGCGCCAAGCCATGACTGACCTTGATCTTGCGCAAAAACGGGTCGTCGTAACTGGTGCGGCGGGCGGCCTTGGAAGAGCGTTTGCGCAAGCTTTTGCTGACGCAGGAGCTTTTGTACTTGCAACAGATTCCAACACAACCAGCTTAAATGAAACCGTTGATATAATCGAAAAATCAGGAGGTGAAGCCTACGCAGTATCAGGCGACATCACCTCAACAGCCGATTGCTTACGTGTAATGGACAGTGCAAAGAAATCTATGGGTGGTCTTGATATCTTGGTCAACAATGCTGCGATGTATGGCGCATTGGAGAGAACTTCATTTGAAGACATTGAGGAAGATGTCTGGGATAAAGTCATGGCCGTAAACGTCAAAGGCGTTTGGCAGATGAGCCGAGCAGCCTCTCCCTTGCTAAAAGAAACAGGTGGCGGATCAATCATCAACATCGCCTCAGCGACTGTTTTTTCAGGGTCACCACTTTGGATGCACTATGTTGCGTCCAAGGGCGCTGTTATCTCGATGAGTCGGGTTATGGCCAAAGAGCTCGGAACATCAAACATCCGCGTGAACGTGTTGGCTCCCGGTTTCACCCTCACTGATGCCAGCATGGAACTCATGGAAGACGCCAAAAATTATGGCGCGGACCGTGCGGCACTGAAACGCAACGCTGAGGTCAAAGACATTACCGGCGGCGCACTTTACCTAGCCTCCCCATTGTCAAGTTTCATGACGGGCCAAACACTTGTCATCGACGGCGGTAAGCAGTTTATCTAACGAAAATAGATGTCTCTTTTAGCAACTAAATTTATTTACTGGGCTGTTGAAGATCTGAATTTGAGCATATCTTCACTAGGGTGCGGACTCAATTCGCCAGCATCTAATTGCAAAGAGCTGCACCATTGAGAGGAAGTTTCGAGCTTGTTTCTCGAATCTGGTGGCCAGCCTGCGTATATTCCAAGCTCTGCGTGCTGGAATAATTGCGGGTAGATTTGAAGTAGTCATGACAGTTCTCCGACCGACCCTCCACACCACTTCGTCTGCGTTTTGCTGACATCCAAAAAACTAGCACATCAAAAATGTGATCGACCGGTTTGAGCCCAGTGACCAAAGTCAAGCATGTCCCAAATTAGCTCAGCTGACCATCAAGAATGGCCGAGGCCATGACCTTTAACAGTTCACTGCAGCTGGATGGCATCAAATAGTTCGAGAAACTGTGAGATCGTCGGATTGGTCGATAGCTCGGTTCGATAAATCGCGCCGAGATTTCGTTTGAACTGAGGGTGTTGGAAATTCAAAAAGGTCAAATGATCACCAAGATAGGGCTCAGTTGTGCAACGCGGCATGGTGGTAATGAGATCAGTATCTGAAACGATCTCCAATGCTGATCGTATGGAATCGGTTACGCATGAAACATGGATTTTATCTATTCCCAAAGCCAACATTGCAGCTTCTGTTTGTTGCCAAAGAAGACTGCCACGTGAGTGCGCAAGCCATGATGAGTTCCCAAGGTCGGTATCGGTGATACCATCGATTGATAGAAGCGGGTGCCCCAATCGACATAAGATCCCAACGCTATCGTCGACAAGCGGACGGAACGTTAGATCGTCAGATTCGGCTGCTAGGCTCTGTGGAGCAATAACCAGATCAATTTGACCTCGTTCAAGCATGGACCTGAGTTCATCCACCAAACCTGATCGGAGAACCACAGTGCAAGCAGGATTGTCGTTTAGAAACTGCGCCAAGGGTTTGGACAGAAACTTTCCTGCGACGATCGGTGGTGCGCCAATACGAAGCTCACCTACCTCTCCACTCACCACATTGTCTGCGTGTTCCGAAGCTCGGTCTTGAGCAACGCGGATGGAAAATCCGCTCTTTGCTAAGCGTAACGCCATATCATTTGGGATCGAACGTCTGCCATCGCGGCGAAACAATGGCGTGCCTATGCGATCTTCCAAAGCCTTCATATTTCGACTTAGGGCTGGTTGTGTAAGGCCCAATCGATGAGCAGCTATTTGAAAGTTTTCAGCTTCGACCACATGGGACAATTGAATAAGATGACGAGGGTCTAATTTCATACCAAAATGCTATGTATTGAAGAAATAAAATGACTATACGCGATGAATTTTCAAGTGCTAGGCTTGGGCTTCATTTCTGGGAGGAAAAACATGTTCAAACTCAAATCACTGATTGCACCATTGTTTGCAGCCACTTTGGCGACCGGCATTGCGGCGACAGCTTCAGCTCAAATCTACAAAGGGGAGACTGCGGGTGTTGGCGATCCTGTCCACACCCTGTTTGTTGCTTTCGCAAATCAAGCGGGCAAGGCTGGCGTAGAGATTCAGGTCAATGCTGGTCAAACGCTTACCAAATCTATGCTCAAAGGCGCGAAAGGCGAAATTGATTTCTTCTCATCCGTTCCTGCACTTGCCAATTTGATGGCTGGCAAAAAGGCGATGTATTCAAAAATTGAAGAAGCGCCGGCACTTTCTAAAAACCTTCGCGCCATACTTGGTTTCAAGGCCGGGGCTTATCATCCAGTCACACTTGCGGGTTCAGGCATTGAAAAATGGGAAGACCTTAAAGGCAAAACGGTTTTCACAGGACCGCCAGCCGGTTCTGCATCACGGACATCGGAAGCTGTCATCAAGATCATCACCGGTTATGAGGCAGGCAAAGACTATAAAGCCGTTCGTCTCTCTTGGGGTGAAGGTTATGCCGCACTCGCCGATGGGAAGATCGACATGATGGTCCGTCCTGCCGAAGTCGGCTCTGCGAAGATCGAGCAATTTGGTCTTTCCGGCGAGTTTCGCGTTCTGTCTATCCCTGATGCGTCGCGCGATAGCGAAGCAATGCAAAAATTGTTTGGCAACCCCGGCCGAGGCATGATGGTTTTCGATGGCGGTGTTTACAAGGGGCAGCAGACAAAAGGGAGCATCACCGCACTCGGATTCTTCCAGTTCGTGGGGACCCACAAGGGCATGGATGAAGAGGTTGTCTATAAGGCGACTAAGGCATTTTGGGAAAACCTCTCGGAGGTCCAGGCAACGGCGTTCTTCTTGAAAGAAGTCACGAAGAAATCGGCATTCACATCGATTAACGTCCCGCTCCACGCAGGTGCCATGCGTTATTACAAGGAAGCCGGTTTCGATATTCCTGAACGTCTGCGCTAGGAATTTCAATACCGTGGGGCGTGGCGCAATTGAAGTCACGTCGCTCACATTTCCGATACCCAAAGACAGCACGGCGTTGCCATGACTGAAACCAAATCCGCCTCTGTGGCGACTGCATTCGCCGTGGCAGCAACCCTGTCTTGCATGGTGCTTGGGTTCATTGCGCTTTACAGTTCCGGCATCGGGCTGTTTGACCCCAAAATGCATCGCGCTGCCGGTTTCGCACTTGCACTGATTGTTGGCATTTCTGTTTCGCAATCAAAGCGCACTTCCAATCCTTCAACTTCCAAGAACCTTAGTCTCATCAATATTCTAATTGATTTTGCTATGCTGATTGCCGGACTGTGGGCAATCTGGTCGTTCTATTTTGTTCAAACCGAGATGGAGGAGTTTCTCTACGATGTAACCCGTGCAGATGCATGGCCCGCGCTTGCTGGGCTGATTGTATTTCTCGAACTGTGTCGACGTCTATGGGGTTGGGGTCTTTTTTCGGTCGGCGCTTTAGCGGTGATATATCTACTGTTCGGAGCAGATATGCCTGGCCTTCTTGCTCACACAGGCTTCAGTCTGACTGAAGTTTCCGAAGCTCTTTGGTACAACACCAACAAAGGTGTGTTCGGCTCGGTTACCAACATCGTGCTATCCACAGTCTTCATCTTCATCATTTTTGGTGTCCTGTTAGAGGGCACTGGCGCGGGAGATACGCTTCTCAAATTTGCGTTTCTTATCACTGGCCGCACACGTGGCGGACCTGCCCACGCTGCTATTCTGGCTTCTTCACTATTCGGCACCATGTCAGGCAGCACTGTTGCCAATATTGTTGGCACAGGTACCTTCACAATACCGATGATCAAAAAGCGAGGCTTCTCGCCAACCTTTGCTGCTGGAATTGAGGCCACCGCCTCATCGGGCGGACAAATAATGCCACCGATTATGGGTGCAGCTGCTCTTGTTATGGCAGACCTAACTGGAGCGGGATATTTGACGGTCATTGTCGCCGCTCTGGTCCCTGCGCTATTCTACTATTTCAGTCTTTTCACGGCTGTCACCGTCGAAGCACGACGGCAGGGTATTGAGGTGCGTCCAGTCCAGATAGAAGACAAAATCACGCAAGTGGATTGGATCAATTCAATTCTGTTTCTCGGGCCAATTGCCGTTGTCATCGGTTCACTGATATACGGTCTCTCCACATCTGCGGCAGGTTTTTATGCCGTAATCGTGCTGTTGGTCCTCTCCGTCATCAATCCAGACGTGCGTGCAGAGCCGATGCGGCTTGTTCGCTCGTTCATCAAAGGCAGTCAATCTGGTGCCACGCTACTCATCGCTATTGCGGCCATTGGCATTTTGGTTGGGTCATTGGATTCAACGGGACTTGGCTTGAAGCTCGCGAATATCATTGCGAATATTCGCGGTGAGAGCCTGTTCTCGGCTTTATTTGTGGCAATGATAGGCGCGTTGGTTTTAGGCATGGGCATGCCAACGCTGCCAGCTTATCTCATTATCATTTTGGTGATGGGACCTGCTATTCAAGCTTTGGGTATTTCCATGCTGACTGCCCATATGTTTGTATTTTATTACGGGGTGGCGTCATCGCTGACCCCACCGGTAGCGATTGCCGCCTATGCAGCCGCCCCTATTGCGGGTTCGAACCCACTTATGACGGCGCTGATGTCGTTCCGGCTCGGCATGGCAAAATTCATCATTCCCTTCATCTTTGCATTCTATCCAACATTACTGATTGTTGAGGAATTCTACTTGATCGAGTTTTTGTGGATCACCGCACGTACCTGCTTCTGCATCTGGTTGTTTTCGTCAGCGCTGTCAGCTTACGACCGAACCAAACTATCAATCCCGGAAGTCGCCTTGCGATTTGTAATGGCCTTTGCCTGCCTGGTCATAAGCCCCACAGTCCATTTGCCAGCCATAGTCATCGGAGTTTTTTTGATCCTCTTCGACATCCGCCGCAGCCGAATTATTACGCAAAAGGAGGGAGCGACCTCATGAAGAAGCAACCCAACTTTCTCTTTATCATCACCGACCAGCACCGTGCAGATCACCTTGGGTGTTACGGCAATCCAATTGTCAAAACCCCAAACATAGATGGCCTCGCAACAGACGGTACACGTTTTGAGCGATTCTATGTCGCCAACCCGATCTGCATGCCGAACCGCGCGTCAATCATGACTGGCCGCATGTGTTCTGCTCATGGAGCTCGTCATAATGGTATTCCATTATCGCGAGATCACACCACGTTCGTTGAGCTACTGCGTGACGCGGGTTACAAAACGGGGCTCATCGGCAAATCGCACTTGCAAAGTTTCACAGGTCTGCCAGCCACGAATGCATTCAAACCGGAAGCTGGCAAACACACCCCTTCAAAAGAGTTGCGAGACGCGTATAAAAACAACCGCCATTCGATCGAGTACGATCTGGAAGATACGACTCGTTGGGATACGCCACTTGCTAGTCGGATTGGCGAAGACTTCTACGGTTTCGAACATGTAGAAGTAGCGGCCGGTCATGCTGACCAAGCTTGCGGTGATTATCTGCTGTGGGCGCGCGAACAGCGGCCCGATTTCGATGACCTTGTTGGTCCGAAAAACGCCCTGCCGGACAATCGTATTGATGCCCCGCAGGCGTGGCGTACAGCGGTTCCCGAGGAACTCTATTCGACAAGCTGGATTGCCGACCGTTCAAAAGATTGGCTGAGTGAACGAGCGAATGAAGACGCACCATTTTTCCTACAAATGTCGTTTCCCGATCCACACCACCCTTTCACACCTCCCGGCAAATACTGGGATATGTATGACCCCGAAGACGTGAAACTGCCCGCATCTTTCAGCAAGGGTAGCCTGCCGCCAATCATAGCGATGGAAAAGGCGCGGCAGGACGGTTCAGATCCTCGCGACAATCAAAACCCGTTCACTGTCACCGAAAAAGAAGCGCGAGACATCACTGCACTGACCTACGGCATGATCACGATGATCGATGATGCAATTGGGAACGTACTGAAACAGTTGGAAACGCTCGGTTTGGCAGACGACACTATTGTGATTTTCACGTCTGACCACGGCGATTACATGGGCGACCATGGCCTGATGTTGAAGCTTCTGTTGCATTATCAGGGTATCATCCGTGTGCCATTTATATGGAACGATCCACAACAGCCTAAGAACGCATTGACCGATCAATCTCTAGCATCCTCCATCGATATTTCAGCCACCATTCTGGAACGTGCTGGCATTCAACAGTTTAATGGACTGCAGGGGCGAGATTTATTTAGCGGAGAAGCACCAGAGGCGGTTGTTATCGAGGAAGACAGTCAAAGATTGATGACAGGCTTTGATCGCCCCCAACGGGTGCGTACGATTGTAACCGATCGCTACCGCATGTCGCTGCGAGAGGGGGAAGACTGGTCGGAATTGTATGATCTCAAAAGTGACCCACTCGAAATGCGCAATCTCTATGAAGATGCTATCCACGCAGAAACGCGTAGCAAACTTACCGATGTGATGTTGCGGCGTATGATTTCATTGCAAGATAGAGCCCCTTTGCCTGCTTACCGTGCTTAAGTTGTCAATATCTGATTGGGCTAACAGTCTACTTTTCGGGTAATCATCAACCAAAGTTAAATACTCAAAGAGCGTAACTCGGGGGCAATCAATGCGTCGCTCATGGACTATCAGCAAAAGTGATGCAAAGTCACTTTGTTGCCTGATCTGCCTGTCAGCGCGATGGTTCTGGATCAGAGGCCAATGACAGCTTTGGCGAAATTGGACGAGAAATCTAAACTTGGTACGAACGGCAGCAATGGGCCGTTAGTGCTGGCGACAAACTGCCTCTTGTAGTTAAAGCTGCAATATCATTCAGCGGGTGCAGCGATTGCGTTTTCTCTTCCAGAAGTCCGATCAAGGCGCCGCCTGACTAATTCGCCAAGCAAGATACCAAGCGGTGCAGAACCCCAAATGCACGTGAGAATTGCCGCAGCTTCAAACTCGCGCAACAATGGATCAATGACGAACAGCATAACCCGGAAAATCCAGAACGCGCCCCACATTGAGCCAGCGAAACGGAACATCCAAACTCTATGTTTTTCAGTGTCACCTGAACGGATTGCTGCGATGCCCATTATGGCGCAACCGTAAACGAAAGCCGCCATTGAGTAGAATCCGTATTCGGCAAAAACGCCGCCATATTCAACAACCGAGGCGTGCTGAGAGGCCAACCAAATGGCGCAGATAAGACTAAGTGTTAAAGCGACAAATGAAACCCTACCCAAAAGACGGTGTGTTCTTTTGTGTTCCGCAAAGCCAGGACGAAGCAACTGGATGTGAACCAGAACAAATGCAATAGAGTTGAAGAGAATGTGTCCGTAAAGAAGAGTAGATCTGAACTCAGGGCCATTCGCAAAACGGTCATGAAATGCAGCACCCCATGCAGGATGTTGAGTGTAGCGATCACCCCAGACGGTGCATTCATTGTTTGGGCAAGTAGTGATCGCCGCAGCATCGCTGGCTGAACTCAAACCAAGATTGATCAAGACATCGTAGATGCCAATGAAATTGGCGATCGCATTCGGCGCTCCTGTAATGAAATAGCCAACGTTCAGAAACAGCATCAAACCGAGACCGAAATACAGGAATGGCTGATAAGAGCTCCGGCGCGTTCCGTAGACAAGCAATCCGACCCAAACGACCAAGGCTCCGTAGACCGAAATCACACCGATAGGCATTGCTCTCTCCTGCTTACTGTCCGTACAGAGTCGAAGCTTATGTGATGGCTGCTCGTCTTGCAATTGAGCTACGCTGATCACAACGCCATTCGCGCCGAATCCAAACTGATCAATGTCCGCTTTGACTGATGCTGATCAAGTCTGCTCTGTCGTCGTCAATGACCGCTTCTCTAATTGGGCGGTTTGGTCAAGCTCATTTCCTTTTTGCTTGTCGGGTCTTTGTCGCTCATCCGGGTCACGCTTCTCTTCGCAGTCTTGTTGATGCCAGATGGCATCGCTGCACGCATGTGTCGGATTGGTTGCGGAGAGCCTTGCTTAGAGACGCGCTTTCAAAATTGCGCAGCAGCCA
>CALGMR010000014.1 GCA_937958815.1 uncultured Rhizobiaceae group bacterium | reverse complement strand
CGAGCCATTCCTTGTCCAACCAGCACATCAACCTGACGTAGCTTCAATACGATCTCTTCGGGTTTGTGGCGCTTTCTTGCCATCTTCAGTCCTCCTTTTACTCAACTATAGGATGGACCAATTCAATGAGGGAGGATCAAGCCATGTACCGCGCCAGATGAGTTCGGCCTTGAGGGTTTTGAAGAACGTGTCGACCACGGCGTTGTCCCAGCAACTGCCTTTTCGGCTCATGGACACTTTAAACTTCAGTTGGTGCATTCGCTTTTGATAATCATGGGAACAATACTGACTGCCCCGATCGGTATGATGGAGGCATCCAGGCGGCGGATTTCGTAACGCCACAGCTCGGTTCAGTGCCTGAAGTGCCAGACCTTTCTTCAGTCGATTGCTGACAGCCCACCCCACCACGCGGCGAGAATGTAGATCGATTATTACGGCTAGATACAACCAACCTTCCCGCGTCCAGATATAGCTGATGTCACCTGCCCATTTCTGATTGGGACGTTCAGCATGGAACTTCCTGTTCAACAGGTTTGGCACAATGTTGACACGGTGATCGCTGTCGGTTGTCGCTTTATATTTGCGGGTTGTGATCACTCGAATACCGTTGTCACACATCAAACGCCCAACACAGCAATGGCCAACAGTAGGACCGGCTTCCTTCAACTCCTGTGTCATTCTTGGGCGGCCACTTTCGGCATTTGCTGCGCAATTGCCTGCCGTGCAGTACATAGCTGCCAAGGCTCAGATGATGCTGTTCACGGATGTGCGCCAAAACCACCATATCATCGCGTTGACGTTGACTGACAGGACGACCACGCCAAGAACGGTATCCACGTGATGTGACATTCAGAATACGGCACAGGCGTTCGATAGGGATATGGTTTCTGTGTTCTTCAACGAAGGCAAACTTCATTTGCTTTGACCCGCGAAGATCACTGTTGCCTTTTTTAATACCTCCCTTTCCTCCGTAAGAAGGCGAACCTCCCTGCGCAGCCGTTCGTTCTCCTTAGCAAGATCAATGTCGGCTGCCGGCGGCAAATCGTTGGAATTCGATTTCTGTATCCATTTGGCCAGTGTCGAAAAGCCAACGTCTAAATCTATGCTACCTGTCTACGTGTAAGTCCGCTCGTTAATGCAATGCGGACAGCTTCTCGACGAAATTCCTCTGTGTGGCGATGCGCCATAGTTATTTTCCTTGATGGATCAATTCCAGTTCAAGGACACGGAACTAAACCGTGGCAAGTCCAATCTCGCGTTGATCCTTGTTCATGAACATCTCCTTCATCCCAATCCTGGGAGGTTATTGGAAATGTCCCACGAGTAACGACATATCTACAATTTCACGATCAATTAACGCAAAAAATCTGCAATTAGATCGCCTATGCGCTCGATACCGTCTGCTGTGACGTTACTTCCTGAAGGAAGGCAAATCCCGTTTGCGAACAATTCGTCACATACTGAGAGATTTTCACTGTATGGGTAATAATCGCACTTTGAAAAAACGGGCTGCAAATGCATGGGCTTCCACATTGGACGCGCCTCAATTCCGTTGTCAGACAAATGTTTAATGAGGTCGATTGGAGATTTTCCAAAGTCTGGGTCTATGGTCATCGTTGTGAGCCACCGAGTAGAATAGCAACCCTCAACCTCTGGCATCCATGTCAGAACATCGAATTCCTGCAATCGCTTTCGATAGGTTTCGAAAATAAGCCGCCGCCGTTTTACCCTGTCGTCAAGTACTTGTAATTGGCCGCGACCAATGCCCGCCAACACGTTGCTCATGCGATAGTTGTAACCAATCTGTTTATGCTCATAGTGCAGTTCTAGTTCTTTGGCTTGGGTGGAAAGAAAGCGGGCATGGTCGATCCACTCTTTGTTGTTTGAAACAAGAGCACCTCCACCAGATGTGGTGATGATCTTATTGCCATTAAAAGACAAAATTCCAATATCAGTCAGCGTCCCGCTGGCTTGGCCATTATATTTTGCACCAATCGATTCAGCAGCATCTTCAATGATCTTGATGTCGTAATGTTTGCAGATAGATTTGACTTCATCCACATCAGCCAACTGTCCATAAAGTTGTACCAAAACCAGAGCCTTAGGTGGTTGTCCTTTTTTTAAGCAACCCTCTATTGCCCGAAGCAGCGCAGTGGGAGATAAATTCCAACTCGCCTCATCACTATCCACAAATACCGGCGTGGCCCCCTGATAACAGATAGGGTTTGCAGACGCGGCAAATGTGAAAGAAGAGCAAAGCACTGTATCGCCGGTCGTTATACCTAGCACGATAAGCGCGAGATGAATCGCAGCCGTCCCAGAAGTCACGGCCAAGACGTTTTCTGCATTTAGATATTCACCAAGTTCGTGTTCGAAAGAATCTAGATTAGGGCCAGCGGGAGCAAGCCAATTGGAATCAAATGCTTGAGCAACATACTTCTGCTCATCGCCTCCCATGTGAGGTGTAGACAACAAAATACGTTCATAGTTTTTCGAATCAAGCATCTCTTTTGGAACGCCATGCTCGTCAAGAAGTGGAATCTTGTCGACTAAACTTGAAGCAAACAGCGCTTCGATGGTTGAAAAGCTCATATCCGGTAGGGCAAATATGGAATCTGCCTTGCCTAGATTTTCCAATTTGCTGGAGAGGTCGTAGCCTGCTAACAAGTGCCTTCTAATGTCTCCCTGCGAAACAGCGCGAATGAAGCGTCCATTCGGGTCAACGACAACGAGCAGATCACCACCTGTGTGGTTCATTTTTTCCAGAGCCGTCGCAATCGTATCCGACTGTTGAACGATATTACTTGCTTTCATTCTAAAGTTCACCTTTTAGCTGGATGAGATGCGAAAACAATTTTATCTTCCTTTCAACAGACTGCCGAATGTTTTGAACAGTATTGAAAGATCGACCCACAAATTATGGTTTCGAACATATTCTAGATCGTTTTCGATCACTTGCTGGTGTGTCGCTAAGGATCTTTGTCTGATTTGGGCTAAGCCAGTTATACCAGGCAGCACTTTGTGTCTTTCAACCCAATAGTCGGTTGCGTTTTCAGATTCCTGCTGAGGCACATAAGGACGTGGACCGACCATGCTCATGTCGCCCATCAGTACATTTACCAATTGTGGCAATTCATCCAAACTGCTCATACGCAAAAATTTTCCTATGCGCGTTATTCGATCGTCATTTGCTGTGGTCGAGTGTCCATGTTTATCGGATCCAACCTTCATGGTTCTGAACTTATACATACGGAAAGTTTTTTGGTTTTTGCCGATGCGAATTTGAGAATAGAACACTGGGCTGCCGCTGGTTACTTTGAGCAGAACGGAAACAATGAGAAACACTGGGGCAAAGACGATAACAAGAAGAAGTGACACAACAAAATCGAAAATTCGTTTCATTGTTGGCTCTCTAATCTGGCGGAAATAGCGGCTACCTTTTCGTTGAAAACTTTGCGATCAGATAAAATCGATTTGCTAGTACGCCCTCGCAATGTGTCAATTTCTTTTCTGATCTTTTGAATTTCATTTGGTAAATCAACAGACTGTTGCAAATCCTGCAAGCTCTCTGAATTGCGATGAAAAGTTCTGGATAGAATTACAGCCTTGGAATTTCGGCCGAGCCCTTCAGCCAACACTTCCGCACCTGTAATGTCTCCTTCAGACAATCGAGCCATGCCGCCTACTCCAAACACGATGTTTGCTTGATTGAAAATTGAAATTGCTTCATCAAGTCGATTTTTCCTCAATGTATCGAAAATGAACCTATCCCCAAATGCGATGTGTAGATCGTTGAGACCAAAATGATAGGAATGAACGCCATCCAGATCTGCTAACTGTTCAGCGCATGAAAGAGCAGCTGGCGTTTCGATGAGTGGTCTCACCTTGGCGCGACCGTTGATGATGTCTCGAAACTGGCAAACATCCTCAGCCGTTTCAAACATTGGCAACATGAGGCAATCTGGTTCGTAAGCAAGAACCTCTTCAATCTCTTTTTTTGAGCTTTCATTGAGAGGATTAACTCGAACCATCAGTTCGCATTTGTCTAGAACATGTCTAACTGGGGCTATATCTTTGACATCATGGTAGTTGATGACAGTGTTGAAATTCTCCTGCCTCTTCTCTTTTCCGATTTTCTCTAAGTCAATAAATATTGTGTCGATGCCTGAAGCCTGTGCGTAGGCGGCAATATCATCATTGTTGGATATCAACATCAAACGCATCGCGTATTAACCTCGACCTCTGTTCTTTTTCGAAAAGGTGTTCAACGCGATAACTTTTGTCATAAAGTTGTCAGAAACAGTAGGTGCAATTTACAATTAAGCGATGCCTATTGCTAGGGTCAGGTTTCATTACATGCACTACATGTCGATTGCGGTGACCCTTTAGTTGTGTTGCGTCGATCATCATCGTATCTAACGGACTATTATCAGATATCAAGTGGATGAATATCTAGTCGAAAACACCCAATTCGAACCAACGCCAGAAGCGGTTGTAGAGTGTTTTGTGCGGGCCATAATCGCGTGGCCCATCAATACGAGGTACACCGATTGACTTGGGAAAACGGCTTGATCTTCGACATTTGGGCAGACGAGAAAAGTAACAAATCAGATATTGCTTAATGATGAACCCTCAAAGCTTCTCAAGGGCGAATTGGCAGATGCTTTTAACGATGTCGTTTTCTTTGAAACACTGTCGTCAGCTATCCGCTACGTCCGTCATTTTGATTCGATAAATCGAGTATTATTTTCTGAAACGACAACTCTTCTGCCTGGCAATAATCTGTAAAACCAGATCGCATAGCTATAGCCCGCTCTGTTGAAGTGCGCTCACCCGTCCTTGATAACCCCATGGTAGAATTTGCTTTCACCGTTTCAGGCACTCTGAGATTGCGTCACGGTGAAACCAAATGGATATTCAAGAAAGCCGTTCAAGAATTGCTGGGGCTTGAACTGACTTGGCGCAAAGACAGATGTTCACAGTGCCCGTAGGCTAATGGTTCAGAACCACTCGTGTTCAATATTGCCGGAGTTGCAAATTATACAAGACAACTGCGCGCTTTGATTTCGCTTGAAATATGGTATCGACTGTTTATCGACAAAGATACTGAATCAGCCTCGAAACCCTAGAGCGCAAATTGAAATTTAGTGACAGGTGAGTTCTCAAATTTCATAAACTGAAAGGTCTAGATTGTCTTCCTCTTCGAATTCACAGGTGTATCGAGGTGCTGGTTCGCGCCACTATTTGCTCGACGGTATGCGAGGACTCGCAGCTATCATCGTGTGTGTGTATCACTATTTGATGTGGAGTGAGACAATCGTTGTTGAGAGCGCGGGCCTTTTTGCCGTTGCAGTTTTCTTCATTTTGTCTGCTCTAAGTATGGTGATGGTTTATCGTTCTCGGTTTGCGTCGGGTTTAAATGAACTGAATGTTAGAGAATTTTTTCAAAACAGAGTAGCTCGTTTGCTGCCTCTTTTGGCGTTGGTTGCATCAATGCGGCTTGGATATGCGCTCGTTTTTGAAGACTCCAAAATCAATGAAGTGTTTCGTTTCTTTCTGACAGGGTCAGGGCTCATGTCACTCCAAATGCCTGGATATTTAGCTAGTTTTGTTGGTTCTTGGTCACTCGGCGTCGAGATACTTTTCTACCTGCTTTTCCCATCGCTCTTTCTTCTGTCCAAATCGATATCAGTTCGAGGCATGCTCATGTCTGTAGCGTTGTTGTTTGCTGGCCAACAAATGTTCATTGTTCTTTTGGTAAGCGAGCGTCATGAACAATTGGGAGATATAGAGTATTGGTTTAGTTTTGTTGGCCTTCTGATTTACGCCCCCTTTTTTGCAATGGGCATGTTGATTGAGAAGACCAGATTCACACCGAGACGAGTACATTCATTTGTCGGTTTTGCAATTTTCTGTATGGTAATGTCGTTTTCAAGCTTGGTGACAGAACGCATTATCACCAATCATTTGCTGTTTTTGTGTTTGAGCATTGCAAGCGGTATTGCTGTGTTTTTGGTATTTCACGGCAGTTGGTCTCAGCGTTGGGTGCCGATATTTCGTTTTGCAGGCAATATCAGCTATGCACTGTATCTCATTCATTGGGTCGTTTGGTTTGGTGTCACAGCAGCAGAGCCCGTCCTATCTCTACCTCTTTTGGTGAAGATACCATTGGCAATCGTTACATCAGTGGTCTGCGCTGTTGCGCTCCATAGGTTTTTTGAAATGCCGTTGAAAAAGCTTTTAGGCGCGCGGCAAAAATAGAAATTGAATGGTGGCTGATTTATTTTCCATTCTTGAGAAGATGGTAATTTCTGCGGAAATTAGGGGTTGGACTCAATCGATCCAACATCTGATTGCGAAGAGCTGGACCATTGGTAGGAAGTTCTGCGCCTTTTTCTCAAAGCGCGTTGCCAGCCTACGCATGTCCTTCATCTTGCAAAAGAAACGCTCGACGATGTTCCTTTTCCGATAGAGGTTTACATCATGTGGGATTGGCTGTCGGGCATTGCTTTTTGATGGAATGACAGCCAGCGCACATTCATCTGCAATTTGTTGTCTGATCTTGGCGCTTCCACATGCCTCGTCTGCAACGATTGCCAGCGCCGGATTGTTCCCCGTCAGCACCAATGGAACAGAGTGAGTTGATTGCATATCCGCAGGCCGGCAAACACTGCTTGTAGTGTTGAGAGGCACGAGAGCCTCAAAAACCTGACGCCAGCCGACGTCTACTTCGGACGAGGCCAAACCATTCTACTCGAACGCGCCTTACAGCGATTGTTGCAATCGCCTATCGGCCAATGGAAAGGGTCAAATAAAACACATTCAAACAGAGACGTTTGCAATACCCCAGCCACGCCGCTCAAGACCGTTTAGTCCCTAAATTGCCCCAAAAATGATCCTGCCTTAGCCCAGTTTGTGTAGTTGACATTCTTGTGAACTCAATCCCATTTTGCTTTCTGATCCGGTGCTGATCTAACAGATGGGAGAAGGTCAATGGCGCTATAATTCTACAATCACTTCCCATTAAAAACGGGAGGGTTACCATTTGAATCACAAATTGACGAATTTTAGGAAATCTGAAGCGATTTGAAAGGCTGCAGCTTACAGGTCTCACTTAATTCAAGGGTATTTTACGTTTTATGATACCAAATAAATAAACCTCGATTACGCGAAAATAGATCCATGATCCAACAATGGCGACCACAAGTGCCAACGTAGCCAAACCAATCGGTCCAATCGTATGAGCAACATTGGCCCTGAAAGCTATGATGAACAAAAGCGCTAAAACCGGGTAATGGCAAAGATAAAGTGAATATGAGAAGTCACCAACCTTTGAAAAAATGTTGCGGGATATCTGCGTTGATGTTGCGCACATAACACCTGAAACCAAAAGATAGGCGATGTTTATAAAAGCGTTATCGTCGCGATCAGGGCCGATTATCATCAAAAATGTGAAAATCAAAACTGCAGAAACAAAGACAGGGGCTTTGATGGCGTTTGGGATGTAACTTAGCGCGAGATAAGACAGCACACCGATGCCAAAACCGAGATTGAGCGGATTGAAAATCATCAAAGGCGACTGAAACCAAATGTTGAGCAGACAGACTACCATCCATGCAGAAAATACGAAGACACCGAATTTCCCCGCTTTGAATATGGTCAAAGCAAAAATTAGATAGAATGTGAGTTCTAAAGTAAGCGTCCATGCCACCACTGGAATATATGTTTCCAACGATGTGCGAGGCCACAAAAACAAGTTTTGAATAACAGATGAAACGTCAATCGTGATGCCACCTTGAGCAATTGAAGGCATAATCATGTAGGCCGCAGTCATAAAAAAATAGATAGGATAATACGGTACAAAAATTCGCAAAATTCGGTTTGCGACAAAATTGGTTCTCGTTCTATTTGGGTTTGATGCGCGTGTATGCACCATAATAAATCCAGAGATGACAAAGAAAAGATCAACGCCCCGCGCGCCTGACAATGTCAATTCAACCCAAATTGTATCACCGAAGTACTTTTCTTTCGATAACAGTACGCCTAAATGATGAAACATGACCGCCAAAGCAGCGATGCCTCTCAGGGATTGAATTCCGTGAAATTTCAAATTCTCTGGCCCTAATTACTTTGGTGATATGGTTCAATAGTTCCAATTTGCGCGGACCATACGTCGCAACTTTCGGCTCTCATCGATCTACGATTTAAGAACGTTCTCACAACTAAGTAACTAGAGGTACAGTCTGCAGAACCAATTTTCCATTCCTGCGTCTGTCCTTATTTGAAAACCAAAATTTTGGTCCATTGTTAAATGGAATCAAACGCTTGGCGAAATCAAATAGAGTCGAGTAAATCCGGCAGTTGCAATGAATCAAGATATATTTCTCTTCTGAAGAAAGGTTCTTCTTTTCTAACAACAATGCGGTTGTCGAAGTTTGATATCCAATCGCAAGTTTCTTCAAACTCTGCGTTGTATCCATTCAACCGAATTTTGTATGAGGTTGGAATTTTCACAAAATCACACTTAACAATCTCTGCATCTTTATCGACAATCTCGTCTCTTTTACACTCGGCCCAAATGGCGTCAATCTGAATGCTTGGATCTGCCCAGATAGAACTGTCTTTATTCGCGGTGCATTCGATTGTTACAAATGAATTTCCATCTTTATCGACTTGATTGCCATAGTAGCCGGCTGCAGCTGCACGAAACATCGCAGCTGATGGATCAAAGTTTTGATGGTATGTAAATTCTCGTATCTTTGACGCTTTTGTTACAATTGAATAAAAAACGAGGGGAGTGCCTTTAAGGAATGCTCCAACCGAAGTGTTATGCTGCATCATCTTGGTGAGGTCATCCACGTCGTCGTTCGACCAAACGACACGATCAAATTTCAATTGCTGCGTACCAATTGAAACAGTTATAGCCTTCGTTTCCGTTTTGATATCAGAAATTTTTTCACCCAATAAAACTTGAACGCCCTTTTTTTCAAGCCAGTTGTGGGCTCTTTCACACCACCCCTTCATTCCATTGCCATCACTTGGGTAAACAGACGTTAAGTCATCGATTTTTCCAAGAGCCTTGCGTCGTGCTGCCAAACGATCATCTAACCATGGGACATTTTTCAAGGCCATCATTGCTTCGTCATTCAGAAACTTGGTCCTGTGAAGTGAAGTCTGTTTAACGGCACGTTTTTCTGAATCAATTGCCTTAGTACGATAAATACCTTCAAAAATGTCGCCGTAAATTTTACCAATGCTTGGCCCAAAATTCGAATCGAAATATTGTTGCAAATTTCCGTTTTCGCTTATGGGTCGGTCTTCTGCCGCCAATTGAACAAGCTCAAATAGAAACTTCTCCTTCTCATTGTCACTGCGTGAATCTAAATTTGGAAGAGAGAAATTTTCGGTTACAACATCATCGAATACGCTGCGTGACCAGTACCCGATTGGCCTGACTTGACCTTCCATAATCTCGGTCACTGTTTCAATGATTTCGGATGGCATTGAATTGAAAAAGTGGACACCTTTGTCCACCGTAAAGTTGCCTAGCTGAATGGAATTCATAATGCCGCCAAAAAAAGGAGCGCTATCAATAATGGTTACGGAATGCCCGGCGTTGCTAAGAGCCAAAGCATCGCAAAAGCCTCTAAAACCTGCACCAATTACTGCAATCCTCGACATGTTCGGTTTCTTCACTTTCAAAGTTGGTTTGCTTTTTCTAAAGGAACTCTGGTTCCCAGGCACGATTAGATATCTTTGAGCTCTTTACAAATTTGACTAGCTCAATCGTCTCTTCAAAACTAGACAAAAGCATATGCGGGAATACCGGATTAATACATTGCTTTGGCGTCTCTTAGAACCCTATAAAGACCAGCGTCAAGTGTGACATTTGAGCGAAATAAATTATGTGTACTCATTTATTTTGCTGCATCTCGCTTGACCAAAAGCAAGTTGAACAATTTGAGCGCACAGTCTTTCAGCATAAACTGTGACGAAATTTAGCCCCTAAAACCTTGTCGATAGTCATGAAAAAACCAAAAATCTTACTTGCCAGCCTTGGTAGTATCGGTCAGCGGCATATGCGGAATTGTACGGAGCTTTTGCCGGAAGCCGAATTATGTGTTTTGCGCCAAACCAGCGGCGCGATTGTTGATCTTCCCGAACAGGTTGTTCAAGTGGTTCATACTTTGAAAGAGGCGGTTGAGTGGGGCCCAGATGCAGTTATCATCTCGTCTCCCGCCAGCAGGCATCGAGAAGTTGCAGATCCATTTCTCGATGTCGGAAAAAATATTTTCATTGAAAAACCGCTGGAGAGCAATTTTGACAAGCTTACTGGGTTTGTGGAGCGAGCAGAAGAATCCACCGGGTTTGTTATGACTGGCTATGTCTTACGTTTTCTTCCTTTGTTGAGTTTTATCAAAAGCGAGTTGGAAAGAGGCGTTATTGGGACGGTTCGCACCGCCTTCATTCAAACAGGACAATATCTTCCTGACTGGCGACCAAATGCAGATTACCGAGATGGTGTGAGCGCGCAAAAAAAACTCGGCGGCGGAGTACTGTTGGAGCTAAGTCATGAGCTGGATTACGCTTCCTTTTTGTTTGGCACCCCTAACTCGTTGATGTGCTCGAGCGGGAAACTCAGCCATCTCGACATTGATGTCGAAGACAGCGCCCACATACTGTTCGAGTATCAGGACAAAAGAGTCGCAATTCAGATCGACTTTTTGCAACTCGTTCCAAAAATGGGCCTCCAGATTGTAGGTTCAAAGGGCACCATTGAAGCGGATCTGATAAAGGAAAAAGCGACTGTTTATTCACCCGCTCATCCCGAGGGGCAGGCTATGAAGGATGTTCGTTCAAGAAACCCAAATGAGGTTTACCTACGTCAATTGGACTTTTTCTTTGCTAAGTCATTTGCGGATTACCAGCCGCGGTTTAAAGACAGTCACACAAACGAAAACTGGGCAAATGTGAGGCAGGCGGCAAAAATAATTGAGATTGTCGATGCTGCCAAACATTCAAATAGCCATGGTGTAAGGGTTCAGCTTTGATGGATCAGAAATACACTGCATTCATGTTTTGTCGGGGCGGATCGAAAGGAATCCCAGGCAAAAATATTATTCCAGTCGCCGACAAACCACTCCTGGCCCATACAATTGAATGTGCGCTAAGCAGCCAGTATATCGAGAGGATACTAGTTTCGACTGATGATGATGAGATTGCCACCGTGGCCGCCAAATATGGCGCCGGGCTGATAAAAAGGCCCGAAGAATTGGCCAGGGATGAGTCACCGGAATTACTTGCCTGGCGCCATGCCATTGAAACCACCGAACTCGAAAGACCTTTAGCAGGCGATCGCTTTATATCTTTGCCAGCCACTTCGCCATTGCGAGCGCCACAGGACATTGACGCCGCGTTAGAGCGGTTTGCTAAAAATGATTGTGATATAGTATTTGGAATCAGCCCAAGTGCGCGAAGTCCCTACCTTAACATGGTGAAAATCGATCAGAACGACCACGTTGAAGTGATCAGTCCCAGCTCCGCGTTCAGACGACAAGACACTCCTGACGTATATGACATTACGACAGCAGTTTATGTCAGCTCAACAGACTATATAGCAAATTGCACTTCACTGATGGCCGGCAAGGTTGGATATGTCATTATACCGCCTGAACGGGCGCTGGACATTGATGAGCCATTCGATCTTCACCTTGCAGAAATTCTACTTAAGAACCCATTCACACCTTCTGCACCCTTTGGCGCAGAAAGACTTGACCGCGATCAAAATACCGAGCCTGGAGAACCAACAAGTTGACTCAAAGTACTTTTCTCATCACAGGCGGAGCAGGCCATATTGGACAGGCAACATGCCGGGTCATGGCAAAACATGGTTGTAACATTGTTATCGCAGATAAGAACAAAACCGGAGCTCAAACATTTGCCAAAAAACTTACCAAAGAATTTGGTGTCGAAACTCTGATTTTGACGGAGGATCTTTCAGATCAAAATAGTTTTGCAACAATTCGTGACTTGGTTGAGCAAAGGTTTGGTGGCCTTGACTACTTAGTTAATAACGCGGCTTTCTACGATGACGTTCCAGGATGGGGCGTTCCTTTTGATGAGGAAGGTTATGATGCTTGGCTCGCTGTCATGAAGGTAAATCTGTTGGCACCGTTTTTCCTGGTCCAGAGCTTGGCGCCGCTTTTACGTCAGTCTGACAAAGCCTCGGTTGTCAACGTCAGTTCAATTTATGGATTGGTTGGACCTGATCATGGTTTGTATGCGGGAACTCAAATGACCAACCCAGCAGCTTATGCTGCCAGCAAAGGTGGTATCAATCAGGTGACAACATGGCTTAGTACGGTTTTGGCTCCAAAGATTAGAGTAAATACAGTCACCCCCGGGGGGGTTGAGCGTGGGCAAAATGCTCAATTTTTAGAACGATACAATAAGAAAACACCCCTGAACCGTATGGCAACAGAAGAAGATATCGCAGGAGCAATTGAATATCTTCTCTTACCGACATCGCGCTATGTGACTGGTCACAATTTGGTAATTGACGGTGGTTGGACAGCTTGGTAGTAGTCCGCATTGCACCATAGAAAACTATGTAGCTGCTAGCATGTCATGGGATTCATATGCATGCTAACATTGCCTTTTGATTGACAATAGCGGAGTGATTTTGTGAAAGCCAAACGCAAAATTGCCTTCGTGACAACTGCCCGCAGTGATTACAACACAATGTATCCAGTGATGCGGTTGGCGCAAAACGACATATCGATCCAGTCAATGAATTTCTGTGCAGGAATGCATTTGGTAAAACGTTTCGGCAGTACGTGGCAGCAATTGGAACAAGATGGCATTAATATTACTGCCAAGGTTGACTTCCAATTCGGCGAAGACACAGACACTGGACTTGGTTTAAGTTTAGCACAAGGCTGTAAAGCTTTTACGGAGGCCTTATCGACACACCGCCCCGATATTATTTGTGTCTCCGGCGACCGTATCGAAAACTTATCTTTGTTCGTTGCAGCAACAGCAATGAGAACTCCAATTGCGCATATGTGCGGCGGAGACATAACCGAAGGGGCGTTTGACAATCAGGTTCGCCACACCATGACAAAGCTCTCTCATCTACATTTTGTTTCAATGCCAGAACATGCCCGTCGTGTTGTCCAGATGGGTGAGGAACCGTGGAGGATTACGCTTACGGGTGATGCAGCCATTGATGTAATTTTGGAACTTGAGCCGTTGAGCCGTGAAGAGCTGTTTGCTGCGACTTCGTTGCCTGCCGATAAAGAATTTTGCATATCGACATTCCATCCCCAAACATTGGGAAGCGATAATGCTGTCATGCAATATGAGACGCTTCTAGCTGAATTGGAAAAAACTTCCGTAATTCCGGTTATGATCTATCCGAACATAGATCCGGGTTTTCAGCCTCTGATTGAAATGCTTGAAGCGTTCCAAGCCAAGCGACCTGATGCCATCGTGAGGAAATCGTTTGACCGGAGGATCTTCTATACATTGATGCGCCACGCAAAATTCATGGTTGGCAATTCTTCATCTGGTTTGTGGGAAGCCCCAAGTTTTGAACTGCCAGCAATCAATATTGGCAACCGCCAAGCAGGACGTGTACGTGGAAAAAACGTCATCGATGTTTCTGGACTTGATCAAAAATCAATGCAGGACGCTTTTGCAAAAGTGCAAAGTAAAGACTTCCGTCAGTCCCTGAGTGGAATGAAAAATCCGTTTGGTGATGGGAATGCTGCCGAGAAAACTCTGAAAGTTTTGAAGAATATCGAATTGGACGATCGAGTAATGATCAAGAAATTTTTTGATATTGAAGATCGCTTTTTCAGTGATGAACGATTGGGAATTTAGGGATGGATTCTGTTTGGGAAAAGCTGCATTCATCACAAGAATGGGGCAAATATCCTGCCGAAGATATTATCCGTAAAGTGATGCGGACTTATAGGCAAAGGTCAAATCGAGAGAAAACGAAAGTGCTTGAGCTGGGTTGTGGCGCGGGTGCAAACCTTTCTTTCTTTCTCAGTGAGGGATTTCAAACGTTTGGGGTGGATGGCGCACCTTCGGCCATCAAAGCCGCGCACGAGCGTTTTGAACCATTAAAAAATGAGAACCAAATCTTCGAACTGACTTGCTCGACTTTTGACAAAATTGATTACCCTGATGAATTCTTTGATTTGGTCGTCGATTATTTTGCAATTTATGCCAACTCAATGTCTGTCATTGAAACCACTCTGGCCAACGCATTTCGTCTTCTAAAACCGGGTGGACGTTTTTATTCGCGGTCATGGGGCACTCTTTGCGATGGCGCTGGCACGGGGGAAATTTTTGAAATCGGCACTTCAAAAAACCCAGAGTCCGGTCCTTGCTGCAATATGGGCGTATCACACTTCTTCTCTTTGGAAGAATTGCAGAACCTGTTCAGTCAATGGTCAGAAGTCGAAATAACTCGTGTGTTCAGTGAATCAGTAAGTGCGTTTTCATCCGATAGATCAGAGTCTAAACCAGTTGGTGGTCAGATAGAAGAGTGGGTTGTATGGGCCGTTCGCTAGCATTTTTAGCGATGTGTCCCTTAACTTTCGTTCATAAAAAAAATGCGAGCCCGACACTATGAAGATCAAAGCAGAGAATGGAATGGTGATCACGAGCCCGCTTGCGTATTCTCAACAAGAAGTGCTCGACGTCTCACTCGCAGCGTACAAGCAAGGCGCAGAATTTGACCAGAAAAGTTTGCGTGAGTTGATATGGGCTTTGGATATGATGGCAGTCACAATACCAGACAACGTGAATAAATTCTGGGACCCCAAGCGTTTGACTGAAGTCAGTAAGTTACGAGATCAATACTTCAAGCGCTTTGGAGAGAGAGCTTATGACAAGTAATCTCCCGAAGTTGCGACATCCTGCTGATACTGCATATACACTCAGCACTTCCGGAAAGGACCGAGAGCAGTGGCTTAAGCTATTGAATGCACTACCAGCAAGTCGGCGGGATATTCACCATCATCCGAACTATATGAGTATCTACGAAGAAACTTATAATGAAACCGCAGTTCTGTTTGTGTTTCATCAGGACCAAGATTATTGCATCTATCCTTTCATCATCCGGCGCATTGAACCAGCTTCCAAGTCCCCTTGTGATTTGACCTCAGTTTATGGCTACGGTGGGCCAATCAGCAATCGTTCGGAAGATTTATTGTCACCCAAGTTCTTAAGAGACTTTCAAACGGCTCTTCATCAATGGATGAGCGCAAACGGCTTTGTCAGTGAGTTCTGTCTTTTAAATCCCCTTTTTTCACAACATCAACAAACACTTGTTGGCCCTGCAGCAAATCCCGCTTATCGAAAAGAAGTTGTTGTTGCCGACCTGACTTTGCCAGCTCCAGAAATCTGGTCACGAATCGAAGAAAGACAACGCAAAGCAGCTGCGTTGGCTCGACGAAAAGGAGTTGTGATAGAGCATTCCGATCTCAGTGCAACGTCACTAGCTGATTTTCAACGTCGGTATCTTGACACCATGGAGGTTGTTAATTCTGGTGAATTTTGGAAGTTTCCCGACAATTACTTTTCCAATTGCTGTTCGTGTCTTGGCAGTGAACACGTCAGTTTATTCAACGCTTGCATCGATGGCAAAATTATAGCCTCCTTTTTCCATCTGCATATGTATGACACTGTCTACTATCATTTTTCATGCTCAGACTTGGAATACAGAAAACTCAACCCCACGAGCTTGCTCATGTTGGACAGTCTATTGTGGGCAAAAGAACAAGGGTATCATAACTTTCATATGGGGGGAGGACGAACTTTAGGACACGATAGTCTCTTCACCTTCAAGAATTCATTCTGCCACAACACACTTCCTCTTTCGAGTTGCACTCGAATTGTCAACAACGAAACTTATGACGCTTTGTGTGTCTCTCGCGGACTAGATCTTTCCGCTGAAAATAACTTCTTTCCACTGTACCGGAGAACAAACTGATGGACTTTGTATCAAAGTCGTACGATTTCAAACTGGGTGATGAGCCGGTTTCCATAGTTGAAATCGGTGTGAACCATAATGGTGATATCGATCTTGCGAAAAAAATGATCCGCGAGACTGCAGCAGCGGGTGGCCATATTGTCAAATTCCAAGCCTTTATCGCATCGGAGGAAATCAGCAAATACGCTGAAAAAACGAGCTATCAGAAACAGACTACAGGGGAAGATGCCAATCAATTGGAAATGGCTACAGCTCTGGAACTTGGCAATCGACAAATGTGGGATGTTTACAACTATAGCCGTGAACAAGGCATGCCGTTTTTGTGCACAGCATTCGAGAGCAAGAGCTTAAAATTTCTTATCGACGAGCTACAGGTAAAAGCGATCAAAGTTGCTTCGTCAGAAGTTACCAACCACCCCTTCCTAAAGGAAATTGCTGAGACTGGTGCTGGGGTCATATTATCGACAGGTGCAAGCACTCTCGAAGAGAGCGCAGCAGCCGTTCGCGTGTTGCAACAATCGGGTTGTGAAGAGTTGGTTGTCTTGCATTGTGTTTCTGAATACCCCGCGCGTATGGATGAGATTAATCTTCGGGCCATGCATACAATGCGTGTCGCTTTTGATTTGCCAATTGGTTATTCCGATCACACGAACGGTATCTATGCGCCCATTATTGCTTCCGCTATGGGGGCTTGCGCTGTCGAAAAACACTTTACTATGGACCGTGAAATGGAGGGGCCAGATCACAGAGCTTCCATCGAACCAAATGAACTGGCTATGATGGTTCAAGGTATGAAAGCGGCACATGTTGCTCAAGGCAACGGTGTAAAAGTTCCCGTTAACTGTGAAATCCCTCAAATTCCTTTGATCCGCAAATCCATCGTCGTTCGCCGCAACATGAAGGTGGGTGAAGTCTTAAAACTTGAAGACCTTGCTTTCAAACGTCCATTAAATGGGATCGAACCCTTTGACCTTGACCGGGTTTTGGGGCGGGCACTCAAAGTAGATTTGGAAGAAGATCAGGCGATCAAGTGGGAAAACATTTAAATGCCAAAGGAAGTGCCCGAGCGATCTGCTGAACGAATTTACGATGCCTTTGCAGGCGAGTATCGCGACTACAGCGAAAACAAGCGCCCTTATATTGATGCCGTAGATCGTGAAATAGTCAACTATATTAAGGGTCCAATTGGTGAAGTTCTCGACTTTGGCGCTGGTGATGGCGTTCGCGGTGCAAGGCTGTTTGAGCAATTAGAGGCAAGCACGTTGATACAGGTTGACATCAGCGACGCTATGGTCACGAGATGCCAATCACTTGGAGTGGCATCGAGATGCATGAATGTTTCCGGAACTGAATGGGATGAATTCAAAACCAAAGTAGATTTAGCACTTTGTCTTTGGAATGTTCTGGGTCATATCCCAACCACAAGTCAGCGTGTTGAAACACTCAAACTGCTTCACACTCGAATGAAGAAAGACGCGCTCATCGCTATTGACGTAAACAACCGCCATTATGAAGGCTATGGATACTGGAGCTCAATAGGCCGTAGAGCCATCGATGCAATAGCGCCGAATTACTCCAGAGGTGACATCATTTTTGATTGGGAAATAAATGGAGTCAAATATCCGAGCAGTGGGCATTTTTTCACGGCCGCAGAGATGAAAGACCTTCTGGGGCAAGCAGGCTTTCTCATTGAGAAGATGGTTGCTGTTGACTATCAAAATGGCGCTGTGAGCGAGCAATTGACAAAAGGACAGTTGCTGACCATAGCCAAAGCTTGAAATCACAGATGATTTTAGGGTCAGTTCTTGAAAGGTGGAGTTCATATTAATGACCAATGGAAAACGGATATTGTCTGTTTCCTATGGTGGCGGACACACAAGAATGGTTCTTCCCGTTCTACGTGAATTGCAGAAAGTCCGCCCCGAGTTTGATATTTCTGTGATGGCGCTTTCAACTGGGGCTGCGACAGCACGAGCGGCAGGGTTCAATCCTCTCGGCTTCAGAGATTTTCTCGACGAAGACATTCATCAAACAGCTCTAGCGCATGGTAAGCGACTGGCAGTGGATCAC
This sequence comes from uncultured Rhizobiaceae group bacterium, assembly GCA_937958815.1. GTDB lineage: Bacteria > Pseudomonadota > Alphaproteobacteria > Rhizobiales > Rhizobiaceae > Pseudahrensia. The sequence goes on along the minus strand of CALGMR010000014.1, from coordinate 62,812 downwards.
CATGCCAGTCATACAGGAATTTTGTATGAGGAGAGTGTCGCTTATCTTGGGTTGAGTTTTCTGGACCTTGAACTGACCCACGGCGAGGATGAAGCCGCACGTATCTTTGCCGAAAACGGACGATCCTGTTTTCTACCTGTTTCCACAATGGCTCGCATTTTCGCCATTGTAAAACCAAATATGCTGCTAACGACCAATTCTCCACGCGCTGAACTTGCCGCCAGGCGAGTGGCAAGATCGCTTTCTATACCTTCTTTGCTTTTGACAGATCTACTGGGCAAAGGAAACTTTATGACTGATATGCTGGTCACGCACCATTGTTCAGCAAGCAAAACAGCATTTGAAAATCATCAGTCACATAAGCTCATTCAAGCTGACCACTACCATCTGACTGGAAACCCCGCGATGGACAGAAGTGTTGCTTCTATCAATTCAACAGAACGCGCCGAATGGCTTTCCGATCACTTTCCAAACGTGGCGCCCTTATCTCCGAAAGTGTTGGTTGCTGAGCAATATGGCTACATGCACGAGTCAGAAGAGTATTATGTCGCGTTTACTGCAGAACAGATCACAGAGAATTTGCAGGGTGTTGTAAAAGCCTGCAAACACAATGGCGCTATTGCGATGATTCGACCTCATCCGTCACTAGACACCAAAATCTATGAAGAGATTTGTCAGGAAAGTGACGGTTGGGCGATCATGGCAGACAAGGTGGACTTAAATCCGCTTCTAGATGTCTGTGGGCTTCTTATTTCCAATTCTTCGACAATTATGCTCGACAGTCTGTACCGGCGTTGTCCGGTTTTGGTGATAAACTATCCAAATGGTGGAAACCTTGTCCCCTTTGACAAAATGGGAATGGCGCAGGGCGTTGACAGTACTTGCGAAGCCGACCTAAACGCCGCAATAAAGCGAGGATTGACCGATCAAATGTTGTTTAAAAAGCAACATGCAAACTTCATCAAAGAGTTCCCAGAATTGCCTTGCGCCCCTAGAATTGCGGAAATTATTTGTCAAGAATTAGACGAGGTTTGAACATCTACGAAAGTTGTTTTCGAAAGAACCCGCCGCACCGCAAGAAAATGAAGATGAGAGTTCCGATCCACCAAGATTGCCATAATCCATGGCTTACGGACATAATCAAAACACAAGCTAAAAGTGCTGAAATTGCAAATGATTGAGCGACTTCACGCAATTTGAATATTTTGAAGCCAACAATCAAAAGGATAACTTTCAGCAGAAATGCTCCGGTAATTCCTCGGAAATTAGTGGAGTTTTTGAGTAGAATTTTCTCACAATAATTGAAGAGTAAATTTGAATGAGTCACGATTTACCGAAGCCAAGATCATGGAAATCTTGAAGCAGGCCAAGGGCGGTGTTCCGGTGCCTGACTTGTGCCGCGAACACAGCATGAGCCCCTATCGGCATTTGCTTTGCAATCGCCTGCCGGGCAGTGAACGGCACAGTTCAACAATTGTATTCTCGCCGCGCAACCCAGCAAGCATGATGCGGATTTTGTCTTCAGACAAATGCCGCTTGCGTGTCTTGCGGCGGATGTCTTTCACCGTGCAATCCGCCGCATCGGCATCTCAGTGGTGCAAGCACCCCCTGTCGGTAATATATGGCGTTCGAGTGTATGTCTCATTCTTCACTCCTACGTGGTGAAGATGAGCCAAAATCACTCTCTTATTCAATCAAACCAATCTGTCCGTTAGGCACTGATCCCGAACAGTGCGCAAAATACTGGGCGCATCTAAAGTGTTAAAATGTCAATTCGATGATATCGAATCTGGTTGAAAGCCTATAGAATCTCAATATAAGTGTACGCGTCTGAGCAAGCACTCACTCGCGCCATAATCGCAAAAGCGACTTCAAATTGATTTGGAAAAATTCCTTATGTGCGGAATCTACGGCGCCACTTCCCCTCACGACTCAGCCTCACTAGTTGCTCTTGCGGGAAAAATGGGCGCACCTATCCGTCACCGAGGACCGGACGATGAAGCATTTGTAATTAACGACCGAACAATGGTTGGAAATATGCGATTGGCTATCATTGACGTTGACAGCGGGCAACAACCGATCACATCACGCGATGGAGCAATTGCGCTAGTGCAAAATGGCGAAATTTTTAATTATCTTGAATTGCAGCAAATGCTTCGCGCACAAGGCGTGAAATTTGATACGAACTCTGACACTGAAGTTCTCTTGCGGATGTACGAACATTTCGGTGTTGATTTTGTCAAGCATCTAAACGGTATGTTTGCCATAGCAATTTCCGATGCACGTACTCAGACTTTAAGGCTGTATAGAGACCGTTTGGGCGTCAAACCTTTATACTGGACAAAAACAGATGCTGGGTTTTTGTTCGGCTCTGAAATCAAGTCCCTGCTTGCTGCCGGTTTGCCGCGTAAAGTCAATTTCGAAGCCATGCATCATTTTCTTTCGTTCAACTATGTCCCCCACCCCTTAACGATGTTTGATGGCATACAATCGCTAGAAGCCGGCTCACGAATGGATGTAACAATTGATGGACAGATCACAACTACACAATTTTGGAATCTTCCAACTGATAATGTTGGAAAAGACAGATCAGAGTTAGAGATTCAAAATGACATTCTCACCTTACTAGAAGACGCTACCAATATCCGCCTGCGTTCTGATGTTGAAGTCGGCGCTTTTTTGTCGGGAGGATTGGATTCCAGTTCTGTTGTGGGAGTTGCTAGTCAATTCACGCAAGATCGATTGGCAACCTTTGCAATTGGTTTTCCTGACTCTCGATTTGATGAATCTGAATTCGCACAAGAAGTAGCGGATAGATTTAACACCCAACACACGATGACACCATTTTTGCCCGCTGACATTAATCACTGGCTAAAAGCAGTTTATCACTGTGACCAGCCTCATGGAGATGTGTCGTTTTTGCCAACTTATGTGCTGGCAAAATCAGCTCGAGACACAGGAATAAAGGTTGTATTGTCAGGTGATGGAGCAGATGAATTGTTCGCTGGTTATGAAAAATATCCAGCCTACTTTTCCGATCTGGAAAAGGGCAAATTTGATCCGGCCAACTATTTCTCATCAATCTCGTTGCTGGATGAATCCACCAAGCATTTGTTGTATACCGATGCTATGCGAACTTCATTGGATGGTTGTAATAGTTTTAAATTCGCTAGCCCGATATTTGATGAGGCCGAAGAGTTGGATCCGATTAATCAGGCGCTATATTTCGACACAAAATTTCTGCTGCAAGGAAATAACTTGGTGAAACCTGACCGAATGGGAATGGCGGCAAGCGTCGAAGTTCGGTCTCCTTACCTCGACTACCGTATGGCTGAATTGGCCTTTACAATACCTGGTAAAACGAAGCTCAAGGCTCAGCGCACCAAATCAATTCTTAAAGATGCTCTAGTTCCCATGTTGGGAGAAAGACTTGTGAATCGCCAAAAGCAAATGTTCACAGTGCCTGTTGGCGATTGGCTGAAGGGTGACTTATTTTATTTTGCGCGAGACTTATTGTGCGGTAACAGGGCTACGGAGAGAAATTTGTTTAGAGCAGATCAGGTTGCTCTCATGCTAGGCCAACATGTTGATGGAAAAGCAAATCACACACGACTTTTGAGAGCTCTTATAGCAATAGAATTGTGGTTTAGAATGTTCATTGATGACGAACGCATACCGTCATCATTGCATCCAGACGATTTTTTTCCTCAAAAGGCAAATTGATGAAAAGTAAGCTTTTTTATTTCAGGCGACCTCTCGTCAAAGCGATCGACCTCGTAAGTGTGGTTGTAGCCTTATATTCTTCGTTTCTATTACGTTTGTTAGACCCATCATTATCTGGCCACGTCAGCATATTTTTCAAAGCTTTGGGGCTTTTGATAGTTGCCTATGCTGTGGGTGCTCGTCTTTTTAGTGTCGGCCAAGCGAGATGGCAGCACCTCTCATCAAGCGATGTGAACCGCCTGCTCATGATATCTGTTTTCATGTTGGGAGTTCTTGTGTTTTTCAGCTTTCTGTTTGCTGAGTTTTTTCCTTTACCACGCAGCGTTGCAATTTTTTATGGTGTGATGCAGTTGGCCTTGCTGATAGGAACACGCTATTTCTATCGCTCATTAGTGCGTTGGCAAACACAAAGATATACCCATGATCCCTCGCGACCGTCTGCGCTTGTGTTTGGACAAGGAATGGAAGTTGAGAATTTTTTACGCTCGGCGATGGATGATAAAAATAGACCTTTCAACGTTATCGGTCTGATTTCAGAGGACAGTACAGAGCTAGGGCTTTCAATCTTGAACGTGCCTTATCTGGGTGAGGTCAAGAACATAGATTTGATACTTACTCAGCTTGACCGTGAAGGTCGGTTGCCTCGACAACTAATTGTTTCAAATCGCAATCTCCTCGCCGCCCTGGACAAAGAAGAACCATCGTTGATTTCAGTCATCAGGTCTCACGGCGTAGTAATTTCACGCTTTGAAATTGCTTCCGTTGAAGTCGGTTCAGAGGTCCAAAAAATTACACCAATTGATGTTCAAGACCTTCTGTTTCGTGATGTTGTACATTCAAAAAATCCGCAAGTCGCAGAGTTGATAAATGGAAAACGCGTTTTAGTAACGGGTGGAGGTGGCTCTATTGGCCTTGAGTTGTGCAATCAAATTGCCGCCATGAACCCAGCAAATCTGACAGTACTAGATCATAGCGAATACAATCTTTATCAAGCCAATCTTTCGCTTACGCCAATTATGGAGGAGGATAAATTACATTTCCGCTACTGCAACATCCGAGAGCGCGATTCATTAAGGCACGTAATGAAAGATGCACGGCCGCAACTTGTGTTTCATGCAGCAGCAATGAAACATGTTCCGATTGTTGAATCCGACCCGTTTGAAGGAGTGATGACCAACATTGTTGGCTCACGCAATGTTGCCGATTTATGCGAAGAGCTTGAAGTGGAGAGCTGTTTATTCATTTCAACGGACAAAGCTGTCAACCCAACAAACTTTATGGGATGTACAAAAAGGGTTTCAGAAATGTATTGCCAGGCGCTCAATGAGGCACGCACACAATTGAACGGAAAAACGAAGTTCGTCGCTGTAAGGTTTGGAAATGTATTGGGCTCGAGTGGTTCTGTCGTTCCGCTTTTTGAGAAGCAAATTCGTGATGGTGGGCCGGTAACAGTCACACACAAAGACATGACGCGTTACTTTATGACGATTCGCGAAGCGGTATCTCTCGTTCTGCAGGCGTTTACATATAATTATAAGACGAGTTCAGACGATTGCCCAACACTCTTTGTCCTGGATATGGGTCGTCCCATTCGGATCTATGATTTGGCAGAAAGAATGATCCAGTTAGCTGGCCTACAGCCAGGAAAAGAAATTGATATTGTCATCAGTTCCATAAGATCGGGAGAAAAGCTTGAAGAGGAGCTTTTTTATGAAACTGAAAAACTTGATAAAATTGATGGCGAGGATTTCTTTCATGCGAAGGCCTCGACAATTGAGCTTAAGAAGCTCAATGAGTTGATTGATGAATTGCAAGATGCCTGTCAGCATCGTTCGTTTGAACGAATGAGTAATTTGATTGAGCGCCTTGTACCCGAATTTCGACCGTACAATAGATAGATCCGTCATTAGCATGGACCGGGCTGCAATCAAGACCGCAATAATTATCGCTCTTTTAATCTTCGCAGGAAGAATTGCAGGGCTGCTTCGGGATCTTTTGATCGCCTCAATGTATGGGGCTAGCCGGACTGCAGACCAACTGTTTATCTTGCAAGCCTTCCCCGATCTGTTAAACAACTTTTTTGCTGGTGGAGCTATTATCTATGTTCTAACGCCAGTATTCTCGAATTTACACAACGCCAAAATCCCTGCATTTTTCTGGAAAACCAGCTTTGTTGCATTGACAATTGCTGGCGTGTTCGCACTCGTTGTCGGTTTGATTTTCCCGCAATACACCGTCGATGTTTTGGCACCAGGTTTCTCTCACGAGGAACAGGAACAGATCTCATCCTACATGTTTCTCTTTGCGCTGGTGTTTCCAATCACAGTGCTTGGGGGATTGGCTGCCGCGCGATTGCAAGGGAAAGACTTATTCTATGCCGCTGCCGCTGGGACGTTGTTTTTCAATTGTTCATTGGTGTTAGGACTTTATTTTGGAAAGTCTCATGTGTTTTTTGCATTCGGTCTTGCTGCATGCAGTGGAGCGATATTGCGCTATGTCATGTTGTTAATTTCAATATGGATGTCATCTAAATCATCGAGATCAGTTGTTGCCTCGGACCATATCCAGACTGTTCCAAAAACTTCAAAGTTAGTGTTTCGCTACATTCAAGCTTTGCTAGCTGGAGGATTTCTCATTCTTCTCCCCTATTTGTCTCGCATATTTCTTTCTGAACAGACTGGGGCAATTGCCATTTTCAGCTATAGCATCAAATTGGTTGATCTTCCTCTTGGTGTCGCCGTCGCCATTCTTCCAGTAGTGCTGCTTCCACGGATGGCTCGGGCTTTAAATATCACCCCGAGCTCAACCTCAAAAAAAGTAGAAACAAATTCAGCTCAAGAGCTAAACCGGCTGTCGATTTATGCAAACCTATCGCTTTCTATTGCGATTGCTGTACCTTCAATTTATTTTTGTAGAACAGCAGTGGAAATAGTTTATGGCTGGTCAGGGTTGAGTGAGAAAAATCTCGACCTTGTTGTCGAATATGCAAGAATCCTATTGGTATCACTGCCTGCGCAAGGTGGCATTGCCCATTATATTTCTGTACTTCATGCGGGGCAAAAATCTGGCCATGTCACGATAGTAACACTCCTAACACTCATTGTATTTTCAATTATCTCAATGGTGTTGGATTATCATTTTGGATTGACGGGCATTGCGCTAGCACTCGTCATTAGCTATTTTTTCTGCATTGCAATACTTTATGAAATGACAAGACGTTCCCTACGATGGAGCCATATTAATACAGGTGCATCGCCGGAGGTCGGTTTTATGTTGGTTGTGAACTTCTTATTAAGTGCCTTATTTATCAGCGCTACACAATTCTGGTCAGGAGGACTGGTTTTAAATGTTGTATCCGCGATGTTATGGGGTATCGTCTCAATGGGTGTTTCGGTAAAAATCTTGAAATACAACAGTGCGTGATTGCCCCTTAGTATGGATCATAACGGTAACAAAACCTCCAAATTAGGCTGGGCAAACGCCGAATTCTTACAAAGCTGGTACTTGGCCAGTTGGGTAACCGCTGTTGTTCTGATTTTGCCATTTACTAATCGAGCAACCGTTCCGGTTCTAATTTTTTTTTCCATTGTCGGTCTCATTTTTAAATGGATTGATAACCGCAGAAATTCCTCAGAACTTCTATCTCGCATCAAGAATCCCAATTCGATAGCGATCACACTTACATTTTTTGTGAGTGTGCTTGCGACTTACAGCATTATGTCGATGGGAGAGTACCCAAATAATTTGTACTTTAAGGCCGTTGCCCTATTTATTGCTTTTCTGATTACCCAAGATGCAGTAGCGCGAACGGTGCAACTTTGCCTTCCTGTCACTACTTTTCTTCTAATGCTGGCTCTGGTGCCAATTCTTATCTATCTATCTTGGGGCGAATCTGAGCTTGATCGAATTAACAATTTGGCGGGTTTCTACAATCGTGTTTTTGTTTGCTTGATACTGATCAGCTTCGCGCTTGTGGGGCAGGCTTTGAATTCAGGCCTGAAAACACCAACCAAAAGACTCATTATGTTTGGCTATTTAGGTCTTACATTTTCTATGGGCTTAGGAAGCGTCAGCGAAACAAGTCTATTGGTCTGTATAATAGGGTGGTCTTTAATTGGCCTATTCCATTTAACCCAAGGAAAAATCTGCCGACCTGTATTGTATCTAACCTGTTTAACACCAATCTTAATGCCGATAATGGTTTTTGCGTTGGATTTTGCGTCGGACTATTTCCTTCAAGCGGACCACCGTTTTGCGACGCATGCTTCTGTTGGTCTGCGAATGGACGCCTGGCGTATTGGCGTAAATCTTATTTCTGAAAAACCTTTGTTTGGCTGGGGGATAATCCCATTCAGCACGCTTGTTACTTTTGCACCTGAGACCTATTTTACAAACAATAAATCCTTCTTATTCGTCCATCCCCATAATGGCTTTATACAAATCTGGGTACAATTGGGCGCCTTGGGCGCCATAACTACTTTTGCTGTTATGTTGGCGAGTGTGCGCAAAATACTCAAACTGGACGCAGCCCATATTCCATTCGCTTCAGTTTTATTCATTTCCTCAGCACTGGTTTATTCCATTAGCCACGGCGCATGGCAGGGCTGGTGGGCAGCAGAACTAATCTTGCTTTCAGGTATGGTCACGGGTTTCTATAGAAAAGAAGACAGTGATTCTGATCCAAAAATGGGCAATCCATAAGCCTAAGGAAAACATCACCCGGAAAGCTAAATCGCTCATCTCATCATAGATGCTGAAATTTTGACTACGCCTTCCAGGAAGGCTTTATGATGTATCTGTCGTATCTGTTGTGAACATGCGGACGCAACATTGGAATGGTCTTTCAATTTTTTCAGTTCTTCTACCAGATTGCCCTGCACTTCCAGTTGCTCTTTCGTGATTGAACCACGGTGAAATGTCCGCAACCGGATAACCCCGTTCAACAACTTGATGCACTACATCACGTTTGAAATCGTCACTAAATCTTGGTCTGCTCATAATGGCCTCCTTGCCTCAAAATTAGGGAAGAAGGTGTCTACAACTCTAGGGGCTATTAAAAGGGTTTCATTTTCACCCAACTGGCAAAGCTACTTTTTCCATCTCTAGTTTTTGAGTTGTTTTGCTAAATCTCTGGAAAATTGGAACCCATTTCACGGTTGTGAGTTTTCATAACAGTCATCAAAAGATGGAGACTGATATGAGCACGTCAACAACCAAGACTAAGAATTCGAAAAGCAAAAAGCCATCAGCAACCGCTGGTCGTTCCACAAAGAAGGCCGTTGAGCAGGTGAAAAGCGCTGCGGTCAATGCAAAGCAAACCGCAATCGAAAGCGCGGAAAACATTGCTGAAGCAGCCGTCGAGCAAACTCGAAACAGTGCTGAACAAGTGGCTGCGTCGGGAAAAAACCAGACTGAAGACATTATTCGTTCAATCAGCAGAGCAATTGATGCTGGCCGCGCCAGCTTGGAAAACGATGGTATGAACAAGACTGCTTCATACGCACGGCTGGCTGCAGATGGTCTCGGTAAGGCTGCCAATGAGGTCGATAAGATCGACACGCGCAACCTGGCCTCACGAGCAGAAAGCATTGTTCGGGAAAATCCTATGTTGACATTTGGTACTCTGGCATTGGCTGGGTTTGCAGTTGCAACCGCACTCAAAAACAACAGCCAGTCGTGACGCACAAACGTACAAGGAGCAGAACATGACAAAACCCCAAAATATTATCGACACGATGAGAGCTCTTCTCTCTGATGGCTCATTGTTGATCAGACAAGAGATTAGGCTTGCTCGGGCTGAAGCGGAAGAAAAACTGGGGCAAGCCCAAAACGGACTGATCGCACTTGCTGCCAGCATGATCATCGCTTTGGTGGCTTTGCTTATACTCGCTCAAGCCCTTGTTGCAGCGCTCGCCAACATCATGCCGCCTTCGCTCGCAGCACTGCTGGTGGGTGTCACATTGGCGGTCATTGCGTTTGTAGCGATGCACAAAGCTCAGAAAGATCTAAAACCCAAAAATCTCGCCCCTCGCCGCACTGCGAAATCGGTTGCGGAGAGTACCAACACTCTTAAGGAGGCCATATAGCATGACGGTCGATACTGAGATTATTGAAGACGATATTGATCGAATTCGCCAACGTATGGAAGCACGCTTCGATCAGCTCAACCACGACTTGCAGCCTTCACAATTGGTGAACGGACTCCTGGGAAATGGAGGTGCATCTGCAAATCACAATGCAGCACTTCTGGTCGAGAAGGCGAAAGCCAATCCAATTGCTGCAACTGTTGTGGGCATTGGTCTCGCGGGACTTTTTCTTGCCAAGCAGTCCAAAGACACTGGCACTGTTTCTGACGAAGATTTTTCAGATCCCGCACAACGCGTTTCCAATCATATCTCCGGTCTCAAGTGCGGCGCTTCAGAAACGGCTGACAAACTTAAAGGCCAAGCCAAAGCCACACAGGCAAAAGTACAGACAGCAGTAAATGGTGTGAAACACAAAATTGACGCTGCATCGACTGCTGCAAGCGATACATTTTCCGAAGTTGCGGAAACCGCGAGCGAAACGGCAAAACGTGCACCAACTCATGCAAAGGCTCACGCGGAAAAGACTGTCGATTGGATAAAAGAAAATCCTGTTCCTACCGGCTTAATGGCGCTCGCGGTCGGTGCAGCGATTTCTTCCTTTTTCACAGCTAAACCTTCGATGTCCCGATTGGACGCGAGCAAGCAGCTGCACGAAGATGCACGAAATTTTGGCGAGAAAACCAAGAGCCGTAAGGCTACTAAGTCGAAAGCAATCAACGGCGCATCAACGGCCAAGAAAAAGGTAAAACCCAAGCCGATACCCACACGGGTTGCAAAGGCACGAAACATTCAAGGCAAGCCAGACACAGCTGTGTCAGCTGCAACGGCCAACGGCTGAACTAAGAAAAGGCTGAGAACAAGATTGTCTGTTCCTACTGAATATGCAGATGCCATCGGCAGGTATGCGACCCGCCCCACGCAAATACCGTGGGCGGGCTGGAAACGCGTTGTCGTTCGAACATATCAGCAGATTGGTAAAGCAGATTTATCATTGCGATGCGCCGGGGTGGCCTTCTTTGCGTTTCTATCAGTGTTTCCAGTGCTTGCTTGTTTTGTGCTCGTCTATGGACTTTTTGCTGACACAACCTCTTTAAATGAGCATATGTCTGCAGTTCGCCAGCTGGCACCACAAAGCGTCATGAACGTCATCGAAGAGCGGTTGAATGCATTGCTCAGCCAACCGCAAGTAGGCTTGGGCATTGGACTAGTTGTTTCATTCTTGATTGCCCTATGGAGTGGTTCGCGCGGAACCAACGCGCTTGTTGGCACAATTAGCTCGGCGTATCACGAAGATGAAGAACGTCATTTTCTAGCGTCAGCATTCTTGTCCCTCGGCTTGACACTGGGAGCTCTTATTTTCACAAGTTTAGCGTTGTTCACCGTAGCCATCTTGCCGGCATTGATCAGCATGATTGCAGTACAGGACTTTGCTGAAACAATTGCCTTGTGGGCTCGCTGGCCTGCGCTTGCATTCTTTGTCGTGATTTCAATATGTGTGCTATTTCGACTGGCCCCTCATCGCCATGGAGCCAAATGGAGTTGGATCATGCCAGGCGCTATTTTGGCAACCGTGCTCTGGATCGCCTTATCGGTGCTTTTTTCAATCTATGTGGAGCAGTTTGGTAATTACAGCGCGACCTTCGGATCTCTTTCGGTTGCCGTGGTTATGATGTTGTGGATTTACTATTCCACCATCGTGATTGCTTTGGGTGCGGCGCTCAACGCGGAACTCGAACATCAAACCAAAGTGGATACGACAACAGGGCCAAATGCCCCTATGGGTGAGAGGAACGCTCATGTTGCAGATACGTTGCCGGAACCAAATGTGGGCTCGCGAGTTTCATAAACAGCGCATTTCAACTGAAGGAACTCCAACATGTACAACGTATTTTACATCATCGGTGTAGTGGTCGTAATTCTAGCAATATTGTCTTTTTTGGGCATCAGCTAAAACTGTCACTGATAAATTTTTCAACTGCTAGCTTTTCGCTTCTTCCCAGTCGTGTCCAACAGGCCGATTGTCCCTGTCTTTTTCGATGTCGATTAATTCTGCAGCTTCTTCAAGGTCACTTTCGGTCGCGGCGTCCACACGCCGACGGCCGATTTCTTTATCCGTTAGCGCCAACCGGTAGAGCATGGGAAAGTGGTCTGAGTTGACAAAAGGCATGCGTGTCATTTGCATCAACTGAAAATGCGGAGAGTGAAAGATGTGGTCTAATGGCCAACGCAGAAAAACGTAGCGGGCATCGAAAGTGTTGAACTGCCCTCTTCCTTCTCGAGGATCGAGCAAGCGTGACACTCTCAGAAAACGACGTGTTGTTCGAGACCAAGCAACATCATTCAAATCGCCGGTGACAATCACTGGCTGGTCGTCATTGCGGACCATTTTTCCAACAAAAGCAATTTCAGCATCGCGGGCGATTGTATCTTTGATTGCCAAGGGTGGCTCTGGGTGAACGACAAAAAGGCGAAATTGCCCACCCTGTGGGTGCTCGACCATCGTATCAAAACTTGGCACTTCAGGGTTCAGTAAAAACCGTGTCTGGTCTTCAAAAAATCGAAACTTTGAAACAACATGCATGCCATAGGCGTTGTCGAACGGGCACTCCATCCTGTGTGGGTAGTCTTTCGTGACATCCGACAATGCATCAATCCAAGCTTGGTCGGTCTCCATAAAAACAGCGATATCCGGTTTCGTTCTGCGTAACAGCTGCCGCGTTTTCTCATAATCCCGATTGCCCATTTTGACATTCAGAATAAGCAGTTTCACCGAGGAAACATTCTCCAAGTCACCTTTGTATTCAGCAGACCGCCTTCTCCAAAATGGTGTAAATCGGGCAATGTGATACAATTGAATGGCGATTGCCGCGAGCAGTGCGAGGCATACATAAATCGCTCTCGGATCGTCTCGCAAAAACAGTATTGCAACACCTAAAGAAAACGCAGCGACTATCAGATTTTGTGTTCGTGGAAATTCCCAGACCCTGAATATGCCGTGAGGCAGTGGGATCAACGGCAGCAGACTTGTGATCAAACAGACGCCTGCAAAGAACACCACTATCCAAAAAAGCATTTCAACGGCCTGGGTTGGAAAGTTAGGGCCGCACAAGTTGGGGGGAGGTTGTGCGGCCCTATTTCAAGCTTGGTAAGCCTAGGCGCAATGCCTGCTGCGTCAAGCTTTTGTTTCCAAACCGGGTGACATGCTGGGGCAATCTTTAGTCTACTCGGTTTGGAAATTCTGTTTTTACACGGCCAGAAGTCCAAGAAGTTTTTCTGCCGCCTCTTTAGAAGATGCTGGATTTTGACCGGTTACCAATTTGTCATCGACAACAACATAGGATTCCCAATCGGCACCTTTGGTATAGTCTGCACCGTTTTCGTTGAGCATGTCTTCGACCAAAAACGGTACTACTTTGGTGAGGCCAACGCCCTCTTCTTCTGAATTTGCAAAACCCGTAACTGATCTGCCCGCAACCAGAGGTCTAGCGTCTTTACCTTTTGTGTGTTGGAAAACCCCAGGTGCGTGGCAAACCGCGCCAATGGGCTTGTCAGCTGCAGCAAAGTTTTCAATCAGTGTGATGCTGTCTTCGTCATTTGCGAGGTCCCAGAGAGGGCCATGACCACCGGGATAGAATACACCATCATAGTCGTCGGCAGATATTGTGTTGAGCACCTTGGTGCTTGCCAACATTTTTTGGGCCGCTTCATCTTGCTTAAATCGCAATGTGTCTTTGGTCTGCGCATCGTCCGCATCGCTTTTTGGATCCAGTGGGGGGCGTCCACCTTTAGGCGATGCAAGTGTAATTTTTGCACCAGCATCAAGCAGCGTGTAATAGGGCGCCGCAAACTCCTCCAGCCAGAAACCCGTCTTTTCTCCGGTATCCCCCAATCGATCATGGGAGGTGAGTACCATTAGAATTTTCATTATTTATCCTTCAAGATAAACGTCGAGGCCAGTTGGCTTGTTAAGGTGTCGGTGATGTAACGGAATGGCGAGCTTATGGTTCCGAAAAAATATCGCCGCTTGTCACTTTATTTCAGACACAAATGCCTTGCAGCGATTGGCAATAAAATCCACGTCATTTTTTAGCAAGTTGGCGTCTTTGGAACTCTCCAAAATCAATCGCAGATGTTGTGTCAAAACTTCACGTGCTTCTGGCTCGGCAATTTCTAGGAGACGCCCCAAAGCGTCGATGATATGTTTGATCATCAGAACATTATTCTTCGCAGCTCGCCTAAGCGGATGAAACGCTGTGTTGATCAAATCTTCCAAAGTTAGCCCAGGCACCAAAAGTCTAGGAATACCATTTTCATCCGCACGTACATGGTCGCGCAGTCCACGTTTTACAGGCGCTGCGAGTGCAGAAGAAATACGATCCACACATGTGACGGCGGTATATGTGTCGTTAACACCAGGCGACAGAGCTCTCAGCGCGATTTCAATGAGCAGATTGATTGAAAACTCTGCATCTGATTCCGGAGAACGGCTGCGAGATACCGGTACGGTTTCATGAATGATTTTTTCAGCCTTTGACAATTGCTCATCATTCAAAACGGAGTTGAGCTGAACCAGTTTTTGCCCTTCTAAAATGAACTCTCCCTGCCCATGTAGGAAAGTGATAAACGTATCATTTTCGCGGGCAAACTTGACCAGGTTTTTGACGTCGAGATGAGTGATATATCCTGCACTTGGGGCTTCAACGATCGAGCCTTCAGGGTTGCGTTCTGGAATTTTCTGATTGTATTGATCGACCGCTTCTCGATGAAGAAGAGATTCTATCTCAGACTCCAACTGACTGCCTATTTCGGCAACTTCTTCATCGACGGTCACACTGACGGAGGCGTTGTGAACAAAATAGATCAATTGAAGCACTGAAAGTCCGGCCAATAGGAATGTGCATGCAATTGAAAAAGATGGGACTAAGTCCGGATCAGTTTGATGCAACACAGTCAAGGAAAACAGAAACGTTCCACCAAACAAGCCTGCAGTGAACTGATTGGCACTGTCGCCGGTAAAACGTTGCAACAGTCGGGGGCCTATATTGCCCGCAGCGGTCGTAAACACCACGAGGACGATCGAATACACCAGCCCTAGTGTTGTGATTGAAGCAGCTGCCACTGTTGATAGGACAGATTTAGCAGTGTCGTAGTCTGTGTAAAAGTATCGAAATGCTTCGTTGTTAGAGAACTCTGGAAATGTGTGATCAAGCCACAATGCACATAAAGACCCAACCCAAAGCGCCAAAGAAATCAGGCCAGGTACCGTTCCCAAACCGCGAATGGGACGCAGGTATTTTCGAAGCTGACCCGTCATAACAAATCGTTTTGGGGTATGGTGAGGCGGTAGACGAGCTGACCGCCTTCAAAGACAATGTTCGCTGTTCCAGAAACCGACCTGGGTGCGATTTTCAACAAAATGGTTTCGTCAAGATTGTGAGTATGTTGCGCACTTTGAGCTTCAGGACGATGTTCCTTCCACTGGAACAAAATAGAGCCATCGTCAGTGCCTATATGAATGTGCACTTTCTCTGAATTGAGTTTGATGCCACTGGTCCTGACGCTGGAGCTTGCGAGCTCTTGTATGGCCAAGCCCACATGTATTGCTGCGTTTGGAGAGAGTTTCGGGTCCTGCCCTTCAGCGACCAAACTCTTATCTGCAAATACATATGGAGCAATCTGACTGCTCACCAAATCTTTAAATTGCGCTCCGTCCCAGCTTTCTTTTGTCACCAAGTCTAATGAGCTCGCCAATGACTGCAATCTGGAATTAAAGTGATCAAGTTCTTGATGGTTGTTGGACGTCTTTAGAGTTTGTGTCGCCAAACCCTGCACGATGGCCAAAAGGTTTCGAGAGCGGTGACTAATCTCAAGAAGCAACTCGTGCAGGTTTACTTCTTTCTTTTTCTTATCGGTGATTTCTACCGAAAAACACAAAAGTCCTTGAACATTTCCAGCGTCGTCAAAGTCAGGATCAATCCAGATATCGAACCACCTATGCCCGTCTGCTAGACTGACCTTGAGTTCTAGACGTTGGTTCGTTTGATCAGAAATTGCGCGACGCTTTGCAACAACCGCTTCGGTGGCCGCTGCTGCAGGCAACACCATGGAATCGTCTTGGCCAATAATTTCTTCGACGATCCAGCCTTCAGGTGGGTTCTCGATCCAAATGTATTTTAGGTTCAGGTCTTGATAAAAAACGGTGATGTCTGTGCCTTGCAATGCACGCAAAAAGTGCATCCCTCGATCACCCACGACATCACGCTTCATAGTCGATCACCTCTTCTACAAATCAATTTGCAGACATTAAAAATGTAAGTGTGGCCGCATTGATCAACGACCACACTTCAAAGTCAATAAATGACTTCGACAATCACCTTACAATTGGGTTTACGCCGCGCCCGCATTTTCTTCAAAAAACAGAGCCTGGCTGATGAGTGCTTTCACCATATCTGGTTCAAAGGGTTTGGGAACCAAAAACGCCGGCTCCGGCCTGTCGCCTGTGAGCAGGCGCTCCGGGAAAGCGGTAATGAAGATGACCGGGACATTGATTGATTTTAAAATGTCGTTCACCGCATCGATGCCGGAACTGCCGTCTGCCAATTGGATGTCTGCCAATACCAGCCCTGGCTTTTTCTTTTCTATCTCAGAAATTGCTTCTGTGTGAGTGCGCGCGATGCCCGTTACTTCATGGCCTAAACCAAGAACCATCTGCTCGATGTCGAGTGCAATCAGTGGCTCGTCTTCGATAATAAGGACAGATGTTGCCACTTGCTGAGCGATTTCGCGTCCTGCCAAATCCACAAGTTGCGAAAGCTCGCCTTCACTGACATTCAAGACTTTCGCAGCGCTTTCGACGTCAAAACTCTCCACCGATGTCAACAAAAATGCCTGACGCGCTTGAGGTGTTAAACTAGATACGTTGCGATCTGCGCCAGACTGCACACTGTCTTGTTGAAGATTTACATCCAGAGACTGCCACACCTTCGTAAACGCGCGAAACAAATCCACCTTTGCGTCATCACCAATGATGTTCATATCAGGATCAGAAACCAGCGTTTCCAAGAGGCTCAAAACATATTTGTCACCACTCTCCTGGCTTCCCGTGAGAGCTCTGGAATAGCGGCGAAGATAGGGAATGTGTGGGGCAATTCTTTCGGCGGTGGACATTAAAAGTCACTCCTGGAGCGATATATTCGTAATATTTGCTGCTACTAAATGCGCGAGACAAAGAAAAGTTCCAACGAAGGGAACTTTTTTTACCAAGCCGCGTTTGAAAGATATGTAGGGCCCGCACCAAGTCAAAACGAAAGACAAGTGATGAGTGACATAAATGACCATGAGACTGGGTTAAAGTCCGGAATCCAAGAGAAACTTGGGCGAAAACTCAAGGAAGTTTACGCCGATGTGGTGAACGAGCCAGTTCCAGACAGGTTTCTCGATTTGCTGAACCAGCTTGAGGAAGCTGAACAATCCGACAAAAAGTCAGATTAGGGGTTACGTGATGACCGTTACAGCGAGCTTCAAGACGGAATTGTTGAGCATTATTCCGAATTTGAGAGCCTTTGCGCTATCACTCACCAAGACGTCTGATAGAGCAGATGATTTGGTGCAAGAAACGCTGATGAAAGCGTGGAACAAACACCATCTCTTTCAAGCAGGCACCAATCTTAAAGCTTGGACATTCACAATCATGCGCAACGAATTTTATTCTCAAATGAGAAAACGCGGCCGTGAAGTTCAAGACAGCGAGGGAGTGCTGGCTTCGCAACTGGCCACACACCCTGAACAACAAGGCCATATGGATCTTAAAGATTTTCGCGACGCATTGGAGACACTTCCGGACGATCAGCGAGAGGCACTGGTTTTGATTGGTGCTAACGGATTTTCTTATGAAGAAGCGGCTGAAATCATTGGCGTTGCCGTTGGCACTGTCAAAAGTCGCGTCTCAAGAGCGCGAACACGTTTGATGGACGATTTAGATGTCGAAGGTGAAAGTTCCTACGGACCAGATTCCATATCTACACAAATTGTTGGAATGCACTAAGGCACTGTTCAAAAATGTCACAAACAACAGCTCTCAAGCAGCAAATTGCTTGTAAAAACTGCCCTCTTCGAAAACTGGACTGTTTTAGGGAGATGAGCCCTGACGAAGTCGATTTCATGTCAGACTTCAAATCGGGTGAATTTAGCGCTCAGGCAGGTGCTACTCTCTTGGTTGAGGGTTCTAACAGCCCGCACCTTTATACTGTTTTGGAAGGCTGGGGGTTTCGCTATAAATCCCTACCTGACGGACGCAGACAGATTCTGAATTTCATTTTGCCAGGAGACCTGATTGGATTGCAGGGATCTCTTCTAAATGAAATGGCACATTCCATCGAGACGCTTTCAGATATGGTTCTGTGCGTGTTTGAAAGAGACGGTCTTTTCGATCTGTTCAAGTCATCTCCGTCATTGGGATATGACATTACATGGCTGGCGGCACGTGAAGAGCAGATGCTTGATGAACACCTTTTAAGTGTTGGCCGTCGAACCGCCATTGAGCGCGCGGCATATTTGATCTCGTTTCTCAGTCAAAGGGCCCGACGTGTTGGCCACCTTGAAGACCAGCAACCTCTTATTCCTTTTACGCAGACGCACGTGTCTGACACGCTTGGATTGTCATTGGTTCACACCAACAAAACCCTCAAAAAGCTGCAGGATCGTAAGTTGATCCGTTGGTCGGGCAAAAGCTGTTATGTATTAGACGAAGAAAAGCTGATGGCAATTGCAGGCTGGGAAGGCTTACCGGACTCGCGCCGTCCGTTTCTGTAATTTCACCAGCGTTGAACTCAACTTAACACAGCGAAAAAGGGCGCATACTTGAATACGCCCTTTCAAGTCTTCGAACTTGTTGTGCATGCTTAGTCCGTTAAAATGGCCCGCAGCATCCACAAAATTTTCTCGTGGAATGTAAGACGCGCAACCAACATATCTTCTGTAACCGCATCGCCCTTATCTGCTGCGCTGTTGGCTGCTTTGCGCATGAGACGCACGATCTTTTCGTGATCGCCAATAAGATCATTGACCATATCATGGGCGGTTGCAGCTTTGGCACTGCTGTCCATAACACCTTTTGCGGGAGCGGAACCTTCTACGGGTGCCAAATGCCCAAGCGCTCGGATTCGCTCTGCGATAACATCGGCAGCAGCGAACAAATCGTTATATTGTTCTTCCAACATAACATGCAGCGAATGAAACATAGGTCCGACCACATTCCAGTGGTAAACATGCGTCTTGATCAGAAGTTGATACGTGCTTGTGAGAATGTCTGTCAGATCTTTCGACAGTTCACCTCGGTCATCAGCTGAAATGCCGATGGACATATTCTCCACACTCGCAGACGGGGATAAAACGGCTGTAGCTTTTGACATCTCTATTCCTTTCAGAGTTTTGGCTAGACCCAGATAAGTTCAAATACGAACCATGCAACCAACATAAGGAGAAGGCTGCACACAAGTATCGCAGGCAAGTTCGTGCCCCTGCGAGCTTGTCGGACGTCTTGTTTATCGAATTGTTCAGTCATGAAATAATTCCTCATGCAAAAATTTGCTTCAGAATATAGAACGTCCGGCAGCCCAAATGGTTCCACGTATGGGTTCAGAAGCCAGCTGTATGCAATTCACAGTGGTTTACATTGCTATTTTGGAATTGCCGTTTAGTTGAGGCACCTCGTCCGTAAAATAAGCTTTGGCAATTTCGAATGCGGTTTTAACCTTGCCAGATTCACTGTCCCAAATTTCAGCTTGTTCTGGCCTTACAGTGATGACAGCCACATCTGCGGTGTCAGCATCGCCCTCAAACCAAATATCGCATTGCGGGCCCCATAGGTCCTTGATGACGTCGCGGTTCGTAGACACTTGCCCTCGACCTGACACGGATGCAAATCGGTAATCGTCTGCGTCTGCAAACGACAGAGCAATGTCTTTGTCGTGATGAAGTTCTTCAACTTTTGCAGACGAACGATCTGTGATGAACCGGATCGTTTTGTGTTCGCTGTCAACATATGGCGCCATTGGGCGAGATCTCAGCGTGCCATTGTCGTTTGTTGTCACCATGCAAACACTGATATCGTCGATCAATGACCAGAATTTTTCGTGTTCGTTTTTCATAACTTCGCTCCTGTGTTGCTGGATTGAACAACACGGAACGAGGAAAAAAGTTCCAAAATTATGGCGGTTGATTGAGGCCGCTACTTTGACAACCAACCAAGCTTTTTGAAAATCCAAAGCTCTGCTGCTGCAATAACCACCATTACGATACACGCGATCCAAAATGCATATTGGTTTTCTACGCCTGGCATTCCGCCAATATTAATGCCGAAGAGCCCTGTTAAAAATCCCAACGGAAGAAATATGGCCGAGACAATGGATAAGACATAGAGGGTACGATTGGTGGATTCAGCCATTTGGTTTGCGATGTCATCTTTAATGACCAGACTGCGTTCGCGCGCTGCATCCAACTCTTCAACATAGCGAAGCAGGCGGTCTGTTGTTTCACGCAATCCTATACGGGTGTTGTCTGACAACCATTTTGGAAAATCCGTGTTGAGATCATGCAAAGCTTCGCGTTGCGGCGCAATATAACGTCTTAAACCAACTGCTTCTTTGCGCAATTTTGAAAGTTGCTTTCTGGCTTCCGACGCCTGCAAATCTTCAATGTCTTCTTCCAGTTGATCCAGTCTCTCATCCAGTGCAGCGATTGTACCAGCCATTCGTTCAGTTAAACGTGCGATCAGGCGTTCGAACAATTCCGGAATTGTGGATGGCCCGTTCTCAAATTCCTGCAATTGCTGAAGGATGTCACGCGGGGTCATCAATCTGCGGTGCCGCAGACTGATTATCCGCTGGCCATCACACCAAATGCGAATTGCTACCATATCCTCAAGATCGGCTTCCGGATTTGTGTTTATTCCCCTTAAAATTACGACCGTTTCATTTCTGCTGCGCGTCACACGAGGTCTTGTCTCATCGGCCAGAAAAGCCGCGATAAGGGCAGGAGCAATTCCACTCTGCTCCATAATCCAATTTCTGACTGTCGGAGAATTTTGGTCCAGATGAACCCACACAGGTTCGGATGCATCGATAGCTTCAGCCAATCGATCCCAGGCAATGGTCTCTGCTCCGCCGTGACCATTCAGCTTGCAAGCAAACAGTAAACCATCAACGTTTGGGTCTTGCTGATCAGAACTGGAAACATCACTCATGGAATTCACTCGACAAATTCTATTTCGACATTCCTAGCAGGGGTGAAGTGCATTGTCACAATGGTCGAGCTAATTCTGCAATGCTTTCAGCACAGTTTCAGGCTGAGTTGGCTTTGCCACGATTTTTGCTTTGGGCGCACCTTGCGCATGCAACAACTCAGAAGGTTTTCCGGTGACATACAAAAATGGAACTTTTAAATCAGCCAAGCGCTTTGCGATTGGAACGCTGGTTTGGTCGCCCAAATTGTAGTCCAGTGATGCCATATCGGGTGCGTGATCTTCGATAAGTTGAAGAGCTGTATCAACATCAGCTGCAGGCCCAACCACTTCATAGCCAGCAAACTCGAAGCCGTCTTCAAGATCCATTGCGAAGAACGGGTCGTCCTCGACAATTAGAATTTTAGTGTTATGAGCCATGTGTTTGCTTTCGCTCTACACTGTTCAAATTGAACGGTGTTCCACACAACAACGCAGCTCCTGCTAAAACGTTCCTAACAGTCAATCAAAACAGCTTTGATAAAGCCTCGGATACAGAGGTGACATCGAATGGTTTTTGCACCACAGGAACGTTCGGATAGCGCTTTGATAATTCCTTTGTTTCCCCATAACCAGTGGCAAATGCAAACGGGATGTTTTTCTCAATTAAGATGTCTGCGATCTTTTCACTGGTTTCGTTGCCCAAATTGACATCCAGCAGTGCAAGATTGATTTCTTCCTTTTTGAGACATTCTAAAGCCTGTGGGACTGATGAGCATACAGTCACAGCTTTTACGCCAAGATCCTCTAATATCAGCTCTGCATCGAGAGCGATGATCATATTGTCTTCGACAATTAATGCAGAATCGAGGTCCAAATTCATACTCTTTGCACTCTCCGATTTTGGTTTTTCAATTTCACCTTGGGGCGAAAACGAAGCCACATATTCTGCGGGAACAACAAACTCTGCGCGCAGACCAGTGAGTTGAAACTGGATGTTTGCCTGTCCTTGCAGTTCAAATGGAATTGAGCGCTCAATAACCGTTGATCCAAAACCGCGCCGCTTAGGTGCTTGCACAGGCGGCCCACCAGACTCTTGCCAGATAAAACGAAGTGCGCCATCAGGGTCTTCTTTTATATTGATTGTGATAGACCCTTTGCTGTCGCAAAGCGCCCCGTACTTCATTGAATTTGTCATCAACTCGTGCACGACCAACGAGATTGTGGTGAAAGCCGCAGGCGTGATAAAGGCATCTGTGCCCTCAATGATGAGGCGTTCAGACTTCTTTTGGAAATAGGCATCTGCCTCGGTGGCGATCAATTCGACAAAAGACGCCGGCGTCCAATTTTCTTTGGTGATTTGATCATGGGCTCTCGCAAGAGCGTGAACTCGTCCACCAATAACTTTGGTGTAGCTGGCTACATCTTTTGCGCTTTCGCCACTTTGACTGATCAACCCTTTGATCAAATTCAAAATATTGCGAACTCTGTGATTGAGTTCAGCAATGAGCAATTCTTGGTGCTCTTGAGCGCGAGCCCGTTCTTTCAGGTTGGCGTCGCTCATTCTAAGAACGACTTCCAGCAAAGTCATACGCAAGGCTTCAGCCGTTTGCATTTGAGACGGTGTCCAATCCTGACAATGGTTGCGAACCACTTCTTGCCAAGCTGCAAAACTCTTGCGAGGTGTCAAACGAACACCATTGGGACCAACTTGAACCGGTTTGGTGGGATTGCCCGCCCATTGAACCGACTTGGCCACTTCTTGACGAAACAAGACAATATAATCGCGTGGTGTGCGAGATACAGGTAGTGCAAGAAGGCCCGCCGCACGTGAACTGAAATCTTCAGCTTTCGGATAATGTTTTGCCAAACAATTTGTTGAGTACACCTGCCCCGCTGCAGTGGTGTTCAAAAACGGCAGCAAAGCCGCAAACTCTTCTTTGCTTGGCACCTGGCCCACTGACCGGAATTCCCCATCGAGCCATCCAACGACACCATCAAATGGGATCACATCTTTCACAGCATTGACGACTTCGTCAAAGTTTTCAGAAATCGTACTGCCTTCAGCCAGCTGAGACATCACTTGATCATGAAGAATTTTGGATTGCACTGCGATCTCTTGCTCGCGATCAGTCTCCATTTGATCAAGAATGTAAGAATAGAGTTGAGCGAATAATTCAAGTGCAGTTCGCATCTCGTATGAGACCACAAGAGCGCTTCCATGATGGCATGCAAACATGCCCCAAAGCTTTCCGCGTCTTAATATGGAGATGGACATGGACGCGCCAACACCCATATTTTTAAGGTACTCAAGATGGATTGGAGAAACAGCACGTGTCGTGCTCATGCTCAAATCCAGAGGATTGCCATCGGGATCAAGAGTGGGCTCAACAACGATGCCTTCATCATCGACATCGGCAATAATTCTCAAAAGGTTCCGTTCGTAAAGCGCACGCGCCTGCTTTGGAATGTCCGACGCAGGATATCGCAATCCCAGAAAAGGCTCTAGATCGTTGTTGCGTGCTTCGGCTATCACCTCTCCCGTGCCATCGGCAGCAAATCGATACACCATCACACGATCAAGTCCGGTGATTGCCTTGATCTGTCTGGCAGCCATGCTGCTCAATTTTTCGACGGTGTCGGCCTTGTCAACCCGATCAATCATCGGTCGAACATAGCTTACAAAATCTTTTCTCTGTTCGCTGCTGGCAGGTTCAAACTCCATGACAATGCTGCGTCCAGATTTGTGAACTGCCACATCAAAGCGTTGATCGTCAGTGCCAACATTCAACCCAAAAATTCGCTCTACTGAGTCTGGCCCTGTCAGGATTTGGAGGCGAGATCGGATATCATGAATCGCGTCTCCGCTGATCACTTCATGCAAAGGCAACCCTTGCAAAGTTTGGAGTTCCAAACCCAACATTTGCGAGACATTGTTTGACGCATGACTGAAAATCCAGTCTGACGTGACTGCAATCAAACAACCGAAACTTTGAACGCGGCCTGGTATGTGAATCTGTTCACGGTCACAATTTGTGACGTCAACAACCTCAGATTGCTTGTTGGACTTGGCTTCGGCCAATAGAAAACTCCGCCTTGTGGTAGCTGTCAGAGAATAGATCGAATGCGGAGCATGCACTATTAAAAATGACATCTTTTTCGTGATCGCGCAGCGAGATGGTATCTAAGTGCTGCGTAAACCGTTTCCAGAGATCGCGGCCAAGATTTGACTGCAAATATGCTCCTGCGGAAAGAGTGATGTCATCATCAGAGACAGACCAGCGGCCAACCAGTATCTGCTTGCCAAAATGCGCACCAGACAGGACATATTCAACGCCCATTGTGCAGTCATTGGATCCAAACGTTACCTTTGGGATATTTTCCATATCGACATCAAGTTTGACTAAGTCTGACCTTAAAAGATCGCGGTTTTCCGCTATGAATGTTTCCAAAACCAAGTCACTCCAATGACTGTCGTTCAACGCATCAAAAGCGATGAAATGACTTGTCAGGAAATGGGTATAATCATCACGTTCAGCCAGATTTAACTGGCTATACAGATCGTCCACCCGCTGATGATGGAAATGCGTTTTGCTGCGGATCTGTGATCTGAATGGATGCACTCATGAAGTCCTGTATCGACGTGTTCAGGGCTTTACCCTACGCCATGTTGCTCATAAGGCAAAATACAACATCTTGTTTTCTGCAAGAATTTTTCGAACTCAGCTTCGGATGCTTAGTGATCGCGCACAAGTGCAAATTGCCCGGCACCCAAGAATCTTGGAACCATCGAGATGAGTAGGCGTTACCGGTGATGAAACAAGAAAAAGCTACATTTGAAGAACTCGGCCAAGGTCCAATCGACATTCGATTGGCCGGAAGCACACGACTGGCAATCAAAACGTTAGCGGTGATAGCGGTATGCATTGTTTTATATTATGGCCGCACTTTTTTTCTGCCGATCGTGATGGCGATTGTGATTGCCCTTACGTTCAGCCCAATCATCAAGCTTGGACAACGCTTTTTGCTGCCATCAGCGGTTTCATCCGGCTTGCTCATTTTCTCATTCGCGAGCGCCGTTGGGTTGGGTTTTGTCACTTTGGCAGAACCGTTTTCAGAGTTGGTGTCCGAAGCCCCATCTATCGGGAAAAAACTGAATGCCAAATTGAGTGCAATACAAACTCCCATGGCAACGTTCAGTGAAGCAACGAAAGAGGTTGAGAGGATCGCCAATGGTGGAGCCAACAGATCGTCCAATCAAGTGATGGTGCATCCAGGCGGTTTAATCGCGCGTGCCGCCAATGATTTTGCCGCGATTGCTGCTTCGGTCATTCTTACTTTGGTTTTGAGCTTTTTCCTCCTCGTGTCACGCGATATGTTCTATCGGAAAACCCTACGTGTTCTGCCCAAGTTGAGCGATAAAAAGAAAGCTCTTCGGGTGATCAGCGCCATTGAACACGATGTCTCCCAATATCTTCTGACCGTCAGCAGCATCAACATAGTGATTGGTGTTCTGGTTGGTGGATCATTTTGGTTGCTTGGAATGCCTAACCCTCTTTTATGGGGCGTCATGGCAGGCCTTTTAAACTTTCTTCCCTATGTGGGAGCATTGATGGGTGTTTTGATATCGGCAAGCGTGGCGATCATAACCTACCCAACATTGAGCGAAGCTGCGATTGTTCCTTTGGTTTATCTGCTTATCACGTTCTTCGAGGGTCAATTTCTGACACCCACGATTTTAGGGCGACGATTTTCCCTCAACACTGTAATCATTCTCGTGTCGTTGGGGTTTTGGGGGTTTATTTGGGGCGCCGCTGGCGTGCTGATTGCAGTGCCCTTGCTGATCATCATGAAAGTCTTGTGTGACCATATTGAGGGTTTTGCTGGACTTGCAGAGTTCTTGTCAGGTGATGACACGCAAGACCCTGCAGCGGTGCAGGCCGAAGCTGTTTTAAAGAGTTGATCTGAGGGTACGACTTGCGTGGGAAGTTCTAGATTTATACTTGCAAGAGCATTCTAATTTGCAACCCTAAGTGTATCCAATGTGCCTGGATATAGGGGGACAGTGGAAATTGATGTTTTTGCTGAACCGTTTTGTACCCGTTCAGAATGGGCCAAGTAGATGAGTGTCTGGTTTTTTGCATCAAAAACACGCTTCACACGCAGAGATTTGAGGATGATCGAGCGGCGTTCTTTGAAAACCTGTTCTCCCTCTTCGTCCAATTCAATATCACCAATTTTTATTGGTCCCGTCTGCCGACAGGAGATCGATGAGTTTGAGGGATCTTCAAACCAATTGCCTTTTTGCAACCGATCAATCAAACCACGTTCAAAATAGGCAATGTGGCATGTCACGCCCTGAACCTTGGGGTCAACAATTGCGTCGATAATGATGTCATTGCCAATCCAATCTACGTCAATCTCTCCCACTTGCTCGGCGAACGCAGAAACGGTGAAAAGGGAAGATAAAACGATAGTCGCTGAAAAGTTGCGCAATTTATTGAGCATGGTCGCCTCTTAAAAATTGAGAGAGTGGAAAACAAAAATGCCCACCAAGTTTAAAACTCGACGGGCAAAATCATTTAAATTTGCATTTTTGTTTTACATAATTCCAGCAAAACGCAGAACAGCGGCCACGACCACGATGACACCAATGATGTAAAAAATATTTCTCATATTATTTCTCCTTTGAATTATGTGGGATTAACGTGATAGCGGCCAGATGGTTCCACACCAGAGAAAACAAGTTCGCGTTCAAAGATCAGCTGCACATACTCATTCCGGTGGCAGTGCGTCGACGAGAGACTTTGCCAATCGAAGGTCGGACAACAATTCCTGATGCGCTAAATGTTTCTCTTCTGCCGTTTTCGCTCTCAGAATTGATGATGGATGGCGCGTAACGACAAGACGGACTTTCTTGTCCAACTCGATCGGTTTTCCTCTTAATTCCGACACCAAGCCCCGCTTGCCAGTGATGCCGCGAATGGCACTTGCACCAAGCGCAACAATCACTTTTGGTGCCACCAGTTCGATCTCGGCTTTCAACCAGAAACGGCAGTGATCAATTTCACCAGCACTTGGTGATTTATGTATTCTGCGCTTTCCGCGAGGTTCAAACTTAAAATGCTTCACAGCATTCGTGATGTAGGCATCGGCCACTTCCGTTTCAGTCAACATATCGTGGAGCAATTGTCCGGCTGGCCCCACAAATGGAAGGCCGCGCAGGTCTTCTTGGTCGCCCGGTTGCTCCCCCACGAGCATAAGACTGCTGTTGGGCGACCCTTCTCCGCATACCGTTTGAGTTGCTGGTTTCCACAAAGGGCACATCCGACAGCCGCTTAGGTCTTTGTTCAACTCGTCCAATGTTTCAAAGCGTATGCGGCT
Organism: uncultured Rhizobiaceae group bacterium; assembly: GCA_937958815.1. Taxonomy (GTDB): domain Bacteria; phylum Pseudomonadota; class Alphaproteobacteria; order Rhizobiales; family Rhizobiaceae; genus Pseudahrensia. The sequence goes on along the minus strand of CALGMR010000014.1, from coordinate 35,401 downwards.
GGCTTTGGGGCGTTCGGCTGGTTTTTGGCGATGTGCCATCATGGCCTCAATTGGCACGGTGGGCTCACTGTCCAACATCAACTGTTCGCGCACCTGTGCCTTTTGAACGAGTTCTGGAATGAGCGCAGCCTCTGGCAGGTTCTTCCAGTATTTCTTCGGCATTTCGGAGGTCATCGAGCTGACTTTCAATCGCGCTGGATTGAATATAGATGCGTAGTATGAGCGCCAATAATCCTCCAGCGCGTCTTCTTTCGGTGCCATTGATTTTGCAACTGCTGCAGAGAAACTCAGTTGCTTCCCGTTCCAATGAGCGCAGCCCTTGGGCGTCAAAATAGACCAGTGCATTCCTGCAAACCGCCGCATAAAAAATGGCGCAGTTGCCTTTACGATATGGTGTGTGGGTTCAAACCAAGCGACAAATTGTTCGGTTTCGTCAGCAGATATTCCAGTTTCGCGAAAACGCACAAACGCTTTCATTTTGTGCATGTCGCGTCGGATTTCTTTTGCAAAGACATTTGCACGATGGACATCAGCGTCCACCATTTTGCTCAAAAGCCTCTTGTCTTTTTGCAGTCGACACAACATTCGATACAGAAGTGAAAACCGTTCTTCATGCGAATGGCAAACCACACATTTTGCAAGCGCAACAAAATCAGTTGTCGCGACCAGTTTTTTACTGTGAACATCTGATGAGCTTTTGGTGTTGTTGGCTTTGTGTTGGTCTAGCCCATCGAGCAAAGATCTTTGGTCTCCCTCAACATGAAATAAGACATGTTCTGGGGATAGACCCTCTTGAAAAGCAGTTCGTGCGGCATCTCGCCAACCTTCAAAATCATCGGCGGCGCTCAGAGTAAAACTCCGCATGACTTAGTTCTCCGCAAACAGAGAAAGTTGTTTTGGCGGGGGCAAATAGCGATCTTTTAGGTTTGCACTGTCCGTCAGGGAGCCCGGCTGCCAATTCTCGGCGATCACAAAGGGCATTGCGCGTTTGATGCCATTGGACAGGCGCGTCAAATCTTCCAAACGAAGTCTTTGAAACCTTCGCGCAGACAAAATCTTGCTTACAGCTTTGCTGCCAATACCCGGGATGCGCAACAGCATTTCACGCGGTGCTTTGTTGACGTCAACGGGAAACCAATGACGGTTCGCCAATGCCCACGCCAGTTTCGGATCAATATTCAAGTCAAGATTACCTTCAGGCTGATCGCGGGTGATTTCTTCAACGTTGAAACCGTAAAACCTCAACAGCCAATCTGCTTGATAAAGGCGGTGCTCACGAATGAGAGGCGGTTTTATCAACGGCAGCGCCTTGTTGGCATCAGGTATCGGGCTGAAGGCGGAATAATAAACGCGCTTCATTCTATAGCTTGAATACAGACTGCTGGAGGTCGACAAAACATCCTTATCAGCAGAATTGTCGGCGCCCACAATCATTTGTGTCGATTGACCAGCGGGTGCAAATCGAGGTGCCTTGCGAATCTTTTTTCGTTCTTCTTTAAACCCGTCAATATTCAATCTCAGTCGGGCCATCATCTTTTTGATGTTCGGACTGTCTTTTTCCGGCGCGAGTTTTTGCAAACCCGCTTCAGTTGGCATTTCAATATTAATCGACAAACGGTCGGCATATTTCCCAGCGCGCTCTAGAAGTTCAGCAGACGCTTCCGGAATTGTTTTAAGGTGAATGTAACCTCGAAAATCGTGTATCTCGCGCAATTGCCGCGCCACTTCCACGACCTGTTCCATAGTGTAATCCGCATCGCGAATAATGCCGGACGACAAAAACAAACCTTCGATATAGTTGCGTTTGTAAAAGTCGAGCGTGAGCTTGACCACCTCTTCGACGGTAAACCGCGCGCGTTGCACGTTGCTTGAAACGCGATTGACGCAATACAAACAGTCATACTTGCAATAGTTGGTGAGCAAAATTTTGAGCAGAGATATGCATCTGCCGTCAGGCGCATACGCATGACAAATGCCCGACCCTTCCGTGGATCCAATTCCCTTGCCGCCGACAGATGAGCGTCTGTCGGAACCGGAAGAAGAACACGATGCGTCATACTTTGCAGCGTCAGCTAAAATTTCCAGCTTGTTTTTAAGATTGAGTTTTCGCATGGCACCATCAAATGTTTATGTTTTGTTCTAAACAAAATTTGGCGCCCTGTCTCTAAAATTTGACGTATTTCCAGTTCGAAAAGTGCTGCTTTTTCAACTTGATCGATGGTTACAAACGCGGCACCGCTTGCGTTGTTAAATCTTGCGCACTTCACTGTGTCCCTTGAGGACTTCACCACCATCTTCTTGCTCGATGAAATATGCTGGATCATCTTCGCTGGCCTTGCGTGTCACTTCATTGCCTCCGATGGTGCGGCTAACTTTTTCGGTGAAGACTTCAGCAATTTTTCCTTCGCCAGTGCCGTTGCCCCAATCCCATTCAACTTTGTCGCCTTTGTTGTAACTCATTGTCATGTTCTCTTGGGTGTTGTGTTGAATTGATCAAACTCTCGTATGAGCAATAAGGTTCCCATGAAAGAACTTTACGTGGCGCGCCTTTCGCTCCAATCGGCAATTTTGAGATATTGTTCATTTCGCAAGGACGCCAATCGATAGTAGCCAACCAATGCTCGCATCGGCCCCGACATGCGCTCAAACCCCGACATAAATGCAACGATGGTGCCTATACTGGTGTGGCCTTGCATATACATATAGCCGCCAAACACGAGAACACTCAGCGGCGCGAGTGCATTGATTGTGTTCACGATTGCTTTGGTTAGGAATTTTACACTTCGCGACTTTGCTCGGTTCTCAAAAGTAGAAAGAGCTGTTTCTTGAAAGTCGGCTTCACCCGTTTTGCCATCCTCTACGACGAGGTCGGATATATCACGTAAGAGGTCAGTCCGTTGTCGTATGAGTAAATTGAGAACCGCTTGGAGAAACGGCACAATAAATATTTGTGGTACGAAAAACGCAAGAGCGACCAGCGCAACGCGAGGGTCAATGTAGATCATATAGCCGATTGCGAAAATGAGTTTCCCGCCATCGGCCACAAGGTCGCTGATGCCTGTTCCAACGAATTCCCCCACATGGTCTATTTCAGCACCGATAACGGACGCCGCATTCCCGGTTTTTTTAGCTTCATCTCCTTTTTTGGTTTTTGTCTGTTTGAACAGCAGTTTTCGTACCGTCAGTATGGCCGACTGTCCTATCCAATTTTGATAAGTTCCCAAAAAGTATTTCGCAAACTGCTGCGCCAGCAATGCGATGATGAACAACCCGCCCATCACCAAAAGCAAATCCAGATCTTTCTTTTCAAGTGCCTCGTTGACTATGCGTCTTTGCAGTTCAATGGGCGCGACAGATAAAACCGCAACGATGAGAGCAATTATTGAAACCACTATTTGCTTTTTCAAACTGCTGTGCAGCATGAACGCCAATATGTTCTTGGGCCATTTGACCAGTATTTCACGTTCGATCCCGAAGGGTGTCATAAACGGGTGTTTCAAAAATTCTCACCTTGCGGATTATCAAGAACAGTCATTTGCAAGTCTTCTGCAGTGATGCGGTGGGACAAACGAAATAGCAAGAGCGCATAGGTTTTTTACAAATATGCCATCAACCCTGCGAGAGCGAATGGGTTCCAACAGCTTGTTTTTTGGTGGTGTTGGAAATCGATGTAACCGATCAGATTGGAACAGATGCCCCGCTCTCTACACAAGCCAAAGCACAACACCTGTGGCCAAAGACCCTAAGGTCATAATTGCAGCGATTGTTTTGAAATGACTTTTTGAAACAGGCTCGGCTGCATGAGAATCCAACCGCGAAATCACTTTGCACGCGTTTCGCCATGCCGCCCAAAAAACAACAATTGAAAGTATGACAAATATGGACGCCACAGATTTGGCTATCCAAGTTGGTTCCGTGACGCCAAACACAGCTTGCAAACCTATTGCGATTGCCAAACTCGCCATGCCTGTTCTCATCCATCCCGCGAACGTTCGTTCATTGGCCAAAACAGTTCGATCTTCCGCCCAGTCTGTTCGGTCCTGTGCCAGATCGTTTTTGCTTTGCGAAGAACTGCTCATTTGTGGACACCTTTTTGTGAGGGAACGCGTCGCAGATCACCCAGGAAATAACAAGTTGATAGGCGTTTTCAGCCTTACCATTAAAACGTTGTTTGAGATGTCTGCAATGGCCGTGTGCAATTCAATTGTCACGAACATTTGGCTGCAGGCTGATGTGATCAACTCATTTGGATAACAAACTTTGGAACCTTTCCCTCATCGGGGAGTTGATACTACGACAAACAAAACCGCTGTTGGTGACGGGGATAGGCTGTGCTCGTATCGGCCACGGTCAAAATACACCGGCTCATCCATTCCAATTTGTATTCGTCCGCTAAGAAACCTTGGAGTTAGACTATGGATCTCATCCGCATCATTTTTTCGGTTCTTTTGCCACCTCTCGGCGTTTTTCTTCAAGTAGGCCTTCGTGGTCAGTTTTGGATCAACATTCTTCTCACGATTTTTGGATACCTTCCTGGTATAATTCACGCGGTATGGATCATTGCGCGAACAAGGTAGCTTAATGAATGACCGAACAAGTGGTTCAAAATGGTTCGACGACAGTTCACGGGCCTAAAGGTTTTTTGAGCGAGCACCATCTTGATCGTTACGAAAATTGGCTTGATTCCAAACTTCGGATACCAGGTACAAATTTCACCTTTGGCCTTGACGGAATCATTGGCCTTGTCCCCGTGGTGGGTGATATTGCCGGTGCAGGCATTTCTGCATTTTTCATCGCTGATGCTTGGAAAATGGGCGCACGAAAAAGAGTGCTGGCGCGGATGGCTGGAAACGTTGGACTGGATCTGACGCTGGGGGCTATCCCCTTGGTTGGCGATTTGTTTGACTTCGTTTTCAAATCCAACGTAAAAAATCTCAAGCTGCATCGTGCCGAGCGCCAACGTTTGGCTTCTTTTGGGTGAATTTTTAACCGATCACCTTTTGGGTGCTGCACCTTCAGAAAATTCGTGAGCCTCTGAACACCGCATTTTGATGGTGAACAACGAAACTTGCCACAGTACAACTTTGAATGTTTCGTTTAAGGATGGGATGAAATTCTATGCAGAGTGAAAACGATCCATGTCCAAAACGGTTACACACGACATCATAATTGACACGGATCCCGGCCAAGATGATGCCATTGCTCTTTTGATGGCCTTGGCAAGTCCTGAACTCAATATTCTCGGTATAACGGCCGTTGCAGGCAATGTTCCCTTAGAACTGACGCAGAAAAACGTTCGCAAGATTTGCGAACTGGCCAAAAAGCCAGAAACAAAAGTTTTTGCTGGAGCAGACGCTCCCATGAAGCGACAGCTGGTCACCGCCGAACATGTGCATGGAGCAACCGGACTCAACGGCGTGGAACTGCCCGACCCCGAAATGCCGTTGCAAAGCCAACATGCTGTGGATTTCATAGTGGAGATGCTTCTGTCTCAACCTGCAGGATCAGTTACCCTGTGCACATTGGGTCCACTCACAAACATCGCCTTGGCCCTTGAAAAAGCCCCGCAAATTGCCCCCCGTGTGAAAGAGTTAGTGATGATGGGCGGAGGACTGTTTGAAGGCGGCAACATCACTCCGTCTGCTGAGTTCAATATTTATGTCGATGCCGATGCAGCAAAAATCGTTTTTGATTCAGGCATCCCGATTGTGGTGATGCCACTTGATGTGACCCATAAAGCGCTGACGACTGCAAAGCGCCTTGAGGGCTTTGGAAAACTGGAAGCACCCATTGGACCAGCATCGATTGGGTGGCTGGAATATTTTGAGCGCTTTGATGAAGAAAAATACGGAACCGATGGCGGCCCGCTGCACGATCCAAATGTGATTGCATATTTATTAAAGCCCGAACTTTATTCTGGGCGTCACATCAATGTGGATATTGAATTGAACTCAGAACTTACATTTGGGATGACCGTTGCCGACTATTGGCATGTTACAGACAAACCAAAAAATGCTGTCTGGATGACTAAAGTCGATGCCGATGGTTTCTTCGATCTCGTTCTGGAACGGGTGGCCCGCCTCTAAGTTCGGTGTGTATGGCGCTCTTCAATCACCAGTTGCTGCGCGCACGTCAGACATTGCAGGCACGGAGTTTGCTGCACCGTTTTTTTGCACCGCAAGAGCTGCGGCTGCATTGGCCAGCTCCAAACATATTTGCGGTGTTTCTTTTGCAATCCAACACGCCAAAAAATATCCGAAAAATGTATCGCCTGCGCCAGTTGTGTCGCGCGGCACCACTTTTTTGCCATCAACTTTAAAAGTCTGATTTGGCGTAATCAGAACGGCGCCCGCAGCACCTTTGGTCACCAAGATCATCGGGCACCCAATTTTTTCTACCGGTTTCCCAAAAGCAGTTTCCAGTTCTTTTGCTTCTGATTCATTGAGCGCCAGAAGGTCAATTTTGTCCAAAAGCTCAATCACCATCTCCGCATTAAATGGTGCCGCCACGAGGGCAACTTTCATCTTTTTTCCCAGAGCAATTTCGACGGCTTTTGCTTGGCCGTTGGTTTCGTTTTGCAAAACCAACCAATTGTCTTTCGAACCATTCTCTAATGCTTGATTAATGTGATCGTGAGAAATTGCAAGATTGGCTCCGCCGCACACAACGATGGAATTTTCCGCTTCTTTATCCAGAAAAATATAGGCTTGCCCTGATGGGTGATCAGATTTTTCAACAAAGGTCTGATCGATTTCAAACCGATCAAGCATGTCGCTTAAAGATTTATCGTTGTGATTGACCGCACCTATATGAACCACCGATTGCCCGGCCTTTTGAAGAGCAACGGAAACATTTAGTCCTTTGCCACCCAGCGAGTCTTCAAACACCTTCCCATCAATTGTTTCTCCAGGTTTTGGGAAATGAGAAACATTGATCGTTCTGTCTAGGTTTATCGATCCAAGATTGTAGACACGTGGCATTGGCTTCAGCGCTCTTTGACATAGGGTTCACCACCAGCGCGAGGCGGGATCGCCTTGCCGACGAAGCCAGCCAAAATGATCACTGTTAGAATATAAGGCAATGCGTCCAAAAATTGAGCCTGCACTTGGAAGCCGAAGACAGCCTCAATTTGATCAGGCCGAATGGCAATGGCTTGCAACAGACCAAACAGCAAACACGATAAGAGTGCATACCAAGGACGCCATTTCGCAAAAATCAAAGCAGCAAGGGCAATAAACCCACGTCCCGCTGTCATCTCCTTCACAAATCCAGCAGCAGGCTCTGCGGTGGCCAATTGTGCGCCCGCAATGCCGCACAGAACGCCACATATGGCGACTGCAGCAAAACGAAGGCCCACCACAGATACCCCTGCCGTATCGACAGCGGCAGGGTTCTCACCCACAGCACGCAAGCGCAAACCAAACCGCGTGCTCGACAGCAACCACCACGTAAAAGGAACACACAACATGGCGATGTACACCAGAATGGTGTGCCCAGAAATAAGCTCGTAATAGATTGGGCCAATGATCGGCACGTCACGCAACGTTTCTGCAAAAGGCAGAGTTATGGGGCCGAAGCGTCCGTCACCAGAAAGTTGCGGTGTGCGCCCACCTTGACCAAACAGACTTTGCGCAATGACCACTGTCATTCCTGCGGCAAAGAAATTTATCGCAACGCCAGAGATAAGCTGGTTGCCCCGAAACGTAATAGAGGCAAGACCGTGAATGGCGGACAAAATCAACGAAGCAGCAATGCCGGCACAAAGGCCAATCCAAACGTCGCCAGTGATAGCTGCCACGGCTGCGGCACCAAAAGCTGCGGCAAGCATTTTGCCTTCTAGGCCAATGTCAAAAATTCCAGCGCGTTCTGAATACAATCCAGCAAGACACGCCAAAAGAAGAGGCGTTGCAGAGCGCACCGTGGAATCCAGGATATCGAGTATTGTTATGAGTTCCATATCTTACTCCACCGATGCCACGTTCGGAGATTTTTGAAGTCTCATAAACAATCGTTCAATTGGCGCACGCACCATATTGTCAAAGGCGCCAGTAAACAGAATAACGAGAGACTGGATCACAACAATCATTTCACGGGGAATGGATGTTGAGAACGCCAATTCAGCTCCACCTTGATATAGAAAGCCAAACAATATGGCTGCGAGGAACACTCCGAATGGATGACTACGCCCCATAAGAGCAACGGCGATGCCGATGAAACCAGCGCCTTCAACAGCGTTCAGCACAAGTCTTTCGGCTTCACCCATCACATTGTTAATGGCCATCATTCCAGCCAGACCGCCAGAGATCACCATGGCCAGCATAATAATTCTTGTGCGGTTTATCCCTGCATATTTTGCAGCGGGTTCAGAACGGCCGAACGATCTGATTTCATAACCAAGCCGTGTTTGCCAAATGAGCGCCCACAAGGCCACGCACGCAGCGATGCCAATGAACAAGCTTATATTGGCAGGTGTTGCCTTTGAAAACGGAATGCCAACAAGCCCCAAAATTTCGTGAATGTTTGGCAAGTGTGTGGCTTCGGGAAATTTTGCGGTGGCGACATCCATAGCCCCTGGGGGTTTCAACATCCCAATGAGCAGAAAATTGAGCAATGCTGCAGCAATGAAGTTGAACATAATTGTCGTGATCACAATATGACTGCCGCGTTTGGCTTGTAAAAACGCAGGTATGACTGCCCATGCAACGCCAAATAGAGCCCCGCCAATCGATGCGCCGATTAAGGCCAAGGTCCAATGTGGCCACGGAATATAAAGACAAACAATTGCAACGCCCAAACCACCCAGCATGGCTTGCCCTTCCCCACCAATGTTGAAGAGCCGCGCATGAAAGGCAATTGAAACCGCCAGCCCCGTAAAGATAAAGTTGGTGGCATAGTAGAGCGTGTAGCCCCAAGCATAGGTTGAGCCTGCAGCACCCTTGATCATGACCTGTAGGGCATTGATGGGATCTTCACCGATTGCCCAGATCACAAGCGCACTGAAAAATGCTGCGAGGATTAAAGAGATCAGCGGAATGAGGACAACATCTGCCCATTTTGGCATTTTGTTCATCAGACAGCTTCCCCAGTGACACCGGCCATGAGAAGACCGAGTTCTTTGATACTTGTTTGCGACGGCAAACGCTCGCCCATGAGCTTTCCATCGAACATGACAATGATACGATCTGACAGGGATAAAATCTCATCAAGTTCCACACTGATCAACAATATGGCTTTGCCTTGGTCGCGCAATGCAACAATCTGCTTGTGAATGAATTCAATAGCACCAATGTCTACGCCACGGGTGGGCTGGCCAATCAACAACAAATCCGGGTTGCGTTCTATTTCACGAGCCAAAACGATCTTCTGCTGATTGCCACCAGAAAACCCACTGGCCGCCAAACGAGGGTTGGGTGGCCGCACATCGAAGCGGTCCATTTTCTCTTGAGCATCCACACGCAAAGCTCTGTTGTTCATAAACAACCTGCTGCGCTGATATTTTGGATCGTTATGATAGCCAAGCGGCACATTTTCCCATGCCATGTGGTCCATAATCAAACCTTCGCGTTGCCTGTCTTCAGGAACATGCGAGATGCCCATAGCGCGACGCGATTGACCGTTTAGCTCTGACCCCGATAAGGCAAGGTCTTGATTGTTTATCAAAACAGAGCCCGTCGCTTTTTCATAACCGCCGAGAACCTCAAGAAGTTCTGATTGACCATTTCCGGCAACACCCGCGATCCCAACAATCTCCCCTGCACGGACATCAAAGGACACGTCTTTCAGCCGACGCACCCCACTTTCGTCGATAACATTGAGATTGTTAACCTGCAGCACTGTTGCGCCAGGTTTTGCTGGTTCCTTATCCACCTGCATCAACACTTTGCGGCCCACCATGAGTTCCGCCAGCTCAGATGGCGATGTCTCTTTTGTCTTTACGGTCGCTGTCATTTCACCACGGCGCATCACACTGACCGTGTCAGTGATGTCCATAATTTCGCGCAGCTTGTGCGTGATCAAAATGATGGTTTTACCTTCATCGCTCAAGCGGCCAAGAATGCGGAACAGTTGATCGGCTTCACCAGGTGTCAGCACCCCCGTGGGTTCATCCAGAATGAGGATCTCCGCCTGCCGATAAAGGGCTTTTAGAATTTCAACCCTCTGCAACATGCCAACGCCAAGATCTTCAATCACAGCGTCAGGGTCAACTTGCAGTTCGTATTCTTCTGCCAGTTGCTTGAGCTGCTTGCGCGCTTTTTTCAAAGAGGGTCGCAACAGCGCACCATCTTCAACACCCAAAACAATGTTTTCAAGAACTGTAAAATTTTCAACCAGTTTAAAGTGCTGGAACACCATGCCAATACCAGCAGCGATTGCGGCCTGGCTGTCAGGAATGAGGGTTTTCTCACCATTGACGAAAATATCGCCACTGTCGGCTTTGTAGAAGCCGTAAAGGATCGACATCAATGTCGACTTACCAGCACCATTTTCTCCGATAATACCATGAACAGTGCCGGGCATCACCCGAATAGAAATATTCTTGTTGGCTTGCACCGGGCCAAAGGCCTTTGAAATTCCTTGAAGCTCAATTGCAGGGTGCTGCACGTTCATAACTCTACTGCCTGATATAAAAACCAAAGGGGCCACACAACGCGGCCCCCGGTTATCGTCTTGTTAGCTCAAACTTAGAACTTGTAGGAAGGGCAATTCTCGTCAGAGCTGTAGTTGTGAACTTTGATTTCACCAGAAATGATTTTCGCCTTAGCGGCATCTACCTTGGCTTTCATATCGTCCGTGATCAGCGCTTTGTTGTGCTCATCAAGGGCGTAACCAACACCTTCGTTTGAAAGGTCCATCAACGTGAAGCCAGTTTTCAGTTCAGCTCCCGCTTTGAATGAATTGTAAACAGCGTTGTCCACGCGCTTCAACATAGATGTCAAAACCTTACCTGGATGGAGGTAGTTCTGGTTTGCATCTACACCGATTGACAGAATGTTTTTGTCGGCAGCTGTTTGCAAAACACCGACACCAGTTGCGCCCGCAGCAGCGAAGACAACGTCAACACCTTGGCTGATTTGTGCGAGTGTCAATTCTGACCCCTTCACTGGGTCATTCCAAGCAGCTGGCGTTGTACCTGTCATGTTGGAGACAACTTTGGCATCTGACTTTGCATCCAATGCACCTTGTGCATATCCGCAAGCAAACGTTCTGATCAATGGAATGTCCATACCTCCGATAAAGCCAACTGAACCTGACTTAGAGGCCAACGCAGCCAACATACCAGCAAGGTAAGAACCTTGTTCGGCAGCAAACACTGTCGACTTCACGTTTGGAGCATCCACGACCATATCAATGATGGAGAATTTTGTGTCTGGGTAGTCTTTTGCAACTTCGGCAAGCGGTGTTGCCCATGCAAAGCCCGCCATAACGATTGGGTTGTGACCTGCTTCAGCAAAACGACGAATGGCTTGTTCACGCTGTGCGTCAGATTGGATTTCAACTTCAGCAAATTTTTTGCCTGTTTCATCAGCCCAACGTTTTGCACCAACATAAGCACTCTCGTTGAATGATTTATCAAACTTACCACCAAGATCGTACAGAACGGCTGGATCGGCCATAGCTGCAGTTGTTGTAAGTGCGAGCGCCAAGCCCATGACCAATTTTTGTGCAGTTTTTTTCATTTTCAGTCTCCTGTTTTCAAAATTGACTTGCATGAGAGCAACTCATTTTTTCATGGAATTATGCTAAGAGCTTACATGACAGAGTCAACGATTATAAGTTGCAGATCAGCGGTTTATTCAAACCTTCGCACTGCACCTCAGCGGCTCAAATTGAAGTTGGGAACATAAACCCTCAAAAGCAGCAGTCTTGATATTCAACGCCAGACCTGCTCATTTAGCTGCTGAATTTTCAATACTGGATAACACTATGAAACTCGTTCGCTACGGAAAAGCTGGAGAAGAGAAGCCTGGCCTGATTGATGAAGATGGCGTGCTTCGCGATCTTTCCCGCAAAGTCAAAGACATTTCAGGAGAATTTCTCAATGACAAAACACTGAAAATGCTTCGTGGCCTAGACGTCAAAAAATTGAAGAAGGTCGAAGGTCGCCAACGTATGGGCCCGTGCGTGGGGAATATTGGCAAGTTTCTATGTATCGGATTGAACTATTCCGACCACGCAGCCGAGACAGGTGCAGACATTCCAAAGCACCCAATCTTGTTCTTCAAAGCAAACTCGGCTGTGGTGGGTGCAAACGATGCTGTCTCGCTGCCACGCCAAAGCAAGAAATCAGATTGGGAAGTTGAACTGGGTGTCGTTATTGGGCGCAAGGCGAAATATGTATCCAAGAAAGATGCCCTGAAATATGTGGCTGGATATTGTGTCATCAACGACGTCTCTGAACGTGAATTCCAAACCGAACTCACGGGTCAATGGACCAAAGGCAAAAGTTGCGACACGTTTGGCCCAACTGGCCCTTGGTTGGTGACACGCGATGAAGTCAAAGACCCTCAATCTTTGGATATGTGGTTGGATGTGAATGGCAAGCGCCGTCAAACAGGCAACACCGCCACGATGATTTTCACCGTTGCTGAAATCATCGAACATCTGTCATCACTCATGACTTTGCATCCAGGCGATGTGATTTCGACCGGAACGCCTCCAGGGGTTGGTCTTGGCATGAAACCAAAGCCAATCTTTTTGAAAGAAGGTGACGTCATGGAATTGGGCATTGAAGGCCTTGGCCAGCAAAAGCAAAAAGTAAAACGTGACAAATAGGCTGTGACATCGCCTTGGCTGATATGAGAATCGCGGTCGTCGGCGCTGGGCTTATTGGCCGCAAGCATATTGAGCTTGTGGCCAATGAAAAATGCTTGTCTGCAATTGTGGACCCTGCTCCTGCATCTCAAGCTCTGGCCCAAGAACACGGTGTAGCATGGTATCCAACCATTCAGGCATGTTTTGCAAAAGACCGTCCAGACGGCGCCATAATTGCGACGCCAAATCAGATGCACGTGGAACATGGTTTGGCGTGCATCGATGCTGGTGTCGCCATGCTGATGGAAAAGCCAATTGCCGACAGTTCAACTGAAGCTGAAGCGCTTGTATCCGCCGCCGAACAAAAAGATGTTCCAATTCTTGTAGGGCATCACCGTCGTCACAACCCGCTCATCAAAGCTGCCAAAGCCGAAATTGAGGCGCAACGATTGGGGAAAATTGTTGCTGTGAACGCTCAGTTTTGGCTCTACAAACCTGATGACTATTTTTCAGTTCAGTGGCGCAGCCAAAAGGGTGCAGGGCCTGTCTTTATCAACCTCATTCACGATATCGATCTGCTTCGACATTTGTGCGGCGAAGTTGTCAGTGTTCAGGCGATGGAGTCGAACAAGCATCGCAATTTTGAAGTCGAAGACACTTCAGCAATTCTTGTAAGGTTCGAAAATGGTGCATTGGGGACAGTCAATGTTTCCGACACGGTTGTTGCCCCTTGGAGTTGGGAGCTCACATCCGGTGAAAACCCCGCCTATCCCAAAACACCCATGTCTTGTTACAAAATTGGCGGGACAGTCGCATCCATGTCCATTCCAGACATGACCGTATGGTCTCACGACGGTGAGAAGAGTTGGTGGTCGCCAATTCAACACGAAACGGTTTCATGCGCCCAAACTGATCCGTTGCGCGCGCAATTGCTTCACTTCCAACAGGTTATCAAAGGCAATGAAGAGCCCTTGGTGAGTGGCCGCGAGGGTTTGCAAACTTTGCGCGTGATTGAAGCGATCAAACAAGCTGCGGTTTCGGGACAAACGCAACATCTATAAACCTGCCAAATTGATTCATCCAACCGTATCCAGTACGGCAGATTCTTTTACGGCCTGCATGGAAACATAGGTCGATGTTTGCGCCACATGAGGCAACTCTGAAAGAGTTTCACCCAAAAACTTGCGATAGTTTTGCATATCGGTTGTTCGTATCTTCAAGAGATAATCAAACCCTCCGGCAATCATGTGGCACTGTTCGATTTCCCCATGATTTGCAACGGCTTGATTGAATTCCGTCAACGCATTTCCTCGCGTGTCTGAAAGCTTCACTTCAACAAATGCAATATGGTTCAGGCCCAATTTAATAGGGTCGATCAGAGCCCTATACCCCAAAATATAGCCTTCTTTTTCCAGCCGTTTCACACGAGCATGACAAGGTGTTTTTGACAATCCGATTGCTTCAGCAAGGCCGGTCACCGTCATGCGTGCATCTGCGCTCAATGCCTGCAGAATTTTCATGTCAAATGCATCAAGCTTTGATTGATTGGTGTTGCTGATGCTCATAGCCTAAATTATCCGACAAAATTGGTGAAAATCACTGTTTTTTTGTTCCAAACCGGAAGCATTGTCAATTAGACTGTGCAAAACTTGGTAAAATACTCAGGAGCGATCATGGCCTATTCAGTGTTTCTCAAGCCATTAACATCCGACCAAGAAGCCTTAAACGATCTTCTTTCAGCGGCAGATATAGATCTCGACCTTCGCCAACGTATCCATCGCAGGGCGATTGAATTGGTCGAACGCATTCGAGCAGACAGTGCGCCAGGTATGATGGAGCTTTTTCTTGGCGAATATGGCTTGTCCAGCGACGAAGGTGTGGCGCTTATGTGTTTGGCGGAAGCGCTGTTGCGGGTTCCTGACAGTGAGACGATGGACGCTCTTATTGAAGATAAAATTGCACCCAGCGCTTGGGGGCAACATTTGGGAAAATCGCACTCGTCACTCATCAACGCATCCACATGGGCGCTGTATCTCACTGGAAAGGTGTTGAAAGAGGAGGATGGTGATCAATCGATAACGGGCATTCTGCATGGCGCGATTAAACGGTTGGGCGAACCTGTTATTCGACAAGCCGTCACACAGGCCATGAAAGAAATGGGGCGGCAATTTGTTTTGGGTGAAACCATTGAAAAGGCAATGGAGCGTGCAGAAACCAAACAGGGGGAAGGTTTTACCTATTCATACGATATGTTGGGGGAAGCCGCCCGAACCAACCAAGACGCGCGTCGTTATCTTCTGGCTTACAGCGATGCGATTGGCGAATTGGCAAAACAGAGCAAGTCTGACGATATTGCCGAAAACCCGGGAATATCCATTAAACTCTCAGCGCTTCATCCAAGATACGAAACGCTGCAGCGTGAGCGCGTTTTGCGCGAACTGGTGCCAAGAGTTCAGTCACTCGCTGTCTTGGCAAAGTCAGCAGGGATTGGTTTCAACATTGATGCAGAAGAAGCAGGTCGACTTGAACTGTCGCTAGACATTATCAAACAAGTTGTGAGCGACCCGGCGCTTGAAGGCTGGGACGGATTTGGTGTTGTCGTGCAAGCATACGGAAAACGCGCCCCCCAAGTGCTGGATTGGCTTTACGCATTGGCGCAAAAACACGACCGCAAATTCATGGTTCGCTTGGTGAAAGGAGCCTATTGGGACACGGAAATCAAATTGTCTCAGGTCGAGTGTCATGAGCACTTTCCTGTCTACACTCAAAAGCCCTCAACAGACATCAGCTATATCTGCTGCGCCCAAAAACTGTTGGGCATGACTGACCGGATATATCCGCAATTCGCCACGCACAATGCTCACACTGTTGCCGCCATATTGGAAATGGCGACCGATAAAACCGCGTTTGAATTCCAGCGCCTTCACGGGATGGGTGAGGCTCTGCACGATACGGTTTTACGCCGACAAAAGACACGCTGTAGAATTTATGCGCCTGTGGGCGCCCACAAAGATCTTCTCGCATATTTGGTGCGCCGCCTGTTGGAAAACGGAGCCAACTCTTCGTTTGTGAATCAGATTGTTGATGAAAGTGTTTCGCCTGAATTGGTGGCGGCTGACCCGTTTAGCGTGTTGGATCAAAAGAACAAGACGCACACACAGGGTTTACTTCGAAATCCTCAAGATCTTTTCGCACCTGAGCGTAAGAATTCAAGAGGATGGGATCTCTCTGACCCCGCAACTTTGAACGAATTGAAAACTGATCTTGCAGACTATTCTGCAACACAGTGGACCATAAATGGTGGAACTTCAAAACCGATTGATGTGCTCAACCCTGCAACTGGTGAAAAAATTGGCACTGTACAATATGCGTCCAGCCACGATGCCGTCCGCGCCTGTGAGATGGCACAGCCATGGACCACCACAGGAAATGAGCGCGCTAAAGTTTTGCGCAAGAGCGCTGAATTATTTGAAGAACATGCGATAGATATTTTCGCTTTGCTGATGGCAGAAGCTGGCAAAACACTGCTTGATTGCGTGGGCGAGCTCCGCGAAGCCGTCGATTTCCTGCGCTATTATGCAAATTGCGCAGAACAGAAAGCGCTGGAGCCCGCAGGCGTTTTCACATGCATCGCGCCATGGAACTTTCCTCTGGCAATTTTCACAGGACAAGTTTCAGCAGCCCTAGCCGCGGGCAATGCCGTCTTGGCGAAACCTGCGGAAGCCACATGTTTGATCGCGCATTTAGCTTGCAAACTGATGTGGCAAGCGGGAGTGCCAGAAACCGCGCTCCATTATTTACCTGGACCGGGCCAAGCGATCGGCTCTCTTTTGACGGGTCACGTGAGCGTGGATGGCGTGTGTTTTACAGGCTCCACGGCAACCGCTCAAACCATCAATCGCAACATGGCAGAAAAGCTCGCGCCAGATGCAGTTCTCATTGCTGAAACGGGTGGGTTGAACGCCATGATCGTGGACAGCACCGCGCTGCCAGAACAAGCCGTGGGCGATATCATCGCTTCTGCATTTCAATCTGCTGGACAACGCTGCAGTGCGTTGCGGGTGTTGTATCTGCAAAGCGATATAAAGGAGCCCTTTTTGAAAATGCTCTTTGGAGCGATGGATGAGTTAAAGATTGGAAATCCGCAAGACCTCAGCACAGATGTGGGCCCAATCATCAATCAAGCAGCTGCGGACAAAATCCGCGCCTATATTGATCAAGCTCAAACCAAAGGTGCCTTGCTGCATCAAGTTGAGGTGCCGTCCGCTGGAACCTTTGTTCCGCCTACCGTTTTAAAAGTAGACGGGATCAAAGACCTGAAAGAAGAAATATTTGGACCGGTTCTTCACATTGCGACTTTTGAAAGTCATGAATTGGATCAGGTGATTGAAGACATCAATTCCACTGGGTACGGCCTGACATTTGGCCTGCACAGCAGAATTGATGATCGCGTACAACATGTGATCGAGCGCGTTGAAGTTGGAAATATCTACATCAACCGAAATCAAATTGGTGCTGTTGTTGGGTCGCAGCCCTTCGGGGGTGAAGGTTTAAGCGGAACTGGCCCAAAAGCGGGCGGGCCTCTTTATGTTGAGCGTTTTACACACCGCCAATTAGAGCCGATCTCCGCAACAGCCCTTGGCGACCGTTCCTGCAAAAATATTGAAAAGGATTTTTCTAGAGTTAAACCCCTGCCTCCACAAAACAAGACTGAAGTGAGCTTACCCGGCCCCACGGGTGAATCGAACATCTATTCGACATTCCCGCGCGGTCGCATTTTGTGCCTTGGGCCCACGCTTGAACTTGCGGAGCAACAAAGAAAACGAGCTGCTGCTTTAGGCTGTCATGCGATTGCTGTTGCGTCAGACACCCCCACGGACACACACACACGGGTTTCCCTTGAAGCCATAGAAGAGTTGAATGATCTGGATGGCAT
The DNA here is from genome assembly GCA_937958815.1 of uncultured Rhizobiaceae group bacterium. Taxonomy (GTDB): domain Bacteria; phylum Pseudomonadota; class Alphaproteobacteria; order Rhizobiales; family Rhizobiaceae; genus Pseudahrensia. The sequence goes on along the minus strand of CALGMR010000014.1, from coordinate 17,712 downwards.
CATTTGCTGGTCGAACGATGTACAAGACATTCGAAAAGCACTGGCTCGACGCAAAGGAGCGATTGTTCCGCTCATCACAGATCGCGAATTTGAAAAATGGCTTTCAAAAGAAAGACACATTTGCATCGACACCACAGCAGCGGGCGGCAATGCCACCCTTCTAGCGGGAAACTAGGTCAGCAACTCCGGCACGAGGGCGAAGCTCAAAACCAAATTATTTCGGCTTCACCCGCGCTGCAGTTTTGTCAGCAAAGGCCGCCAGTCTTTCGTTGGAAGCCGGTTGCGTGTTCACAACGCCTGCAACAAACGCTTCCATATAGGATGCATCAAGAGCCGACATGTTGCGCGTGTGCGAGATGGCCGAGCAGATTGCAAAGTTAGAAAGCGGCGGAACTTCAGCCGTTGCCTTTGCCAGCTCCATGGCTTTGGCCTCGCTGTCGTCGACCAGATATTGGCACAGGCCAACCGTCACGGCTTCTTCGTCTTTGTAGATACGGCCCGTTAACATCATGTCCGTCATGCGTGCACGACCAACCATTTCAGCAACACGAATTGTGGCACCGCCGCCTGTAAACAAACCCCGCTGCCCTTCAGGCAAAGCAAAGTAGGTTGTTTTGTCAGCGACACGAATGTGGGCAGATGACGCCAGTTCCAAACCACCGCCAACTACTGCGCCCTTGAGGGCTGCGATGATTGGCACTCCGCCATATTCCATTTTGTTGAAGGCTTCGTGCCACCGCAAACACACATGCATGAAGTCAGCAGCGCTGCGCTCTTGCTTATGGTGTTCCACCAAATCCAGCCCAGCAGAAAAATGATCACCCTCAGCACGCAACACAACTGCGCGTGCGCCAGTGCGCGGCATTGCTGCAAATACATCAATCAATTCTTCGATCGTCTCGGCATTCAATGCATTGCGTTTCGCAGCACGGTTGAGACTGACAATCGCGATCTCACCATCCGTATCCATCGTCAGATTGGTCAGTTTGAGGGATGGTAATTCCACGTTGGCTCTCCTTGAAATTCAGTCTGCCATACACATTGTTGGTTTACAGAAATGGAAGCTCAACGAGCTTTGCTGCAACCGCATTTCCAGATCGAACGACTTCTACACTTTCTCCCGAGTTGTAGGAAGTGGAAATCAAAGCGTAGCCAATATTGCATTTTAGACGCGGTGACCAAACGCAATTGGTCATGTCCCCGATCTTCTCGCCATTGTGCTCAATGGGGTCCCACGCAAATTTTAACGGATCGGGTGTATCACCTTCCAAGATCAAACCCAATTGATGACGCTTAGGTCCATCTGCTTTGATTTTGCGCAAAGCCTGAATTCCAATCACATCATCAGCCACATCTAGATCAATATATTTACCTAACCGAACTTCAAAGGGATTGGTTCTATCATCCGTGTCTCCGCCCACAGACACCAAGCCGCTTTCAGTGCGCTCGGCTGTGGTTGGTGCGCCAGGCCCAATACCCCATGGCTGGCCTGCTTCTTTGAAAATATTCCACAATTGCACGCCCTTTTTTCCGTCGCGCAGATAGATTTCATACCCCCCCTGTTTCGACCATCCTGAGCGTTGAACAGCGACGGGAATTCCTTCAATTTCGGTTTCCTTAAACCAGAAATATTTGAGGTCATTCACCCAGTCTCCGCACACATGCGAAACAACGTTTGCCGCTTTGGGCCCTTGAATGGCCATAGGTGAAACGTCAGGTTCCGAAATCTCAACATCAAGACCACGCTCTGAGGCGATCGCGCGAGCCCAGAACCAAATGTCACTGTCTGCAATCGACAACCAGTAAAGATCGTCAGCCAGTTTTAGCAGTATGGGATCATTGATAATGGTGCCACGATGGTCACAAAGGGGAACGTATTTCCCCTGTCCAATTTTGCAATTTGAGAGGTCTCTCGGAGACAGGATTTGAGCGAGCTTCCCTGCATCTGGCCCTTTGAGCTGAACTTGCCGCTCAACACCCACATCCCATTGAGAAACCCCCTCAATAATTCTCCAATATTCCGCCTCTGGATCTCCATAGCTCGAAGGCATAATCATGCGATTGTAAATGGAGGCTCCTGTCATGCCATCCGCAACGGCTGCCGAATAAAATGGTGAAGGTCGCAAACGAGCGGTTGGAAAAACAGAAAACATGAGCAAAATCTCCCGTATAAAAAGCTTTGACCATTTCTGATTTTGCTACGAGAATTTCAAATGACGAATATCAACCCAAAGCCCAAATTTTCGTTATGGCAAGGTTTTAGATGGCTCATAAATTTCCACCATTGGTCTGGCTGCGGTCTTTTGAGGCCAGTGCGCGTCATTTGAGTTTCACCCTTGCTGCAAAGGAGCTAAATCTCACGCAAGCAGCGGTTTCAAAACAGGTGAAACAGCTAGAATTCCATCTGCGCCAGAAGCTGTTTGTTCGTCATCCACGCAGTCTGGAAATGACAAAAACGGCAGAGAGTTATTTGCCTAAAGTGCGCGATGCGTTTGAGCGTCTTTCCGCTGGAACACAAGAAGTGTTTGGCAATCGTCGTTCGGAAATTCTAACCGTTCGAGCAGCGGTCGGCTTTTCAGTGAACTGGCTGGCACCACGATTGCCGAAGTTTTATGCAAAACACCCCGATATCCCGATACGCCTTGTCTCCAGTGTATGGAACGAACAGGTTGGCAACCCTTCCTTTGATCTTGATGTCAGATATGGCACCGGCAATTGGCCGGATATGAATGCAGACCGTTTGACTTGGGAAACAATCACTCCATTGTGCAGTTCTGACTTGTTGACGCAAAAGAAAATTTTGCAGCCAAGCGATCTCGCCGGTTGCACATTGATCGATGTTCTTGGCTATCAGGAAGGTTGGCCAGCATGGTTGCAGGTGGCAGGCGTTACCAATATTGATCCCGGCAACGGACTTCAGGTGGACACATCCTTGCTGGCTTTTGAGTTGGCATCTTCGGGACTAGGCGTGGCATTGGCGCGATCATCTATGATGCATCATGAATTGAGGACTGGTCGCTTGGTTGCACCTTTTGAACTTACAGTGCCCATTCAAGAGGCCTTCTATCTAGTCTCATCACCCCAACAGGACAGTCACCCACATCTTGAGATTTTTCGAGACTGGATTTTATCCGAAACTGAACAAGGCAGCTGATGCGTTAAAGCAACGGGCTTTTGGCTTTTTCATCCACCAAATGACACGCCACTTTGTGGGTTGAGGAAAGCGCACGCAAAGGCGGTTCTTTCTCTTTGCAAATACTTCGTGCCACAGGGCAACGGTTGGCAAACCGACACCCTTTTGGCGGATCGATTGGATCGGGAGGATCGCCCGGTATCAAAATGCGCTTTGTCTCTGCGCGTCGTTTTTTGTCAACCGATGGCACAGCGGACAACAAGGCAGACGTGTAGGGATGTAGCGGATTGTTGAACAAATCTTTGCGGCTGGCGTGTTCAACAATTTTGCCCATATACATAACAGCTACGGAATCGCACATGTGCTGCACCACTCCCAGATCATGGGAGATGAACAAATAGGTGAGCCCCATTTCACTTTGCAGCCGACGCAGCAAGTTCAATATCTGCGCCTGCACAGCCACATCGAGCGCGGAAACCGGTTCGTCACAAATGATCAATTCTGGCTGCGTTGACAAAGCACGCGCAATACCAATTCTTTGGCGTTGCCCACCAGAAAACTGATGTGGGAACAGGCGCTGTTGCTCTGGTCTTAATCCAACTGATTTGAAGAGCTCGTTGACACGCACTTGCTGCTCTTGCGGACTGGCAATGCCGAGGCTGTCCAATGGTTCGCGCACAATTGCTTCAGCGCGCAATCGCGGATTGAGACTTGCATACGGGTCTTGGAATATGAATTGCACTTTTGCTCTTGCTTTGCGCAGGGCTTCATCTTGCAGTTCCAGAAAATTGTGTTCACCCAGTTGAACTTTGCCTTTGAAGGCGTTGACCAAACGAGCGACAGCAAGCGCAGCGGTGGTTTTCCCAGAACCAGATTCCCCAACAATCGCGAGTGTTTCTCCGCGTTTGATGGAAAATGAAATATCGTCCACTGCGTATAAGTATGCCTTGCGGCTCAAGAAGCCTCCGCGCTTTACGGGGAAGCGTACGGTGAGGTTTTCGACGTTGAGCAACTCTGCAGAATTGTTTGTTTCCTCACGCATCACAGATCACCTGCTTGCCAACAAGCTGAATTCTGATTGTTTTCAAAACTCATTTCGGGTGGACGTTGGGTTCTGCATTTTTCGTCTGCTCTGTCACAGCGCGACGCAAACAAACATTCGTCACGTCCAAAACTTTTTAAGCTGGGCACAATGCCAGGAACCTCTACCAGCTCTGGTCTGTCGTTGGACAGCGACGCCATCAAATGGGGCACACATGAAATAAGCCCCTTGGTATACGGGTGTCTTGGATGTTCAATAATTTGATCAACGGGGCCGTCTTCTGCTTTGCGCCCCGCATACATGACGATCATACGTTCCGCCATTTCAGCCACCGCGCCCATGTCATGGGTGATGAGAATGATGGCAGTACCAGTTTGCCTTCCAAGATCGCGCAGAAGATCAAAAATTTGCGCTTGCACGGTCACATCCAGTGCAGTGGTGGGTTCGTCGGCGATTAAGATTTTGGGCTCACATGCCAGAGCAATGGCGATCATAACCCTTTGTCTTTGCCCACCAGACATTTGATGCGGATAGTCATTCACACGTGCTTTGGGGTTTGGAATGCGCACGGCATCGAGCAGGTCTATCGCTTTTGCCCACGCCGCCGCCGTAGATAGGTTCTGATGTCTTCGGAGAACCTCGGCAATCTGTTCGCCGATTGTGTAGACAGGGTTGAGCGATGTCATAGGTTCTTGAAAGATCATGGAAATATCGTTGCCGCGAATTTCCCGAAGCCGCGCATCGCTGGCTTGAGTAAGGTCTTCACCGTCAAACAGAATTGTACCCGATGCAATGCGCCCGATTTTGTCTGGCAGCAGCCCCATAATGCCAAGCGCCGTCATGGACTTTCCGCAACCGGATTCCCCAACAAAACTGAGCGTCTCGCCAGCACCGAGTTCCAGCGACAGATCGTCGATCACAGGAGCTATGCCGTCGCGTGTTGTGAGTTCGATGCGCAAGTTCTCAATTTTCAAAAGAGACATAATCAGCGCTGCCTCAATTTTGGGTTGAGGGCATCGTTCAAACCATCACCCACAAGAGAGATTGCAAGCACGGTGATGAAAATGGCAACGCCTGGAATGGTCACCGTGTAGCTGGCATCCAATATATACTGTCGGTTCGATCCGATGATCTGTCCCCACGACACCACATTGGGATCTGTAAGGCCAAGAAAGCTCAAACCTGCTTCAAACAATATGGCCGACCCCACCATCAACGCAGCTTGAACAATGATAGGGGGCAAAGCATTTGGCAAAATGACCTTAAAGATGAGCTTCCAATTGCGGACACCAGAAGCACGCGCCGCCATCACATATTCCAACTCACGAATGCGCAGAAATTCTGAGCGCGTGATGCGTGCAACAGCAGGCCAAGAAACCAGACCAATGGCCAATGTGATCATTGGCAGAGATGCCCCAAACAGGGCCACAATCACCATAGAGAACAGCAGCGTTGGCAGCACCTGAAAGAACTCGGTGACGCGCATCAAAATTTCTTCAACCCAGCCTTTGTAATATCCGGCAAGCGCGCCAACGGTGATCCCGATGAAGACGGTGAGGAACGCGGCAGACACGCCAATCGCAATTGAAACGCGCGCTCCGTGGAGGATCATGGACACCAGATCACGCCCTAAATAATCTGTACCCAACAAGTATCCTTCTTCACCCGGTGGCGAAAAAGGTGCCCAGACCATTTCAAAAGGATCACCTTGATAGATAAACGGGCCAAATATTCCCCCCAGAACAATGAGGATTAATATCACCAAACCAGCAACAGCGGCATGGTTCTTTCGAAACATTTCCATTGCTTCTGAAAAAGGTGAACGGGCAACGTCAATGGGTTCTTGATTGAGACTCATCCTTTGCTCCCCACTCTCGGGTCAATCATGCGAAGCACCAAATCTGTCAGCAGATTGCCAACGATCACCACGAGCGCTGAAAAGAACAAGATGCCCAAAATGGTTGGCGTGTCGCGCGCTACAATGCTTTGCAGTGCCAGCGACCCCAAACCGGGCCAAGAGAAAACTGTTTCCACCAACACAGCGCCAGAGACAACTGCGGAGAATTGAATACCCGCCAAAGTGACTACAGGTGACATGGAGTTTTTAAGCGCATGTTTATAGGTAACCTGAGCGTCGGACAGACCTTTTGCCTTTGCGGTGCGAATGTAGTCCGACCCTAGAACCTCCATCATGCTCGCGCGGCACAATCGCGAGTAGAGCGCCAAAAAGATAGACGACAAGGTAATGACTGGCAGAACCATGTGTCGTGCAATATCCAAAGCGTGAATAAAAAAGCCGCCTTCAATCGTGACATCCCGCATGCCCGCAACGGGCAGAATTGGAATTTTGAGGGAAAAGGCAATCAGCAACAAAATACCCGTCCAAAAAACAGGGGCTGAATATCCAAACAGCGCAAACAAGGTCACAAAATAACTGGATGCCCCTTTGGGATTGCGGGCCGAGAACACGCCAAGCAAAACGCCCACAACCAATGCAAGAAGTTGTGATGTTATCACCAGAAGCAGCGTTGCTGGCAGTTTTTCAAAAATCAAAGTGGTGACGGGTTGATTGTAAAAGAAAGAATATCCCAGATCGAAACTCAACACTCCGCCCACATATTTGGCGAGTTGAATAGGAAACGGTTGATCCAGACCATAGTCTTCCCGGATCTGTTCCATCACCTCTGCATCAGCGCCGCCATTGGCCTGAGCAATCGTGTCAGCAATATCTCCAGGTGCCAGATGCATCATGGAAAAATTCAGAACGAGCACAGCCGTCAGCAAAAGAGCCGCATAAAGCAGCCGTTGGAAAATGATAGAGACAAAGTTCAAAATTGCAGCCCGCCACTATTGCTTTGCAGCAAAAAGAAATGGCCTCAACACACTGTTGAGGCCATTCGATACAAAACGTCTATTTTTTCAAAAAGACTTTGTCCATTGGGGATGAAGACGCCCAAATGCCCAATGGCGGATTTCCAACTTTGTTGTTGTAAACCGTGTGATAAGGCAGCGTGTTCAGCCAGTAGACAGGAAGCTCATTGGCTGTGATTTCCTGAAACTCTTTGTAAAGTGCCTTGCGCTTTGCAGCATCAGGTTCTTTTCCGGCCAGTTCCAACAATTCATCAACGCGGGCGTTTTTGTATTGCTGCGTGTTGGACCAGATCACACCCTTCTTGATGTTGGAAGACTGGTAAGTGCGGTGAACACCAATTGCTGGATCACCCCAGTTGAAAACCGTATCAATAGTCATTTGGAAATCGTGACCACCAATGCGTTTTGCCCAAGTTGGGAAATCTGGTGAAGAGCGCACAGTGACATCGATACCGACTTTTTTCAGAGCCGCTTTCACATATTCAGCCTGCGGTTTTACACTTGGCCACCCAAAATCAATGGTGAGGCCAAAACGGGTGCCGGTGGCATCTTTCTTTTTGCCAGCTTCGTCCAAAAGTGCATTGGCCTTATCCAGATCAAGGTCATAGCCGTTCACGTCACTGTTGTAGAGCGGACTGCCAGGGTGAATACCCGTTTTGGCATCTGCCGCAGTTCCCAACATAATCGCTTTGTGAATAAAATTTTTGTCTACTGCATAAGCGATGGCCTGTCTGACTTTAGGATCAGCTGTTGGGCCTTCAACCGTGTTAAACGCCAACCAATCAATCGCGCCAATCGCGGCATAACCATCTGGTGTCACCGTCAGGTTTTCATTTTTCTTCATACGGTTGATGTTGCGCACCGTGTTCATGAAGGTTGCCAAATGGATTTCGCCATTTTCCAAACCGATGGAACCGGCAGACTGATCCTTGATAATGCGCATAACGATCTTATCGAGGTACGGACGCCCTTCCATAAAGAACTTGTCAAAACGCTCTAGGATTACATGTTCGTCGCGTTTGAACTCAGTCAGTTTGAATGGGCCTGAGCCAACAACATTTTCCGAGTTTTGCGGATGCGATTTCGGGTCTTGCCCATCGCCATAAACATGTTTTGGAATAATAGGCATCAGCTGCGAAGACATTGCCAGCATCAGGGCTGGGTGCGGCTGGGACAGTTTCAAAACGGCCGTATGGACGTCTGGAGTTTCCACTGCAGTGACTGGCGCAAACATCGATTTAAAAGGATGATTGGCTTTGATTGTGTCTACAGAAAAAGCCACATCTTCAGAAGTAATCGGCTTACCATCGTGGAAAACGGCGTTCTTGACGAGTTTGAGTGTGACCGTCAGGCCATCATCAGATGTCTCCCAGGACTCAGCGAGATAAGGTTGAGGTGTCCAGTCTTCATCATAGCGAATTGGCGCAGCGAACAACTGAGCACCGGGCGCGCCTGTTACAACACCAGATTGAACTGCTGGGTTTAAGTGACGCGGAGTTTGGAACAAAACACTTATAAGTGTTCCACCTTTGGTTGGCTCTTCTGCGGCAACAGATGTAGAAGCCACGGCAGAAACAAGCGCCGTCGCCAATGTCAGCGATCTAATGAAATTTCTCACAATTCGTCTCCCTTTGATGTTTTCGATGGTTCCGGTCTTGAGCCAGTTTTACCAACTGATCAAAGCCTAGACCAAGAATTGCGACATTGGGAAGAGGGAACGAGAGGGAAAATACGCAAGGCTAGAAAACATCAAAACAAAAGGGCGCTTTGGAAAACCAAAACGCCCTTCTATAATTTTCGGATTTGTAAGGAGTGGACTTAGCCGCGCCCCTTCCAAGGCACCAGTTTGTTTTCAGCCATGCGCATCAACACATCGATGCCAAAACCGATCACACCAATGATGATAATACCGATCAACACAATGTCGGTCAGCTGAAACTTGGAAGCGGCAATTATCATTTTACCAGCGCCTTTTTCAGCAGCCACCAATTCAGCCGCCACAACCGTTCCCCAACAAACACCCATCGCAACACGCGCTGCGGTGAAAATTTCTGGGAGAGAATTCGGCAAGATGACCTTGCTCAACAATTGTCTTTTGGTCGCGCCCAGCGAGTAAGCCGCGTGTACTTTCGAAATGTTGACGCCGGACACACCAGCGCGTGCACCAATGATCATAATCCAAAGTGCCGCCAAGAAGAGAAGACTGATTTTGCCTTGCTCGCCAATGCCAAACCAAATGATGACCAATGGAATAAGAGCCAATGGCGGAACAGGGCGCATGAATTCCACGATCGGATCAAACCAACCGCGCAACCAAGAGTTCAAGCCCATGGCAAAACCAAGCGGAATGCCAAACAAGCAGCCCAGGAAAAAACCTAGAACCACGCGAATGAGTGACCACATCACGTTTTCCCAAAGACCTACTCCTTGGTAGCCCTCTGCATTAAGCTGCACAAAACGTTTCCAGACTTGTTCCGGTGGCGGCAAATATAGGGCTTCCATGGTCAACCCCTCTTCAGGCCGGACCTGAAGACTTCCAGAAGTAAGCATAGCCACTTCACCGGCTTCGAATGCTACGGAACCGCCCGGGGCAATTGGCTGGCCATTGATTTCGGTGATTTTGTAACCATCCTCTTTGCTGCCTTCGTCGTTTCGTTGAACGCGCACAATTTTGCGTCGGCGTTCTGGCAACGCCACGGAATCGTTGGCAACGAATGCCGTTGCACCATCTGCTGGAGCTTCGGGCGCTTTGCTGTCCTCCGAGCCAAACTCGAACACCTTTACAGCCACTTGACCTTTGCCAGTTTCGCCAGCCGCATTGACCGCCGTATATTCAAATTGCGCCAATCCTGTATAGGGCTTTGGCAAACTGAACGGCAGGAGTGACGAACCCGTCGCTATGCCCCAAATCAGAAACACAGTAATGACACCCGCAACAGATGCGACGCGGTTTGCCGTGACCGAACTTTCATCTCCGAATGTGACTGTTTTCAAACTGCCATAGCCGCGCATCTGATTTCTTTTGGAACTGATCAAATTCCAGACGAAATAAACAATACCGCTGATTGCGAGAAAGAGTGCGAAGATCACGGCGATGCCAATGATCATCCAAAATGTTGTGATCAGTGCATCAAATAATTCTTGAGCCATTTTCCCGCCCCTACGCTGTTTCAGTGCGACCCATGATTTCCTCTTCCATGTCCCAGATCATGTTGAGGATTTCATCGCGGGTTTTGCCAAAATCTTTATGTTGTTTCACTTCGCGCAAATCGGCACCAACGCCAATTTCTGCAAATGGAAGGCGATACTCTTTGTGGATACGCCCCGGACGTGGAGCCATGACAATCAAACGTTCTCCAAGCAACAACGCTTCTTCCACGGAGTGGGTGATGAGGATGATGGTTTTGCCAGTCTTCTTCCAAATATCGAGCACAAGGCTTTGCATTTTTTCACGGGTCAAAGCGTCGAGCGCTCCCAGAGGCTCATCCATCAAAACCACATCAGGATCGTTGGCAAGACAACGGGCTAAAGCTACACGTTGCTGCATGCCGCCAGACAATTCGTAGATCATTTTTTGAGCGAAATCCTGAAGACCCACAATACCCAAAAGCTCGTTCACACGAGCATCAATATCGGATTGCGGTGTGCCCTTCATTTTGGGGCCAAAGCCAATATTTTTTGACACGTTCATCCACTCGAACAGCGCGCCTTGTTGGAACACCATTCCGCGCTCAGAACTTGGCCCAGTGACTTCATGTTCGTTCAAGGTGATCTTACCACCCGTTGGAGCAAGGAATCCTGCGAGGATGTTCAACAGTGTTGTCTTGCCACAACCGGACGGCCCCAACACGGAAATCAACTCGCCTTCTTTAATATCAATACTAACGTTTTTCAGCGCTTCGACACTGCCGCCATCGGGCAGTTCAAAGGTCATTGAAATGTCATCTACAATGAGACCCGACATCGACTAACTTTCTTATGAGAAGTAAAAAGGGCGCGGCGGAAGACAATTCCACCGCACCCTCATTCAAACCACTGGTGTGCGAATTTTTACAGCACAGTTGTGCGGCTTAAGTTCAGCACACCAAACTGATTACATTTTTGAAGCAGCTTCCAAATAGGAAGTGTTCACCAATGAACCATAGTCAGACAGAGCTTTGATCTTGCCATCTTTTTCAAGGCTGGCAGCGCTTTCAGCCATGTTTTTAGCAACAAAGCCGCCCATCCATTTTTCAGAAAGCTGTTCAGCAACTGTTGGGAACACGAATGTGCCGATAACAGCCTTTGTTCCATCAAGGTCCATACCAGCAGATTTCTGGATGTCGCCCATCATGGCAGCAGAATCTTTTGCATATTTCGCATTCATGTCAGCTGTCACTTTAAGGAACTTAGCAAGAAGCTTAGGGTTCTCTTCGCCGAAAGATGTTGGAATAGATGTCACGTCATATACTTGACCAACAACAGATTCTTTTTCAGCACCTTCGATGATTGGGTTGCCGTGCTCTTTCATTTTGCGAAGTGAGCCACCCCAGCCACAAGCCATAGCAAGGTCTGTGTTTGGTTGTGCGATCGCAGCAGCAGAATCTGATGGTGACATATCAACGATTGTCAGGTCTGATTCAGCAATGTTGAGATATTTGATTTGCTTCAAGAAACCAGAGTGAGCAGCTGTTCCTAATGGCACAGCAACTTTCTTGCCTTTGAGTTTTTCAGCAGCATTCTCTTTTGTGACTTCCAATTCAGAACGCACAACGCAGTTGTCGTTGTCTGAGTAAGACACAGCGATATCAACAACCTGAAGGTCTTGACCAGCAGCAGTTGCTACGAGGAAAGGTGTTACACCTTGTGAGAAAGAAATGTGAACATCGCCAGAAGCCATCGCAGCGGACATTGCTGTACCAGCGTCGAATGACACCCAGTTCACTTTTACACCAAGTTCTTTTTCATAAATTTTGTTTGTTTGAGCAAACTGATTTGGTGTTGGCCATTCCAAGAAGTAGGCAACAGTGATTTCTTTAAGGTGACCGTCTGCTTGAGCAGATGTCATAGCAGCGCCAACCATTGCTGTTGCAAGCAACATATTTTTGAAAGTTTTGTTCATTGGTAGTTCTCCCTGAACGATCATTATTGAACGTATTGTCGTTTTTCCCGATGACAAAAGCCGCCGGAATATAGTCGCACGAAACAATCGATGCGATGTCTATGCTTTTCCAATAGCGACCTTTTGAGCCTCATATGCTTCGGAATAATTCACGTTCGCACAATTGGCCATGGAATCCCATACGGCCAATAAATTTTTTTAGGTCCAATTCAATCGAGTTCATGAATCCAATTTCGAAGGTGCAATTCTGCGATTTGACAAGCATAACGGATTTCCCCCAGCCTATTGTTGTGGGAGAGAGCTCATGGCTGAAGTGCTGACAGATACGCAAATAAGGTCTTATCACCAGAATGGCTATTTGGTTCTGGAGCGACACATTCCAGATGACATTCTCAAGAACATACACGCAGAGATCAGTCGTTTTGAAGATGAAGCGCGAGGCATGACCGCATCCAATGATCGATTGGATTTGGAAGACAGCCATTCACCTGAGGCCCCGCGCCTGCGCCGCATCAAGCTTCCCCACACAATCAGCAATGTCGTACGCGAGTTGATGTATTCTGATCATATTCTTGCACCTGCACGGGACTTGGCCGGTCCAAATTTGAGATTGCACACAACCAAGCTGAATATGAAATCCGCAGGTTATGGAGCAGCCGTAGAATGGCATCAGGACTATGCGTTTTATCCGCATACCAATGACGATATACTCGCAATTGGCGTGATCCTTGATGATATGGAAAGTGAAAATGGACCGTTGATGGTCTATCCGGGCAGCCACAAAGGGCCTGTATATGACCATCATGTGGATGGCGTCTTTGCAGGAGCATTCGTTCCAGAAGCCGTTGGTCTCAACCTTAAAGACGCTGTCGAACTGAAAGGGCCAGCGGGTTCAATTTCCATTCATCACGGTCGCATTGTTCATGGTTCAGCTTTGAACACATCAAACCGCTCAAGACGTATCTTGTTTTATGAAATGATGGCAGCTGATGCATTCCCAATTATGGGGTCTATGACCAAATGGGACGGTATTGAAGATTACAACACGCGTATGTTGTGTGGAGAACCCACAGTCACCCCACGTCTCAAAGATATACCAATTCGAATTCCACAGCCCCAGCCAGATGTTCCCATTTCCATTTATGAAATTCAAAAAGGGTTGAAGGACAGAGCTTTCAAAACCATCACATAAAAATGAGTACGCATTGGGCACTCAAACCTCGAAGCACCACTCACTTGGCGAAGACGTGAATTTGTTCCGGCGCAATAGTAACTTTGATGGTGTCATCAAGTGCCAATGGTGCCAGACTTGAATCCACCACTGCAAGTGACTGACCAGCCAGCGAAATTTTCAAGTGATTTTGCGCTCCTGTCGGCTCAATGAGGTCGACAGAGCCTGACAAAACATTTTTGGTCCCTTTGCCTTGTACCAATTTCAAATGTTCTGGACGCAAACCCACCACCACATCACCATCGGCTGGCAAATCTGGTTTTGTGTTCACGCTCAAGTTTGAACCATCGGCAAGCACCAATGTCTTGTTCTTGCCTTTTGATTCCAAACGACCGTCCAGCAGGTTCATGGAAGGAGACCCGATAAACGCTGCCACAAACACGTTTGCAGGGTTTTTGTACAATTCTGTTGGCGTACCAATTTGTTGGATGCGCCCATCTTTCATAATCACCACACGATCGGCCAATGTCATCGCTTCGATCTGATCGTGAGTGACATAAATCGATGTGGTGCGCACTCTTTGGTGCAGCCGCTTAATTTCTTCACGCATTTGAACACGAAGTTTGGCATCCAAGTTGGACAATGGCTCGTCAAACAGAAATGTATCGGGATTTCGAACCAAGGCCCGCCCCATTGCAACACGCTGGCGCTGTCCCCCTGAAAGCTGTGACGGCTTTCGTTTCATTAAATCGCCAAGGTCAAGAATGTCCGCTGCTTCGCTGACACGCTGTTTGATATCCGGTTTGCTCAAACCAGATATCCGCAAGTTGAAGCCCATATTCTCCTCCACAGTCATGTGGGGATAAAGCGCATAGGATTGGAACACCACTGCGATATTGCGTTCACGGGGTGTGAGGTCGTTGACCCATTTGTCATCCATCAACACTTCGCCAGATGTCGCTTCTTCCAACCCAGCGATAATGCGCAACAATGTGGATTTACCACAACCAGATGGCCCAACGAGAGCAACAAACTCTCCCTCTTCGACGGTCAAATTCAGCTGATGAAGAACTTCAACTTCTCCAAAAGATTTGCTGAGATTTTTGAGTTCAACAGAAGCCATTATTCGTTGACCTCTGCCACAGATGACACATGGGTCTTTGCGAGTTCTTTGTACCAGTGCCCGCTCTTCTTGATCGTTCTGACTTGCGTATCATAGTCCACGTGAACAATACCGAAGCGCATTTTATACCCTTCGGCCCATTCATAATTGTCCATCAAGCTCCACGCGAAATAGCCTTTGACTGGAATGCCATCATCCATGGCATTGGCCAAAGCCGTTAAGTGTGCGTCCAGATAATCAAGACGTGGCTGATCATCCACGGTGCCATCATCATCCACACCCATATTGTAGCAAGCGCCGTTTTCAGTGATGTAGCATGGTGGCAGATTGTCATAACGATCGTAAACTTGTCGCAACAAATGCGGCAGACCTTCCGCCTTAATTTCCCAGCCAATGTCCGTTCGGACATTCGAATTGGTGGACGGGATGGCGACTGTTGCTGGGAACACGGCGTCTTTATCAGCATCGTGCTTTACTGTTGATGGAAAATAGTAGTTGAAGCCCCACCAATCCAATGGTTGGTTGATGGTCTTTAGGTCACCATCTTGAACATGCAAATGCTCACCCAATGCGCCCATGAATTCTTCATCGTAAGCACCATCAAAAATGGGGCCAAAGAAAACACCGTTGTTGAACTGGAAAGATCTTTCTGCTGCCGCGAGATCTTCTTCACTGTTGCTGCCGGGATAGATTGAAACAGCATTTAAAACGATGCCCATTGGAATATCAGAACGCACAGCACGCGCAGCTTGAACGGAGAGACCGTGGGCAAGATTGGTCACATGAACCGTTGCCAAGGCTGCTTCTAAGGATTTCTCACCAGGCGCGTGTTTGCCAATCAAATGGCCCAGATACGTCGAACACCAAGGTTCATTGAATGTCGCCAAAGCATCTATTCGATCGCCAATGCGGGATACAACGGCAGTCGTATAATCCGCAAATGCTTGGGCCGTATCACGGGAGGCCCAACCGCCAAATCCCTGCAAAGTGAGCGGCAAATCCCAATGATACAATGTTGGAAATACCTTGATACCGCGCTCAACCAAACCGTCAACAAGGCGATCGTAAAAGTCGAGGCCTTCTAGATTTAGAGCACCGTGCCCATCAGGAACGATGCGCGGCCATGCAATTGAGAACCGATACGCATCCACATTGAGTGAAGCAATAAGGTCAAGATCACTTTCCCAACGGTTATAATGATCGCACGCAACGTCGCCGGTATGCCCTTGATAGACACGGCCCGGCATATGAGAGAACGCATCCCAAATTGAAGGTTTGCGGCCGCCTTCGCGCGCAGCGCCTTCAATTTGATAGGACGCTGTTGCAACACCAAATTGGAAATCGGCAGGAAAGCGTTTCGCGAGAGTTTCAGGAGCAGTCATAATTATCCTTTGACAGCACCAGCCGTGAGGCCAGCCATCATTTGTTTAGAGAAGAACATAAAGGCGAGAAGAAGCGGAACCATAGACAAGAACGTGCCCAACATAATTGCGCCCCAAGGAGAGTTTGCGACAGATTGAACTGACCGCAAAGCAAGAGTGAGAACATATTTTTCCGGCGATGAAATCAGGATCAATGGAGACAAGAAATTGTTCCAGAGACCGATAAACATAACGATTGCCAGCGTGGCCAGAGCAGGTTTGATCAACGGCAACACGACAGACCAGTAAATTCGAAAATCAGAGGCGCCATCTACTTTGGCAGCATCCAATAAATCACGCGTGATGCTGTTGACCATATATTGACGTATCAAGAAAATTCCGAACGCATTGGCAACGCCCGGAAACCAAAGGGCAAAGTGCGTGTCCAGAATTCCGAGAAATTTAATGGTCAGGAAAGAGGGAATGATAGTCAGAATTGGGGGCACCATCATGGAAGCAATCATCACACCAAAGACAATGTTCTTACCTTTGAAATCATATGCAAAAAATCCATACGCACACATCGAGCAAAACAAAACTGCACCAGCTGTGCCCAATACAGAAACATATAGCGAGTTGAACAACACTGTCCAAAACGGCATCACTTCCAACAGTTTTTCATAGTTTACCAAAAGATTGTCACCCACATAAAATGGTGGGGGTGACGAGAAAATGTCACTGCGGGAATGGGTTCCCATGAGGGCTACCCAAACAAAAGGGAAGATCGTCACTAAGACGCCGATAATCATCACAGTATGAAGAGATATTTTGGGAAGCAGACGTTTCATCGGTTCCCCTCCAATCCTTTTTTGCCGTTGAAATAGAAATGCAATGATGTTGCAGATGCGATCAGGATGAACAGCAACAGAGAAACAGCTGCTGCAGCTCCCATCTCCAACCATTCCCAACCTATGAGATACAAATAATATGAAATAGTGAGACCGGATTGAGCAACGCCACCACTGTCCCCTGACGTCAAGACAAATGGCTCTTCAAACAATTGCAGGTTGCCAATAATCGTGAGGGTCAATGCAAAGAAAATGAATGGCCGTATCATGGGCAAAGCGACGTGCCAAAATTGTTGCCATGCGTTGCAACCATCAACCTTGGCCGCGTCATACAAATCCTTCGACACAGTCAAAAAACCAGCTGAATAAATTACAATATTGAAACCCGTATATTTCCAGATCACAACAAAGGCGATGGATGGTTTGATGAGATCAGATTTGCTCAACCACCTGATCGGCATGGCATCTGGCACCCAAGCGAACAACACACCTATGATGGGGACATCTGAAAGAGCCAAAAGCCATTGGTTCAAAATGCCAGTATTGCCCGAGTAGATTGTGTAAAAAATGAGAGAGACTGCCACCGTTGACGTGATGAACGGAACAAACATGGTCGCGGTATAAAGATGACGCACAGCACCTCTAAATGCAGTCACCAAAAGATAGGCGATGGGAATGGCAATAGCATGTTGCGGTATGCCCGTCGCCACGGCCAACCATAGGGTGTTGTAAACTGATTTCCAGAACCACGGGCTTGTGAGCTCCTGATTGTAATTGGCAAACCCCACAAATTCCATATTCGCCAGTCCTGCTACAGGGTTCCAAGCGTGGAATGACAAGTAGACTGTGAACAAAAGCGGGAAAAGTGTGAAAAGAAAAAACAGCGCCAAATACGGGCTGATAAACAGCCAAGGCATCAATTTTCTTTTGCGCGCACGCCATTTGAAATTGGGTGCACGAGATGCGGATTTGTTCACGCCGTTGATCTGTTCAGCTGCTGTTGTCATTGTTGAAATGCATTCCAAAAGAACACTGAGATGGAGGGTGGTCGGATCAACCGGA
>CALGMR010000013.1 GCA_937958815.1 uncultured Rhizobiaceae group bacterium | reverse complement strand
ATAATACATCTCGTAGCCAGGTAAAACACAGCAAGGATGATAACCTTTGTCCAAGCAAATGGTTGAACCATCCATGATATGATAGGCATCGCCAGGTTCATTATCTTCTCGCTGAAGCATTTGTACGCCTGATCCATAATTAGGCCGGAAGCGGAAGTTATAGGTCTCATCGTGGCGGGTTTCGTCGGGCATACGATCGGTATCATGCTTATGGGATGGAAAACCTGACCACCCGCCTTGACCGACAGTATAGAGTTCGCTCACCAAGAGACGACCAACTTGGTCTTTTTGCTTCTGTCCCAGAATATGTTTGATCTTGCGGTGGGTCTTTGTGTCGTCAGAGCCATATTGGACAAGGTCTAAAGCATCTTTGCGGACCGCAAATGCCTCCAATTGCTCTTCGAAACGTGCGCCAGCTATGAATATTTCTGCATTGTCTGACGTACACACAAACTCCACTTTTGCAGCAGAGGGAACATACACACCTTCCGGCTCGCCATCCCAAACATCTACACCACGGCCGCCGAGATTGTCCGCTTTAAAGCCTTCCACATTTACATCGATCATGCCTGTTGCTGGTACAATACAGGTTTCATAACGGGGAACTTCATAAGTGAAAGATTCCCCCTTTTTCAATTTGACGATGTTGAAATAATTGAGAGGGACGAGCTTATCATCCACGTCTACTATTGGGCTATTACCATTATCATGGGGTGGAATATGCATCAGACTTCTCTTTCTTGGTCAGGACCTAAATGTTCGGTGAAAAAAGTTTCTAGTTCGCTCGGGTTAGGCATCGCGCCTGCGCAACCAGCTCTAGTGACGGTAATTGCTGCACATGCTGATCCCCGAAGAATGGCGTTTTCCAAATCAATGCCCGATGCGATGGAGGACATTAAACCGGCCATAAAGCTGTCACCGGCACCTGTGGGTTTAAGCGCATCCACTTTATAAATACCGGTATGAATTTCTTCCCCATCTGCAAACGTAATTGCCCCCTTGGGACCCATTTTATAGACAACTACAGCATCCTGCTCTTCGGCGATGGATTTAGCTTTTTCAAGCCCCTTGTCTATGCCGCCCGCAACAAAGCCGAATTCTTCGTCATTTCCTACGATCATATCGCATTGGCTCGCAGCCTGTGACAAAACCTCTTCGGCAACTTTTGGCGAAGGCCAACTATAGGGCCGGTAATCCACATCGAAAATGATCGGAAGGCCCGCCTGTTTTGCCAACTCAAAGCTGTCAAATGTTGCAGACCGTGATGGTTCAGCTGCAAACACTGTTCCGGCGGTTATCAATGCCCCAAACGAGCTATAGTCAATCTTACGCACGTCATCTGCGTTCATTTGAAAATCTGCTGCACCATTTCGGTAAATGACGCTTTGATGATCTTCTATTCGGCTCTCATAGACAGCAAGAGAATTGCGAAACTCTCCACCGACAGATCTGACATATTCTCGACCAACACCATATTTGTCCAATTGGTTCAGGCAAAAACGCCCCACACTGTCATCGCTTACGCAGGTGACCAAAGACGCTTTGCCGCCAAACTTGCAAATCCCTGCTGCAGTATTCGCTGCGGAACCTCCCAGATCAGATTTAAAATCTACGGCTTCTTCGGTTTTGGTGCCCGGAGGATCCGGAAAGAAATCCATTCCTGCGCGTCCAACAACTAGAAAGTTATTTTGCCGAATTCCGGCAAACAGTTTTTCGTTTCGATTCATTTTCGCCCCTCAGTATTTCCTGCTTTTGCAGCATCAAGAACTTCCGGATAGGGGTAGTTCAAACCCAGCAATTGCCTAAGGTCTTTGCTGGCATTGTCCACAAACGCACTGGACAAAGCAGCCGGCATATCTTCCATCGGCTTTACCCACTTTGGTAGGTATTGGATTAAGACTGCATTGCGATCGTGGTTAGAATTGTTAGGCATTGCGCAATGCCATGTCGCGCCAAAAAATAGAACCAGATCGCCTGGCTCGCCCAACATCCGCTCGCAATTGTCATAAAAGCCATCGGCTTCAACGGGATAACGAAGCTCTTTTTGACTGCCGGGAACATAGGCCGTTGCGCCACTTTCTTCAGTGAATGGATCAAGAATAATGGATACTTGCGCATTCATGGGAAAAGAACTGTTGAGGCCGATGGGATGAGTTTTTTCAGAATGAAAGTCCCAATAGGGGTAATCGATATGAGGTTCTTGACCTGGGCCGCCAGGAAGTATTCGATTGGCAGCAATAGACCCCATGATAAATTCTGATCCAAGAAATTTTCTAAGGATTGCCATCACGGTCGGTTCGGCGGCCATTTTTGAAAATACATCCCCTTTGGCGAGAAGATTCCAAACGCGCCTTTGCAGGTCTAGCTTTCCTGTTTCTTCGGCATTGCCTTGAAAGTGGGTTACTTTGTCTGCGTTCTGGGAATAATCCATGATAATGCTGCGCGCATCCGCAATTTCGTCCTTGCTGAACAAACCCTTGATCACAACAGCGCCTTTGCCGTTGAGGAGTTCCTTAACGACCAAATCAGGATCACAAGTGTCAGCGGTAAACGCTTTCATCGTCAAATCCCTTTTCTTTGGTTCACGCGTTCAGCTTCAGTCTCTTTATGAGCGGTGCGAATTTTCTCATGCTTAGAAATGTGAGGCGTTCCCACTTCCCACCATGTATGCCCCTCGGTAGTCCAGCCCTCATAAGCATCGACCGTCATATAAATAACTGTGGTTTTGTCGTTTTGTTTTGCTCGCTTGAATGCGTCGCCCAAGGCATTGGCGTCAAAGACAGTTTCTACAATCGCGCCCATCGCCTTAGCATGGGAAGCAAAATCAACCCGAAATGGCTCTTTTATGGTCGGGCAATCAGCGATCAAATTATTGAAACTCTCATTACCTGTATTGTTCTGCAGTTTATTGATAACCGCAAAGCCACCATTATCCAGAACAAGAATGATGAGTTTACGATCACTCAATACAGATGAATAAATGTCTGAATTCATCAAGAGATATGAGCCGTCTCCAATGAAAACGATCGTATCTTGATCCGGTTCTTTTTCGCATTGGGCAATTCGTGCACCCCAAGCGCCTGAAATTTCATAACCCATGCAGGAAAAGCCAAATTCCACATCTACGGTGCCGAGTTCAAGCGTTCGCCAATTTGCAGTAACCTCTGCCGGCAACCCGCCAGCCGCCGCCACAACCCGATCATTCGGATCACAAAGTGAATTTACAGCGCCAATCGCTTGAGCATAGGAGTTTGGTCGATTTGATCCGTCCTGATTTTGCGTTGAAACATTTCCTGCCACATAGGCATCCCACTTCGCCCGTTCGGTTTGGGCATGATCCATCCAACTTGCTGGTGCTTTGAAGTCGCCAAGCTTTTCACCTAATGCCAATAGACCAAGCTTTGCGTCACCAATAACGGGAGATGACAAATGCTTCATCGCGTCATGACGAGCGGCATTCAAACCAATGATCTTGGAATCCAAAGCAAATGCAGTCCAAGATCCGGTTGTGAAATCTTGAAGGCGCGTTCCAACTGCCAAAATAACGTCAGCTTCTTTCGCGATCGTATTCGCACTATCTGATCCTGTAACCCCAATCGGGCCAATATTAAGCGGATCATCGTTTAGCAGATTTGCTCTTCCTGCGATTGTTTCAACAATTGGAATATGATGCGCAGTCGCAAAAGCATGAAGCTCAGCAGTCGCTGATGAATACTGAACACCACCTCCAGCGATGATCATTGGGCGCTTTGCTTCTTTGAGGAGGGCAACAGCCTCCGCTACTTCAGCGATGTCTGGGCTTTGGCGTCTAATGCGATGCACACGTTTTTCAAAAAACGAAGCCGGATAGTCAAATGTCCAACCTTGCACATCTTGAGGCAGGCCGATGAAAGCTGGTCCACAATCTGCTGGGTCGAGCAGTGTTGCCAATGCAGCAGGAAGTGACTGTAAAACCTGAGCAGGGTGCGTAATTCGATCCCAAAAACGGCTGACAGATTTAAATCCATCATTTACCCCAAGACTAGGATTGCCGAAATGCTCTAACTGCTGAAGCACAGGATCGGGAAGACGCGTTGTATAGGCATCCCCGCAAAGCATTAGCATGGGTAACCTATTTGCATGAGCCAAGGCCGCTGATGTAAACAGATTTGCTGTCCCAGGACCTGCAGAAGCCGTGCAAAACATGAAGCGTTTGCGCAGATGATATTTGGCATATCCTGCAGCGGCAAATCCCATGCTTTGTTCATTTTGCCCACGATATAGCGGCAATTCGTTCTGATGGTCGTAAAGAGCTTCGCCAAGGCAAGTCACATTGCCATGACCAAAAATGCCAAAGCCTCCGCCGCAGACGCGAACTTCCTCACCATCGATTTCGATGAATTGAGCAGCAAGGAAACGAACGATAGCTTGAGCTGTCGTCAAAGTCAGGATTTCGTTATTGTCGGTCATAATACTTGGCCAGTCGTTTTATTGTTTTTTGCTAAACGGCGCCAAAAAATGATTGCGCCTTGACGTAAATTCAGTTCTAAGGATACAAATTTTGCAACCGGTTGCAAACTGAATTTATCAAGAAAGTGCAAAATGTCTGAAATCGGCATCGGAATCATTGGTGGTGGGTATATGGGGAAAGCCCATTCCGTGGCGTATTCTGCTGTCGGCGCAGTTTTTAATACAGCGCTTCGACCGAAACTCGAAATGATATGTGCGAGCACTCCGGCATCCGCTGAAAAGTATCGTGCTGCCTTTGGCTTTGCACGGGCAACGGCTGATTGGAAAGAATTGGTCAGCGATGAAAAGGTGGAAGCAATTGTCATTGCTTCTCCGCAAGAGCTGCACCGTGAAATCGCATTGGCTGCTTTCAAACTGGGTAAGCCAGTATTTTGTGAAAAACCATTGGGCGCTTCGCTTGAAGATGCGTTGGCCATGACGAAAGCGGCTCAAGAGGCAAACGTCATCAATATGATTGGCTTCAATTACATTCGCACCCCCGCAACACAGTTTGCTAGAAAACTCATCGCAGACGGTTCTATTGGCGAAATCATATACTATCGCGGCGAGCACACTGAAGACTTTGAGTCTGATCCCGCATCGCCTGCCAATTGGCGTTCTCATGGCATGGCAAACGGAACTATGGGCGATCTTGCTCCTCACATGATCAATGCCACACTTGCATTGGTGGGCCCGATTAAAACGATCAGCGCTCAGTTGCAGACTGTGCACAAGTTCCGACCTGATGGAAATGGTGGCACATCTAAAGTGACCAATGACGATCAGGCCCAAATGCTCTGCAGTTTTGAAAATGGCGCTATGGGGCATTTGTTTTTCAGCCGTGTCGCAACAGGCAGAAAGATGGGATATATTTTTGAAGTAACAGGCACCAAGGGTGCCATCCGCTTTAATATGGAAGATCAGAACGCCATTTGGCTGTACCAGGCTGAAGGCCCGGATGCCGAACGCGGGTTCAAGAAAATTCTCACCGGGCCAGCCCATCCAGACTACGAAGAATTCTGCCAAGGCCCTGGGCACGGCACGGGTTACCAAGACCAGATCATTATCGAAGCCAAAGACTTTTTAACCGCAATTGCGGATGGCAAAAACCTTTGGCCAACATTTGAAGATGGTTTAGAAGTCAGCCGCGTTGTCACAGCAGCCCTCAGCTCAAACGAGACCGGATCTTGGGTTTCTGTCGAAGATTTTTAGAACAAATTCCGTTTAGAAAGGTCAGTAAATGACAATCCGAATTGGCAATGCGCCATGTTCATGGGGCATCGAATTTCCCAGCGACCCCTCGTACCCGTCCTGGCAATCGGTACTCGATCAATGTGCTGGAGCTGGTTACAAAGGCATAGAACTTGGCCCTATCGGCTATATGCCAGAAGACCCAAACGTCTTGGCGCCAGAACTTGCAGCACGCGATCTTGAAATCATCGGTGGCGTTGTCTTCCAGCCTTTCCACGACCCATCGAAATGGGACACAGTTCTGGATGCAGCACAGCGCACGTGTAGTGCGCTCGTCGCCCATGGTGCCAAACACCTCGTTTTGATCGACAGCATCTCCCCTCGCCGCGCACCAACTGCGGGGCGCGCGTCTGAGGCGGAACAAATGGATCAGGCAGAGTGGACCAAATTTCGCGAACGCATCGAAACAATTGCCAAAGTGGGTGCGCAAGAACATGGCTTGACGGTGGGAATTCATGCCCACGCAGCAGGCTTTCTGGACTTTGAACCGGAGCTTGAAAAACTGCTGGACGAAGTTGACGAGAAAGTTTTGAAAATCTGCTTTGATACGGGGCACCATTCCTATGCGGGGTTTGACCCTGTTGCTTTCATGAAAAAACACATTGGGCGCATTTCCTACATGCATTTCAAAGACATTGATCCAAAGGTAAAAGCAGATGTTATCGAAAACCGCACCGATTTTTATAAGGCGTGTGGCCAGGGCATTTTCTGCAATCTAGGGCAAGGCGATGTGGACTTTCCAGCCGTGCGCCAAGTTTTGCTCGACAACGGTTTTGAAGGCTGGTGCACCGTGGAGCAAGATTGCGATCCATCCATGCCGGGTACGCCGCTGGAAGATGCACGAGCAAACCGCGAATATCTACAATCTATTGGTTTTTAAGGATTAAACTCCATGGCAAAATTGAAATGGGGCATGATTGGCGGCGGTGAAGGCAGCCAAATTGGGCCAGCTCACCGTCTAGGCGCTCAAGCAGATGGCTTGTTTGAACTGGCCGCAGGTGCACTCGACCACCGCGCTGCAGAAGGCAAAGACTATGCCCAGCGTTTGGGCGTAGATAAAGACCGCGCTTACGGCGATTGGCAAGAAATGTTGGCGGGCGAGAAAGAACGAGACGATAAGGTCGATCTCGTGACGGTTGCCACACCCAATTCCACCCACTTTGAGATCACCAAAGCGTTTCTGGAAGCTGGCTTTAATGTGTTGTGTGAAAAACCCATGACGATGAATGTGGAAGAAGGCGAAGAAATTGTTCGCATCGCTGAAGCCACCGGCAAAATCTGCGCTGTCAATTATTGCTACTCCGCCTATCCGATGGTTCGCCAAGCCCGCGCCATGGTGCGGGCCGGAGAGATCGGAAAAGTGCGACTTGTCGTGACGAATTTCAGTCATGGTCATCACGGCGATGCAACAGATGCCGACAATCCACGCGTGCGCTGGCGCTACGATCCTGCGATGGCTGGCGTCTCCGGTCAATTTGCAGATTGCGGCATTCACGCAATGCATATGGCAAGTTTTATTTGCGATGATGACGTCGAAAAACTCTCTGCAGATTTTG
Organism: uncultured Rhizobiaceae group bacterium; assembly: GCA_937958815.1. Classification (GTDB taxonomy): domain Bacteria; phylum Pseudomonadota; class Alphaproteobacteria; order Rhizobiales; family Rhizobiaceae; genus Pseudahrensia. The sequence continues at coordinate 187,433 of CALGMR010000013.1, read as the reverse complement.
CATCCACAATACCAAGCAGAGAACTGGAAGATGATGCCATGGTCAATTTCCGCATGGCGGGTGGCACTGTGGGACGGCTTTGGACATCTTCCGTTGCCATTGGCCGCCAACATGGTTTCGACATTCAAGTGTTTGGCGAAACAGGCGGCCTTCGCTGGGCGTCTGAACAACCCAACCAATTGATTTACACGCCCGTGGGTGGTCGCACACAGATCATTGAAAAAGGTGAAGGCGGATTGCACGAAGACGCTCAACGCCTTTCTCGGGTATCAATTGCACACCCTGAAGGGTTCCCGCTTGCCGTGGCAAACATCTATTGCGATTTGGCTGATGCTATTGGTGGCGAAGTGCGTGACGGCTTGCCGACAGCTTCAGACGGTGTGCGTTCCATGGCTGCCGTTTATGCTTGCGTTGCATCGGCCAAAGCCAATGGCGAATGGGTGGATGCGCGTCCGCCAATGTTTAAGTAGAAATCAGGTAACAATCACAGGACGCAGGGTGCTGCGTTCTGTTATTCGGCAAGGAAAAAGACGCGCCTCAGGATAGCGATCTGGCTCATCAAGCATGGCGACCATCAACTCAATCGAAGAATTGATGATCTGACGAATTGGCTGATGAATGGTCGTGAGATTGATGTTTTCCCAGCCCGACATTTCCATGTCGTTGAGCCCCAAAATTCCAATGTCTTCTGGCACTTTCAACCCGTTATCATTGATTGCACTCAAAGCGCCAATCGACAAAACATCATCACCGCAGAAATAGGCTTCAGCATGCGTTTCACCCAGCAAACGGAGCATCTCCTTTCGGCCCGCCTCAAACGAATATTGTTCTGCAAAGCTAAAATGAAACTGAATGTCGGGATGCTTGGCCATCTCTGTCGAAAAGCCCGAGAACCGATCTTGTGTTGATGTCGCCTCTTCTGGGCCGCCCAAAAAAGCCACCCGTCGATAGCCGCGTTTCACGAACTCACGGGCAGCGATGCGCCCTGCTTCCACATTGTCAATTCCCACCACATGTACTTCTGGCGAAGATGAGTTGCGCCCAAAACAATGAACGACAGGAACATCTGCATCGCGGAAGGTTTTGGCAAAACTCGATGGCAAAGTAGACGAAGCCACAACAACACCATCCACCGAATATTGTTGCAGCATTTCAAGCGAATTTTCGGGTGCCTGATTTTCTGACAGGTTCATAATCAAAGGGCGCAAACCGCGCTCCTGAAGCCCTTTTGTGAACAGATCAAACACCTGCAAAAAAATCGGGTTGTGAAAGTTGTTGGACACCAATCCAATGAGCTTTGTTCGACCCGTCGTTAAGCTGGAAGCCAAGGCGTTCGGCCTGTAGCCTAACTCGGAAGCCGCTTGCTCGACCTTCTTGCGCATTTTATCTGAAACGGATGCACCATCAGTAAAAGTGCGAGACACCGCAGAGCGAGAAACACCTGCCTTTGCGGCCACATCTTTCAGTGTCACTGCCATCGAATTCTTCCCCGTCCCCCACGACACTGATTCAGCGCAATTTTCACAAAAAATCCAATGTCATGTCGAAACCAACATCGAAATGCACTGCCGAGCATCACACACACGGTGAGCAACTGCAATTTGAAATAGGAAGATATGGTGGGCCCGGAGGGACTCGAACCCCCGACCAGACCGTTATGAGCGGTCGGCTCTAACCAACTGAGCTACAGGCCCTTTGGGTTTCAGCTAACGCAAATTATGCGGTTCAACAAGAGCCTTTATGGCTGCGCTAAACATTAATTGCCTTATTTCGCCCCAACTGCAATTTTAGACCAAAGAGCGAGCAAACTTTTAGTCTTTTCAGAGAACCCTATGAACTTTTCAAATCCATTTTTATCCGCAGCGCTAGCAATCTCCGTTGTTTCAGTCAGCGCTGGCGATGTCCGTGCACAACAAGTGCAGCCATCTCCCCGTATTTCAGTTTCAGCAACCGGCACATCATCTATCGCCCCCGATATGGCAATTTTGAATTTGTCCGTCTTGCGTCGTGCTGAAACCGCGCGCGAAGCTTTAAACGCCAACAGCGAAGCCATGACACAAGTTCTTGCGGCCATGAAAGAAGCTGGTGTGGAAGACCGCGATCTCCAAACCTCCAATTTCAACATCTCACCCGAATACCATTATCCAAAACGCGCTTCGTCTGGAGAGCAAAAGCCACCCAAAATTGTCGGCTACACTGTGAGCAATTCACTCACCGTGCGCATCCGCAACTTGGAAGAATTAGGAACCATTCTGGATCGGTCTGTTTCCCTTGGAGTGAACAATGGGGGAAATGTGCAATTCACCAACAGCAATTCTGATGCACCCGTTGAAGAAGCCCGCAAGAACGCCATGCAACGCGCCATTGCAAAAGCCAAGACACTGACATCCGAAGCAGGAGTTAGCCTTGGAAAGATCGTCATGATTTCAGAACAGAACCGCGGTCGCCCGCGCCCTAAAGCATTTGCGCGCACTGCCCGATTGGAAGCCGCAAGCGACGCTGTTCCAATTGCTTCTGGAGAGAACTCCTATTCGGTAACCGTGAATGTCACCTGGGAACTGCAACAGTAAAGATCATCACAGCAAAAACCCGGTGTCACCGACACCGGGTTTCAACATTTCAGTTTGTTTGGCTGGAACTTAACGAGCGCGGACGTAACGCACTGAGCAGCGGTGGTTATTCGCGAAACTCACACGAACACGATCACCCCATTTGCGACCTTTGACAACGACACCACGGTGATTGACACGAGCAATGCGAGCGTGGCGGATGCCATTGCGGCGTGCCTTGCGCAACGCTTTGCGAGGGCTGCAACGGTTGTAGTAGCGGTTACGGTGACCGTGGTGGCGACCGAAGCGATGACCGCCATTAAAATGAACTGCAATGGCACCAGAACCGATATAAATGCCACTTTGGGCGCTTGCCGTACCTGTTGTTGCTGCCACGCCGCCAAGTGCGATTGTTCCTGCAAGTGCTGCTGCTTTGATAATGTTCTTCAACATGATGATCTCCTTGTTTGATCTCAACCAGCCGTTTGAGTGAGTGGCGTTGTGGCTGTTGAGAACAAGATGACCTATTGGGCATGAATGCATTTGGAACAACGCGTTCATATTGCGTTCAGAAATAAAAAAACGTTTTAAATCAATTATATGATCGCAAAACTTTTGTTGGAACGCGATCGAAAACGTCATCAGGAACGAAAAAATCTCCTGCCAATTGTCCGCCAGGTTCATGAGCGTATTGATCAAAATCGGTGACGCCAGATTCGCGCAAGACTTCTTCATCAATTAAAAAATTGCCCGAACATTCGCTTGCTGCTCTGGACAAAATGACATGAGCAGCATCAGCCATGATCTCGGGCTTTCTGCTCATTTTGGTCATAGCATCGCCGCCCAATAAATTGCGCACTGCGGCCGTGTCAATGGCTGTTAAGGGCCAAAGCGAATTTACGCCTATGCCTGCCTTTTTATATTCAGCAGCCATGCCGAGCGTGCACATGGACATTCCGTATTTTGCCATTGTGTAAGCCACGTGGGGCGCAAACCATTTGGGCGACATATCCAAAGGCGGCGCGAGATTGAGAATGTGCGGATTAGCCGATTGTTTCAAATGAGGCATGCACAGTTTGGACACGAGAAAGGTTCCGCGCGCGTTGATTTGATGCATCAAATCAAAGCGCTTCATATCGGTCATTTCAGTCGGGGTGAGCTGAATGGCCGACGCGTTGTTGATACAAATATCAATGCCGCCAAATTTCTCGACCGTTGCATCAACGGCCGCAGCAACTTGCTCTTCTTGACGAATATCGCAAATAAGCGGCAGGCCTTGCCCACCCGCTGCGGTAATCTCATCAGCCGCCGTATAAATTGTACCTGGCAATTTAGGGTGTGGTTCTGCCGTCTTTGCCGCAATGGCAACATTGGCGCCATCTTTTGCTGCTCGCAGTGCGATTGCCAAGCCGATCCCTCGCGAACCACCCGACATAAAAATCGTCTTCCCTTTGAGTGATGTCATTTGGACAATCCTTCCTGATCATTGATCATTTCAAAATTTCGGCCATCCCCTGTGCGCAAAACAGCGCTGACATGATGGTTGCCGAGAACAGTGTTAATGTTTGGAACATGGCAAAACACGCGGTCTGAATTCCATTCCATGGCAATGGGAAACAAGCAAGAACCGTCTTTCAATCCATCCCAGCTCAATCCGTCATCCCAGTACAAACTGTCTGTTACATGTCCCTCACCTTCTCCGGCAAAGGCCACACATTCTATTAATGAAGCATCATGTGGGCTCTTGTCGTCCCAATTGTTCGCCAATGGCAGCACGGTTCCACTGCGGATAAAAATGGGCAATTGGCCAAGCGAAGTGTTTTGAGTAACGAACTCGCCATTGCCCACATAGTCATTGGTATGAAAGTCAAACCACCCCCCATCCGTTTCAGGCAAATAGACAGAATGATTTTGGGCGCCTTCCTCGACCACAGGTGCCACCAATACATTTGAACCAAGAAGAAAGCTGTCACACTCTTCAGCACATTTTAAATCGTCGTAATGGTAGAATGTAGGCGCGATGACGGGATGGCCCGTTTTGTGAGCCATGTGAACAAGCGAGTAAATCAGTGGTAAAAATCTGTAGCGCAGTTCCAATGCGGCCTTGATATGATCGAAAACGCCTTCATGCATCCATGGCAGGTTTGGAATGTTGTTGTAGTCCACCTTCCATGAATTCATCACACACCGCGGGTGAAGCGCCATCATCTGAAACCAGCGCACCAGCAGTTCAGGTTCTGGCGGTGGGCCATCGAATCCTCCGATGTCATGTCCAACCAAGGGCATTCCGCTCAAGCTCATGGACAGCCCCTGACGAAGGTTCCACTTCAGTGTGTGCCAACTGGTTCGATTGTCGCCCGACCACGTTTCCCCGTAGCGCCCAATACCAATTGGGCCTGCCCTGCTGATCGTATACGGGCGCTCGTCGACGTTGTGCTGCTTCGCCGCCTCATAGGACGCACGGGTCATTAACAATGCATGGAGTGGACGGTTTTCCATACCCTGTAACGCTTGCCCAAATCCATTGATAAAGGCCGTCTCGTCCCACAGTTCAGCTTCGTTGTTGTCATTCCAAACCGCATCAAACCCTTCGCCCAGAACATGCGAAGTCACGCCCTCTTGCCACCAAGCAATGGCCTTCGAATTTGTGAAATCAAGATTTGCACCTTCACCTCCCCAGAACATTTCAATGGCTGCGCTGTTGTCTGCACGGCGCACAAACCAGCCTTCCTGGCTGGCCTGTTGGAAAGACTTGTGCCCTGTTAAAAGAACAGGTTTGATGTTGGCGCATGTGCGAAACCCCAGTGCCTTCAAATCCCCAAACAATTGTTTCCGGTTTGGAAATCGCTCAGTGTTCCAATTAAAAACATAGCGCAGACCATCGCTTCCCGCTGTGTATCCTGACCCAAAATGAATTGCGCTAATTGGTAAGTTTCGTGAACGCGCTTCCTGTGCAAAGTCGCCAATCACCCTTTGGCCTTGCGGGTGATCAGCATGGTGCATAGTGGTGAACGCAAACCCCAGAGACCAGCGCGGTGGCATCGCAATTCGTCCTGTCACTTCATGCAAACGGGGAACAACATCGCGTATGGTTGGCCCAGCCAAAACATAGAGCACCATGCCTTTTTCACTGAACTCCACATGGCGATACTGTTTGAAATAATTGGAATGTTCTGCGCCCAGATCAAATGTGGTTTCCGCCATCGTGTCGTACAACAATCCAGCGCATCCGCTTTGTTTGGATAAAATCAACCATGGTGCATGTTTGTAGAGCGGGTCAGATGTTTCTGCATTGTAACCCAGTGCATCACTTTGCAGGCACCGCACGCGTTTGCCAGTGCGGTCTAGCGGCCCCGCTTTGTCCCCCAAACCATAATGCGCTTCATCTGCTTGCAAATGTTGAAACTGTTTCAGAACACCCGATTTTTCAAACCAATGGTAAGCGCTGCCAGTTCTGTCTTCAAAAATCAGTTCCCATCGGTTTGAGATTTTTTGCCAAACGACAATGCGAAGCGGATGGCTATCGACCTCAACTCGAAAATTCTCACTTTCAAAGCCCGTGTCTGTTTCTTGAATTGCGGATGTTTCAAAACCCTCTTTGGAAAGTTTTGCCCGCCCTTCCCATGGAACATCGCCCTCAGGCGCAATCATCCACGTACGATCAGTTTCCAAACCCTGCGAGGGCACCAGTGCTATGCGTAAAATTTTCGAACCAAGAACATCAATCTTCAGTTCAAAATCCTCAGTTGCGTCAGCAGCAATGCCGGAAACATGAGATATGATTGGGGATGTAAGATGTAAAACAGCCATGCCCGACTGTTATACAGATCGGAGAAATGTCCAAGCCTTATCAGGTCTTGTTACGGCTTATCGTGCGCCTTCCGCTGGCAAGTCTTCATCATCAGAAGACAACAGTCTGCCCGTGCCTTTCACGACAGCCTTTGTGCCTTTGTAGGCCAGCTTTCCTGCACCAACGGTGGTTTTGACTGCAATCTTGGTCGCAGTTGCCGCTGTTCCAACTACTGCGCCTGTCACCATGGCTGTCGCACATCCAGACAACATCAGCGTGGATGCGACAACCGCAGCAGATGCAAATCTTGTGATCGTCATTTGGTGAAATCCAAAAAGGAAAAACTTGTCACACCAATGTCATGCAAATGAGTTGAGAAAAGGTTCACGCAACGTCAATCGCCATTAACTGAGCAGATTATCACCCTGCTCTTTAATCACTTGCTTGGCTTTAAGCATGGTGAACTTCACACAATCTTCCGTTGAAGCAAATACGTCGGCGCGGATCAATTTGTGGGATTTGATCTCGCCATCAATTTCCTTGGAAATCGTCGCCGCCAACCGATATTGGCCACCATCCTTCATAGGAGTGGCCTCAATCGTGAATCCCTCATGCTCTTCGCTCGCCATTGGTGCGTCAAACGAAGCAGACGCACCCGCACCACGACCAAAGAGTTTTTTGAAGAAAGACATGTCTTAACTGTCCAAGAACGAACGCAGTTTGCGGCTTCGGCTTGGGTGTTTCAGCTTGCGCAGTGCTTTCGCTTCGATCTGACGAATACGTTCGCGGGTCACGGAGAACTGCTGACCAACTTCTTCCAAAGTATGGTCGGTGTTCATGCCGATGCCGAAACGCATACGCAGCACACGTTCTTCACGCGGCGTGAGAGAAGCCAAAACGCGGGTCGTCGTTTCGCGCAAGTTGGACTGGATTGCCGCATCGATTGGAAGAATCGCATTTTTATCTTCGATGAAATCGCCGAGATGTGAATCTTCTTCATCGCCGATTGGCGTTTCAAGAGAGATTGGCTCTTTAGCGATTTTCAAAACCTTGCGCACTTTTTCAAGCGGCATAGCCAGTTTTTCTGAAAGCTCTTCCGGCGTTGGCTCACGGCCAATTTCATGAAGCATCTGACGGCTTGTGCGTACGATTTTGTTGATTGTTTCAATCATGTGCACTGGAATACGGATCGTGCGTGCTTGGTCGGCAATCGAACGTGTGATTGCCTGACGAATCCACCAAGTTGCATAGGTCGAGAACTTATAACCGCGACGATATTCAAATTTATCAACAGCTTTCATCAGGCCAATATTGCCTTCCTGAATAAGATCGAGGAACTGCAAACCACGGTTTGTGTATTTCTTCGCAATCGAAATCACGAGACGAAGGTTGGCTTCCACCATTTCCTTCTTGGCAACGCGGCTTTCGCGTTCACCTTTTTGAACCTGATGCACGATGCGGCGGAATTCTGCCGTCTCAAGACCGGTTTCGTGAGACAGCATTTGAATGTCTGCACGCAGTTCTTTGATGTCTTCTTTTTCGTTTTTGCAATATTCTTTCCAGCCCTTCGCAGCCAGATTTGCAATACGACGGATCCAGTTTGGATCAAGTTCAGCGCCGCGATATTCTTCCAAGAAGTTTTCGCGCGTGACTCCATATTTTTCGGCCAAACGCATCAAGCGACCTTCAGACGACACCAAGCGTTTGTTGATGTCATAAAGCTGTTCAACCAAGGCTTCGATGCGGTTTGTGTTCAATTCAAGTGACTTCACAGACTCAATGATTTCTTCTTTGAGTTGTTTCGCACGGCGTTCTTGGCTTGGAGAAAGCTTGTCATTGGTCATACGTTTTTCAACGTATTGATCTTGCAGACGACGCAGCTTTTTATAGTTGCCAGCAATTGCGTCGAAAACTTCCAAAACCTTTGGTTTTAGCTCAGCTTCCATAGCTGCCAATGACAGTGCCGCTTCATCGTCTTCATCATCATCGTCTTCATCATTGGAATCTTCAGCAGGCTTTTCTTCCCCAGGCAGCGGGGCCTTCAAAGCCTCCGCAGCTTCATCAGGATCACGTCCTTCTGCGATGGCCTTCTTGCGAGCAAGTGCTTCTGGCGAATGTTCACCACCAGAACCTTGACGCACAGCTTCCGCAACCGACGCAGGCGCATTGGGATTTACCGGAACATTCTGCTTGGCATCAGGGCCAGCATATGTGGCCTCCAGGTCGATAATGTCACGCAGGAGAATATTTTCTTCCAGCAACTCATCACGCCAAATGATAATCGCTTGGAATGTCAGCGGGCTTTCGCAAAGCCCGGCAATCATGGTTTCGCGGCCAGCTTCAATCCGCTTGGCAATCGCAATTTCGCCTTCACGGGAAAGCAATTCCACAGAACCCATTTCACGCAAATACATGCGCACAGGATCATCAGTGCGATCCGTTGGCTCTTTCTTGGCAACAGTGGCAACCGCTTTTTTACCAGCTTCAACAATCTCTGTTGAACCCTCTTCGGCTGCATCTTCCGCTTCTTCTTCTTCCACAACGTTGATGCCCATTTCTGAAAGCATAGACATTGTGTCTTCAATCTGATCCGGGCTCACCTCATCGGAAGGCATCACGGAATTAAGCGCATCAACAGTCACATAGCCGCGCTTTTTGGCAGCTTTGATCATTTTTTTGACGGCATCATTGTTCAGATCAAGCAAGGGACGGTCTGCGGCCTGTTCGGCAGGGTCGGCAGGTTTTGCTTTTTTTGCAGCGGCTTTAGCCATTTAGAATCATTCTCCAGCAAGCGGCATCGTTTTAGAAACGACCCATGCGTTTGGATCGACTGAATTTTCACGAAAATATTTTTTCAAATGAAACGAATCAGCCAACAAAAATATCGCGGGGACGATAACCCCCACGGTGTTAATTCCTGATTAACCCTGTCGTGGCGTACAGCCTTCGGGTCTCATGCCCGCATATTGACATTGGTTTCATCAGCATATGCGTAGAAAGCACTAAAATTTCAAGTCTTTAATCAAAAAATCGGCAATTTTTGCCGCATTATTTACTCAAAACCCACTCATGGGGCGACCAGACGACACGCCGAAACCTTCAATCAAGGCTTCAGTGCCTTCTTCTTTTTGTTTTTCCAGCAAAACGGCATTCAATCTTTGAAAACTGTTTTCATCTCCCAATTCGTTAAACGCGCGTTCAGCCGCTTTTAATTCAGCGTTCAGTGCCCGAGAGCGCATGTGCAGGGAATGCGCTTGCAACCAGCCATCGCGCGCATCTTCAAATGCGGCTTCTGACATCGCCTGCCAGATGCGGTTGTATCTGATTTGCGCATCAAGCGCGTTCAACTGTTCGCTCAACCCTTGAGCTTCGATCATACGACGCACCTCTTCTGGGCTCGGCTGATCACCCGCCTCTCCTGCAGTGGCAAAAACGTTCAGCAATGCCCGGTGCAATTGCAACAGGCTCGGATGTTCGATTTGCAAAGATGAGAACTCATCAAAATGTTGAATGCCGATGGCCGGATGATTGAGCACGCCAACCACAAGTGTGGTTTCGCGAAGCGGCGGCAAGTTGGTGCGTTTTTTCACCAAGGCCGAATTCATCAAACTGTCGGAAACGGCCAACCGTTTTTGCGATCCATCGCCGCGCCCGCGGCCTGCGGGTTGCGAATTGCGAGAACCACCAAAATTGTTGTCTTGCTTCTTTTGACCCGTGCCAAAAAACGCCTGCAGGCGATCGCGCATATCTTGTTGGTAATGACGTTTTACATTGTCATCCCCAATACGGCTGATCACACCAAAAATTTCACGTTCCAGATCGGCACGGCGCTCAGGCGTGTCAAATGTGCGTCCACCCGTTTCGCGCACCCACAGCATATCAGCAAGGGGGCGCGCTCCGTCCAAAATATCCTGAAACGCTTCAGGCCCAGCATTGTTGACCAGATCATCTGGGTCCTGCCCGTCTGGCAACAAAGCAAAGCGCAAAGAGCGACCCGGCTTGAGCCCAGCCAAAGCAGTGTCGACACTGCGGTAAGCAGCGCGCATTCCCGCTTCATCACCGTCAAAACACAGGCTCGGTTCACCGCCCACGCGCCAAGCAAGCTCCATCTGCATTTCTGTCAGCGCCGTTCCCAGCGGCGCGACCGCATTTGTAAACCCTGCAGCAGCAAGGGCGATCACATCCATATAACCTTCGGTGACAATCAAATTGCCATCGCGCCCAACGGCCTTGCGCGCTTTGGCATAATTGTAGAGCACGTTCGACTTTGAAAAGAGCTCGGTTTCAGGAGAGTTCAAATATTTCGCAGGCACATCAGGAGACAAAGCGCGCCCGCCAAATGCAATCACCCGTTCGCGCGCATCAAGAATGGGAAACATAACGCGGTCACGAAAACGGTCATAGGAGACAGGAATATCCGGCCCGAACACCACCATACCGCAGGCTTCTATTTGGTCCTTCTCAACGCCCTTTGAACCGAGATATTCTTTCAGCGCACTGCGGCTTGAAGGGGCGTAACCCAAACCAAATTCGTTTTGAATGGCGGGAGACAATCGGCGGTCACGTAAATAGGAGCGCGCCTTGGCCCCATCGGCTGTTTGCAGTTGATCACGGAAAAATTGCGCGGCCAGATCCATCACATCAAACAAAGATGCCTTGACCTTTTCCCGCTCTGCCATTTTTGGATCATATGCCGGCATTTGAACGCCAGCCTCATCGGCCAACCGCTCTACCGCTTCAGGAAAACTCAACCCGTCGAGTTCAGTCAGGAAGCGAAAATGGTCGCCAGACACACCACACCCAAAACAGTGATAGCGGCCCTTCTGGTTTTCGCAGTGAAAGCTGGGAGATTTCTCACCATGGAATGGACAACACGCCCAAAAATCGCCCTTTGACTGATTGCTTTTCTTTCGATCAAAAGTCACACGCCTGCCGACAATATCCGCAATGGGAATTCTGTCGCGAATATCCTGCAGGAATGAGGGGCTGAAACGCATGGTATTTAAATGCTCCGGTGAAACTTGTTTGTAGGGCAGATCCCGAGATCTTGCGAGTCTGGAAACAGTCAATGCCCGTGATTCACAAGCCGAACCTTCATCAAGCGATGATTTTGAAAACCACAAAAGTTGCTTCCCGTTAGAACCCGCTTTATTGTCGCAGCACAATAAAATCACGCGCCGTGTGCGCGGTGAAAATCAAGGATAATATTGATGCGCTGGCGTGGTCGTAGAGAAAGTTCAAATATTGAAGATGTTCGCAGCCAAAGTGGTGGACGAACAGGCCGTGGTGGCTTCCGCATTCCCGGCGGTTTGGGCCGCAGACGCACAGGCAATTCAGGCCGGCGTGTCAGCCGATCTTCGGGTGGTGGATTTGGCACAATCATCATATTGGTCATTGCATTTTTCGCCCTGCGTGCGTGCGGCATTAATCCGCTTGATATGTTGGCTGGCGGCGGTGGCGGCTTTGCGCCCCAAACCCAGACGACCGAGCGTTCATTGAACCCACTCGATCCGGCAAATCGCCAAACCACACAAACGCGCACACCAACCCAAACCAACGGTCGCGTTTCCAACAATGATGAAATCAAACAGTTTGTCGGTGTTGTTTTGGCTGAAACTGAACAGGTTTGGAACGGTATTTTTCAACAAGAAGGCCAACGCTATCCTGAACCCAAATTGGTGATGTTTTCAGACTCCATCCGTTCAGCCTGTGGCCAAGCCAGTTCAGCCACTGGCCCTTTCTACTGCCCGGGCGACAGCAAGGTGTATTTAGACACAAGTTTTTTCCAAACACTTGAACGTCAGTTTGGTGTCCATGGAGATTTCGCGAAGGCCTATGTCATTGCCCACGAAGTCGGCCACCACGTGCAAAACGTGATTGGTGTTTTGCCAAAATTCAACCAATTGCGCCGCTCTATGAGCCAAACCCAAACCAACCAAATGTCCGTTCGCGTTGAACTTCAAGCGGATTGTTTTGCTGGCATTTGGGCTTACTACACCAACCAAAAAGGTTTGCTGGAAGCGGGAGACCTTGAAGAAGCCTTAAACGCCGCCATGCAAATTGGCGACGACGCCATTCAAAAGCGCACCCAAGGTTATGTACGTCCAGAAACGTTCAACCATGGCACGTCTCAGCAGCGTCAGGAATGGTTCTACCGCGGCTATGAAAGCGGTAAGCTCTCACAATGCGACACGAAAGTATTTGGTTAGAAAGTGTATGCCGACGGCATCAAATAGAACAGGCTGAATGCTCTAGCGTTCAGCCAATAATTCTTCGCCCTTGGCTTCTTTTATCAGGTTCACGAACCGACGGAACAGGTAGTGACTGTCCTGTGGGCCAGGTGACGCCTCTGGGTGATGCTGCACTGAAAACACAGGTTTTCCCGTAACGCGCAAGCCGCAATTGGTGTCGTCGAACAGACTCACATGAGTTTCTTCCACACCAGAAGGCAGGCTTGTGCCATCAACCGCAAAACCGTGGTTCATAGACACAATTTCCACTTTACCAGTCGTGTGATCTTTCACGGGATGGTTTGCGCCGTGATGCCCTTGGTGCATTTTCATTGTCTTGCCACCCAAGGCCAAAGCCAGCATTTGGTGACCAAGACAAATACCAAAAATGGGAACGCCGCTTTTCACCAGTTCTTGAATCTGTGGCACGGAATATTCACCGGTTGCAGCGGGATCACCTGGGCCATTTGACAAGAAAACGCCGTCGGGTTTCATCGCCAGAATGTCTGATGCTTTTGCTGTCGCTGGAACCACAGTGACCATGCAGTCAAGGTCAGAAAACAAGCGCAGAATATTGCGTTTCACGCCGAAATCCATTGCTACAACGTGATAGGTCTTTTTCTCTGTTTCGCCGTAACCCTCATCCCAAACCCAGCTGCTTTCGCTCCACTCATTCGTAGCGGCAGAAGTGACACTTGGAACCAAGTCTTGTCCTTCAAGGCCGCTCCAAGCAGCTGCACGTTCCTTCAATGCGTCCAAATCAAACTCGCCATCCGGGCTGTGTGCAATCACGCCATTGGCAAGACCTGTCTCGCGAATATGAGCAGTTAGGGCGCGCGTATCGATGTCGCAAAGCGCGATGATGTTGCGTTCTTTCAACCAAGCGTCGAAATGGCCACCTGAACGGTAGTTGGATGGATCGGTGATCGGTTGCTTGAAAATAGCGCCCACAACGCCTGCAGCGCGGTCCATATCCAATGTTTCAAGGTCTTCATTATTGGCACCCACATTGCCAATGTGGGGGAATGTGAAAGTGACCACCTGCCCCGCATAAGAAGGGTCAGTGAGAATTTCCTGATAACCCGTGATTGCCGTATTGAAACAAACTTCGGCTTCAGCAGCGCCGGTAGCTCCTGCCCCCATGCCTTCGATCACCGTGCCGTCGGCCAACACCAAAACGGCGGTCGGCACAGATTGTATCCAAGCTTCTGGTTTCGCATTCTGTGACATGAGCAATAGGTCCAACTGTTAAAACGGCACTGCCGTGAGTGGTCCCGTGTGACGCATGTCAGCCATGTACGTTTCGGGACGCGTGGCAGTTGACTGGGCGCTATATAGCACCCATTTACAGGGAACCAAGGGGTGAACCGAATAAGTATGTGAATACATTTCAATTTTCCCAAAAAACTCTGCAGCTCGACAATGTCGCAGAAATAAAATTATTATAAATCAATAAGTTAGAAAATTCACCAGACTTGCCTTGCTGTTTTAAGCACTGTATTGTCGGCCGCTGTAATTGCAGAACTTGTTTGACAACAGGAGCAAACACCATGCGCACCCGCCTTACAGATGGCATGAAAGCCGCCATGAAGAGTGGAGAAAAGCGGAAACTTTCCACTTTGCGTCTCATCAATGCCGCGATCAAAGACCGCGACATCAATGCGCGCGGTACGGGTAAAGATCGTGTCAACGATGATGAAATCATGCAAATTCTGGCAAAAATGATCAAACAACGCGAAGAATCTGCCAAGATTTATGAAGAGCAGAGCCGTCTCGATTTGGCAGAACAAGAGCGCGAAGAGATGGAGATCATTCGCGAATATTTGCCAAAGCAAATGGACGAAGCTGAAGTGCGCGACGCCTGCGCAAAAGTGGTCGCAGAAGTGAACGGCGAAAGCCTACGCGACATGGGCAAATGTATGAATGCTTTGAAAGAGAAATACCCAGGCAAACTCGACGTGGGCAAAGCCAGCGCCGTTGTAAAAGAACTGCTCGGTTAGCTCGTAGCCATTCGCTCTAAAGCGTTTTTGTCATTTTGAAATAAGCGATGTCTTTTTTATAAAAGCGCTCACCTGATGCTTCAAATCCAAGGCGTTGATAAAACGCCTTGGCCGCCTCGCGTCCATCGCACCATAACATACTGCAACCTGACGACCGCAAATCTTCCAAAATATGCTTTAACAGGTGTGAGCCAATACCCTGCCCTTGGAACTCTGGAAGTGTCGCGAATTTCCGAAGGCGCGCTGTATCATTAGTCTCGAAAAATATAGATGCGACACTGATCAAATCGTCATTCAAAGCCACACCAAAATGACGCGCATCTTCATCACCATCCACTTTTGAAAAATCTAGTGCTTGGTCGGGCCAAAGCACTTTGTGGCGGATGGGCAATGTCTGCTCTGCATCCACGGAAACTACGGAGAGTTCAGCAAGCTTTATGCACTGGGAGTCTTTCATGCAAACCTGTATGCGCCACCTTTTTCTACGGAACGCTTGAACGCATCGCGATTTTGCATCCAATCAACAAATGCAGCCAATTTCGGCAACTTCGCACCTCGCCCTTGCGACATGGCCACTTCTGCAGGAAAGCTCATCATAATATCAACTGCGGACAGCTCATCCAGCACATAGTGGCCAGACGGGCGCAGCTGCTGTTCCATATAATTGAAATGACTGTCCAACTGTTCATTGATCCGCGGATGGAGTGGCGCGGCAGCTTCCCCTAGACGGCTGGTGTAGAGCGCGAGCAAAATCGGCGTCATGGCTGAGCCTTCAGCAAAATGCATCAACTCCATATGATCAATATACGCATCGCTGTTTGCAGGTGGCACCATGTGTGCCGCATGACGTGCACATATGGCCTCCACAATGGCACCTGATTCCACAATCAAACGCCCGTCCAATTCTATCATTGGAGATTTGCCAAGTGGGTGAACTTCCAGCAATTCGGGAGGGGCAAGATTGGAGACCCTGTCACGCGTGTAATGTTTGATCTCATATGCCACGCCCAATTCCTCAAGCAGCCAGAGAATACGTTGCGAGCGTGAGTTGTTGAGGTGGTGGACAGTGATCATGGTAGACGCCTATTTTTGCCTCACAAATGCGAGAATTAAGACACCAGTTGTGGCGTCCAATCAGTCTCGTTGTAAAGAGCAGTGATCGGAATTTCAGTCACCGCATCATCGATGATTGGTGCATCAGCATCCGCTTCAACTGTCTCCTCGGTCTCCTGAACTTCCACATTGTGCTGAACCAGTTTGACTGCTTTTTGCACAATTTTATCGCTTTTGGGAAAGGCACCATCAAACAAAGGATTGGTGGCTTGATACAAACCATAGGCGTTTGCCTGTGCCCCGATGACCCCATTGCGGATCAACTGATTTTGCAAAGCTTTCGCAGCCGCTGCATCCACCCGCAAATGACGCTGTAACATCGCAAGAGACGATGTCTTGTGCGCACGCACAATGACCTCAGCCCATTTGTAGGCTTGGGCACTGACAGCAGGTGCAGCAGCAGAAGAATTCCCAACCGCCATGGCACCCGACGCCAAAGATGGCATCAAAGGAACAGCTCCCACAGCAGCAAGCGATTGTAAGAATTGACGTCTTTTCATAGCGAACATGTAGGGACACCGGCCCCAAATTTAAAGGGCCGTTACAAAAGCATCGACCCTTCAATCTTATAGCGTGTTATGCTTGTGAAGTCATAACAACCACCAAACGGTTTAATGAAGCACCAAATGGGGTGTCCCGTCTGAACGCTTTTTAGGAGAAACCCCGCTTCCATTCACTTGCACGTTCACGCGGCTGCGCATGGAAGAAAACGATTCAAATTCAACAACATCTACGGGTTCGTCGAATCGGATTGTTAGCCCGTATGAACCTGATACATGAAGTTGCACACCGAGAATTTCACCAGTGAACGGTTTGCCCATAAAGGCGCCCTTCACCCAGTTTCCCACGTGAAAATGATTGGACATATCGCTTTGCCCTGCACGGGCTTGGCTTTGCTCAAGCGACGCAGCACTGAGCGTATTCCAGTCTTTGTACCCATATTGATGGGCCACTGTTTCCAACGCTTGCGCGTGGCTGATGGTCTGTCCATCACTGGCCAAATGTGCACGCAGGCGTTTCGCCTGTTGTTTTAGAATGGTTCCGTCCGGCACATATCCAGACGACCTTTTTGAAAAAGTCATGGTCTATCAAACCTCGCAATTGGGATGCTGCGACTAAGATGATGGAGCCCGCATTGCCATCAAACCGCATCCAGAATTGGAGTATATCGGTTGACAGATTTCGAAAGAAAATTTCACCGAGGCAATGCCAGCGGGCGGCAGGTATTTTCCAAACCTGCGCATCCGTAGCTTGAATTGAATTGCAAGTCAAAACCCAGATTTTTCGAAAGCCATGTAGCTATCGACTTCCTGAGAGCTCCTTAGCCGCGCCCTTTACCACCAGATGGTTTGCCGCCGCCTGAGCGTCCGCCACTTCGAGGGCCGCCAAATTTCCCTGATCTTGGTTTGCCAGAACGCGCGCCCTTTGCGTGATGCGGTTTGCCTTTGGATTGACCAACAGGCTGGTTGGATTCTCCCCCTGCTGCTTTGTTGCGACGGGCATTGCGTCTTGCACCGGCACCTGTCTTTGCAGCACCATCTTCACGTTGAGGGACACTTCGTTTGGAGTCTTTTCGGGCATTGTCTCTTTGAGACGCTTCGCGCACAGCTGCTGGACGTCCTTCTGCAGGAGGTGGCCCTTCTTTTGAATCTTTGCCACGACGCGGATGCTTTTTCGGCGATGGTTTGCCCGTGCGGTTGTTCGACTTCTTCTTGGGCGAGCCATCGCCTCTGCGGTTGCCAGCTTTGTTGCGCTGACCGCGTTTTGGCGGATCGACAGGTGCATGGTCTTCGCTGCCATCCCCTTCCTCAACAGGAATTTCAATCCCCATCACTTTCTCGATCTGCCACAACAATTTGCGCTCATCGGGTGCACAAAACGCAATGGCACGCCCCTCGCGCCCTGCCCGTGCTGTGCGTCCGATGCGGTGAACATAGTTCTCGGGCACTTCCGGCAAATTGTAGTTGTAAACGTGGGTCACGCCAGAAATATCGATGCCACGCGCAGCCACATCTGTCGCCACAAGAATGTTGGCTTTTCCCGTTTTGAATTCTTTCAAAGCGCGATCGCGTTGTCCTTGGCTTTTGTTGCCGTGAATGGAAACGGCTTTAAACCCACTCGCAACCAGATGTTTCATGAGCTTTTCGGCGCCATGTTTGGTGCGTGCAAAAACCAGCGACAAAGCATCTGGATTTTCCAGCAGAGCATCTTTTAGAAACTCGGTTTTCGCCCCAGACAAGATGAAGCGGACTGACTGTTTCACCTTTTTTACGGCGGTACCGGGCGGCGACACTTCAATGCGGATAGGATCGTTCAAAAAAGCCCTTGATAGGTCTTCAACCGTTTTCGGCATAGTGGCAGAAAACAGCATTGTTTGGCGTGGCTGGCGCAACAATTTCGCAATTTTACGCAAAGGGTGAATGAACCCCATATCAAGCATCTGATCTGCTTCATCGAGCACAAGAAAAGACGTGGTGTCGAGTTTCAAAGCACCGCGGTCGGTCAGATCCAACAGTCGGCCAGGGGTCGCCACCAAAATGTCAGTCCCCTTCATCAAATGTTTGATTTGCGAATTAATGGACTGTCCACCCACAACTGAACTGACCCAGATCGGCGTGCCTTTGACATAATTGCGCAGATTGTCGGCGATCTGATTCACCAACTCGCGCGTCGGCGCGAGAATGAGCGAACGAGCAGACTTTGCCTGCGGTCGCGCTCCGTCTTCCAGAAGTTTGTGAACCAAGGGCAAACCAAAAGCGGCGGTTTTGCCCGTTCCTGTTTGGGCAAGACCCATAACGTCATGCCCCGACAAGACGTGCGGAATGGCTTGTTTTTGGATGGGTGTTGGGGTGGTGATACCCTGATCATTTAGCGGGCGCAGCAGTTTGCTGTTCAACCCAAGCTCTGCAAATTCAGACATGTTTTCCGGCTTTCAAAAGGTGCAACCGGCGGCAACAAAAAGCAGCTAGTGCGAGCGCGGGGTATCAAGCCCCCGCGTCGCAAAGTCAAGTTTAATCCACTATTTCAGCGCCAAAGGCCGAAAGAAGAGAGTTTTGATTTACGCTCTGGGCATACGCGCTTTGTTTTCCAAAGCCAAAGCTTTGCCAAGCGCGTTGTCGCGTTTGTAAACATCGCCGAAGAATTCCACCTTGCCGTCTTCATTTGGCCAAGCGGTGAAATACGACACATAAACATGCACTTTGGATTTCAAACGTTGCGTCTTGTTTTTGCCCTGCCCAATTTGCGATGAAACATGATCGACCGAAGTTCCCAGAACCGCAGCCGCCATTTTGCGCGGTTCTGCCAAACGCACACAACCGTGGCTGTAAGCACGCTGATTGCGCTTGAAGAGGCTTTTGGCAGGTGTGTCGTGCATGTAGATCGAATGCTTGTTCGGGAACATGATCTTCAATTCGCCCAGAGCATTTTTTGGCCCTGGGGGTTGGCGAACATTATACGGGAAGTTTGCCCCAACAGACCACCAATCCACACTCGCAGACGAGATACGTCGCCCCTTAGTGTTTGTGACCTCATATCCCTTATTGTCGAGATAACTTGGATTGCGGCGCAATTTTGGGAGCATTTCGTTGACCAGAATTGACCTTGGGATGCCCCAGTAAGGGTTGAATTCCACATAATCGATCGTGTCGTGGAAGAAGTTTGTCTGGTTTGCAACCTTGCCCACCACGGTGCGCATGGACAATTTCTTCACACCGCCTTTGTACAAAGTTGCACGATAGGCCGGCTGGTTGATGAACACATGGTTTGGCCCCAGGCGGTCCGGATGCCAACGCAAACGCTCCATTGCATAGAGCACCTTGTTCAACTTCACTGCTGGGTTGTCACCCACCATTCGTGAAATCGTATTCATGCCGACAATGCCGTCCGGCTTCAGTTTCTTCGACTTCTGGAAGTCTTTCACGAGCGCCACAACGCCGTCGTCGTACAATCCTTCAGAGTGATCGACTGCAAAGACATCAAAGTGTGTGGCCAACATATCCGCATCTGCCTTGCGACGAATGCTCTCAACAATGTTGGCGACTTGATCGTTGGTTTGCCCCGGACGAATGAAAGTCCCAGGTTTGATGTTCACAGCCTCATATCCTTGGGCCGCACTGCGCAAATCCTGCAACTCAGAACGAAGCGCTTCAAAAGCCTTGTCACGGGGATGAGAATTTAACAAAACATTCTTGGGCTCTACGGCCTTGGAAAGATTGGCCAAAGACTTGGAATAATTATTCTGCAACCCTTTGAAATCATGATAACCACTCACACGGTTGGGATCGACCAAACCATGGCGCGCGTCATTGGCATAGCGCAAGGCATTTACAGTCAATGCAAATTCAAATTCCATAGCGGCTTGAAGCATGATGTCACTGTCGACAGCCCCATCAAAAGCATAGTCTGGCACCTGATAGTGTGCAGCCGTCATTCCAAATGCGTCTGCATTTTCAAGGATTGAAACCAGCTCATTGGCTTTTTGTGTCGGCTGACCGTTTGCATCAATCCAAAGAAATTCTGGCAACTTTTTGTAGTGATTGATCACCGCCTTGGAAAGCGACTTTGGTGCTCGCAGCGATATCTTGTTCAAGTGTTGTGAACCCGCTGAAAGGTACATCACAGGTTTGACAACTTCCGCCTCTGGCTCAACAGCTACGGAACCAACGCTACTTGTGTCTGGTTCCACAACGATTGGCGTTGAAGACGCAAGGACAACATGGCTTGGATTCGAAGTGTGTTCTGACTCCAAGTTCGGCAAATTGGTTTCCTGCAACTTGGCTTTCTCTTCTGCGAGGAGCTTTGCATTATAGGCCGTAAATGCGCTCGACAGACTTGCCAGTTTCACAGACTGAATGGAGCGCGGGAAATATGTCTTGAAGCCAACACTCTCTATTTTTGCTGGTTTTGCAGCAACACGACGCTTTTTTGTGACTTTCTTTTGTTTCAGGCGTTTACGTTTGAGCGCTTGTTGTCTTTGACGCTCTTGTTGTTCCCACAAACGCTGACGACGTTGTTGCTTGCGCAAGCGGCGTTCTTTTCTACGCTTCGCTGTTCTTGGAAACAGAGATTCAAACAGGCTTTTCGCCTGCACTTGCGAAGACACAAATGTGGGCGAAGCAACCGTCAAAAAAGTCGACGCTAGAGCGAGTGTAAGAATTTTACGCATTAACAAGAACCATCTCAAAATAGAACAAGTGTCACATTTTTTGTAACCGACCGCAGCGAGACTGCTATATATCAATTGCTATGATATTAAGACGGGCACATAAATCCAAAAAAAGTAAGCACGTTTACGTAACGTAAAGCAACCACCTTGCCGATCACATTTTTGCGGGTGTGATAATTATGAGACCATACCCATCGATCAAAAACGCATTTACAAACCCCGATTTGCTTCAAACTGGCCATGCTTACGATAGCGTACCATGTAGTTCGGCAAAACAGATCCGATAGACTGAGGTGTAATACCCAAACCGTTAAGTGTACGGCCTTCACTTTCAGCAGAATCTGAAACCACATTATCTGTTTTCAGCATCTCCACTTGATCCGGAGTGATTGGAGCACCGGGGGCAAATTGTAAAATTCCGCCCATGGCTTTGGCAATTCCAAACGGCAAAGAGACAAAACCGCGTTTGCGTTCAATCACCTCAAGCATTTTTTCCAAACATGCGCGGAAACTGAGGCGTTCGGGCCCACCCAATTCCAAAACCGTGCCCGCTGCAACTTTGCCATCGACTGCCAACGCAACAGCTTCCGCCAAGTCACCCACATAAACCGGCTGCAATTTTGTTTTTCCGCCACCAATCAGAGGCAAAACAGGTGAAATACGCGCCATCGCTCCAAAGCGGTTGAAAAAATCATCCTCAGGTCCAAAAACAATAGAGGGGCGCACAACAATTGCATCGGCAGCGGCTTCTCGTACCAATTGCTCGCCATGCGCCTTTGTCCGCGCATAGTTTGAAGCCGATTCACTGTCTGCACCAATCGCAGACATCTGCAACATTTGCGCACCAGTCGCCGTTGCCGCTTCCGCCACCCATCCGGCACCACGCGCTTGCAGACTGTCAAATTTCTGCTTGCCACCTTCGGCCAAAATGCCAACAAGGTTGATCACAAAGTCCGCACCTTCAACAGCACGATCGATAGACCATCTGTAGCGCAAATTTGCCTGCACACAGTGAATTTGCCCGACATTGCCCAATGGCTGCAAATGCCCTGCCAAATCCGGACGACGGCACGCCACGCGAACACGATAGCCGCGTTTGGCCAAAGCACGCACCACATGGCGCCCAACAAAGCCGGAACCACCAAACACTGTCACCAGCTTAGCGCTGCGCAGAGTAACCGTTTGGTTGGGATTTGATACGGTCATATTTCGGCTCCAAAGTCGCAAATTTGTTTGGCGGTACAGAATTTCTAGGTTCTATCCATATTGAAAACCAAGGGAAAGCCCTAACGGGTCAAAATTGCCAAGAAACAACCGCTGTTCTTGCGACCAATTATCCAAGCGACGTTGATGGGCTGAGCTAAGAACAGGGTCTTTGCCAATTTGAGCCGCTGAATGTAGGCAATGATTGACACCAGGCCACCAGCCCCCTAGACACGCCACGCAGCCCCTTCTGATGCCCAGATGGCGGAACTGGTAGACGCGCTAGCTTCAGGTGCTAGTTTCCTTATGGAAGTGGAGGTTCGAGTCCTCTTCTGGGCACCAACAATCCCAAACATAGCTATTCAAAAGCCTTGTTTTATAAGGGTTCTTATGCGATTATTCTAAACATAGATACACCTCGATACCCACACAATCGCATGATTTTGTGGGTACCCACGTTGGTGAGCTACTCCCCGAAATTTGAACGCTGACTTAAGCTACGAATTGTTGTCTGCTGATCTTCACGATGAAGGAGATCAAAAATGTCGAAACGGAAACAACACCGCCCAGATTTTAAGGCCAAAGTGGCTTTGGAAGCATTGAAAGGCGAGGAAACGATTTCAGATGTAGCCAGCCGGTTCGAGGTTCATCCTACGATGATCCATCAATGGAAGCGTGCACTGCTTGAAGGCGCATCTGGCGTGTTTGAGCGCGGTGGGAAAAAAGCGCCAGAGATCGACGAGAATCAGGTCAAAGACTTGCATGCCAAGATCGGGGAGTTGGCAGTGGCCAATGATTTTTTGGAACGAAGGCTCAAGCCCTGGACCGGCAAGTGAGGCGTAAGATGATTGAGCCGAACCTTCCAAATCTGTAAGTTGCGAGGCAATGCGCTCTGCTGTCGATCTCCCGGTCTTCGCTTTATTACGAGCCGAAGGGTGAGACAGAACTGAACCTCAATTTGATGCGTATGATCGATAAACAATTTCTGGAAACGCCGTTCTTTGGTGTTCGCCAGATGGCCTGACATCTGCGCAACGAAGGCCACATTGTCAATGAGAAACGCATCCGCCGCCTGATGCGATTGATGGGCCTCATGCCGATCTACCAGAAACCGAACACCAGCAAGGCCGCCAAGGGGCACAAGATCTATCCCTATTTTTTGCGAGGGCTGCGAGTTGAGCGGCCTAATCAGGTCTGGTGTTCTGACATCACCTATTTGCCGATGCGGCGCGGGTTCTTGTATTTGGTGGCCATTATAGATTGGCATACACGTAAGGTGCTGTCCTGGCGCATCTCCAACACTCTGGAGGCCAGCTTCTGCGTTGATGCGCTGAACGAAGCGATCCATAAATTCGAACCGCCTGAAATCATGAACACGGATCAGGGCAGTCAATTCACATCGTTAGTCTGGACTGACAGACTGCGTCAATCAGGTATACGCATCTCAATGGACGGCAAGGGCCGGTTCCTCGACAACATCTTTGTCGAACGGCTGTGGCGCTCGATGAAATACGAGTGCGTCTATTTGCATGCTTGGGAAACGGGATCACAGGCCAAAGCTGGGATCAAAAAGTGGATCGATTTCTACAATCAAAGACGCCCACATTCCGCTCTTGGCGGAAAACCACCTGCCGTGGTCTACTGGCAGAAAATTGAATCAATCAAACCCGATCAGCAGGAGCGAAGAGTAGCTTAAATTAATTCGGAAACTGTCCAATAATTGGGGAGTGGCTCATAGAGGGGTCCAGAACCAAACTTGGGTTTGAAGCGAATAGGCTTTCGACTTCCGCTCTGGCTTGCTCAAGATTAGTCGGCATTTAGCTCTCCGACCAGCTTCTCGTAATTCACCAAACTCTGCATCAATTGACATTCTGTTCCAGAAATATCGACTGGATCTATTGGGCCAAACCCATACATTCTTTGCAAAAATGAAATGAATAAATGGCCTTCCCTAAAGCCAAAATTACCGGATTTGGAGCTTGATCGAACAAATTCCCTAATGCCACTCACATTGGAAATACCGAAATGTGCAAGGGAGCCCTTGAATGTGCAATCATTGGCTGCGGACAATTTGGTACGCACCAATGTAAAACCTATTTTGGACCCGTTTCGGGATTGACTGATTTTGCATTCAGAGCTGGCGTAAATTGCCTCCAAATTCGCTTTAGAACCGCCAGGAATTTTGAATTGCTCTTTGAAGTCCGTCACCAACATGTTTTGAAAAGGACGTGATTTTTCTTGCACGCTATCATCGAACTGCTTGGGATACCTATCACTCCCAATTTCTCGGAAAACAAGACGAGGGCCCCTGTGTATGACGCCCAAATATTGATTGAACATTATATTTGCGGCCCCTAAGTCCAAATTGACACTCGGCCTCACACCAGCCCTCAACCAGTTTGAGTAACCGTCTTTAGGAGTTCTAAATTTCTCGCTTGGATGCACCCGCGCCCGCTTCAATGAACTACGCGTCAAAAATAAAAAATCTTTACTTCCTTTTGAGAGCGTTTCAACATCGACTGGACAAACCTCGCTGGCGATAGCCAGTCTAGGAATAAGAAGACTGGTCAATAACATCGCCCAACGAGCAGGCTTTCCGGTGCAGATCAGCACTCCACCACCCCCACACTGCCATCCGGACTTGGCTTGAGCATTTTCATTTTCTGACCAGCAAGTGTTTTTTCACGCAACTCTTTCAACATCTCTTCCTGCCCACCCATTGGAGCAACAAAATCTATAAGCCAAAGAGTCTCTCCGCTCTTCCAATCAGTAGGCATTACGCGCCGAATACCTTGCTTCACAATACGCTCTTCTTGCTCCTCACCAAAAAATGCCCATGAAGCAACCCCCATTGGAGCTGCATTATTTTGCCAAAGTCTAAACTGGTTGAGAAAAATGGGGGGGCGTTACAACCATTCAGTATCCGAGATCATGAGATGCTTGTGCATAGGGGAACGACTCATAAGCCAAATCGCATGGCCAGTTGCAGTCAAACGATTGACATCAGCCCTCTTCTCACCGTCGCCCTTAGGCGATGCGCCACTTCCCTGCGCCTTATTAGCCACTGATTGCCCCTCAAAATCGTATATTTAAATAATCTTTTGTCAATTACTTAACACAACCAACATTCGCCACGTCAAGTACCTGGCCCGATAATATATTTTTAAACACACATAGATCAAAGAATCTGATAGTGAGAATTTTACAATCGCCTGATCGTTTGCCAACCATTCATTTGGACTGATCACAATCTGAAGCTTGATAAAAAATGCGAAAATCTAGAGGAATGGCTCCAAAAGCAAACCTCCAACTCCCACTTTGCGGGATGAATGATGCACCTACCGAGATCAATACTACTAATTGGATTATTGGCTTCGAACTGTTTTCTTTTTTCGAACTCGGTTATCGCAAAGCAAAACACAATTCACAATCAATCAATCAGATCACTGAATGGGAAAAGTATATCGGTTAAACAATTAGTCAGCGCGATGAAGGCTGGAGCGGGCGATTTCGACCAACTTGACTTCATAGTTCGAACACCAGCGGATGGCGTTCGTCAAATAGCTTGGGTGTTCGAAACTTGCGAATTCACGTCAGATCCAGTCTGGCAAGAAAAATATGGACCGTTTCAAGAAATGGATAAAGAGCGATCAGAGCGCCACCGACGTTTTGAGCTCAGACTGTATTTGCGACGTTTGAGCGCTAACTTCGCTAATTTTTACAGGCCCACAAACAGTGATGATGCTCAAGAAAAAAGTATTATACATGATGCTGAAAAATATGGGTATGTTACAAAATCAACCTTTCCAATTTTTGCACTCTCATGCAAAATAATGGGTCAAAAAAAATACTTGAAAATCAAAGCTTTGCTTGCTCACAACAAGCCAAAACTGAATAGCTGAACGGGTCTGTAAACGGTTATCTCATAAACGATCTCAGTGGGCATATGTATTATTTGGACATTTTCCAGAACGAAGATTTAGTTGACACTTATTACAAATATCGAAAATCTGTTTTAGCAAACAGAAATATCAGAATACAAAAATACCTGAAAAGTGTTGAACACGCGCCTTAGGAAACCAATTCGACCGATAACAGATTGGAACTAACGCCAGATTCATTTGCAATAACGCGATGGGTAAATGACCCAAGGACATCTACCAAGCCAGCAGACTTTGGACCTGATGCTTTTATAGTAACCCTAACTCTTCGATGCAGGCTGTGCCAAGAGACCTAACACAACAACAATTCAGTTTGATAATCTCACAAGAATTAGGACAACATCACCTTTTGAAGCTAGCAAAACATCACCATGAGCTAGTCACTGAATTGTGCTAGTCGAATGAGACAGAGTGCCAACTTGCTCCCACTCCCCCTCATTCTGGATTTGCTCCATCGATATGCCACTGCGGGACAAAACATAAGCTTCTGGTCTTGGTTGTTCTCCATAATACAACAACCGGTGTGGCTCTTCACAATCCTTGGCTACAAGTCCCGTTTCTTCATCAAACTCCATTCCTTCAGATCGAATGCAATCGAGAACGGACACACAAGAACCATCCGACTTTAACAAGCGCGTTCCAACTCGCATTTCACCCTCATAAAAAGAACTTTTACTATGCGGGTCGCTCAAGCGCACAAAAACGCATTTAACAAATTCATCTGCAATGGAACCAACTGGTTCTCCAGTTGCAGCACGGACCAGACTTCCATCTTCTCTGACAAGCGCACTATCCGATTTCAGAACATCAATCATCGGCACACGCAGCCCCGCGTTCGCTCCATCTGCGCACAACACAACGTGCCCAGGTGTAACCATTAAGCCGTGAAAATCCAATATCAGCTTCTTACGGTTACGTATCGTGTCAGTGACTTTACCTGGTCGCAATCGACCTTGATCATCATAAGAAACGACGACATCACCGATACAAACATCTTCAATCGCCTTTGGCTCTCCATCCCACATTGAAATGGGTGTTCCCGCAAGAAAACAATAGTCTTTTAGAGCCAGACTTTCGAGGCGTCCAATATTGGTTTTCACCCAAGGAATTTCCAACAATTCAGGATTAGCTGCCAGCATAAGCTCAAGACCGACCGCAATTTTCATAGCCGTATAAGCCTTGTAGGCCTGCGTCTCCGTAATACCTACTGGCGTACGAACACCATCGATTACTGCGTAGTAAACTCCATTTTGCTCAACAAGATCTCTAGAATTAATGACCTCCCCTTTGTATCTGATGGTATCGCCTACAACCAAATTCTCGTACAAAGATTCCAAAAAATCATCAACAACACGGAACAAACTAGTGGGAATGACGTGAGACCCGACTTCCCTCCGGTCATTTGGAGAATTCGTCGGTTTGTTTTTGGCCTTATGCCGCCTTTGTTTTGCAATGCCATTTTCATGGCGAATTCGTTGGGCATGATATTACCCAGCGATGAGTGTGGTCTTTCTGCGTTGCAGCCTTCCTTCCATCTAATGATTTGGTTGCGCGCATGTGGCAGCGATAAGAATAACGTCTCGTTCAAGCACTCATCCCTGAAGCTGCCATTAAAGCTTTGAACGAAGCCGTTCTGCATCATTGCTCGACAGGCAGTTGCGCAGCAAATGCCGAGAGAGGGGTTTGCCAGGCGCAATGCAATGCCACTCCACGCCTGTTTCCTAACACCAATTCAAAACAGCCATGCTGGTCATCTCTGTGCCGTTATCGCTGACAATTGTATGGGGTTTTCCACGTCGAGTGATGATGGTGTCCAACTCCCTTGTCATGCGCAGCCCTGAAAGCGATGTGTCAGCGACAAGCGCTAAGCATTGACGGCTGAAGTCATCAACAACAGCCAGAACCCTGAACCGGCGACCGTCTGTAAATGCGTCCGATATAAAGTCCAGGCTCCAACGTTCATTGGCTCTGCTGGGCAGAACCATGGGCCTGCGTGTGCCCAAGGCTCGCTTGCGACCACCACGCTTGCGCACTTCCAGCTTCTCTTCGCGATACAGCCGCCGTAGCTTCTTATGGTTCATGAAGATTCCCTGACGCTCAAGAATCACGTGAATACGCCTGCAGTCCCCTCTCGGCGTTTGCAAGCAAACGTCTGCCGGGCAGTGAAAGCGACAGCGTTCGGCAGCCACCTTCTTAATGGCCTCACGCAAATCGGTATCGTGAGGGCGAGCGCTTGTGTAGCGCATGCTAAATCGATCAATCTGAAGCACGTTACACGCCCGTCCCCCTCTCGGTAAGACTGCGCATCACCTACCGGGCAGTGGCTAGCTCACTCCATGCTCTCGGCGCAGGTGATCCACGGCTTGCCTTCTTGCGGCGGGCGTTACTACTTTTTTGAGTTCACATCCCTCAGCATTGCATTGTCGAGCATCTGCTCCGCCAACAGCTTCTTCAGCTTCGCGTTCTCGTCCTCAAGAGCCTTAAGCTTGCGCGCATCCACTGCCGGCAGGCGATGCCCGCATCGCTGAGAGCGGAAACCTCCACCCCGCCAAACTTCGCTTTGTATTTGTAAAACGACGCGGTGCTGATCCCTTGCTTGCAGCAAACCTCAGCAGTCGGCATCCCAGACTCCTGCTACTTGATCATACAGATGATCTGCACGTCGCTGAACTTCTACACGGCAGTGCATATTTGAATGCACGAGAGTGCGTGATTGTCTTATTTATTCGTCTCATAGTAAGGGACGAATTCTACTCAAAAATGAATGAAGAAACGGGTATCAGGTCAACATAGAAGCCTAAGTGTAATGTTTTACAGGAATTGCAGTTCAATTCTTATACACATAGAAAACTGACTGTATCAGGGAACCAATGTCACTGACCGCACGGTGAAGCGCATACGGCATGCGAGGCATAAGCTTCATTCATTTGAAGAGAATTACAAAAGGCGTCGGCCGTTTTCGGTAGCGCGATTAACAGCAAGCTATGTGGCACCGTTGGCAGTTCTGATCCAAAAACGGACAAACTCTCCCTAATCTTCAATCATCCAATGTCGTCTGAGTCTGACGAGATACAATGCAACGGCAATGACTACTATGGGCACCGAAATACCGGATGCAACGGAAAACGATATGTTCAGCCACCCTTCAGCAATCAGACTTTTGAGCATGTAAGCTATCAAGCCAACGGCGTAATAGCTGATGGCCACAATCGACAATCCTTCAACTGTTTTTGAAATTCTGAGTTGTTGTGAATGGCTTTTGCTCATGGCTTGCAACGAGGCTTTGTTGGCTTGGTTCAACTCGACATCGATGCGCGTGCGCAACAACGACAAAGCATTTGAAATTTCGCTCGACAATTCTCGTTGTCTTCGATCCACGCTTTGGATGGTCGAAATTGCCGGATCGAGGCGAGAGCGCACGAAACCCGTGAGCGTTTGAGTATCACCAGATTTTTCTTCCTGTAAGGAATGGAGCCGCTGTATCACCAGGTCATAATATGCGATGCTTGCGGAAATTCGGTAGCGCATTGAAGCGCGTAAAGAGTTCAGCGAGGAAGAAATGGCCGAAAGGCGCTCCAGCATGGTTTTGCTGCTTTCGCTTGAATGTTCGCCCTCATCCACCTGAACAATAATTTTGTCCAGTTGATCTTCCAGCAAGGTCAATTCGCCGGATGATTTTCGGGCGGTTTCCAACCCCAGCAGACAAAGCACCCTGTAGGTTTCCATTTCAAGAAGCCGTTGAATGCGACGGCCCAATTCATGCTTGTTGATTGCATTGGTGAAAACGTGAAAACTCTGACATCCGTCATCATCAATTTTTAAAGTGGTTCTCACTTCCAGACCGCCGCGCAGTTTGCCTCCGACAGGCCGCTGGCCCAGGGACACTTTTTTCAGCATTGACGCAATGTTTTTATGAAGGGAGACAGAAACATGCGACAACACAAAATAGTTGTCGTTCTCTAACAATTCGGTCAAGCGATCACGCGTTGATGTTTCCAACGGTTTGGGGTCAATGATGGTGCAACTGAAAAACTCTGTGTGCTTTTCAAGCTTAATATCAGTGGCTCCAATCTTGCCTGTGATAAACCGTGGCGCCGAGGTTAAATGCCCACTGCCCAGTTTTTGAGCCAACAACATGCATGTGTCATCGTCCGCCTGAAACGTGAAGAGCGTAAGAGAACTGTTCGGCTCCAACTCGATGGACGGTCTGGCATGCACCTCCAACAATGCGGCATTGAGATCGTCCGAACTGAAAGACCTAAAGTTTTGTTGCTGATCAATTTCCAAAACGGCTCATCCCATTTCCCCAATGTTTAACATTCCCAAAAATCTGTTTGCAGTTTGAAGGCAATGAGTGGCGCCATCAACGGTTCCATGTTCAAGGTTTTCATTCATGTATTTTCAAACCATGCAATGTCGTGTGTGGAGGCTTCACCAAAGCTTTCACCCTTTAAAAATGCACGTTTCATAATTTGCCACGACGTGAAAGGCATGAGCCACAGGGGAAGAGGATCACCCCATTTGAAATTCACATCCTTCGCTGTGGCTAGAATTTTCAGCTTTTGCAAAAACCCGTCACGCTTAAAGGCGGCCATCTGTGTTTCGGTCAAACTGGGGTAAAATTGCTGCATCACCCTTTGGGATTTCAACTTCAATTGGGTTGAATTTTCAGGGTCAAGAAGAGCCGTGGCAAGACTGTCGGCAGTCACAAAATGTATGCCGCTAGTGGCTCGTGGGTTACATTCAATTGCGCGTGGGTTGCCTTCGCTGTCATCAATAAAATCAAAGGAGATGAAACCTGAATGATGGGTCGCTGTTACAAAATCCTGTATCCAGTTTTCAATTTTTGTCTCACTGTCCAACCGTTCAAATGCAACCGCTACCGTTCCAGAAAGAATGGCCGCTCTGTACACAACGGTTCCAATTATCCGTCCATTATGGGCAATCGAAAACGAACTTTTTAATGGGCCATCAAGATAAGATTGCACCACGCTCGCTGGGCGTTGGTCGGCTGGAGGCAGTGCATCGCCCCGCTTACAGATCTCAAGCCCCTGCCCTGAGCAGGTGCAAATGGGTTTGATGATGAAATCCTGCTCCGATGCCATATGAGCCGCTTCGGGCGAGCCCAGCATGTGCGTTTCGGGCACGGCCAATTCAAAAGACTTCGCTAAGGCGATTAAGCGGGATTTGTCATGCAACAGACGCAGCTGCTCGTGGGGCATGGAATAGAGTTGCACATTTTCTGGAAGGTGTTCCGCGATCAACGTGACATGCAAAGCTTCTTCTGAAATGGGCACCACCAGAGAAACGTTTTCCGTTTTGATAACATCCAGCAAGTCTTGAATATAGGCTGATTGGTCGTCATTGGGTGCAGTTACTGCAACGCATTTGGCAACGCTTTTGGACACCCGCGCCAAATGCCACTTTGCCGGTTCAGCAACAATCACACGCCACCCTGCGGAGTGAAGCGCCACCGCCACATCTAATGCTTTGGGCAATCTTCCAAGGGTGAGAAGTGCTGTTTTCTGCAAAACGAGAACGACTCAGCGCACGGTCTGCGCTTTTGGCGCAAGTTCTGTTTTGTCTGCGCGACCCCGGTTCATAACCTTGCGCTGATGATAGACAATCAAAGACACGCCAGTCACTAAAGGGATCGCCCACAAAACCGGACTGAGCGCCGCCTCCGGCATCAACCGCACCGCACCAAACGCCAAGAAGGCGGTGTAAACGGAAATTCCTGCCCCAACCAGCGCCTTGATATGTTCCAACAACCAGTCCTTAGGGCCAGGTTTTGATTTTAACAAAAAGCGCATGTTTGTGGCGACGGTGGCAAAACCCACGAACGAAATTCCGATCATGAGAATTTGGTTGATCAAAATGCCTTGAACCAGACAATTCACTGCTGCCACAGCAACCAGCATCTGAAGAAGCAGGTTTCGCCACTCCCAATTGCGGGCATGATCGCGCTTGTTCACGCCCGACAGCCAGCCGAACCAAGCCAGATTGATGGTCAACAAAGCCAAGTACAGCATCATCCACCCGAATATACCGCGGATCAATTCCACGTCGGCAATTTTGGGATGGGTTTGTGCAGGTGCAATGAGAGATGTGCTGGATATGCCAATGGCCACCATTCCCGTGATCAACATGCAATAGGTGAAAATTCGACCAAACCGCACGTGGCGGCTGCCACCTTTTTGACTGGATATGGGAACCCAGAACGCCACAAGACCAATCGCTCCACTGACAATGTGGCAAGCCACCAGTGTGTGAAAAAGGGTCACGGTCATGGTTGTTCCAGCAAACGTTAGCTTTATTTTCTGATGAATAGTCGTGCAAACCAATGCTGAACGTCAAGCCTATGGACATAAATATTTGTCAGTTTAAATTGACAGAACGCACCCTCAAGAAGTCAAAAAGACCACACATCTATGTTGGAGAAAACCAAACCAGCCATGGAGCTTTTTGTGCCGCCCCGCCCAAAATCCATGGGGCCTTTGAGCGCTCTTTTGCGTGCAGGATTGACGGGCGACAGCAATTTGATCGGGCTGTTGCCCAAGCAAGCCTATACGATGAAGATAGGAAACCTTGGATATTCACGTCGCTCGATCATCATTGTAAATGATGCCGATAAAGTGCGCACCATTCTCACAGACCCGACAGACATCTACCCAAAAAATGATTTAATGGTGGGTGCACTCGCCCCTTTGGTGGGCGATTCCATTTTTGTGTCCAGTGGCGAAACGTGGCGACGCCAACGCGCCATGGTGGCGCCCGCATTCTCCCATATGAAATTGTCATCCGCTTTCAAAGCGATGCAGCTTGCGGTCGACAATTACGAGACGATTATCGACCGAAGTGCCGACAAAAGTGAAGCATTCTCGCTTGATCTCGCGATGAGCCATTTAACCGCCGACATCATTTGCCGAACGGTCTTTTCCACACCGTTGAACGGCGAAACCGCGCAGGAAGTGTTCAACGCTTTCACGATTTTTGAACGCAGTGTGGCCCATGTGGAAATCCGACGTCTGATTATGGCACCCGCATGGAGCGAAATTCCTCAACATGATCATGTTCTGGAGGCATGCGAACGCATTCGCGACCGACTCGGAAAGCTGGTGGACGCTCATCTGCAACAGGGCGCAAACTTTCAAGACATCGCAGCCGATATCATTACCGCAAAAGACAAAGAAACGGGCAAACCGTTTTCGCGCAAAGAATTGATAGATCAGCTGGGTGTTTTCTTTCTGGCCGGACACGAAACAACTGCCAGCGCTCTGACCTGGGCGTTTTTCATTTTGGCAACACGACCAGAAATTGCCGACCGTATCCGTTCCGAAGTTCAAACTGTGACAGAAGGTGAGCCGATTGATTTCCAACACATTCGAAACCTGCATTTTACGCGGTCGGTCTTCAAAGAGACGTTGAGGCTTTACCCACCCATCACATTCATTCCCCGCGTTGCGGCAGAAGCAACACGGATCGGAAGTCGAAAAATCAAAAAGGGCGCGATGATTATGATTGCCCCATGGGTCATCCATCGCCATCACGATTATTGGGACAATCCTGACAGTTTCGACCCAAAAAGATTTATGCCTGAGCGGGAAGATGAAATTTTACCGAACACCTATATGCCATTTGGCTTGGGGCCACGCGTATGTGTGGGCGCAAATTTCGCGACGATTGAAGCCACGCTCATATTGGCGCGTTTGATCAGCCGTTACGATTTTGACGTTGCTGAACCTGAAAAGGTCCGCCCTGTGGCCAGGCTAACAACCCGCCCTGCGGAACAAATTCAAATCAAAGCAACAAAGCGTCAAACATAAAAAAACCGCCCTCATCGAACAATGAGAGCGGCTTTCCAATTTTTCAAAGCTTGAACTTATTCAGCAGGTTTGGAAAATGTCTTCAAATAAGCGATCACGTCAGCACGTTGATCTTCTTTTTTAAGCTTGAACGCCATTTTTGACTTTGCTTTTTTGTCGTCCAACTTCGCGCGAAGATACTTTTTGGGGTCACGAAGATACTCAAAAACTTCTTCTTCAGTCCACACAAGGCCAGCTTCGCCAGCTGCAACAATGCTTTTGCCGTATTTAAAGTCTTCATAGCCGCCAGCGGTACGCCCGAACAAATCGTTCAGCGGTGGGCCAACTTTCTTTTTCGCATCGGGACCAACCATGTGGCACGAAGAGCATTTTTTAAACACTTTCTCGCCTTTGACAGCATCGCCTGCAGAGTGTCCGTCTGCAAATGCAGATGCGGAAAAAGTGGTCGCAATTGCAAACGCAGCGATACCAATTGATTTTTTGAACATTATAGTCTCCCGATTTCCATTTTTTTTGCCCGTTACACTTAAATATTTAAGCACACTGGCATTTCCGATAGCAACTTGTACCAAAACTGTGGCCGAACATTGATGTCAGATTGTCGCATCATGTCCGCCACCTCAACCTTAAATCGCAAATATGAAAAATGAATGCACCTGCAAGGCACACCCCAACCCATAGACCACCGAATGAGGACAGCACGCCGTAGAGGCACAGAGCAAAACATGCCCCTGCTCCCAAAAAGCTCGCCATTTGCAGCAAATTCAGCCCTTTGGAGGTTTTCAACCAAATTGCGCCAAGGACACAGGCTTCAACGGCTAAAACCGCCAAAACCAGAAGTGCGACATTGGGCGAATTTAAAAACTCAAGCAGCATATCAAAGGACGGCGCTTTCCATATCAAGTGCGTGCCAAGCCCAGAAGATGGCTCAAATCTTTGAAGAAAACACGGATATGCGCCAAGGGTTCCTTACGAACCAGTCGTTTGTGCATATAACTTTCCCACGTCAAACGTTGCACGTCTTTGTCTTCGCAAATCTTGACGAAACGTTCACGACGGCGGTCACCTCCATACCAGAAGTACTGAAGTATGCCCAAGACCCAAAACACTTTGCCATGCTCTTTCATGAACGCTCGGCGGGCAGACGACAGACATTTAGCGTCACCCGTCACCAAAGCCTGATGAACGCAGTCAGCCACCATTCGGCCACACGCCATGGCGTAGTAAATCCCTTCGCCTGATGCGGGGGCCACAACGCCAGCTGCATCGCCAGTCACAATGATATCGCGACCATTGTCCCAACGTTTCATAGGTTTCATGGGGATGGGGGCGCCTTCATGGCGGACAAGTTTCGCATCTGCAAGATCCGTGTCATGTCTCAAATCAGCAACCGCGTTACGCAATGAAAACCCTTTTTGTGCCGAACCCACGCCAATGCTGGCCGTGTTGCCATGGGGAAATACCCAAGCGTAGAAGTCCGGCGACAGCTTGCCTTGATAATACACGTCACAGCGGGTTGCGTTGTAATGCCCATTGTCATTTGCAACGCTAATATCTTCGCCTATTTCTACGATTTCATGATACGCAAAGACGCTTTTTGGCGTTTTTTGGTTGGGCAGTCCTTGCTTGGCAACTTTTGACCGCGCTCCATCTGCACCAATAACAAATTTGGTTTTCACTCGCACTTCATCACCATTGGCGTCCAAATAAGAAATTGTTGAAACACCATCAACATCTCGTGCCAGCGTTTTGAACGTGCCCGTTCTGCGCACAGCGCCAGTTTCAGAAGCCCGCACACGCAGCCATTCGTCAAACGTTTCGCGGTTCACCATCCCCACAAAGCCATTTTCGATTGGCATATCAACGCCCTTGCCCGAAGGCGCAATCATGCGTGCTGAACGAATGCGCGCGCAAATCATGTGATCTGGAATATCAAAGTCTTCAATCGCCCGTGGCGGAACAGCACCCCCGCACGGTTTGATACGACCAGCCCTGTCGAGCAGCAGAACATTGACGCCTTTTTGCGCCAGGTCACACGCTGCCGTTGCGCCCGATGGACCGCCCCCGACCACCACAGCATCAAAAAATTCCATCGGTTTCAAATCGCTCATTTTGAATTTACTCCGCAGCTTGCAGGCCCGAAGGCTGCAATTGAGTTTGATGTGGGGTTTCTGGTTGCGAGTTTGCGCCAATGGCCGCTTTCGGTGCCACCTTGAAAGCAATGGTGGCTGACACGACAAACAAAACGGCTTCACCAGCAAAGATAGCTGTGTAAGCAGCGATAGACGAACCTAAGACGGCATGCGCGACATCTATAGCAACGGTTCCCAAAAAGCCGCCCAAGCCAAAGGCGACCGCTTGAGCTGCGCCCCAAAGACCCATACGCGTGCCTTCACGTTTGGCCTCTCCATGGTTTGCCAGTCCCATCATGGAACCAATGGCTGCTACTGCAAATGCGCCGTTGGCCAAACCGAGAAAAAACACGTTTGTGCGCAATGGCCATGTGGGGCCGTATCCCGAAGAAACTGCCAAGCCAATGAAAGCGACCGCTGATGCCAGACACCCGCCAACCGCCCAGAACCTCATTGAACCGAAACGATTGCCACCTATCGCACTGCCAGCAATTGCAACAATGATCATACCCGCCATAACGCCGCCGTTTTGCACGCCCGCAAGTTTGGTGGATTCGCCAGGTGTGAACCCAAAAACAAGTCCCGCAAAGGGTTCCAAAATCAAATCCTGTGCGCTGTAGGCAAGCATTGAAACGAACACGAAAATTGTGAACTGCCGCGCTTTCGGTTCGTTCCACACATCAAAAAAGGCCTGTTTGAATGGCGGCCGAGATTTCTTTTGCTCGCTATCGACTTGACGTTGCGGGGCAGCAGAACCTTCCAGCCCCCACACGGCCAGACAAGCGACTGTCAACGCGATGACAGATACGGCAGAAGACACCATCACCAAACGTGTTGGTGTGTATGGATCAAGTTGTGCACCAGCAAAGATCGCCGTAATCACAAAACCTGCAATCATCATAATCCAGACAATCGAGGCCGCAGCAGGTCGACGTTCTGCTGATACTCGCGTGGCGAGCAATGTGAGCAATGAGGTGCCCGATGCACCTACCCCGATGCCAATCAATGCAAACGCGAATATGGAAACGGCCAAACCGATGTAAAACATGCTGCCCATAAGCGCAGTGCCCAGCGCCGCTAAAGCACCACCTATAGCGAGTACGGCCATGCCACCAATGATCCAAGGCGTGCGCCTGCCGCCCACATCTGATCCATAGCCCCAGCGGGGACGGGTCATCTGAATTGCGTAATGAAAACCAACCAGTGCGCCGGGCAACATGGCCACCAAACCGTATTCAACAACCATTATGCGGTTGAGCGTCGACGTGGTGAGAACCACAATGGCCCCCAAAGCGGTTTGCACCAAACCAATGCGAATGATGCCAATCCAGGACAGCGGAGATAAAACCGTCACGATACACCTGCCAGAATTGATCCAATTCCAAACGCACTGACCAACATCCCAGCCACGTACAGTGTCACACCAAAGAGGTTGTAGAAGGCCGCGTTTTTGCGTGGGTTCAATAAGATTGAAATGCCATTCAGCAAATATTTGAACATGAAGCCGATCTGCACCATCAGCAGGACTGCAATTACGGCCGCGTGTGTTGGGAGACCCCACCTGTAAAGCAACGCGCAGACAATGATTTGCGGCACAACCATAACAACGCTGGCAATTCGTGCAGCATTTTCAGCTCCGTGCAGAACGGGAATGGTTTTGACACCCATTTTCCGGTCTCCGGAAATCGACTTGAAATCGTTCAATGTCATGATGCCGTGAGCGCCCGCACTGTAGAGAACGGCCAATGTCACAATGCGCCAGTCTGGCCACCCGCCGACCAACAGCGCAGCTCCAGTGAACCATGCAAGACCTTCATAACAAATGGCGCAGATCGTGTTTCCCATCCAACCATTTTGTTTGAAACGAAAAGGAGGTGCGCTGTAAGCCCAAGCAAGTGTTAACCCCACAACGGTCGCAACAAATACCCAAGTTCCGAGATAGACTGCCACGACCAGGGAAAGGGCAGACCACAAAACAGCGATATACAATCCCCAACGCCCCGGCATGCGACCGGAAGGGATTGGGCGATCCGGTTCATTGATGGCATCCACGTGGCGGTCATGCCAATCGTTGATCGCTTGGCTCATGGCACACACCAATGGACCTGCCAAAACGATGCCAGCCAAAATGACCAGCCAATTTCCAGAAAATGCCAATCCGGTGGAAACAACACCACACATAAACGCCCACATGGGCGGAAACCACGTTATCGGTTTTAAAAGCTCCAAACAGGTCGCAAGGCTTGGTCGCTTAACGCCCAAGCCCTGATTTTTGACAGCAGTTGTGGAAGCAAATGTCATCCGCACAGACTATGAGTGCGAATGAGTTATGTCAATTTAATTGGACATATTAATGTGTCCAATTATTTGGATATCAGTCTTGCTCTTTGGTCAGCTTTGCGTACAAGCTTTGACGGCTCAGCCCCAGCATTTTTGCTGCGGACACACGGTTGCCACCCGTCAATTCCAAAGCAGATTCAATACACAATTGTTCGATCATCGACGTGGTTTCACGCACAATGTCTTTCAATGGCATATGGCCGACCAAACTTGTGATCTGCTCATTGGAACGCGGGACAAGTTCTGTTTCCAGATCACTGATTCCCAAGGGGGCCGAAACAGCACGGATTAGAAATCCATACAACGTTTCACCGCCACTTTCGATTTTAGTTGCAGCAATTTCCACGCTTTCAGAGCGGCCATAACCACCACGCAACACGGTAGCAAAGCGGCGCACAACTCCATGCTCTTTCACATTGGCCAAAAGCACGTTGCAATCGACACCAGCGCGTTCAAACCAAGAATCGAAGAGTTGACCCTCAGCATCTTTTAGGCTGACTAGGTTCAACAGATCGATCAATGCGTTGTTGGTTGCCAAAACTCGGCGGTCCGCATTGGTCACAACAAATGCGTCGGGCATTTGCTCAATCAAATCGAGTATTCTTCGCTCAACTGCGTAAGTCAGAGGGACGACATTGCCCGAATTGGAAGACAGATTGAGAACAAGATAACCACGACGCTCTTGCCGGAACAGCGTTGCGCCAATCGTAATCACTTCGCCACCGCGCAGGGCGATGTTCACTTCTTCTTCGGCACCATGGTTGATGGCTGCAACAAGAAGTTTTTCAAGAGCTTCCTTGTCGTTGCTGTCAAACAGTTGCGCAACTTTCGCGTTCTCAACTTGACGCGGTTCCATTCCCAAAAGGCGAAGAGCTGCGGGATTAATGTCGCAAACGCGCAGTGAGCTGGTGTCAATGACAACCTGCGGAACACTGCCCAGTTGGAACATCATGCGGTAACGCATTTCATCACTGCGCAACCGAGCAAACTCACGCTCGATCGACAATTGTGAATTCATCAGCTTTTGCTGGAGGGTCGCCACACGGGAAATGTCCCGCCCAAATACAATCACGCTCCCATTCTGGTCGAGGCGCACTGCCGAATAACGGATTGGCACATCATCACCCTGCGGCATGAAATGATTGATTTCTCGGGAACGAATGGTACGCCCTGCCTGTGCTTCGCGCAGTATTTCAACCACTTTGGACTGGCATTCAATGGTTACGGTATCTTCCCACTTTTTACCGCGCCAATCGCTTCCACCCGCGCTGAACAAGTCGGTCATCGCGAAGGCAGCGTCTTGAATGACACCATCACTGTCGACAACGAGCGTTATATCGGCCGCATGTCCAAAGATTTCAGCAGTTCGCTCAGGAGCGAGACCATCAAAATGATCTGCAGCATGAGAAAAGCTCATAGTCGAAGACTGTCTAACGAGTTCGTCCAACTGTTTTTTCCTTCACTGTGTCCCAATCAAAATGGGCACCAGTTCGATTTATGACTAGATCGGAAATCTCGTGGGCTTTGCGAAAGTAAGATCGAGTAAACACCCACATCTCAAACATTCAACACGATAAAACGGAGCTGTTACCCTCCGAAACCTCATCCGACTTTGCCGTTAATTAGCCTTGCTGTTTCAAGAGCTTGCCGCGCATCGGACGCTGTCACGTCTGCCCCTACAGCTTCTACTTGCAATGGGTCAAGAACAAACACGGGGCCACCCACCATAATTCCAATTTCTTGATTAAGAGACACGTTACGTATTTTAGAAATAAAGTCCTTACATGACTCAATTAGACCGTTATGAGCCACTGACAACCCCACCAAGGTAAAGTGTTCGTTAGCGAGTATTGAAAGCAACTCGTCTTCGCTGCAATTCAAACCTGAATGGACATCCCAATTTGCAGCACGGAAAAACTCTTCAACAACAGAGGCTCCAAACACATGGGTTTGACCTGGCATGGGTGTCACAAGAATCGACTGGCCAGCAACATCGGAGGCCAATTCCATTGCCAACCGTTTGGAGTTGTTGCGCAGCACGGAATGCAAGACTGACATGCCCATTGTCACATCAGCAAAAGAACACAAATCTTGCTTCCACCGCGCTCCCAACTCGACAGCTGTGGGCGACAACAATTCAAGGAACAGATCAGACACTGTGTGACCCTGTTCGAACATTGATTCAAACAAGGCGCCAACCTCAACCTCATTGCCCTCAACAAGGTTGTCAGCCAGATTTTCAATCTGTTGTGTGTCCAATCCAGTATTCAATTCAGGCTCTCTCCCAGCTTTCGCCTTAGAGAACTCTATTTCAGAGCTGTCTTCAACAAGTCTGGGAATAATTCTGTCACGAAGCATCTCGTCGATTGCCTGTCTGCTGCTCCGTCTATGATCGTCCATCTCTATGGATCCTCCTTCAGCATCCACCCCAGACGCCTCTATCCATCTTCATATTCTTCTGTCTTTTGCTGCTCGTCTTTCTTCACACTGATGTCTAAGTCGATTTACGTCAAGTTTTCTTGACAGATTATGTAAAGCAGACTTAACTTCCCATGTGTCCAAAATAATAGACACGCACAAAAGGCCTGTCAGGGCCCATTTTTGGGAGAGATGTCTTGGCGACTGCGCAAAGACAAAATGTGGAGCCACTCTATACACCGGCCCAACGCAAAAGACGCGACGCTTCTGTCTGGACACTGGTTCAAGGCATATTGGCACCTGTCCAATTTGTCGTATTTTTGATCTCTTTGGCGCTCGTCATTCGTTTTATGACAACAGGTGTCGGTTACGAATTGGCGACGATCTCCATCGTTATTAAGACGTTGATATTATATACAATTATGGTCACAGGAGCGATCTGGGAAAAGGTCGTCTTTGGACAATATTTGTTTGCAAAGGCCTTCTTTTGGGAAGACGTTTTTTCTTTCGCTGTTCTGGCGCTGCACACGGCTTATCTGGTCGCTTTGTGGTTTGCTGTTTTGTCGCCCACACAGCTGCTCATTCTCGCACTCGCAGCATATGCAGCTTACGTCATCAATGCTGTGCAATTCATTCTAAAACTTCGCGCAGCACGTCTACAAAACCAATCTGAGTCTGTGGACAACACGCTGATGTCGTCAGCATCTAGCGAGGTTCACGCATGAGTCTCACACGTGACGAGATCAATCTTCCACAGGTAACAGGTTGCGCAGAGCGCCCTGTCTTGAAGCAACGCGGAC
Source organism: uncultured Rhizobiaceae group bacterium (assembly GCA_937958815.1). GTDB lineage: Bacteria > Pseudomonadota > Alphaproteobacteria > Rhizobiales > Rhizobiaceae > Pseudahrensia. The sequence continues at coordinate 145,924 of CALGMR010000013.1, read as the reverse complement.
AACACGAAGTGTTCTGTGGTCTGACAGGAATTATGTGGCTGCACCGCAAAATTCAGGACGCATTTTTCCTGATTGTAGGCTCCCGCACCTGTGCACATCTGATGCAATCGGCTGCTGGCGTGATGATTTTTGCAGAACCTCGGTTCGGGACTGCAATCATGGAAGAGCGTGATTTGGCCGGTATTGCAGACATGCATGACGAACTGGACGGGGTTGTTGAAAAACTTCTCGCACGCCGCCCAGAAATCAGATTGCTGTTTTTGGTTGGCTCTTGCCCCTCAGAAGTCATCAAGCTCGACCTTGGCCGTGCAGCTGAAAGACTGGCTGTGCAACACAGCCCGGACGTTCGCATCCTCAATTATTCTGGATCAGGCATTGAGACCACATTCACACAGGGCGAAGATGCCTGCCTCGCAGCCCTCGTCCCTTCCCTGCCGCCAGAACCAGATCAAGCCCCTGCTGCGTTGATGGTTGTGGGCGCATTGGCTGATGTTGTCGAAGACCAATTTGCGCGCCTGTTTGAAGAAATGGGCATCGGGCCTGTACGTTTTCTGCCAGCACGTTTGGCAGACGACATGCCGTCCGTGGGGCCGAACACTGTTTATCTTCTGGCCCAGCCTTTTCTCACAGACACGGCGCGCGCGCTGGAAGAGCGGGGCGCTACCTTGTTGCAGACCCCCTTCCCGCTTGGCGCAGAAGGCACTACCGCCTGGCTGAAAACAGCCGCTGACGCGTTTGGCGTCGATGAAGACACGTTCAACAACGTGATAGAAAAGCCAAAACAGCGCGCAGAACGCGCAATAGAGCTTCATCGTGAAAAACTAGAGGGCAAAACTGTCTTCTTCTTTCCTGATTCTCAGCTGGAAATTCCGCTGGCGCGCTTTCTTGGAAACGAATTGGGCATGGTCGCGACTGAAGTTGGCACACCCTATTTAAACAAGCGCCTTGTAGCCCACGATCTCAACGCCCTGCCCGATACTGTAAGCGTGAGCGAAGGACAGGATGTGGATTTACAACTGGATCGTTGCCGCGAAGAGCGCCCCGATATTGTGGTCTGCGGTCTTGGCCTCGCCAACCCGCTTGAAGTTGAAGGCATCACCACGAAATGGTCGATTGAACTCGTGTTCACGCCCATACAAGGGTTTGAGCAAGCTGGTGATCTGGCCGAATTGTTTGCACGTCCGTTGAACCGTCGCACACGGTTGGAGGTGTAGAGATGCAGCTGACCGTATGGACATATGAAGGCCCACCCCATGTGGGCGCAATGCGTATTGCAACCGCAATGACGGACCTTCACTACGTTCTTCATGCACCACAGGGCGACACTTACGCCGACCTGTTGTTCACGATGATTGAGCGTCGCAAAAAACGCCCACCCGTCACCTACACAACATTTCAAGCCCGTGATCTTGGCGGCGACACCAGCCAATTGTTCATGGATGCAGCACGTGATGCGCAAGAACGGTTTCAACCCGCAGCCATGATTGTGGGCGCAAGTTGCACAGGCGAACTCATTCAGGATGACCCGGGCGGCCTGTCCAAAACAATGGGGCTTCCGATCCCTGTCATTCCACTGGAATTGCCATCCTATTCCAAGAAAGAAAACTGGGGCGCGGCTGAAACACTTTATCAAGTGGTGCGCACCATCGCCCCTCAAGGGCCCGACAAAATCGAAGCTGACTACAAATCTTGCAATATCATTGGCCCAACAGCCCTTGGCTTTCGCCACCGTGATGATGTGAAAGAGATCGTTGGCCTGATTGAATCCATGGGCATCCACGTCAATGTGGTCGCACCTCTCGATGCCAGCGTTCACGACATTCTGCGTTTGAAACAGGCCGATTTTAACGTGTGCCTTTATCCGGAGACCGGGCTCACCACGTGCACCTGGCTAAAACGCCAGTTCCGCCAGCCGCACACAAAAACCGTCCCAATCGGTGTCAACGCCACCATAGATTTCATGCGTGAATTGGCAGAGCTCGCAGAAATTCCGCAAGACGAATGTGAGGCGCTGATCGAAGAAAACGAAGTGCGCTTGCCATGGTATTCGCGCTCGATCGATTCGACATACCTCACAGGAAAGCGCGTTTACCTGTTCGGCGATGCGACCCATGTGATTGCAATGGCGCGCGTGGCTCAAAAAGAAATGGGCTATCAGGTTGTGGGCATGGGCACCTATTCACGCGAACTCGCCCGCGATGTTCGTGAAGCCGCCGAACTCTATGGCGTCGAAGCCCTGATTACGGACGATTATCTGGAAGTCGAAGAGCAGGTGCAAAACCTGCAACCGGAACTGGTTCTGGGCAGCCAGATGGAGCGTCATATTGCCAAGCGCCTTGGCCTGCCTTGCGCCGTGATTTCCGCACCCGTTCATGTTCAGGACTTTCCAGCGCGTTATTCGCCCCAAATGGGATTTGAAGGCGCCAACGTCTTGTTCGACACGCTCGTCCATCCACTGACAATGGGCTTGGAAGAGCATCTTTTGCACATGTTCCGCGATGACTTCGAATTCAATGATGCCGCTGGACCAAGCCATCTCGGCCATGGTTCCAGCAAGACTGTCTCTGCAGAAGCAAAAGACGAACAGCAAGAAACCACATCAAACGACCCGCTCTCCTGGACATTGGAAGCTGAAAAGGAACTGAAGAAAATACCGTTCTTCGTGCGCGGCAAGGCGCGCAGAAACACCGAAAAATTTGCAGGCGAACAAGGTCTGGCTGAAATCACAATGGAGACGCTTTATGAAGCAAAATCCCATTTCAGCCGTTAGCGACCTGCCCGTAAATGTGGTTTTGATCACGCTGGACAACAATCTGTCCGGCGCGGTTTCGCAGGCGCAGGACATTTTAAAACCATCCATGCCCGGTCTCAATCTTTCCGTTCATGCGGCCACCGACTGGCACGAGAACGAAGCAAGCTTGCGCAAATGCAAAGACGATATCGCCAAGGGCGACATCATCATCGCTTCCATGTTGTTTGTGGAAGAGCACGTCAAAGCAGTCGTCGATGATCTGGCCGCGCGCCGTGATCATTGCGATGCCATGGTGTGCTGCATGTCAGCTGGCGAAGTGATGAAAAACACCTCTATGGGCAAATTCAAAATGGACGGTGAGCAAAAAGGCCCTCTTGCCTTGCTCAAAAAACTGCGCGGCAGCAAAGCCAAGGGTGAAAAAGAGACAGGCAAAACAGCTGGCGAGCGCCAAATGAAAATGCTCAAGCGCCTGCCCAAAATTCTGAAATACATTCCAGGAACCGCGCAAGACGTGCGCACCTATTTCCTGACCCTTCAATATCGCCTGTCTGCCAGCCAAGACAATATCGCCAACATGGTGCGTATGCTGGTCGACAAATATGCCGATGGTGATCGGGCTTCTCTTCGCGGCAAAGTGCCCGCAAATGACCCCGTCGAATATCCTGATACGGGCGTCTATCATCCGCTTATAGCAAACAGGGTCTCCGGCCATTTCACAGATCTGCCAATGCTTCCCGAAGCAAAAGGCACAGTGGGTTTGTTGTTGCTGCGCTCTTATATTTTGTCCGGCGATACGGGCCATTATGACGGCGTGATCAAAGCCATGAATGATCGCGGCCTGAATGTTGTCCCCTGCTTTTGCAACGGGTTGGACAACCGCCCTGCAATAGATGCGTTTTTGTCAGGTGGAGAAAATGGCGCAAAAATTGATGCACTCGTATCACTGACAGGGTTTTCTCTCGTTGGTGGCCCTGCCTACAGCGACGCAGAATCCGCCGCCGACGCCTTGAACGAACTCGACGTTCCCTATCTTTCCGCTCACGTCACTGAATTCCAGTCTTTGGAAACATGGGAACGTTCCAACACTGGCCTGATGCCTATCGAAACCACCATCATGGTGGCCATACCTGAACTGGATGGTGCGATTGGATCGCAAGTGTTTGGCGGACGGTCTGAAAACCCGGAAAACCAGACATGCACATGTGCGCGTGATCTTGGCTCCTGCCCTTCTGGCCAACGTTGCATGCAAGCCCACAAAGAACGCGTCGCCACGCTTGCCGATCGCGTTTCAAAGTTGGTTTCGTTGCGACTGCGCGAACGTGCACACCGCAAAGTCGCCCTGACCATTTTCAACTTCCCGCCAAATTCGGGCAATCTTGGAACTGCGGCGTTTCTCTCCGTATTTGAATCGCTCCACGCCACTTTGCTGAAAATGAAATCCGAAGGGTATTTTATCGACAACCTGCCGGAAACCGCAGACGAATTGCGCAAAGAAATTCTAAACGGGAATGCAGAACGATATGGCGCGGGCGCAAATGTACATGATCTCATTTCAACCGACGATCATGTGCGCCGTGAACCCCATCTTGCAGAAATTGAAAGCGCATGGGGGCCAGCACCAGGCCGCGACTTCACCAATGGATCATCTATTTTTGTGCTCGGCAAGCAATATGGAAATATCCTGATCGCCGTTCAGCCGGGCTTCGGCTATGAAGGCGATCCGATGCGCCTGCTGTTTGAAAACGGCTTCGCTCCCACGCACGCTTTCAGTGCATTCTACCGCTATCTGCGTGAAGACTATGCAGCCGATTCCGTGCTTCATTTCGGCACCCATGGCGCGCTGGAATTTATGCCCGGCAAACAAGTGGGCATGAGTGGGGACTGCTGGCCAGACCGTCTGATCAAAGACCTGCCAAATTTCTATCTTTATGCAGCCAACAACCCGTCGGAAGGCACAATTGCCAAACGCCGTTCGGCAGCAACATTGATTTCCTATCTCACCCCGCCCGTGACACAAGCCGGCCTTTACAAAGGTCTTGGCGACTTGAAGGCAACTTTGGATCGCTTGCGCAAAGCCAGCGCCGATGAACAGGACACACTCATTGAACTTGCCGTTGCCCAAGTGGAGCAATTAAACCTTGAAATTGCACAATCGCCGGAAGATCAAATGGCCTTCATCGCTGAAGTCCAAGCAAAATTGCTGGAACTTGAATACGCGCTGATCCCCGATGGATTGCACATTGCCGGACAGCCCATGTCCGCAGAAGATCGCCGTTCTATGCTGGAACATATCGCGGAAGCTGACACGTCTGCAGAGATACCGAGCGAGTTGATGGATGCGATTGTCAACGAAACCAAAGAGGTGATCGACAGTTTTGCATCCAATGAAACGGCGCTGGATCAGACAGCTCTGGTTGCAAAACTGCAAACTGCCAACAGCAACCTAGCCTCAAACGAAGAGCTTGAGGGCATTATCAAGGCTCTGGATGGAAAATTTATCAGACCGTCAGCATCTGGTGATCTTATCCGCACACCTGAAATGTTGCCCACAGGTCGCAACATCCACGGTTTCGACCCGTTCAAAATACCATCCGCCTTCGCCACCCGAGATGGTGTTCGCCAAGCGGCAAAAGTGCTGGATCGGTATCTGGAGCAAGACAACCAACTGCCCGAAACCATTGCCATCGTCTTGTGGGGCACAGACAATTTAAAAGCAGAAGGTGCGCCCATGGCGCAGGCTTTGGCCTTAATGGGCGCACAACCAAGGCTTGATTCATACGGTCGGGTTGTCGGTGCAGAACTGATTTCGCTGGAGGAGTTGAAACGCCCCCGCATTGATGTGGTGATCACCCTGTCGGGCATTTTCCGCGATCTGCTTCCCTTACAGGCCAAAATGTTGGCGGAAGCCTGTCATCTTGCGGCCACTGCAGATGAACCCGTTGAATTGAATTATATTCGCAAACACGCATTGGCATATTCCGCTGAAAACAATTGCGATATGGACGACGCCACCTATCGCGTGTTCTCAAATGCCGAAGGTGCGTATGGCGCAAATGTCAATTTCCTGATCGGGTCTTCTGCATGGACAGATGATGAGGAAATCGCCAGCCAATACTCAAATCGCAAATGCTTCGCCATCGACCGCAAAGGCAAGACTGAACGTCAATCCAAGATTTTTGACGATGTGATGAGTCAGGTCGATATGGCCTACCAGAATCTCGATTCTATTGAACTTGGTGTCACGACGATCGATCACTATTTCGACACGCTCGGCGGCATCGCAAAAACAGTGTCGTCACGCAAAAAAGCCGCTGGAAAATCTGATGGTCTGAAAGTGTTCATCTCTGATCAAACTCAGGGCGAAGGCAAAGTGCGCAGTTTGGACGAACAAGTGTCGTTGGAAACCCGCACCCGTTCGCTCAACCCGAAATGGTTCGAAGGCATGCTGGAACATGGATACGAAGGCGTGCGCCAAATTGAATCTCAAGTGGCAAACACAATGGGCTGGTCGGCCACAACAGGTCAGGTTCAACCCTGGGTCTATCAGGAACTTTCTAAGACATTTGTGCTCGACGATGCCATGCGCCAGCGCCTGGCAGACCTGAACCCCGCATCAGCTTCGCGTCTGGTCAATCGCATGATTGAAGCCAGCGAGCGCGATTACTGGGCACCAGATGAAGAAACAATGGCTGCGTTGCAAAACGCAAGTGAAGAACTCGAAGATCGCCTTGAGGGCGTGGAAATCGGAGACGTGGCATAATGAATATCCTCGGACCAAACTCGCACTTCAAAGACAAAAGCCGCAAACTGCCAGACGGTCTGGATGGCGAAGGCTCTGTGCAAGTGAAGCTTGACCCTGAAATGGACATCGGCAACGCCAAAGTCTTCGCTGTGTACGGCAAAGGCGGCATTGGCAAATCAACCACATCTTCCAATCTTTCTGCTGCATTTTCAAAACTTGGAAAACGCGTGTTGCAAATCGGGTGTGATCCCAAACACGACAGCACGTTCACTTTAACAAAACGTCTGGTGCCAACCGTCATCGACGCGCTGGAAGGCGTGAACTTCCACTCTGAAGAATTGCGCACCGAAGACTTTGTTTATGAAGGCTACAATGGTGTTATGTGCGTCGAAGCTGGCGGCCCACCCGCAGGCACAGGTTGCGGCGGCTACGTGGTGGGGCAGACTGTAAAACTGCTGAAAGAACACCACTTGCTGGAAGATTCCGATGTGGTGATTTTTGACGTGCTTGGTGACGTTGTGTGCGGCGGCTTCGCCTCACCGCTTCAACATGCCGAAAAAGCATTGATCGTCACAGCCAACGATTTTGACAGTATTTTTGCCATGAACCGCATCGTGGCAGCTATTGGTGCCAAGTCTAAAAATTATGAGGTGCGGGTTGGTGGCGTCATTGCCAACCGCTCCAAAGACACAGACGAGATCGATCGTTTCAACAAGTCTGTTGGGCTGGAGCGGGTAGCGCATTTTCCCGACCTTGATGTGATCCGCCGTTCGCGTTTGAAAAAATCTACACTGTTTGAAATGGAAGATTCTCCCGAACTCACAGCGGTACAAAACGAATATTTGCAGCTGGCTCAAAACCTTTGGGATGGTCGCGACCCCATGTCTCCAACGCCAATGAAAGACCGGGAAATCTTCGATTTCCTTGGCTTCGACTAGGAGAGACACCCATGGCCAACGTCACATTCGAAACCCGTCGCGGAGAGTTGAAAACCTATTTCAACAAGACCGCTGCTGACAAGTGGGTCACACTCACTTCGAATTCGCCCGTCTCGCGCATCCGCGAAACAGTGCGTGCTGGCCGTGAAGACATGCGCAACACTTTGCTGGACTGGTTGCCCGAAGACCTCACAGGCATGAGCTTGCTGGACGCAGGTTGCGGAACGGGAATGCTGTCTGTGGAAGCCGCCAAGCGTGGTGCCAACGTCACCGCCATCGACATTTCACCAACGCTGATCGAAGAAGCAGAAGCACGAAAACCAGACGATTTGCGTGCCGGAAGCATCAAATATATGTCGGGCGATATGTCCGCAGAGGAACTTGGCTGTTTTGACTATGTGGTCGCGATGGATTCATTCATCCACTACCCGCTTCCTTCCATTATTTCACTTTTAGAGGGTATTGCACCGCGCACACGCAAGAGCATCCTGTTCACATTCGCACCCAGCACGCCGATGCTGCGCGCCATGAAAACGGCAGGCAAGTTCTTTCCAAAAAACGACCGCTCGCCAGCCATCGAACCTGTAGCAGAATCCAAACTGATCGCCGCAATTGCAAAAAGTCATGTCGATAAGTCCGGGTTTCATGTCAAACGCACCCGCCGAACTTCAACCGCTTTTTACAAATCAAGTGCAATGGAGCTCGTGAACAAGTGAACCGCAAACCGCAAACATTTGTAGAATTTTGGCAGAAGGTAGGAACCAAGTTCCTACCCTTTGCTGATGCTGCAAGTGAGACCCTGCCTCTGGGTCGTTTGCTTCGTTTGTCTTTATTCCAGGTCGCCGTTGGCATGGCTGCCGTTTTACTGACCGGAACACTGAACCGCGTGATGATTTTGGAACTGGGTGTTCCAACCACGCTGGTTGCCATTATGGTGTCTTTGCCATTCCTGTTTGCCCCTGCGAGGGCGTTAATAGGCTATAAATCAGACACGCATAAATCGTTGCTCGGATGGCGGCGCGTTCCTTACATCTGGTTTGGGTCGCTCACGCAGTTTGGTGGCTTGGCCATTATGCCATTCGCTTTGCTGCTCCTGCAGTCTCAGACGCTTGGCCCAACTTGGGCTGGGCCTGTTGCAGCAGCACTTGCGTTTCTCATCACAGGTATTGGCATTCACATGGTGCAAACCGCTGGCCTGGCCTTGGCTACGGATTTGGCACCAGAAGATACGCGCCCTAGAGTGGTGGCACTTGTTTACGTAATGCTTTTGGTCGGCATGTTCTTCAGCGCCATCATCTTCGCTTATTTTCTTGAAGACTTTTCACCCAAACGCCTCATTCAAGTGGTGCAAGGGGCCGCAGCTGCGACCATGATTTTGAATGTGGTCGCGTTGTGGAAACAGGAAGCGCGGCGACCAAAACAAACAGACCCAAAAATTGAAAGCCAAGCGTTTTCGCAAGCCTGGGCGACTTTCCGACAAGACAAACGCAGCCTTCGCATTCTGGTTGCCGTTGGTCTCGGCACCGTCGGGTTTTCGATGCAAGACGTCTTGCTCGAACCCTATGGCGGTGAAGTCCTCGGCCTGTCGGTTAGCCAAACGACCTTGCTCACAGCATTGTTTGCGGCTGGCACACTGGTTGGTTTTTCTATCGCAGGCCGTTTGCTGGCCAAAGGCGCAGACACCCATCGCGTTGCGGCGCTCGGCACCCTGATTGGTGTTGTCGCATTTTGCTTTGTCATTTTCGCAGCACCGCTAGATTCTCCCAACATGTTCCGCATCGGCGCCACGTTGATTGGAACAGGCGGCGGCATGTTTGCGGTTGGAACGATGATTGCCTGCATGCAGCTTGCGGACACGTCCGGCTCTGGATTGGCGCTCGGCGCTTGGGGCGCTGTGCAGGCATCAGCTGTTGGCGTTGGGTTGGCCACAGGTGGGATTATCCGCGATGCTGCTGGCGATCTCGCCAACACAGGCGCGTTGGGCAAAACCATGATGGACCCTTCCCTTGGTTACAGCGTCGTCTACCACCTGGAAATTGGATTTTTATTTGCAAGCCTCGTGGCAATTGGCCCGCTCGTGCGGACAATAGCCCCGAGCGAACCTGAAAATATTGGAAAGATAGGTCTGGCAGATTTGCCCGGCTGACAACGGAGAAAGACTATGGTTGAAATTGTTGGCAATATCGATGTGGCACAAGTCGTGCTTTACGCATTTTGGATATTCTTTGCGGGCCTGATTTGGTATCTGCAAGCGGAAAGCCGTCGTGAAGGCTATCCTCTCGAAAACGATGTCACGGGTAAGTACACCAAGGATGCATGGCTGCAACTACCAAGCCCTAAAACCTTCAAGTTGCCACACGGCATGGGCGAACGCACCTATCCAAACCCCGAAAACCGCGACACGCGGCCAATCAAAGCGGTTCGCTCTTCTCGCACATCTGGTTCTCCGCTCGTACCGACTGGCAATCCCATGATTGATGGCGTGGGCCCAGCAGCGTGGGCTGAACGTCCAGATCATCCTGATATGACACCGCACGGCACGCCGAAGATCCAGCCCTTGAAAGTTGCAACAGACTTCTCGATTGCCAAACAGGACACTGATCCCCGTGGCCTTCCAGTCATCGGCGCTGATGGCCAGCTTGCTGGCGAAATCTGCGATGTTTGGGTGGATCAGACAGAAAACTACATCCGTTTTCTTGAGATCAAATTGGGTAGAAAAACACGCCTCATTCCTTTGCACTTTGCAGTTCAACGCGAAAAAGGCGGCATTCTTGGCGGTGGGCCACGCGAATATTACGTCCACAATCTGACTGCTGCTCAGTTCAATGACATTCCGAAAACCAAGCTGGCTGATCAAATCACCATGTTGGAAGAAGAAAAAATCATGGGCTATTTCGGTGGCGGTGGTCTTTATGCCCTGCCCGGTCGTGCGGAGCCAATTCTGTGACCCAACACGACGATTTTCATAAAGAGCCAATCCCAGGCCTTCCGGCACATTTGCCGGAGGGTGAGAACATCCTATGGCAGGGCAAGCCAGAACGCACCGCTATCCTGCGCGATGCATTGCACAGCCACAAAATTGGCATCTATTTTTTCGTGCTCACGGCATGGAAGTTGGCATCCGGCATTTCTGATCGAAAGACACTTTCGGAGCTTGCATTTTCCGTGGGCGGCACAGTTTTGCTGGGCGCACTGGCTTTGCTGATCCTGTTTGGCATTGCTGCAATGATTGAGCGCACCACAATTTATACGATCACCAACAAACGTGTGGTGATGCGCTTTGGAATCGCACTGCCCATCACATTCCAGTTTCCATTCAGTCAAATCACATCTGCTGACGTGAAGCGTTTGGACGACACCAAGGGAAGCGTGGTGTTTTCGTTGAAAGAACACACAAAAATTTCGTGGCTCGTTCTTTGGCCTCATGTGCGTGGCTGGAAAGTGGCCAAACCACAACCTTCATTGCGCGCAATTGCTGATGTCGAAGCGGTTGCAACACTTCTGGCCACAGAATTAAGCGCAGCCCACAAACAGGCACCAAAAAATGTTGTGTCCAGCGCTCCAGATCAAACCAAAACGAAACGCCCTGCCACAACCAGTGTTGGCGGGATCAATATGGGTAGAGCAAACGCAAAAACTGCCTAAACCAATTTTGGGAGAGAGAGACCCGAGATGAACATTGACGAAAAAATACCGGACAAAGACCGGCAAGATAAAATTGAGGGCATTCACAAAGTGCCTTTGTTCGGCGCCCTTGGCGTGGCTGCACTGGCGCTGTTCGTTGTGGCAGGTGCGCAATTTTCTGGTGCCGGGAAAGTAACCCGCAGCATTGGTGTTCCCGAACAGGAACGCACGCTTTTGTTTCGCGATGGTGCCAGTGGCAAGGTTATCGTGCGCGATGCCGTGACCAAGAAAACTTTGGCCACCTATGGCCGCGGAGAAGGCGCTTTTATTCGTCAATCCATGCGGGCCATGTCGCACACGCGCATTCAACAAAAACAAGAAATGGGACAACCCTACAGGTTGGTGAAAACGAAGAGTGGAAAACTCTCTATCGTCGATCCTGTGACGGGCAAGTTCATCAAACTCAACGCTTTTGGAAAAGTTGCCATGGACGGGTTTTTGGCCCTGCTTGATGACTCCGCTGAAAGCGCAAACGCAACCACCATTTCAGATAAGGGAGCCTGATATGTTGAACAGACTTATGGGAGGCGGCGAAAAAATCGACATCGATTGCACCGTCACAATTGTAAACACGTTCGAGAGTTTTGAAGCGCATGTGCGTTTCAATGATGGAACAACCGTGAACCCGGGTGACGAAGTCATCGTACACGGCCGTCCAATCGAAGTGCCGTATGGTGAAACACAACAGTTTGAACGCCGCGCCACATTGAAACGCGCTTCAAAGCTGGAACGCATGTGGACCCGCGCAACAGGCGATCTTGAATTCATGGAATTGTGTGAATTCAGCTTTTCACAAGGCAAACTCGAACCCAACACATTGGCGAAGGAGTACACGTCATGAACGCCCATTCCCCTGCCCCTTCCCGTGGCAAACCAGTCGATCTGGAAGCAGCAAACGAAACGACGAAAGCCGCCCACCAAACGACCCTACTAAGCCCGCGTTTTTACACAACCGACTTTGTTGAACTGGACAAGATGGACGTTTCACTGGTGCGCGAGGAATGGGATGCACTCATCACATCCATGCGCAACGATCCCAACAAAGGCCATTTCAAACGCACCGATGAATGGGACGACATCACACTGGATGATGTGCCCGTTGAATTGCGCACTGAACTGGTGGATTTCCTCGTCTCATCTCTGACAGCAGAATTTTCAGGCTGTGTTCTTTACAAAGAAATGAAACGCCGTGGCACGAACAAAGACATCAAAGAATTGTTCACTTACATGTCTCGCGATGAAGCGCGCCACGCAGGGTTTATCAATGACGCGCTGAAAGACTTCAACATTGGTGTCAATTTGGGCTTTCTCACGAAGGCGAAGAAATACACTTACTTCAAACCAAAGTTCATTTTTTACGCGACGTATCTTTCTGAAAAGATCGGTTACGCCCGTTACATCACGATCTTCCGTCATTTTGAAAAACATCCGGACAAACGGTTTCATCCGATATTCAAATGGTTTGAACAATGGTGCAACGACGAGTTCAGCCATGGCGAAGCATTTTCATTGCTGATGCGTTCCAACCCAAAGCTACTGTCGGGTCATAACAAGCTGTGGATCAAGTTTTTCCTCTGTGCCGTGTACGCCACGATGTTTGTACGCGACCATGCGCGGCCTGAATTTCACAAGGCAGCTGGTCTCGACATCGAAGACTACGACATGCGCGTGTTCGAAATCACCAATGAGTGCACAAAACAGTGCTTTCCACTCACGATGGATCTTGAACACCCTGCATTCCTGCCAACGCTTCGCAGAATGAACCGTCTTGCCGTTTCTATTGATGAGCTGACCCAAAAGGGTGGTGTCGTGAACAAAATCAAAAAGCTGGGTTTACAAGCGGTGGTCGCGGCGAACTTCGTGCGCCTCTACGCCATTCCAAGCAAAAGCAATGAACTCCCAGAGTTCAGCAAAATGGTTCCGGCCTGGTAGGAGACGAAGCGCTTTCATGACCACTTATCTTGCTCCCATATTGTTCGTCATACTGCTCTGGTGGTTTTCCACCGGAGCAGTGCTGTGGCTTGCGCGGGGGTTGGAAAAACAATTGCCAGCACGTTTGTTGGGCGTGACTGTTTTGACGGCCCTTGGGTTTGCAGGTGCCGTCATAGCGTCCAACTCAACGCACCCTATCGCACCCTATGTCGGGTTCGCATCTTCATTGGCAATCTGGTCTTGGGTAGAATTCACATTTCTGACTGGAATGATCACAGGGCCACGCGTGGAACCCTGCCCCGCCAACATCAGTGAGCAGAAGCGCTTTCAATTGGCGTTTGCGACAGTGAGCCGTCACGAATTTTTGCTCGTGGCCGCTTTACTGGCCGTGGGACTGGTGACGTTGGGCGGCCATGACCAAACGGCATTCTGGAGCTTTGTAACCCTGTGGCTAATGCGCATCAGCGCAAAGCTGACGATTTTCAGCGGTGTGCCATCTTTCTCGCGAGACATGATGCCACGTGGTATTGCCCATTTGCACAGCTATTTTAGGGACGATCGTATCGGGCCTGTATTCTGGGTCTCAATGATCGGCACTTTTCTTGTTTTTGCTCTCGCGGCTTTTTCTTTCGGCACGGGATTGGTGTCTGACGAAAAATTCACGATGCTTGTCATGCTGACGACGCTCATCGCATTGGCAGCGTTCGAACACCTTATGATGATACTGCCATTTAAAGAGACGGCTCTTTGGCAGTGGGCAATGGCAAAATAGTTGATGGGGATAAGTTCTTAGTTTTGGTCGATGTTTTTAAAAAAGTGCCTTTGGCGATTTCCCTTAAACGCGTAGTCGGCCACAATGGAAATAGATCGTTTGGAAGAAACGACGAGAAAGAAAATACAGGTGAGTTTTATGGATTTTGAGACCTTTTTCACAGAGAAACTGGATGACCTTCGCGAGGCCGGAAACTACCGTGTGTTTGCTGATCTTGAGCGCCAAAAAGGCCAGTTTCCAAAAGCCACTCGACACGATGAAGATGGCCAACAGAGCGAAGTGACCGTTTGGTGTTCCAACGACTATTTGGGCATGGGGCAACACCCAAACACGCTTGCTGCCATGAAGGAAGCCATTGACAAATGTGGCGCCGGCGCCGGTGGCACGCGCAATATTTCTGGCACCAACCACTACCATATTTTGCTGGAGCAAGAGCTGGCTGATCTTCACAACAAAGAAGCAGCATTGATGCTCACGTCTGGTTATGTGGCCAACTGGGCGGCACTTGGCACATTGGCATCGCGCATTCCCAATTGTGAAATCTTTTCCGACAGTGACAACCATGCATCCATGATTGAGGGTATTCGTCACTCGCGTGCGCCAAAGCATTTATGGAAACACAACGATGTGGCCGATTTGGAACGCTTGCTGGCAGCTGCAGATCCTGACGTGCCAAAACTGGTGGCCTTTGAATCTGTTTACTCCATGGATGGCGACATCTGCCCATTGGAAGAAATTTTGGACGTGTGCGAAAAATATGGCGCCATGTCTTATCTCGATGAAGTCCATGCCGTTGGCCTTTATGGGCCACGTGGTGGTGGCGTCGCCGAGCGCGAAGGCTTGATGGATCGGGTGACGGTTATTCAAGGAACACTTGGCAAAGCTTATGGCGTGATGGGTGGATATATCGCTGCGTCCTCAAACTTGGTCGACTTCGTGCGTTCGTTTGCGTCGGGCTTTATTTTCTCAACGGCTCTGCCCCCCGCATTGGCAGCAGGTGCAACCGCATCCATCCAGCATCTGAAGCAAAGTGATATGGAACGCATGCGCCAACGCCGCAATGTAAAGAAACTGCGTGAAAAGCTGGATGGCATTGGCTTGCCCCACATGATGAATGACAGTCATATCGTTCCTGTCATGGTGGGCGACCCGAAAAAATGTAAGTTCATCTCTGACCTGCTTTTGGATCAATATGGCGTTTATGTTCAGCCCATCAATTATCCAACGGTGCCCAAAGGCACTGAACGCTTGCGCATCACACCTGGTCCTTTGCACACAGATCAAGACATTGATCATCTGGTTGGGGCATTGTCTGAACTGTGGTCGCAATGCGCATTGTCGAGAGCCGTTGCCTAATGTTGCAGAGCGCCATTCCTGAACGTGTTTTGCATCTGACGTCTGATCAGCAGTCTGGCCCTGCTCCCATTGAAGGCGATTGGCCCATTCCGCCAACAAATCCACCGATCACCATTCCTGGTATCAATGAGGATGGATCACATTTTCCCGTTGAAAAAATCGAAGCCCATATCAAAGGGCTGCACCATCAAGCACTTTCTGTGTTTGTCTTTTCTGGAAGCGAATTGCTCATTCAAAGACGCGCATTTGACAAATATCATTGCGGCGGCCAATGGGCCAATACGTGCTGCACACATCCGCACTTTGGAGAAGGTATCGAGCCAGCAGCGCAACGCAGACTGCAAGAAGAACTTGGTTTTCGCACTCCGTTAGAACAACGTCTTATCGTTGAATACTCCGCCGATGTTGGCAACGGTTTATGGGAGCGCGAGCGTGTGCACATGTTCCGCACAAATATCGCAAAAGATGACATCAACATCAGGTTGAACCCCGAGGAAGTGTGCGAAACCCGCTGGATCAGCCCAGACGACTTGCACCGCGAAATTCAGCTTTCGCCTGAAAACTTCACTCCGTGGTTCCGCATCTATGTAAACGAATATCCGCAGCTCGATTTTTGATCGCCGCGTTTACAAAAAGTGTTTGAGCGCTTTGAACCTGGGCAAAATTTGTGGAACCCGTTTTGAGTAATCCACATAGTCGGTTCCAAACCGTGTGCGCAATTCTCGTTCCTCCATCTGCACAACCAACATCATTCCGGCAAGACAGATCACGGCAACCAAATATGCTGTTGAATGATGCGCCATCATTGCCCAACCGACAATGCCCACCAGCACCATGAAATATCGAGGATGCCGCACAGCCGCATACGGGCCTTCGATCAACAGTCTGGTTTCCGTATTTGACACTTCCGGCACGCCAGCAAAGGTTTGAAATGTCAGGTGACGGCGCACCGGCGCTGCCATTTTGAGAGAAGCAACATAAATCACAAGACCAACAATGAACACGGGCCAGTTCATCCCAAGGTCATCGCCTACAAGAAATGCACGATAGACATATGCAAAGAGTCCGATAACCAGCATTGCCAACCCGGCCGCCGAATAGGCGACTGCTGAAGCGCATTTTTTCCACAGCGAATTGCCCCCGTGAATAACAATCCAAAAGCCGATCACCATGGGAACAAGCACGACCAAAATCACTGCGAGCCCGAATCTTAGCGTTTCCAAAACATGTCCTCAGGATGGAATATGCCGACAGTATTTTGAACAAATTCACTGAATTCAGGCGAAATATATTTCATGGTTTCCACTTAGCATTTATAGTCAAACGCATCAAAATGCTGGACCTGCAACAGCGCATTTTCCACGATGATTGAACACCGAATGTCCAAATCAAACGACCCGACGATATCGCAAATTATTCAGGCCATGCCGCAGCGCTTTAATCCAAAAACCGCGGCAGATGTTGATGCTACAATCCAGTTCATTCTCTCCGGCGAAGATGGAGGGAAATATTTTGCCACTATCAACAATGGCACATGTTCATTAGATTCCGGCGAACTGGAGTCGCCAACACTGACGCTCAAAATGTCCGCCCAAACCTATATTGATATGGTCATGGGGCGTTTGACGGGGCAACAGGCGTTCTTCACGCGAAAGCTCACCTACAAGGGACCTATCAGCTTGGTCATTAGACTGCACAAGTTTTTCGACCGTTGATCGCCCAATAGGTCTCTACAAAAAAAGGCCGCAAAACTGCGGCCTTTTTTGTGCAATGCTTATGAAGCTTAGCGAATATTTGTTCCGCTTGAATGCAATACGCCGTGCTTGATGGCCCACTCTGACCAGTCATCCACCACGGTTCCAGTGAGCAAAATTCCGATGCCGCCAGTGAGCGTGGTCAACATGGCGAACCACCATGCCCAGCGGTGGATGGATTCCATCGTGGCATTGAACCCCATTGTCCATCTCCAGAACAATGCGGCGCGTTCAGAAGCCGTGCCACGATCTGTGATCTGTTCAATCTCACGCTCGCCGCCATAGCGACTAACAGCAAGAATGGTTGCGCCATGCATGGCAAACAGCAACGCTGAACCATACAGGAACACAATCGATAGCGCGTGGAACGGATTGTAAAACAGGTTTCCGTAAGTCAACGAAAAGTTGTTGGTCCAATCAAGGTGCGAGAAAATACCGTACGGCACAGCATGGCTCCATGATCCCATCATCACAGGGCGAATGAAACCCAGAACGAGGAACAGCCAAATCGCAGCAGCAAACGCGATAGGAACATGCATTCCCAAACCGAGCGCCTTTGCGCGATAATAACTGCGCAGCCACCAACTGATGACGGACACTGTTAAGAAGAACCCAACAATCATAAACCAGCCGCCCTCTTTCAAAGGTGGCAGCACTTTCAATCCATAAGATGGTGCTGGAGGATCAAGCGACAGCCAAAAAAGCTGACGGACAAATTGCACAGGGTCCCAACCCACTTGCATCCAAAAATTCAGCCCAATCAAGTTGAAGGCGACAAGGAAAGACACAAGCGAGATCAACCCAAGCGTTCCCAGATAGACAGGGCCAATTTGCGCATTGCCAATTTTACCCAACCAGTAACTCATCTTGCCCTTGCCAATGCGGGGGTCGTTGCCCGCAGGCAATGGAATGCCCACTCCCGGTTTTGTTACAACTTGGGTCGTTGTGAAGATGTTTTGATATTCTTTAAACATGCCATCTTCTCCTTAATTGTCGAGATAATCGAGGTCGCCAATTTCGCGCACAAGGTCATCTTGTGGGAAAATGGGAAGTTCCAGCCACCAACTCCACCAGTCAGACCAAGCGTCTTCCCAAAGAGGGCCAGAGATAATAATGCAGACCGCGCTCCAGAAAACAGCGGCCAGCGCGAGGAACAAGCCAACGCGGTGAATGCCAAGCGTGCCTACGGAATAGCCGATAAAATCGCGAAAATAAGTGTCTTCGTGTTCTGGCGTCTTCACCTCAAGACCTCGACCCGGGTTGGTAGAGGACAGAACCAACCCGCCATGGAGAGCCAAGGCCAGAGTGGTTGTAAAGAAGAACGTAATCGCGATCATATGCGCGGGGTTGTAATGGAAATTGCCATAGGCGTAGCCAACATTGTTGACCCACTCTAAATGACTGTAAATTCCGTAGTGAAAACCATGCCCCCATGCTCCCATAAGCAATGGGCGGAAAACGTTAAGTGTCACAAATGCGAGAATGGCGATGCTGAAGGCAAAAGGAACATGAAGCCCCATGCCCAGTTTCCGGCTGATTTCCACTTCACGCAATGCCCAAGAGCCAAACGCCCCGACCGCGCAGATGGTGATGATCTGCCAAAGCCCGCCTTCCTTCATAGGTGCAAGCGCCAATCCATAATCCAGTGAAGGCGGATTGATGCTGATCTGCCAAAGGTTCCATGTTGGCCCAAGGGCTGCCCCATAAAGGATCAGGGCTGTGCCCAATATGGTGAAGAACAGCGCAGAAACGCCAAAAAAGCCCACATAGAATGGCCCTACCCAAAAGTCGAACAGGTCGCCTCCCAAAAGGGTGCCTCCACGAACACGATATTTTCGCTCAAAGCTCAGCAAAGCCATGGCTGTTTCTCCATCAAGATCTAATATTTAGAACCGATAGGCGAAAAGAGAGAGTTCTCGCCTATCGGTGTTGTTGCAGCGAGTTAAGTGATTAACTTGCTCACTGTGACATCAGCTGATGCAGCCGCGAGCGGCTTAACATCCAACCAATTATATCTGTCCGTGCTGAGCAGAATGAAGTGAATCAAAACTGCAAGCGTGAACAGAAAGACAGCCATCGCCACCATGACGCGACGCGGATCAAAAAGAAGCCAAATCTTATGCATATTCAGTTCTCCTTAAACCAACGCGGTCACTACTGATGCAGCGGTGTTGATACCGTCCATCAGTGACGACGTTTGCGTTGAGCCATCGTTGTAAAGCCAAGGGCGCCATAGGTGCACAAGCACATGCGCCGCGAAAGCCCATCCAGTGAAGAGAATTGCACTCTTCATAAAGATGCGATGGAATTCACGGGCCTCTCCGCTGGTCATACCAGTAAGGGACTCGCTTTCAGGACTAGCCATAATAAAACCTCCTAGTCAGATGGTCTTGCGACCGACGCCGTGACACACCCCACGGCAGGGTTTGGTTCAACGAACCGCATTTTTCCGAGGTTTAGGCGGAAAAATTTCGAACACTCAGTATTTGACGGCGTAGCCCGCTGTCGCGTGCGCTGCCTGCTTGGCTTCATTCCAGATGGAATGGCGCGCGTCGTTTTGTGTCAGCCGCGACAACGCGATTGACCCTACTGAGAAAATAAAAAGCACACTGAAAATGAAACGGTACAGAACCGTTTGATTGCCGGATGGTCTTGCGGACAAACCTGCCCGATCCAATGATGCGTCAGACATAATGTCTTCCTCCTGGTGCGAACAACGCCGCATGATTTGAATATCCAATCATGCTGCTGCTCTTGAAACTTGTTTGCTTGTTGCCAAAACCCGTTCTGCAGTGACGCGGTCTTCACCGGCATCCAGCGCATCGCGCTCTGCTTGGTCTCGCAGCGTTTTGGCGGCGGAAATTCTGATCAAAATGGGCTCGCGGTCGACCACTTCATCAAGCGTAACGCGAGCATCTCCATCCCAAGGCAATGATTTTTTGGTGCGAGCAGGAGCCGCAGATGCCGTAGCATCCATCTGGCTTTGCAATGGCAAAATGTGGAACAGCGCATCGAACAGGCTGTTGCACACTTCCTGGACGAGATAGCTCGCGCCAGAATATCCCATAAAGGGTGTGCCATGGTGACGACGGATCACAGCACCCGGAAACGATGCCGGCATATACATGGTGCGGGACCCCTGATCGGCAATGTACATCCGCTCATTGTAAGAACCGAAAAGGATCATTGGCGGCTTGTCGCGCAACAAATCCTGAACCGACTGGTTGTCGGTTTTTTGACCTGGAACACGTGCCACAGCAAATGTGCAAGGCAGGCCCAATTCTTCTTCCAGAAAGTTGGTTAGACCACGCGTGTAGGTTTCGTTGGCAACAACTGCAAAACTTGCCGTTCCGAAAAAGTCCTGTGTGACCGAGCGCCATAAATCCCACATGGGCTTCAGCGTCGTGTGTTTTTCTTGCTCAATGAATGGCTCAGGATCAATGTCCAACATCTCGCCAAGTTTGCGCAAGAACGCCGTGGTGGAGTGGATGCCAATTGGCGCTTGCAGGTAAGGACGGTCCAGCGTTTCACACAACAAACGCCCGAACTCACGATACATACAGATATTGGCTTCAGCATTCGACAAACGTGAAATATCAGCCAAGTGCGAACCGAGCGGGAACGTCATATTCACTTCGGCACCGATGCCTTCGACGAGACGTCTGATCTCGGCGAGATCGGATGGCATATTGAACGTGCCGTAAATCGGCCCAATAATGTTGACGCGAGGTTTTTCACCCTCTTTGCGCGTTTTAACCTTGGCCACTTTTTTCGGGCCGTATTCAGTCCACAACCACTTCATGGCCCGGTCGGCAGATTGCCATTGGTCTTCATCAATAGTGCGCGGCAAAAAGCGCACCACATTCGCACCTTCAGGCGTCACCCCACCGCCAATCATTTCTGCAATCGAACCCGTCACAACCACAGCGGGCAGATCAGGATCAAGCGTGGCACGTGAACGGCGCATGGCCTCTTCCGTACCCGTCTGGCCAAGTTCTTCTTCGCCTAGACCAGTGACAACAATAGGAAGTTCGTGTGGCGGCAATCCATCGGTGTAATGCAACACAGATGTCACGGGCAGGTTTTCACAGCCAACAGGGCCGTCAATAATAACCTGCAATCCCTTGATTGCCGTGAAGGCATAGACTGAGCCCCAGTATCCGCCGGCGCGATCATGATCGAGAACAAGAGTCATGTGCCAACTGCCTCCCCACCATCTACCGCATTTGCAGAGCGGGCAGCACGGGCTGCAAATTTCTTTTTAAATGCGGGGCGATCTTCAGGCGTTGTCTCCCAAACACCGGCTGCATAGTCTGTGCCTACGCCTTCGAAAAATTCCTTCATCGCATCAAAACGTGGCTTGTTGCCAATCGCCGTGTTGATCACTTGTGCCAAAGAACCGGCACCAGCAGGCCCCATCAACGGACGTGCTGAAATAAGATTGGTGAAGTAAAGGCCAGGCGTGCCCTGCTCTTTTGCCTTTTGAACAACTGGCGTCGTGCCAATGGCAAGGTCCGGTTCAAATTCCTGCATGGCCGCACAATC
This sequence comes from uncultured Rhizobiaceae group bacterium, assembly GCA_937958815.1. Lineage (GTDB taxonomy): Bacteria > Pseudomonadota > Alphaproteobacteria > Rhizobiales > Rhizobiaceae > Pseudahrensia. The sequence goes on along the minus strand of CALGMR010000013.1, from coordinate 124,449 downwards.
GTCTTCTAACGACGCACGGTATTTCACATGAACGCCATGGGCTTCCAGCCAGTCGCAGTCATCAGCCGACCATTTTGTCTTGGGGCAAGCAGTGCCCACATAGCGCAGATCGGCTCCGCTTTCGATCAGCAAACGGGCCACAAGCAACTCAGACCCTTCGTAACCAGAAAGAGTGATGCGGCCATTGATCGGCGTTGCTGCTAACGCGCCCTGAATGGCTGGAATGATAGCGTTTTGTGCGGCTGCAATATCTTTTTCAGACACGTTGCAGCTTTCGCCGATTGCTTTCAGCCAAGCATGAGTGCCATCAACACCCACAGGGGCAGAACCGACAATCGGGCGGCCTGCGGATTCAAACTCTCGAAACGAAGCCGTGTAAAACGGATGAATGGCTGCAACCGCCGCGCAATCCAGTGCTGAATAGAGTTCACGCCATTCGCGCGTTGGAACAACTGTGCCGGCTTCCAAGCCCATAGGCTCCAACATCGCACCGATGCTGATTGGATCGACGGGGAACATTTCCCCAACCATCGTAATTCTTGGCTTGTCACTCTCTGTTCGAGAGTCCGGCGCTTGCACAGGGCCGTCTTGGATTTCTTCACGCGCGTATTTCAACATTGCGCCAGCCAAAACGTCTTTGGCTTCTGCATGGGTGGGAATTCCAAATCCTGGAACATCAATGCCCACAATACGCACGCCATCTATTGCTTTCGGCAACATTTGAAGCGGCACGCCAGAAGCGGTTGGCACGCACAAATTGGTGACAACAATCGCATCATATTTTTCAGGGTCGGCCATCTCATGTACAGCATCACGAATGTCTTCGTAGAGTTTGCCCGTTACAAGACTTTCTGAGTCAAACGGCACATACCCCACAGTTCGCCGCGCACCATAAAAATGCGATGTGAATGTCAGCCCATAAACGCAACATGCGGAACCGGATAAAATTGTAGCGGTGCGACGCATGCGTAAGCCAACACGCAGGGAACCAAATGCCGGGCACATGCTTTGGGGCTGATCGTGAGGCCCTTGAGGATAGTCTTTCGCATATTGGTCGAGAATATCACTCTTGCCCGCTTTTTCAGCCGCTGTGCGCATAGTGTCTGCGCCAGCATGGCATCCCCCTTGCTGACTGCTATCAACTTCGCTGCCTGCAAACACGGCATCGTCGTCGATGACTTCCGCTTCGCGTTCACGCATATCCAATGTGGTTGAGTTTTCTGTCATGGGTTCATCAAACGTTGTCGTAGACAACCTCCAAAGACACTTTCTCAATAAGAGACGGATCGCACATATCCGCAGGTGACGCGGGTTCAAGAACCCAGTCCGCACCTGTTTCTTCTGACGAGAACAACCCAAGCAATCCATCCTGATCCAGCGGCGTTGGCTGGCGCGGAGGTGCAGACATCATGTTTTCAGCGAGTTCCGTAAACATCGGCCCCCACTTTGTGGAAGGATCCCCAACGATCTGGTAGCTGGCCGATTTGCGACGAATGTCTTCATCTTGTGGAATGGCAGACAGAACAGGAATGCCAACAGCTTTTGCAAATGCGGCCGCCTCGCCCGTCCCATCATCCTTGTTGACCAACATACCAGCAACGCCGACATTGCCGCCAAGTTTGCGGAAATACTCCACGGCAGAACACACATTGTTTGCCACATACAGCGATTGCAGATCATTTGATCCAACCACAATCACCTTTTGACACATGTCTCTGGCAATCGGCAGACCGAAGCCACCGCAAACCACATCGCCTAGAAAATCGAGCAACACATAATCGAAATCCCACTCGTGAAATCCGAGCTTTTCGAGCAGTTCAAACCCATGAATAATGCCACGGCCACCACATCCGCGACCCACTTCCGGGCCGCCGAGTTCCATGGCGAAAACACCATCGCGCTTGAAACATACATCCGAAATGGACACGTCTTCGCCAGCCGCTTTTTTGGCTGCAGACACTTCCAGAATGGTTGGGCAGGAACGGCCACCAAACAAAAGCGACGTTGTGTCAGACTTTGGATCGCAACCGATCAGCAAAACCTTCTTGCCGTTGCGGGCAAGGTTGTAAGACAGGTTCGCGAGGGAAAAACTCTTGCCAATTCCGCCCTTACCATAAATCGCAATGACCTCGGTTTCTTTAGTGATCGGGCCAGTGTGAACGGGATCGGGTTCGTAAGACGCTTCGTCTTGCAGAATTTTGAAGATATCAACACCGTCGCCTTCGTCGCGTTCAACTTCTCTTTGCAATCCTTCGGTCATGACAACTCTCTCCAGTTCAAAACCATTTTAAGACAAGACGGGTCGCCAAAAGCAGCTTCGTAAGCGGTTTGAGCGTCTCCCGTCGGCATATGATGTGAAACCAAACCTGCAAGCGACAATCTGCCCTCGCCCAACAGTTTGAGTACGGCGTCCATATCTTCAGGCTTCCATTCAGCGGCCACGCGAATACGGGCCTCTTTCATGAAGGCGGATGGGAATGCGAAACTGACACGCTGACTGTAAAATCCCGCCAAGGTGATCTCACCACTGGGGTTAAGGTGCGCAATCAGCTGATCCAGAATGTCGGCGTCGCCCGTCACATCAATAATGTGGGAATATCGCGAACCTTCATCCTCGCTGGGATCAATCACGCTATAATCTTGCGCATCGCGTCTGTGAGCACTCGCGTCCCAAACTTTGATATTGTCCGCACCAAGCGCGATAGCGATGCGCACAATCAGTCGGCCCAACACGCCATGGCCAACAACCAGATCAGGCAGGCTTGAAGCATTGTTCGTTAAGGCATGGTGCGCGGTTGCAGCCAGCGCCATCAGAACACTGTCAGACTTCCAGCTTTCTTCAACACGATAAGCTTTGGATTCGGGCACAACCAGAGTGGACGCTGTGCCACCAAACAGACCACGAACATCTTTATAAGAACTCGAGCCCGGCACATAGACCTGCTCACCGATCCGATGGGAATGCTGGCCTGAAGCTTCTACGATTTTGCCAACGGTTTCGTATCCCGGCACCAGTGGATACCCCATGCCTGGAAAGGCTGGCATATCACCAGACCACAAAAGTCGCTCGGTACCAGAACTGATTCCACTCCACACGGATTCAATGACAAGATCATCGACCCCAGGATCAGTGAGTTCCACCCGATCAACTGCCAGACAGCCTGGCTCTTTAAAAATTACAGCATGCGCTTGCATACGTGCCTTCCAGTGTATGAGACAAAGTGTCCACTAGCAGGCTCCCAAATGTAAGATTAAATAGACACACTTCTATGTCAACTTATATTTACAAACTGCAAGGCTATTTGCACGCCTGCAAAATGCTGGTGATCAAAGGCGCGCGCGTCGGCACCTGTACAATATTTTTGAAACCGGCCTGCTCCAGCATGTTCGCAACGGCTTTTGGCGACCGTGGCCGACCACTTCCCATCGCGTAGAGATAGAAATTGAAATACGCATCGCTGATGCGCAGAGCAGAGCCACCTGTGGACATCGGCTCGCAAATGATGAGTTTTCCATCGGCTGGCAGGGCTTTATGCGCCCTTTTGAGAATCGCCATCACAGCCTCATCATCGTGATCGTGAACAATGCGCACCAACGAAATCAAGTCAGCGCCTATGGGCAAGTCATCATCAAAAAATGAACCACCATAAGTCTTCGTGCGGGCTGTCAGTCCGCGTTCATCAAATTTGCCTTGCGCCCGTTTGGCAACTTCGGGAAGATCGAAAAGTTTCAGTTTTAATTCAGAATGCTGCGAAGCGACTTGAGTCAGGAAAGTTCCCTCGCCTCCGCCCACATCCAGCAATGTGTCGAAATCCGAAAAATCAAAACAGGCTAAAACTTCTTCCGCAACCATGGCCTGACTTTCGCTCATCAACACGCTGTAAGCTGAAACGGCTTCCGCGTCAGAAGCTTTGGGATTCTCGCTCAGCGCATAATCCCAATATTTTGAAAGATGCGTTTCCTGACGGCCCGATTGCAACAGAGCTACAGGATCGCTCAAGTCTTTATAAAGAGCACCATGATGCAAAATCATGGCTTTCACGCCTGCATTGATGTGAAGCGCAGCACCCAAGTCGCCAAGGCGATAACGCCCGTCATGCAACTGCAAAAGGCGCAAAGAAGCCGCAGCCTCTACAAGCCTGCGCGTTTCATCGAGGCCCAAGCCTGTAAAATCAGACACTTGGGAAACAGTTTTCCCGTCGCCCTGTACGGCGGACAAAACATCAAGTTTCACAACCGCCAGCAGCACCTGCGAATAGACAAAGCCTGACACAATATCGAACAATTCACTTTGGCGTTTGCGCAGAATGGGACGCGTGGGAGGGAAGCGTGCCACCCATTTGTGAAACGCTTCGGATGTGAGACACCGATCACGAAAATTCAGCCAATGCTTCAGCAAGAATGAAACTCTCCAGCCAGAACAATCAGGCCGCGACTGTTGCCGCCTTTGCGGGAACCAGCCGTTTCGCTTGGGCTGCGATTAAGGAACTCAGTCCCTTTGCGCCCTTGCAATCGGGAATAGCCGAAACCGCTTCACCAACTGTTTTGTTCAGCAAATCAACAGCGCCTTGAAAACCAAGAGACGCCACAGCATTAGGACGACAATTGGCGACGTCCTGACCAATCGGCTTGCCGCTCTCCTCTTCCGTTCCCAGAGCATCAAGCAGATCATCGGCAAGCTGATATGCCTCGCCGATTTTGGAACCTAATAGGCGCCAAGGCTGAGGATCAGATCCCACAGCCAAGGCGCCAGCACTCACTGCACCGACAAAGAGGGAGCCTGTCTTGGCACAGTGATATTCTTTAACGTCTACAACATCTTCGCTTTCCCAGGCCTGACCAGCGACAATGCCACCTTTCATGCCAACAGAACCGGCCACACATGCAATCAGTTCAGGAAGATATTGGGGCGTGTCGCCACATGATTCTGCGATTGATTGGAAGGCTTGCACAATCAAGGCATCGCCAACGAGCACAGCAATTTCTTCGCCGTAAACGGAGTGAACGCTGGCTTTTCCACGGCGCAAATCAGCATCATCAAAACAGGGCAGATCATCGTGAACCAGCGATGCGCAGTGGAGAAGTTCGATCGCGGCAGCAGCACCATCAACGAGTAGAGTTTCCCCCACATCACAAGCCGCTGCGACAGCCATGGTGAGTTGCGGGCGAACGCGTGCTCCACCCGGAAAGACAGCGTAACGCACAGCCTTGGTAAGTTTGGGCGGACATTGACGCTTGCTTGCAAGAGCGACCGACCGTTCCAAAGCCTGCTCAATTCTGGCTGCATTGTCCAATTGTCGTTCCTCCCAACAAAGTGTCCAAAAAAAGTGACAACTCTATATGTTCAGTTATATTGACACATGAAACTGTAAAAGCAACTGGACAATTCTAAAATTTCCAACAAACCAAATATTCAACACCACGCCAAAGAGAGCGGAACAATCGTCATAGGTGCAGGAATGGCGGGGTTGGCGGCCGCTATTTCACTGGCTGCAAAAGGTGAAGCCGTCACGCTTGTGGAAAAACAAGATTATCCAGGTGGAAAAATGCGCGTTGTAGAAGTCGACGGAGCAAAGATAGACGCTGGGCCCACAGTGTTCACCATGAAATGGGTGTTTGAAAAACTGTTTGCAGAATCAGGATCCGAATTTGAAAACCATGTAAAACTGTTCAAAGCCAACACATTGGCGCGCCACGCATGGGATGACGATGGCCATTTTGATCTCTTTGCCGATGAAGATGCATCCGAAGCCTCCATCAAAGAATTTTTCGGGGTGGATTGCGCACAAGGCTTTCGCAAATTTTCAAATGACGCCCGCAATATATTCAATACGCTGCAGCACACATTTATAGCAGCATCACGCCCCAACCCCGTGCAATTGTCCCAGCGGGTTGGTCTTGCAAAAATTGGCACACTGCTCGCTTTGCGGCCCTTCACAACGCTGTGGAACGCTTTGGGCGATTATTTTCCAGACCCCCGTCTGCAACAATTGTTCGGGCGTTACGCCACCTATGTTGGGTCTTCGCCTTATCAATCCCCTGCCACTTTGATGTTGATCGCTCATGTGGAACAAGCTGGAGTTTGGCATGTTGAAGGGGGAATGCACGCCCTTGCACTGGCGATGCGAGAACGTGCTCAAAGCCTTGGCGTTATCATCAAAAGCAATGCAGATGTTTCCAGCATTATTGTGGAAAGCGGAGCTGCACGCGGCGTGAAACTTGCTGCAGGAGAACAAATTCGTGGCAAGAAAATTCTGTTTTGCGGCGATATTTCCAGACTAACACCGGACTTTTTTACGAAAGAACCCGCCACCTCGTTTCCAATTGTGAGCCTTAAAGATCGTGCGCTCTCGGCAATCACATGGAACGTAAAGGCGAAAACGTCGGGCTTTCCTTTGCAACGTCACAATGTCTTTTTTTCCGAAGACTACAGCTCAGAATTCAATTCCATATTCCAGAAAACCCAGGTGCCTGAAAATCCAACTGTCTATGTCTGCGCGCAAAACCGCGATGACGAAGCAAATTTGATTTCGGGAACAGAAGACAAAATGCTGTGCTTGATCAACGCACCTGCATTTGGCGACACCCGCCGCATGAACCAAGAGGAACTTCATCAATGTCAGTCCGCAACTTTTTCCCTGCTCAACCGCTGTGGACTGATCTTGGAAACCGCAAAACCTCAAATGACAGTTACACAACCAGCAGATTTCGAGAACCTGTTTCCGGGATCGGGCGGTTCTCTGTACGGCAGAGCATCCCACGGTTGGATGGCATCGTTCTCCAGGCCGGGCTCGAAGACGAAACTGCCAGGACTGTATTTGGCGGGGGGCAGCACGCATCCGGGAGCGGGCGTTCCGATGGCGACCCTTTCGGGGATGCTCGCGGCGCAGCAGATTCTGAAGGACCAAGGTTTGAGCTGAGCGTTCCACCAAATGGCTACGGGTGGTGGTACGCCGATGCCATGAGTGACGATGGGCAATTCGGCTTTTCCATCATCGCACTTATCGGTTCCGTGTTCTCCCCCTATTACGCATGGTCTGGTCGCAAAAACCCGACTGAACATATCGCATTGAACGTTGGAATTTACGGCAAGGGTGTGAAGCGCTGGACGATGACCGAACGCGGATCATCTGCATTGCAACAATCGAAGGCACACTTGGCAATTGGCCCAAGCGATCTCGAGTGGGACGGCACATCGCTGACAATAAACATCAACGAACGTGCAGCGCCTCTCCCCTTCAAAGTTCGGGGTCAATTGAAACTCACTCCCCACGGCATCACGAAAGAAACGTATCAGCTTGATGAAAATGGTCGACACTTCTGGCGCCCTATTGCCTCCAGTTGCGATGTGGAATGCAATATGGCGTCGCCTGATGTGTCATGGCGCGGCCACGGTTACATCGATTCCAATTGGGGCAGCGAACCTTTGGAAGACGGCTTCACCCATTGGGACTGGTCGCGTGCCCAATTGAAAGATGGCGCAGGGCTCTTGTACGATGCGTTCACGAAATCGGGCGTCAATCGACAATTCGCCTTGAAATTTGCGCGCGATGGATCAGTTCGGGATGTGGCGATACCATCGCGACAACATTTGCCAAAGTGCCCAATCTGGCGAATGCCTCGAACGACACTCAGCCAGCACCCTACCCCAAAGATCACCTCCACTTTGGAAGACACGCCGTTTTATTCACGGTCGCAAATTCAATCGGTATTTGATGGTGAAAATTGTCGCGCAGTTCACGAGAGCCTCGACCTGAAGGCATTCTCGAACCCTTTGGTTCGTTGCCTTTTACCGTTCAGAATGCCGCGCAGAAGCCGCTATCAAAAAACCTAGCTTTGGTCTTCACGATCCCGTTTTTCATCTTCGGCATCCAGTTTGTCCAACTGGCGCAGTTGCCAGAGGCAAAATAAAATGAAGACTGCAAATCCGCCCCCGAACTCAAACAAGAACAACCAATCAGCAGGTGTCATATCGCACCCCAGTCAAACGGCATCAGGGTTAAGTTTCCAGACGGTTCTGCTCAACCAGAATGCAATTGTAACCCACGCCAAGTAAGGCAGCAAAATCAATCCGGCCAGCGGCACAATGGCGTAAAAAACCACAATTTGTGCCGCGACCAACAACCATAACAATGCTGCATCATAGGTGGCCAAATCCATGCGACGCATTCCAAAAAACAATGCAGACCATCCAGCATTGGACAACAGCGCCACGATATAGATCACCATGGCCAACGCGCCCAAACTTTCCAAGCCTGACGCTTGCCAAACCCACCAGCCCGCAAGTGCATTGAGAAAATACAGAACCGACCACACTATAGGAAATGCCCAATCAGGTGGTTGCCATGATGGTTTGTCCAAACTTTTGAACCACGCACCCGGCTGAAATGCAGCACCTGAAGAAGCCGCAATCACGTTCAAAGCAATAAATGCGATCAAGGACCAGCTCAAAATATCAACCCTTCGATGTTGAAACACATTGAATAAATATCAGTTGCGCGAACGCATGTGATCAAGCCCACGATCGCGCCGCGCCAGCTTCGTGTTCAGATCGATCAACCATTCCATAGAACCACGTGGGTCGGTATCAGGATCGGCTGCCGCATCGACCAGATAACTCACCTCGGTTAATGCGGGGCTTTCATCGCAACTGCCGTATGGCCCATCATTGCGAAGCGCACGCACCAGCAAAGCCAGTTTTTGTGCCTTGGTTGTGTAGGCGCGCTGATCAATAGAATTATAACCATTGGCACGCACTTGGGTTCCAATGCCCGCATACACCATGCCGGCAGCTCGAATGCCAGGGCGACACGCCATCGGCAAATCGGCAAGTCCCGTAAGCGCTCTTAAATAAATTTCATCAGCTGTGTTCAACAAGCGTTCCACGACCCGTGCAACAGCATCGCTGTGTTGGGGAGATTTTAACAAGTCTTCACGGCTGGTTCCTGCTTCGCGAAGCCATTCATCCGGCAGATAGACGCGCCTGTTGCGGGCATCCTCACCCACATCACGAGAAATGTTGATCAACTGCATGGCAACACCAAGGTCGCAAGCCCGCGCCAGCGTGCGCTCCGATCGTTTACCCATGACGAGGCTCATCATGATGCCAACTGTCCCTGCAACACGCGCAGAGTAATCAATCACTTCGCCAATCGTTTCGTAACGCTTGTCGACCAAGTCCCACTCAAACCCCTCAATCATCGACAGCGGAACGGATTTCGGGATGTTATAAGCTTCAACCACTTCAGCAAAAGCTCTGTCTGCAACGTGATCAAATGGCTTGCCTTCATAAGCAGCATCCAGTCGTGCGCGAAGTTTCTGCACCGCCTCAAATGTGGCGCAGGGGTCATCAACCAAATCATCAGACATCCGGCAAAACGCATAGAGCGATGTCGCCGCCATACGCACATTGCGCGGCAAAATGAGCGAAGCAAAATGAAAACTTTTCGACCCCTGTTTGATGATCGAAAAACATGCTTGGGCATGTTTAAGCTGCGGCTGTTTGGAACGTGATTTAAGCATTTTCCACCGCCACGCTGTCACCGTGAGGAACGAGTTCATCCAGCACTTTTGCAGATGTGATCACGCTTGGAACACCCGCGCCAGGATGTGTGCCTGCGCCGACCAGATAAAAGTTCGACACTTCTTCACTCAAATTGTGAGGTCTAAACCACGCCGATTGCGTGATGATCGGTTCCGGCCCGAACGCTGCACCTTCAGGGGCGTTCAACTCGTCGCGAAATCCTTCAGGCGTCATAATACGCGATGTGACAACATGATCTCCGAGTTGTGGCATGATCGTATCTTCCAAACGTTTTTGCAGCTTTGCACGATACGGTTCCGCCATCGCCGTCCAATCAACACCACTGGCCAAATGCGGCACAGGTGCCAACACGTAAAATGAATCACACCCTTCTGGTGCCATGGAAGGATCGGAAGCCGTGGGGCGATAAAGATACATGCTGAAATCTTCAGCCAGGATCTTGCGGTCAAATATGTCTTTCAACAAACCTTGATACCGCGGCCCCATCAGGATTGTGTGGTGATCCACATCATCAAATTTCTTGTCTGTCCCGAAATACCAGACAAATAAGCTCATAGAGAGATGCGTTTTCTTCAGCTTGCGTTTAGTCCAGCGCTTGGGCTTATGATCTGCCAGCAAATTGTTATAGGTCCACGAGGAATCGGCATTGGACACCACAACATCGGCTGCAATGCGCTCACCGTTTTCCAGCACGACCCCTTGCGCCGTTCCGTTTTCGATCATCAGTTTTTCAACAGGTGCATTGCATCGCACTTGACCACCCTGCCCGTTGATGAGGTCAACCATGCCCTTCACCAGTGCACCTGTGCCACCCCATGCATAATGCACACCAAACTCCCGCTCCATATAGGCAATGAGACTGTAGATTGACGTCACCCGCATCGGATTACCGCCCACAAACAGCGGATGAAAACTCAAGGCAATACGCAGTTTTTCGTTCTTAATATATTTGGCCACATGGGAATAAACGGAACGATCGGCCCGTCGTGCCGCCAACCATGGAACAAACTTGATCATATCCCAAATGCGGTGGAACGGTTTGGCACCAAGTTTTTCAAAGCCAACAATGTAGTTGGCCTTGCTGTCTTTCATAAAGCGTTCATAGCCTTCAACATCATCAGGGTTAAATCGAGCCACCTCAGCGCGCATATCTTCTGCGTTGTCATTGCAAGAGAAAAACGTGCCGTCGTCAAAACGGATGCGATAGAACGGATTCATCGCTTTCAGCGGCACGTAATCCTGCCGTTTCTTGCCGCACATGTCCCACAACTCATCCAGCACAAAAGGTGCTGTAATGATCGTTGGGCCTGCATCGAATGTGAAACCATCCTGTTTGAAAACACGGGCACGGCCGCCTGGCTGATCCAGTTTTTCCAACACACTCACCCGATACCCTCGCGCGCCAAGGCGTATCGCAGCGGCCAAACCGCCAAACCCCGAGCCAATCACAATCGCATGAGGTCTGTGCGCCACAGTCAAAGTGGCGTCATCTGGATATGGAAAATGTGTATTCATTATTGGACACTATGTAGTGTCCAATAAATTAGCGCAAGCTGATTGCGTCGCTTAACTGTTGGCCAGCGAGAATTCCAGAATGGTTTCGGCAACGTCTTCTGGCAATTCTTCATGAACGAGATGGCCCTTCCCCTCAAAGTCCTTTCGACTTCCATGTTTCAACAGTCTTTGCGTATCCCGCGCCGCACTTGGCGAAATTGTGCCATCAGCCAACCCGATAATTTGCAGCATGGGAATATCGAGAGCAGCAATATATGAAGCCATCGGTTCCAGATCCCAATGCGCCATCAACGCCAACGCACCTTCCACGTGATCACTAGACGACATGGCTTTTTGATAAAATGAGAGACCTTCGCTGCTCAATTTCGACCCTGTTGCATCTATGAGGCTTTCCACTCGGCCAAAATAATCAGCACTGAACGAAAACAGTTTGGGCACAAATGGATTTAAGAACAACAGCTTTGCGGCCATGGGAAACACACTGCCCGCAAGCCCGGGAAACGGATAAAACGCGCCGTTGATGGACACCAGTTTTTTCGGAGTAACCCCGCACTTGGCAACCATCTGCACAGCAATGGCCGCACCCGCAGAATGTCCAACAATAAGTTCCGGTTGCATAGCCTCTTGCTGCATGAGTGCTGCCACAGCCTCACCAACACGTTTCAAAGTGGGTTGTCCGCTGCCCAACGGGCTGGAAAAACCATGACCCGGCAAGTCAATTGCGGTGACAGTGAAATCTTTTGCCAAAAGCGGCATCAAACCAGCGTAAGAATGGGTGGTTGCCCCACTGCCATGCAAAAGCAGGAGATCAGGCCCATCGCCCATTTTTTGCATGTGCCAGCGCGTTTGGTCGCAAACCACAAATTTGCTGTGCTCACGATGTGGCCAACTTGCGCCGTGCTTTAACCAATCCATACCTAGCCTGCTTGCTGACGCACAGCATTTGACAAAGAGGTCGAACTGGCAAATGGCATTGGCACATAGGTCGCATCCATGGCTTGCGCCAAATCCGCTGCACGACCACTCGGTTGACGCCCCACATCAATCAACATGACGTCAAACCCTTCACTGCGAATGCAAGTTGCAACCTGCAACGCATCTTGCAAGGCTTTCGGGCGCCCGCCCGCTCCCGCCATATCCACATTGGCGCTGCCATCAGTCAGCACAACAATGGTCGCTGTACGCCCTTGGCGGCGCTCCTCTGTCGCCAGTTCAAATGCGGAATAAAGGCCGCTGGCCAAGGGTGTCCCTCCTCCGCCCGGCAAAGCGGCCAAAGCCCGTTTGGCGCGCACCAAAGAACGCGTAGGCGGCAAAAGAACATCAGCACTGCGCCCGCGAAAACTCACCAGCCCCACATGGTCGCGACGGGCGTAACTTTCGCCCAACAACAATTCCACCGCGCCCTTTGTTTCTCCCAATCGGTTGAGCGCGGTGGAGCCAGAAGCGTCGACAACGAACAGACACGTGCTGCCCGATTTTTGTTTATATCGCTTGATGTAGAAATCGGATGGCCGAATCTGAACACGATCAGGACCGCCGTTTTGAAATTTGATTTCTTTACGGCGCGCCTTCTGCCAAGGCACTGCCGCCCGCAATGTCGCGATCAGATCGAGCCTGTTGCCACGACGCAATTCGCCGCGCCTGCTGGACAAGCGTCGACCACGCGTCACCGCTTTTTTCAACGAACCAGACCGCCCTTTTGCCCCTTTCGCGTTTCTCTGTGTGGTCAGTTTTGCTGTTGCGCGCAATTGTTCTAACAGCCCAGACGGCAAGTTTGCGGCCAGCGCATCAAGCAAAACATCGTCGGGTGGCGTTTCAGCATCCGTTCGACCATCAGATTGTTCTTGCGCGCCCATTTCCTGATCCGACGATTGCGGCTCTTCTTGATCAGTATGGTCTTCGTCAGTCTGCTCCATCTCGTGCTGTTGCTGATCGGGAATTTCGGGCATGGTTGTTGCCCGACCTAGAAGAGAGAGCCGCACACCGTTCACCACATCAGATTGCTCAACAGCACGAGAACTGCGCAAACCAGCGAGACACTTTGCAACGATTGCCAATTGTGATGCCGGACGTATGGACGAAAGACCAAAGGCAAGAGCCATTTGGCAAATGTCTTCATATTGTTTCGCCGTCAGTTCACCCAGCACAGGCGTTTCACTCTGGGTGATCAAGTTACGAGTCTGAGTGTCTTCAACCGCGCGGATGCTCACATGAGAGAGATCAATATGCAGCATCAGGCGATCATTCAAACACTCGGCTATCCCTGCTTCTTCTGCTTCGCTTTCATCAAACACCACAAGCCCAAAACGGGTTGGAATTTCGCTGCTCAATCCGTCCCGTTCCAGCTTAATTTTGCGATCATCCATCACCATTGCAATTTGAGCAGCGATATTTGTGTCCATAGCATCTGCCATTGGGACGACGAGAATTTCAGAGTCGGCTTCAGCCAAAATACCACGACGGACAACTGTCGAGCCCGCAAGCAAAGTGGCATTTAGGTCGAGGCCACCAATCAACTGTTCATCGCCCACACCTACGGGCAGCCGCAGATATTTTCGCTTGGGCAATTTGAACTGCAAAGCGGCAAACCACGCATCCCGCACCGGCCCAGCTTGTGTCTTTATGCGTATACCGACAGAACCGAATGTGTTTTTATGCTGCAAAGCCAAAGCGAACACATCAGCCGCCAGCAGGGCATCAGACCAGATTTGAGTTTCCTGTGTTGGCCGGACCGAACAATCTTCGGTACTGATCAGAGTTTCAACACCAGTATTGGCCACGAGCTTGTCCACCTATGCGGCGTTGCGTGTTGCAAATATTTCTTCAAGCAAACGCTCAACTCGAACCGTGTTGCGTGCATCATCTAGCGGGTTGCGGCGCAAGCGATGCGCCAGTGCCAGCGGCGCCATTTTGCGCACGTGGTCTGCTGTCACAGAACCGCTGCCCGCAAAGGCGGCTTCCGCTCGTGCCGCTTTGATGAGTGTCAGTTCACCACGCAAACCATCTGTGCCCAACGCAATGCAGATTTCAGCAATCAGGCCCAGCACCTCATCATCCACATTGAGATCAACCAGAGCCTCGCGGGCTTTTAAAATCTCATTGCACAATTTGGTGTTTTGCCTTTGCCACGATTTGCAAAACGCTGCTGGATTTTCGTCATAAGCTTCACGACGACGAATAATGTCCACCCGCTGTTTCACATCAGCAGGCGTTCCAACATCAACGGAAAGGCCGAAACGGTCGAGCAATTGCGGGCGCAATTCGCCTTCTTCAGGATTGCCGCTGCCCACCAGAACAAACCGTGCAGGATGACGCACACTTAACCCTTCGCGCTCCACAACGTTCCAGCCCGATGCGGCAACATCAAGCAAAACGTCTACGAGATGATCTTCAAGCAGATTGACTTCATCGATATAAAGATAGCCGCGATTGGCATCCGCCAACAAACCAGGTTCATAAACTTTCTCGCCCGACACCAAGGCCCGTTCAATATCCAAAGCTCCAAGAACTCGGTCTTCTGTGGCACCGAGCGGCAGATCAACGACGGGGACTGCAACAGTTGCAGTTTTGGAATTTTGCAAATCGTTGTTTTGTGCGCAATCGCTGCATAGATTGCCAGAACCCGCAGGATCGCAATTATAGCGGCAGGATTTCACAGCCGTGATGGTTGGCAAAAGCGAAGCCAACCCGCGCACGGCAGTGGTTTTGCCCGTGCCCCGGTCTCCCAATGCAAGCACGCCCCCCAGAGACGGATCAACTGCAGACAATATCAAAGCGTGTTTTAGAGAATCTTGTCCCACGATCGCGGTAAAAGGGTAGGAATAGTTTTTCGCAGTCATAGCAGGCCAGTTCTCCCAACAGCCTGTCTGAACGCTTTTGTCAAAATGAAGAGCAAACAGGCAGGCGACAGTTGTCAATCTGTGTTGACAGCATGACAAAGCATATGACAATTTTTATGGACATGTACAGACGTTGAATTTGCAGGACACTCTGACCTCACCACCGCCCCTTGAAAACTTCCGCGATGCTGTGCCACGAAAAATGTGCACGGATTGCGGCATTTCCCGCACCTCCAACCCTGCGCGATGTGGAACCGCGTGTCAGTTCATCAAACCAGATTACGAAACCCAAGAACACCGCGTCCATGGCAAAGCGCGGGATAAAAGCGGCCAAAGTGACGAGTTGTTTTTCGGGCCATTTAAAAAAATCGTACGTGCGAAAATGGCCGAACCCCGCGAAGGCGCACAATGGACCGGCATTAGCACCACGATTGCCGAACGTCTTCTGGAACGTGGAAAAGTCGATGCCGTGCTGGCCATGAAGCCCGATCCTGAAGATCGTTGGAAACCTTTGCCTGTCATCGTCACCAAAGTGCAAGACATGAAACACTGTCGCGGCATGCGCATGGGTTATGCGCCCATTCTCGCATTGCTGGAACCCGCCATGGAAGCGGGACACAAACGCATCGCGATTGTGGGTATTCCCTGTCAGGTTTACGCCTTGCGGGCTCTGGAAAAAGAACTGGGGCTGGAACGCCTTTACGTCATTGGCACGCCCTGTTCTGACAACACCACCACAGAGAACTTTTACCAGTTTCTTGGTCTTCTAAACGAAAAGCCAGCAACGATTTCCTATTTGGAATTTCGCGCAGATTACAAAGTCGAGCTTCGATTTGACGATGGCAGAAAGCAGGAAATTCCATTTCTCAAACTGCCGATTTCCAAACTGCCGGATGATTTCTTCCCCCTCACCTGTCGCACTTGTGTGGATTACACCAACGCACTCAGCGACATCACCGTGGGCTATATGGGTGGCCAAGGCGACCAATGGTTGATTGTGCGCAACGAACGCGGGCAGGAACTTTTAGATCTTTTGGGCGATGATGTTGTGGTTTCCGAACCTGGAACACGCGGCAAACGCCAAAAACATGTTGAGGGCTTCAAGAAAAATGTGGAATTGGCCGCTGGTGGCCTGCCATTGCGCTCTATGCCAGATTTTGTACGGCCCATCGTGTCTTGGTTGATGCCAAAAATCGGCCCTGCAGGCCAAGAGTTCGCGCGCACAAGAGTGGAAATGAAAGCCATAGAAACCGTGCTTCATTTGCGCAACAAAATGCCTGCGCAGATGAAAAACATGATTCCAGATCACATCTGGTTGCTTGTAAAAAATTACGGTCTCACCAAAAAAGATGGCGAATGAAACACTGAGCAAACACCATACATTGAACTTCACTTGTGTAAATTTAATTGGACATATGTATTGCCAAATTTAATTTACACATGAATACTCCCTTGCAGATAAGTGAATGGATATTGCCTTGACCACGAAAACGCCACTGCTCGACACGTTCTCCCACCCCAAAGACATCCGCGATTTGGACGATGCCGCATTGGTGCAACTGGCAGATGAAGTGCGCAATGAGATGATCGATGCTGTCTCGGTCACAGGTGGGCATTTGGGAGCTGGTCTCGGTGTTGTTGAGTTGACCGTCGCCCTGCATCATATCTTTGACACGCCCCATGATCGCATTATCTGGGACGTAGGGCACCAGTGTTATCCGCACAAAATTCTGACGGGACGTCGTGACCGCATTCGCACTTTGCGGCAGGAGAACGGTCTTTCAGGTTTCACCAAACGCAGCGAAAGCGAATATGATCCTTTCGGTACTGCGCATTCGTCCACATCCATCTCCGCAGGTTTGGGCATGGCCGAAGCATCGCGGCTGGACGGGGTGGAGCGCAATATTGTGTCCGTCATTGGCGATGGTGCGATTACAGCTGGAATGGCGTACGAGGCCATGAACAATTCTGGCGGAATGGATGCCCGCCAGATTGTAATTTTGAATGACAACGATATGTCGATTGCCCCGCCAACAGGCGCCATGAGTCATTATCTGGCAAGACTTGTATCCGGTCGCACCTATCGATCCTTGCGCGAAACGGCAAAGCAGTTGAACGAAAAACTGCCAAAGTTTTTAGCGGACAAGGCACGAAAAACGGAAGAATACACCCGAGGTTTTTTCGCAGGCGGCACGCTTTTTGAAGAGCTTGGGTTTTATTATGTAGGCCCAATTGACGGCCACGACTTAAACGCCCTGCTGCCCATTTTGCGCAATGTAAAAGACAGCCAGCAAGGCCCAATTCTGATTCACGTCATCACTGAAAAAGGCAAGGGCTATGCGCCCGCAGAAGCAGCTGATGACAAACTTCACGCCGTTTCAAAATTCAACGTTGTCACGGGTGAACAATCAAAAGGCGCGCCAAACAAGAAGCCGTCTTACACCAAAATTTTCGGCCAGTCGCTTGTGGAAGAGGCTGAACAGGATGACAAAATTGTTGGCATAACCGCCGCGATGCCCGGCGGAACAGGCATTGATATTTTTGGTGAGAGTTTTCCAGACCGAACATATGATGTGGGCATGGCGGAACAACATGCGGTGACATTCGCTGCAGGCATGGCCAGTGAAGGCTACAAACCGTTCTGCGCTATTTACTCCACATTCCTGCAACGCGCTTACGATCAAGTTGTTCATGATGTTTCCATCCAGCAACTGCCCGTGCGTTTCCCAATTGACCGTGCGGGATATGTGGGCGCGGATGGTGCAACACATGCAGGTTCCTTTGACCTGGCTTACCTATCTTGCCTGCCAGGCTTTACGGTGATGGCCGCGGCGGACGAGGCGGAATTGAAACACATGGTCGCAACCGCAGCAGCATTTGACGAAGGCCCGATTTCATTCCGCTACCCACGCGGCGAAGGCACAGGCGCAGCCCTGCCCTTGCGAGGTGAAATTCTGGAAATCGGCAAGGGGCGCATCGTTGAAGAAGGCTCGCAAATTGCGCTGGTCTCACTGGGCTCCCGCTTGCAGGATTGTCTCGCCGCAGCCCATGAACTTAAGCGCTACGGCCTGTCCACAACCGTCGCGGACGCACGTTTTGCAAAACCACTCGATACACAGCTGATTGAGCAATTGGCGCGCAACCACGAACTGCTGATCACAGTGGAAGAAGGCTCATCAGGCGGCTTCGGAGCAATGGTGCTCCAACATTTGGCGGCGCAGGGTTTGCTTGATCAAGGATTAAAAGTCAGAACCATGCACATGCCCGACATTTACGTTGATCAGATGAGCCCAGAACGAATGCTGGAAAATGCGGGGCTCGATCAAGCAGGAATTGTCGCGTCAGTTGTGAGAGCAATTGGTCGAAACTTCGTCGACCAATCAGTCGCCTAGTTGCCCATTTCGGGGTGTCCCAACGGTTCTCCACAAAGCTACTTTCCCCAAAGAGCGACCAACTGCCTTCAATTTCTAAGGTGAAGGCAAGCTCAAATTGGGCAAAACTAGCGACAGATCTCTATAGAAAGGCTCTGCAGCTACGCCCTGTTCGAGACCGTCCTGCGCGTGCTTGATTAAGCGGTGTTTGCTTCAAGAGCACCAACAGTCGGCGCTTTTCTTGAGGTCAAAACGACTGCCAACACAACAATTACAGCGCCTGCAATATTGGCAACCCAATTGAGGGGCCAGAATGTGCCGATAATGCCAATCACCATAAGCGCACCAGTAAACCACGTCAGCGGGCCTTCAGCGTAAAGTTGGATGATCGAATTGATCGCATAAATTCCAAACAGTGCAAAAATACCAATCTGCGTGATCTGCATCCAATCACCGGAAATCAGCGGTGTGTAAGCGAACATCAATGGGACGATGTAAAGGCCCTTTGCGATTTTCCAAGATTGGAAACCGGTCTCCATGGGCTTGGACCCAGCAATACCTGCGGCTGCAAATGCCGCCAAACACACAGGCGGGGTTACGTTGCTGTCTTGGCTCAACCAGAAAATAATCAAGTGAGCAGTAAGCAGAAAGATGGTTTGCTGGGCGGGGTCCACGAGCAAAGGTCGCACAGTGATTGCCAACTCAAAAGGCATTGCTCCCATCAAAGCAACAGCTTCTTCGCGCAACATCCCTGTCGCCACCTTTGAGGCAAATGGACTGTCCACCAATGCAAACATCGCCGACTTTGTTGGGTCTGTGATGCCTTCAACCAACTGATTGAGAATGATGGTATCTGCAAGAATTCCAGCCAAAGCGGGCGCGGTGAGAATGGCCAAAATAATGTAAGCCGCTGTCACGGGAAGCCCCATACCCAACACGAGCGAAGCTAGGGCGATCAATGCGATGGCGAGCACTATTGACCCTTGTGACCATTGGGCAATCATCAAGGAAAATCCGTTCCCGATGCCGCTTGTCACGATGGCATTGTTCATAATGCCGATGGCCACAAGAAGGATACCGGTCATGATTGAAGAGCGCATTCCAATCAGCAGCGCTTCTCCAATTTTGGAAGGTCCCATGGATACAGGTTCGAAATCTCCCGGCTTGAAAAACTTCGCCAACAAGCTGGTCGCCCAAGACACAACGATAAGGGATCCAATCGCCCAGGAAGCCGCGTAAGACGGTGTGACACCGCTCATCAAAAGCCAAATCATAACGGTCAACGGCAAAAGAAAGACAAGGCCGCCAGAGATCAACTTCCCCTTATTCACCACGAGATCGATATCATCACCAACCTGATGTTTCACGGCCTCAATGCGCACAATGAATGCAACCGACAAGAAATAGAGAATTGCTGGCATGACGGAGACAGCTACAATCGTGGAATAAGGAATGGACGTGTAACTGGCCATAACAAAAGCACCAGCGCCCATGATCGGCGGCATCAATTGCCCACCTGTAGAAGACGCGGCCTCAACTCCTGCCGCAAACTTTGCGCGAAATCCGTTGGACTTCATAAGCGGAATTGTAATGACGCCAGTGGACGCCGTGTTGGCAATCGCAGACCCGCTGATGGTGCCCGTCAAAGCAGAAGAGATAACGGCCACAAATGCGGCCCCTCCCCGAATACGCCCAGCCACAACTTTGGAAATTTCAATGACAAAATCGCTCGCACCAGACGCCATAAGGAAACCACCAAAAATCATAAACAATGTGATATTGGTCGAAGAGATGGATGCCAGGATACCAAACATGCCTTCATCATTGAACATGGTGCGAAACAACACGTCGTTCATCGGCAGGCTGGCTGCGCGAAACACACCGGGCAATTGGGATCCAAGAAACAGAATGTAAGACAGCGACAATATAATGAGTATGGGAATGACAATTCCAGATACTCTGCGCGACAGATCAAGAGCTGCAAAAATAAGCAGCAAGCCAGCTGCCCAATCGACAGCATTGAACTGCCAAGCCTGCCCGGTAACAGACAGGGTTCGTTCATATATATAGCTCTCGGAGCCGGCCACCCAAAGGGCAGAAGCTGCAACAAGCAAACCATATATAACGTTTAAAAATGTTCCGAGTTTTTTGGGAAACCGGCTGGTCAAAAATGGCGTAGTCACTGCCGCCAGAAACGCGAATCCAGCAAAGTGAATGGCGTTTTGCCAAAGACCCGGTTCGATAAGAAAAATGTTGGTCGCAACATGCCAAAGACCGAAAACAATCGCAAAAATCACCACGAAGATATGCAGCGGACTGCCGTTGGTTTCTTTCAGCGAAAGCCAAACCGGTTCATTTTTGAAACTGGTATCGGGTGACTGGCTCATTGCACTTCCCTGCTTTCCTAAAGAAAGAGCGGAAACCTAAGTTCCCGCACTTAGACTTAGCTAAAATCAGAGGCTATTTAGCCATCAAAGCATCAGGAATTGTAATGCCTGCTTCTTTGTAATATCGCGCAGCACCTGGATGCAGCGGAACTGGCAAACCAGCGATCGCTTTTTCAACAGCCATAGCTTTTGTTGCTGGGTGGATAGCTTGTAGGAAACCGAGGTTTTCATACATTGTTTTCGTCAGCAAATAGACATGCTCTTCATCAACACTGTCGTTCACAGCCAAGAAGTTTGGCTGAGCAATTGTGTTCACGTCTTTGTCTTGGCCAGGGTAAGTGCCAGCAGCAATTGTGTAGGGTGTCCACAAGTTGCGTCCACCGTCCATAGCTTTCGCTTGGTCAGCTGTTACGTTGAGAATCGTAAACTTGCCGCTGTTTGCAGCCATCAACTTTGTGATCGCACCAGTTGGCGGGCCTGAAGGCAGACCAGCACCGACAGCTTGACCGTTTGCCAAAGCATCAGCAGTTGGGCCGTAACCAGCAAAAACCAGTTTGTAGTCTTTGTTGATGTCCATGCCCAAGCCAGACATCAAAACACCGTTTGAGCCGAGTGTGCCTGAATTTTGCTTGCCCATGCCCATAGACATGCCCTTGAGCGCTTTCAGGTCGTCAACGGTGCCAGTCTTCGCCTTGTCAGCAGCAATGACGAACTGCTCAACATTCTGCCAAAGCATTGTGACGGAACGGATGTTCTTTTGTGGCTCAGAAACTGGGCCCGTGCCTGTTGCAGCATAAGAACCGAACAGACCTTGGATAATAGCAAAGTCAGCGGTGCCCGCGCCAAGCGCTTGAACGTTTGCGCCTGAACCCGCAGAGTTTACGGCTGTGAGGCTGAACTTTTGTTTTGGCAACAATTTCACTTTTGACAAAGTCGAAATCGCTGTTCCAACTGGGTGGTATGTTCCGCCCGTGGAAGCTGTGTTCAAAACATAGTCTTTGTTGTCAGCAAATGCCGTGGATGTAGATAATGCGATCAACGCACCAGCCACAAGGGTTGTGAACTTTTTCATAGATTTTCCTCCTGATATCAACGCCACGCAGTGACGCTCACGGAAAATCTAGAGGATTATGCGCAGAAGTCACCATGAAAGAATTTGCGCAATCCATATAAATTGGGCTGCGGAAACCCGCAGGCCTATTTTTCCAGCAATAAATCCTTATTCAACCCCAGCTTCACAATCTTTTCGTTCAATGTACGTCGACCAATGCCCAATGCTTGCGCAACATTATCCATACGGCCTTCATGGGTCATCAGTGCTTTGCCAATCAACTCGCGTTCAAATGCAGCGACGGCTTCGCGCAAAGTCTCCGGCGTCGAAACTTCTGTCTGACGCGCGTTCAGAGCATCATGAGCCGAACACGCACCTCGACGAGAGGCCAACACATGGCGTTCACAAGCATTTCGCAACTCACGCACATTGCCTGGCCACGGGTGTGCCAACAAGGTGGCAATATCGCTTGAAGTTAGTTCGGGCGCGGCAGTTTCGTACACCGAAGCGAACCAATTGAGATAATGACTATAAAGGAAAGTAATGTCATCGCGCCGCTCTCGAAGTGGCGGGATATTCAGCACTATCGTGTTCAAACGGAAGTAAAGATCTCCGCGAAATGCGCCAGTTGTCACCAGATTTTCGAAGCGGTCGTTGCCCGCTGAAACAACACGAATATCAGCCTGCTCAACCGCAGTTGATCCAACGGGACTGTATTGTTTGGTTTCAATAACGCGCAACAATTTTGCCTGAATTTCGGTGGGAATAGCACCAAGTTCATCTACAAATAAGGTGCCCCCCTCAGCTTGCTTCAACAGGCCCGCATCACCATCGACTGCTCCAAACAAAGCTTCTTCGAAACGAAACACCGGAACCGCTGCACAATTCAAAGCAACGAATGGCCCTCCTGCCCGACTTCCCAAATCGTGCAATGATCGAGCAACCAGTTCTTTGCCCGTTCCGGTTTCACCAAGAAGCATCACATTTGCAGCTACGTCGCTTAAATCCAAAATTTCTGCGCGGAGAGTTTCGATAGATTGAGACTTGCCTATCAAGACTTTGTCCAAGCCTGACAAGTCTGCCAAACGGTCTTTGAGACGCTCAGAACTCTGTGTGAGCCGGTGAAGCTTGGCCGCATTTTCCAGCATTTTAACGAGACGACGCGGGTCGAAGGGCTTTTCAAGAAAACTGTAAGCACCATTTTGAATGGCGTCGACGGCCATCGCGATGTCGCCATGCGCAGACATCAAAACCAACGGCACTGTGCTGTGCCCCTTCAAGTTTTGCTGCAGCTCTATTCCCGTTGTTCCCGGCATGCGCACATCGCATAAAACCACATCTATGAGTTTCTGCTGCATCACACGCATCACTTGGTCGGCACGGGATAACAATTCCACTTCAAACGCGGCCGCAGACAAAAGGTGTTCAAGAGAATCCCTCATTTCCTTGTCATCATCAACCACCAAAACACGAAACGAAGTACTCATGCTGGGTTCTCCAAGGCACCAACTGCAATTGGCAAATAGACTTGAAAGAGAGCACCACCGTCAGGCAAATTGGCGGCATAAAATCGGCCATTGTGCTCTTTGATAATTGCAGCCGAAATTGAAAGTCCCAAACCCATGCCGTCGCCCGAAGCACGGGTCGTGTGAAAGGGCTCTTGAAGTTGCCTCAAATCTCTATCTCCAATTCCAAGACCATTGTCTTGAACACTGATTACAGCGTCGTTGTCGATTTTCTGAAGCGCAATGACCAGTTCATTTGTGGATGCTTCTTTTAAGGCGGCAAGACTGTTCTTTATCAAGTTCACGAGAACCTGTTCTAACCTCAACCGATTTCCAAAAACAGAAATTGCAGCGTCTTGCGTTTCCAGCTTCAATTTGACTTTGGCAAACTCAATGTCGTGTTGAACCAATTCCAAAGCCCCTGAAATGACGTCGGAAATCTCAACCGTTTCGATTTTTTGTTCACCGGGTTTTGTGAAAAAACGCAGTTGTTTGGTGATGTTTTCCATACGATCAACAACACCGCCTAGCTTCTTCAATGTTGGGGCCGTCTTATTGGCCCCGCCAATTTCTTCTGCGGCCAAATAGTTTCTGAAAGCGGAGATGGGTTGCCCCAATTCATGCACCACAGAGGCCGACAACTGACCAAGTGCCGCCAGCTTACTGGACTGCGCAAGTTCAGCATGCGCGGCTTCCAATTCAGTGTTTGTTTTTAGCAACAGCGCACGGTCCAATTGCGAACTGTTCAGCGCGGATTGTATTCTGATTGAACGCAAATAAGCCGCGATACCCACCAAAAGTGATACAGCAGATCCGAAAACTACCGTTGCCAACAAAGCACGTTCAAAGGCACGACCATCGCTCAAAAGATAATGGACCTTCCAGCCCAGATGATCTGCAGCAGTTTCAGCGTGAATGTAGCTTTTTCCCTGTACATCAACCGCCCCCTCGCCCTCATGCTTCCACAACAAGCTATCCGTATTGATATTGCGAAACTGTTTGCTGGCGATAACGTCTTCGATCTTTTCTGATGTTAGAGGTTGGGTCAAAGAATACAGCCAATCGCGGTTGGACGCGAGCACGACAATCCCGTCTTTGTTGATCGCCAAAACGTTCTCCACGCTGCCTTCCCATGACAGTTGCAGTTCGCTGACATCCAGTTTGATTGCGATAATTCCGCGGACTGATCCCTGCGCATCACGCACAGGCTCCGACACAAAATAACCGGGGCGACCAGTTGTTGCTCCAACACCAAAATAGTTGCCACGCCGTCCAGAAGCCGCCTCTTTGAAATAAGGCCGAAACCCGTAATTCTGCCCGATGAAAGAATGAGGTTTACCGTAATTTGAAGCAGCCAAAACATTGCCGCTCAAATCCATCACATAGATGGCCTCCAAGTCGGCAGCTGAAGCGACCGACGCCAATCGTTGGTTCAACAAAGACGTGATGGACGTTTTCAGCGCATCTTGAACCACGGAATCCTGTGCCAAGACAAATGGCAGATGTTGGTGGCGATCCAATGTGTCGTTCAACGATCGTTGATAAAGGCTGAGCCGTGTCTGAGCTGCTTCTCTATCAAGAGATTTGAAATAAGCGAGGGAAATGAAAAACAACAAGACAACAGAAATCAGCGTCATCGCAATCAAGGTGACAATGACACTGCGCCGCCCTTTTTGACTTTGCGCGGATTCAAACTGCTGAGACATATTCATTCGGCAAGCCTTCAAGTCTGTTGAAACAGATATGCCTCAAACAAACGGTTCGGAACAAGTTGTATGATTATGCGGACAGATGACGCCCTGCGGAATCTCGCAGGCTCACTTAAGCAAAACTTCTATGTTTCAAAGTTTTCGAACTGTCCCGCCAGCAACCGTGCGGAGGCGCATTAACTGGTTGGTTCTTCCACGTAGGGTTCGATACGGCTCAGATCCATGGAGTAACTGACATCGGCCAATTGGGTGCTCAAAGTCTCGACATTCAATGTGCCAACTGCTTGGAAAGGCTCCCACATTTTGCGCACTTCAATAGGCTTTTTTGATTCCACGAGCACAATCTGATTGGCTGGTGGCGCCGGCACATGGATGCAAGCGCCAACATAAGGAACCAACAAAAACGTTCGGGTTTTGCCCTCTACAACGTTAAGAGGCGTCATATAACCGGCAAGCTTTACGAACTGATTGGCCAATTCTTGTCTGCCGCTTGCAGGCAGTGGCGTGAATGGAATTTCCATATCTCCGCCCCCTCCTGTTTCTGAAGAAGCAAATGGTGTCGCTTTGACGTCGGGGAAATCGGTCGCCGCATTTAAGGGCATCACAAAGGGTTCACCCTCAGGCAAAAGATCGGTCCATACGATGGTTTTGGGATCTTTGGCTTTGGAAATCTCAGATGCAGCTTGGATTGCGCCATCCGAAGCCGATGGAGAAGACGCAAACTGCGTTCCAAACCAAAGGGCGCCCAATCCGCCGACAACTGCACCGGCAAGTAAAGACCGCGAAAGAATTGTCGTCATAAACTCTACTCCAAAACTCAAATTTCTTAAGCCGTTGCACCCAAACCTTCCCCAAGGCTCATGCGATAGGCGCGCCATGCAGGCAACAAAGATGCAACAATGCTGGACAACACAATAGCAGACAAAACTGCGATGTCTGTTGAAGAAATGGTTATCGGAAGATCAAGACCATAATTTGACTGCAACCAGGTAGACACCAAAGGAGTTGCGACAGTGACAAAAATAACGCCGACCATGACCCCCAACACCGTCACAAACAAGGATTCCGCCACCAGCAATCCAGATATGACCAAAGGCTTTGCTCCCAAAGATCGCAGAATGGCCATTTCGCGACGCCTTTGTTCCAACGTTGCGAGGATAGTCGCAATCAATCCTACAATCGCGGTAAGTACGACCATGAAAGCCACAGCAGACAAAGCCCGTTCAGCGGTGCCTATAACAGTCCAAAGTTCTTGCAACGCAACGCCGGGCAAAACAGCAAGAAGCGGTTCTTGCCGATAATCGTTGATGGCCCGGGCCGTGCGGAAGACAGACATTTTGCTCTTTGTGCCCACCAAAAGTGCGGTCACAGATTCGGTTTGCAATTCGCCGGCGGCAGCTCTTTGGCGCAGAACGTCTGCAGGCGTCGTGTTTGCGGCTCGCGCACCTGTAGACCAATCCACATGAATGGCAGTTATCGCTTCCAGTGATACATGAAGCGAACGATCAACGGGCGTGCCTGTGGGCGACAATATCCCCGAGATGGTAAAGGGAAGATCATCATGACGCACCAATCCAGCGCGCCCCAAACCATGGGCCACAACCACACGATCACCCAACTTGTAACCGAGTTCGCGAGCCACTTGCGCACCCAGCACCACGTTGAACAGATCGCCAAAACCTGCGCCCTGCTCCAGCACCAGTTTTCGATCACGGCCATAACGATAGCGTTCGAAATAAGCCTCATTGGTTCCCACCACCCTATACCCGCGATGGGCGTCGCCAAGGCTTAAGGGTACAGTCCAAGCCACATCAGGCATGGCTTCAATGTCGCGCACAGATTTCATGGTGATATTGTTGGTCGCATTTCCGATGCGAAACACCGAATAGAGCATCAATTGCACAGACCCTGAGCGCGCGCCCACGATGAGGTCTGTGCCTGACACCGTGGAAGAAAAGCTGTTCCATGCACCAACGCGCAAACGTTCAACAGACAAGTAAAGGACGGTTGAAACGGCCACGGCCAGCACGACAAATACAACAGCCAGCCTGCGCGACCAAAGCGAACCGATCACCAACCGCGTTAAAAGGTTCCAACGGCTCATATATTCGCCTCGGGTGTCACTTTGGCAATATCGCGAAGGTCAATGGCGCGCTCAAAACGCTTTCCGATTGCCGGGTCATGGCTCACCATCAACAGGCTCGACCCTGCATCTTCGACGCAATCAAACAAGACATCCATAAAAGCATCTCTTGTGTCACTATCCAATGCGCTGGTTGGTTCATCTGCAACCACCAAGGCAGGTCGGCCTAGCAACGCGCGCGCAATCGCAACCCGTTGCTGTTGACCAACCGAGAGAGTTCCAGCGCGAGCACCATGCAAAGCTGTTGGCACGCCCAACCTCTTCAACAAGTCGCGCGCAAAAGATTGGTTGTCTGACGTTCCGACATCGCGGCCAAACGCAATCGGCAGCAACACATTCGACAGTGTATCGAGATAGGGCAATAGGTTGAACTGCTGGTGTATAATGCCCACAGCATCAGCCCGCAAAGCATCGCGTGCAGACGCTTTTTTGGGCATTTGACGCCCTGCAATTGCAATGCTTCCCGAGCCCGCCTCAAGCAAACCAGTCGCCAGAGATAGGAACGTTGTTTTGCCTGTGCCTGAAGGACCGCGCAAAAACACACGTTCTCCAGCACGCATTTCAAACTGATCAATTTCCAAACTGAAAGCCGTTGCCGAATAGGCAAATTTAACATCGCTCATGGCAAGGGTCGCAACAGATGTTCCAACCCCAGCGTTTCGGCTTATCTCAGGCATAAAGCGCCCCGCCCATGAAAATAGAATTCAACTCTTTAGCTGGCAGGCGCGAAAACAACAGCCGGGAAATCCGCTTCCAATTCTGCGCTGCCTTGGCCATTGGGTGAAATGTAATCCACATCGATTTCTTCTATGGCAGGATAAATCGAAAACAGGTTTGTCTCCACTTTTTTCAACTCAGAGATGTTTGAGCACTTAAAAGCATAAGATGCTTCAAACTCATTGTGTTTGCCATGCTGGTGTAATTCAGCCTTCGATGATGTGACCTCACAACCAGCATTTGCGGGCAAAACGAATAGTGCGCCTGCATCCAACAACTGTTTCTCGGCAGCTTTTACCGCTGCTTTTTGCTTGGTCGTTTTGGCAGCATGTTCAAACCCGACTATGCTCTCCCCCGGCGCTTCCATCGCAATGTTCATTTGATCTTTTTCAATCGCAATTTCCAACTTCACATGACCGTGCTCATGACTGTCCAATTCGCGGGTTTCATCGGACGCAAAAGCTGCTCCGGCTAAAGAGAGACCAGCAACAAAAACGATGGTGTGGGATAGTCGACTGTCCATGAGAAAATTCCTGTTATTGATTTGTGGTTTGTTGTCAGAATTTTATGTTTGCTAACCTCACAAAACACTGTTCTTGGTTGTTATTCAAATTGAATATGGCAATTTGTGCAATGATCACGCACATTTCAGTGCGACACGTTTGTTTTTGCAAATGCCGATCATAGGAAAGAATTCGATGTATTATTGCGAAGCTGTGAGTGCCCATTTTGGAGAAATCGACCGTGAGAGATAAAACGATACTGGTGGTTGGCACCTACGACACAAAGAACGATGAACTCGAATATATGGTCGCGCGCATTGAAGCCATGGGGGGCGGCAGCTTGACCATGGATGTGAGTGTGTTGGGCGAACCGGAAAAACCGACCGATATTTCAAAACACGATGTGGCAGAAGCGGCAGGTCACACAATACAAAGCGTGATCGACAGTGGCGATGAAAACAGCGCCATGCAAATCATGACCAATGGCGCTTGCGCGCTCACCAAGACAAAATTTGCCGCAGGCGAATTCGATGGTGTTGTGATTTTGGGCGGAACAATGGGCACAGATCTGGCCTTGGATGTCTGTGCCGCTTTGCCGATTGGCGTGCCAAAATATGTGGTTTCTACTGTATCCTTCTCGCCATTAATTCCGCCAGAACGCCTCACCGCAGATATCCAAATGATCCTCTGGGCAGGCGGCCTTTATGGTTTGAATTCTCTTTGCAAGTCTTCATTGAGCCAAGCCGCAGGAGCGGTTCTTGGTGCGGCGCGCGCTGTAGAACCACCCAATGGTAAAAAACCGATTATCGGCATGACGGCGTTGGGCACGTCATGTTTGCGGTATCAAAAAATTCTCAAACCTGAGTTGGAAAAGCGTGGGTTTGAAGTCGCAGTCTTCCACGCAACTGGCATGGGTGGCATGGCATTTGAAAGCATTGCGTCTGAAGCCGGGTTTGTGTGTGTCATGGATTTTGCACTTGCTGAATTGGGCAACTTGTTGGCTGGTTCCGTTGCAAATGGCGGTGCGGATCGTCTCCTCAATGCTGGCAAAGCAGGAGTTCCACAAATCGTTGCGCCTGGGTGTCTTGATCTTATCGATTTTGCCGGATGGCAGGAAATTCCCGAACGTTTTCAAGACAGGCCGTTCCATGCCCACAATCGATTAGTGAAGTCTGCTGGCTTAAACGGCTCTGAGCGGCGAGAAACTGCGCAGGAAATGGCCAAGCGTTTGTCGCAAAGCAAAGCGCCTGTTCACGTGTTAATGCCCAACAAAGGCATTGAAGAATGGGATCGCGAAGGTGGTGACACTTACGACCCAGAAGCTTTTGCAGAATTCTTGGATGAAATGCGCAAGGCGTTTTCTGCACCTGTTCAGTATCAAGAACTCGACTGCCACATCAATGATGAAGAGTTCGCCAATGCAGCGCTTGCCGTATTGGACAATTGGATAGCCGAAGGCGTCGTCAAATCACATGTTTGAATTGGCTGTGAAAGTGCTGACCACCTCCTCCCCTTTTCAAATTGAAAACCGCGTTTGACTTGCTTTTTGCGCCCGCTTTGGCATGAAGGGCACAACACCAAACAGGAACTATTGCTTTGACCATTCGAATGCACAAAGGCGATTTGCCAGATCTTGCCAATTATTCAGGATCAGTGGCGATTGATACCGAAACTCTTGGGCTCAACCCACACCGAGATCGTCTTTGCGTGGTTCAATTGTCGCCTGGCGATGGCAGCGCAGACGTGGTGCAAATCGCTAAAGGTCAAACGTCGGCACCAAACATCGAAAAACTGCTCAACGACAATGATGTGACAAAGATTTTCCACTTTGGACGTTTTGACATTGCGGTCTTGTACAACGCTTTTGGTGCGTTGTGCGAAAATGTGTATTGCACGAAAATCGCTTCTAAATTGACGCGAACATATACAGACCGCCACGGTTTGAAGGATCTAACGCGCGAACTCATCGGCGTTGATCTTTCCAAGCAACAACAATCGTCAGATTGGGCCGCTGAAGAATTGTCCAAAGCTCAGCAGGAATACGCAGCTTCAGATGTGCTCTATCTGCATCGTTTGGTGGAAGAACTCGACAAACGCCTGGAGCGCGAAGAACGCACAGATCTAGCCCAATCTTGCTTTCAATTTCTGCCCCAACGCTGCTTGCTCGACCTGGCGGGCTGGGAAGAAACAGACATATTCGCCCATTCTTAACAGACTTTCTGTTAGGTTTAAAAGAATTGGCCCTAAAATCTCCTCATTATATGTGTGAAAGATCGTACGGTTTTATGGTGGTTGTATTGAAAGGCATGGCATGACAGCACAATTTGCAGATCAGCCTGCTTTGGCCATTCGTCCAGCAGCGCAAACTGACGGATCGGTTGCCACAGCTTCCGCTGCGGCTCCAACCTCTGTTGCACCGCAAAAAGTAGCCCCAAAATTTGCCAATCAACGTTCCGAACAAGATTTTCAGGTCGCGCGCGCGCATTCAAGCCGTGTGTCAAAGCTCAAAAAGCTGCTGCCGCTCACTGCTTTGCTCTTGGTTTTCGGATTCGGCGCTTCCGCCATGGTGTCATTCGTGCCCAATGTTGAAGTCGAAGTCAGCGGGTCATCTTTAGAAGATGGCAAACTGGTGATGAAAGAGCCCAAAATGGCAGGGTTTGATAAAAACAACCGCGCCTACGACGTTAAAGCGAGCCGCGCTATCCAAGATCTGAAAACACCAGGCATGATTGTGCTGGAATCGATTGATGCTCTCGTTCCCATGGATGAAAAAAACATGGCAGATGTCACAGCAGACAATGGTGTCTACAATTCAGATACTGAAAAGCTTGTTTTGCGCGATAACGTGCTCATTAAAGGCGCGCGCGGTATGGATATAAAACTGGAAGAAGCGAACATCGACATGAAAACGGGTACGATGCAAAGCTCTAAACCGGTTTTTGTCACCTCACAAGATACGGACCTGAGTGCAGATTCAGTGACAGTTGAAGACAATGGTGCGCGCATCGTGTTTAAGAACCGTGTGCGCATGACCATTCGCAAACCAATATCGCGCGGTGAAAAATCCATCGACGAGTCAAAATTGAAACCCGAAGGAAATTAGCCTGATGCAATTGCTTTTCAAAACCTCTTTCAAAAGCGCTTGTGCTTTATTGTTTATGATCCTGTTCGCAAGCTTTGCACATGCACAAGTGTCTGGCGGCGCGTTCAATGGTTTCAAACAGAACAGCAAAGACCCAATTCAAATTGAAGCTGATGAATTGGAAGTCATCGATGCTAAATCTACAGCGATCTACAAAGGCAATGTAAAAATTCGCCAAGGCGCCAGCCTCATCACCACCAGTCGTCTTGATGTTATTTATGACAAAGATGGTGAAGGTGGACAGGGCGACATCAAACAACTCAATCTAAGCGGCGGTTTGGTTGCGACATCCAAAGGCAACACAGCGCAGGCCGACAAAGGAGTGTTTTATGTAAAAAGCGAGGACATCATTCTCGACGGCAATGTGGTGGTCAGCCAAGGCAAGAACATTGCCAAAGGATGTCGTCTAGAAGCAAATTTGAAGACCAATCTTGCCAAAATAAAAGCCTGCTCGAAGAAAAAGGGACGTGTGACAACCGTGTTCATTCCCGGAAGCCAAAGAAAGAAAAATTGATCTTTTTATGAAGTTTCCATCTCTTCGAAAAAAGAGCGAAGCTGCAGATGCGGTCGCCGAAGTCGTCGCAGCCCCTGCTGTTGTTCAATCCAACCAACCCACCCAGCCACAAACGTCTCGAGAAGGCGTTTTGCTGGCGCGCGGGTTGATGAAAACATACAGCAAACGCACAGTTGTAAACGGTGCAAGCTTGGGGGTTCGCCGCGGTGAATCGGTTGGCCTGCTTGGCCCCAATGGCGCTGGCAAAACCACTTGCTTTTACATGATTACTGGCCTCGTGAAGCCTGATGCTGGCACGATTGAGCTAGACGGTCATGATGTGACTGCCATGCCAATGTATCGGCGCGCAAGACTTGGCATTGGTTACTTGCCGCAAGAGGCTTCCATTTTTCGCGGCTTGTCTGTTGAAGACAACATAAAAGCCGTTCTGCAAGTGGTGGAAAAGAGCGCAAAAGAGCGGGCAAAGAAACTTGACAGTCTTCTGGATGAATTCAAGATCACACATTTGCGGAAATCGCCATCAATTGCCTTATCTGGCGGAGAGCGAAGACGATTGGAAATCGCACGCGCCTTGGCCTCAAGCCCTGCATTCATGCTTTTGGATGAACCTTTCGCGGGTGTTGACCCCATTGCCGTAGGGGACATTCAGGACCTTGTGCGCCACCTAACCAAACGGGGGATTGGGGTGCTCATTACAGACCACAATGTGCGTGAAACCTTGGGGTTGATTGATCGAGCCTATATCATTGCATCAGGAGAGGTTTTGACCCACGGCAGACCTGAAGAAATCGTACAAAATCCAGACGTGCGCCGTTTGTATCTTGGCGATCAGTTTACCTTATAAACACACGAAGCTTGCATTTTTTCAGCAAACCAACGTAAATTGGCATGGAAATTGCTGGTGCGGTTTTGACCAGCCAGATTAACTGCTGCGGAGTGTCCGGATTTTCATTCGGAATTGTTGTATGGGGCTGTCTCAAAAAATTGCGATGCGTCAGAGCCAGTCACTGGTAATGACCCCTCAATTGAGCCAGTCCATCAAGCTGCTCACCATGTCCAACATCGAATTGGCTGCGTTCGTTGAAACTGAACTGGAACGCAACCCCTTTCTGGAAAATGATATTCAAAGCGACAATGCTCCGACTGAATTGCGAGAGCAAACCGATGCCCCTGCCTCAGACTTAGAGACGCCGCGCAGCCTGACGGACAACGACCAATTAGAGACCAGCGCAAGCAGTTTGTCTGAAAATCTCGGCACCAGCCTGGAAAATGAATTTCCTGACGAACAAGACTACCGGAAAGAAAGCCCTGAAAAATCTGCACTTGAAAACAGCGAAAACCATCATGTTGCCAGTGACGGCATTCAAATTTCTGGCAAAGCTTCCGTGCACGATCAACAAGTCAGTGATTACACAGCAGACGCTGTCACGTTGCGCGATCACCTGAATGAGCAGCTGGCCATGTCTGGAGCCAGCAAGCAAACCAATCTGATCACCCGCGAATTGATAGATGGGCTGGATGAAGCTGGGTATTTGCGCGTTGATTTGGCTGAACTCGCAGAAAGACTTGGAACAACCGAGGTTCAAATGGGGCCAGCACTTGCTTTGCTGCAGAGTTTTGAGCCCTGCGGAATTGGAGCGCGCAACTTGGCAGAGTGTCTGAGGCTCCAATTGGCCGATCTAAAGCGTCTTGATCCGGGCATTGAATGCATCATCGACAATATTGATCTTCTTGCAAAACGCGACTTTGAATCCTTAAAACAAATTTCCGGCTTGGATATTGAAGACCTGCACGACGCGCTCGTTGAAATTCAAACCCTTGACCCCAAACCGGGTACGGCATTTGAATCAGGCCCTGTGCAACACGTTGTGCCCGACGTTTTCGTCACTGAGGCCAATGACGGGTCTTGGAATATTGAGCTCAACAGCGACACCCTGCCCCGTGTTCTGGTGAACAACACATATGCAACAAACGTATCCGACAAACTCAGCAACGACAGTGACAAAGAGTTTCTCGCCCAGTGTTTGCAAACCGCGAGTTGGCTCACAAAAAGTCTCGACCAACGCGCGCAAACCATATTGAAAACAGCGCGAGAAATCGTCAAACAACAAGACGCCTTTCTCGTGCATGGCATTCAACAACTCCGCCCGCTGACTTTGAAAACAGTTGCTGACGAAATTGAAATGCATGAATCTTCCGTAAGCCGAGTCACCAGCAACAAATATATGATGACGCCGCGCGGTTTGTTTGAACTGAAATATTTTTTCACCACAAACATTGCCAGCACCGAAGATGGCGAAGGTCACTCATCGGCAGCCGTGCGCGCCCGTATCAAAGATATGATTGACAATGAAACAGCCGCTGCAGTTTTGAGTGACGATTCAATTGTTATGTTGTTGAAATCTAATGGTATCGATATTGCGCGCAGAACCATTGCGAAATATCGGGAATCTATGAACATCCCCTCGTCGGTACAGCGCAGACGCGAAAAGAAAGCTGCGGTCGCGGCAATTGCGTCTCGAGGATAGTTCAACTGTCCCCTATGCCAGATTGACTCGCCCATAAGCGCGCATTAAGGGAAGCGCTGATTCAGACTTAACCTTGTTCAGACAAATCACTTTTGTTCTACGACCGAACAAAAAATTCATTGTCAAGCTATGTTCGAAACACCACATCATTGTAGAGTAATTCAGAAGAACGATTTCTCTTAGAATCGTCGATGACTTTATTTCATTGCACAGGAGTCCCCGCACATGACACTTCGTATTTCCGGCAAACACATGGACGTAGGCGACGCACTGAAAGGCCGGATCGAAGATCGCATTGATGGAGCAGTGTCCAAGTATTTTGGTCATGGTTTCAGCGGACATGTGACAATGGAGAAGCAGGGTTCATTTTTCTTGGCAGACTGTATGCTGCACCTGGATTCTGGCGTCATTTTGCAAACCAGCGCTCGTGAAACTGATGCCCATGCCAGCTTTGACAAAGCCGCTGAACGCATCGAGAAAAGGTTACGTCGGTACAAACGCAAATTGAAAGATCATCACAGCGGAAACAATGCGGACGACCACGAAGTGGCGTATTCTGTCATGTCTACGCCTGCTGAAGACGAAGAAATTGAAGAAGATTTCGCACCATTGGTTATTGCTGAAAGCTCTATGAGCGTTCGCACCCAAACGGTTGCAATGGCAGTCATGCAGTTGGAACTTATGGACCAGCCCGTGAATGTGTTTAAGAATGCCGCCAGCGGAGCGGTGAATGTGGTTTATCGTCGAACAGATGGAAATGTTGGTTGGATTGACCCTTCAACCAAGGCTTAAGTAAGCGTCTAAAAAAACTGAGAAAGTGTTTATGCCGAAGCCGCGGCATAGGAGCGTAATATGGATTTGACCAGCATAATATTGCCGGACATGATTATTGCTAATTTGAAGGCAAATTCTAAGAAGCAGGTTCTGCACGAACTGGCAGAACTCGCTGCGAAGAAAGTTGTGTGCACAGAACACGAGATTCTGGACACTTTACTTCAACGCGAACGTCTTGGCTCAACCGGCACAGGCAACGGTGTGGCCATTCCTCATGGCAAGCTTCCTAATCTTGATGGGATTGTGGGAGCTTTCGCGCGTGTGAGCAAACCCATTGCTTTTGACGCGATTGATGATCAACCCGTAGACCTTTTCTTCATGCTGCTGGCTCCGGAAGGCTCTGGTGCAGATCACTTAAAAGCACTCTCAAAAATTGCCCGTATTTTGCGTGATGAAGAAAAGCTCAATGCCTTAAGAAGCGCCCAAGATGTGGATGGCATCTACGAGACGTTGATTGCTGAAGTGAAAGCAAACGCGGCTTAAACTGCGTTTAAACCTATTGAACCTGAACTGTTAGAAGATCTCGTTCTGCCGCATTTTGGGTCAAAAATTCTTCCTCATGTGAGAAAGCGATTGGCTCGCCGTCTGCACCAAAAAGTCCCCAAATCAAACTGTCATCAATATCGGTAGGATCGCCCCGCGAAGCGTCTTCCCAATCATTGGAAGCCGCGAGATAGGAATCCATGTCGGATTTTGACACTTGTCGAACATAAGCAATCGAACTTTTACCGAATGTCTCAAATTCGACCGCAGACCCGAACAGTTTCACCATATTTGGTTTCATTTACATTCATCCATGTTGTGAATGCCAGTTTGCATCCTCAACACGTAATGTGGGGAGCCTTTTGGGCTACATCAAGGGCGTCAGCGTTTGAATGACAGTTTTCGGCTGATCCGGCGCGTATCAGCAATTGTTGCATCCAAGCCGGCCAATTCAGCCTTCAAAGTGACAGCATCAATTTGGCCGCGCATTTTTGGTACAAACAATTCAGGTTCGTAAGCGCGAGACCCAAGCTTCGAGTTGCTTTGTGATTCTGCCAAGGCATCTGCGACTTCTCGGCGTTGATCCAAAAGGCTTTTCAACGCGCGGGCATTGGCTTTTTGCAACTCGCGAATACGCCAAAACACACCAGATTGGTCTTCAAAAAGACCGTCCAACCGTGCGCGCGTCACTTCATCTTCATAAGCACGGCGCTTGGCGCTGAACGCACCCAAGCGTACTGACAATTTCACATTGCCGTAAAAATCATCACGATTGCTGGAAATGAACGCATCATCTTTTTCAGGAACGTTGTAGCCACCGCTCAAGTTCAGATTGAAATTGTTGGCTTGGCGAACTTCGCGGTTGAGACGCGCAACTTCTTCTTCCGCAGCCACCAACTCGCGGTCAAGACCCTCAACACTTTGAACCTGAAACGCATCTACCACATCACGGCGGGAAGCTTCTCCGCGTATGCGCGCTTCTTGAGCCTGAACACGGTCAACATTCTGGCGCAAAACTGCAGCGGACTGCGCCGTAATAAGGCCCTCATTCACGCCATTTTGAATTTGGCGACGAACACTTCTCAAAGCCCCACGACTGTTGCGCAAAGAATTTGCTTTTGCCAAAAAGCCAGCACGTGTCAAAGACTGGGGGGATGTGACGAGCAGGTTGGTGATTTTAGAAATTGCAGAAGCACGGCGACAATCTGCATCAGCCAACTCTTCTTTCAAACGTGCACGACGCGCATCTACCACATCGTACCCGATGCTCGCTCCCAGGTTACCTTCATGGTCAACTTCACCAGAAACAGTGGGCGTTCGCAGCAAAGTCGCATCTGCACCGGCGGTCGCATAAATATAGCGACAACGGGCCGACAGCTTATCACTTTGCAATTCTGTGATTGAAGGCGATTTCGGAGCGATAAAATCCCTTGTTTTCTTGAGCCGTGACTTTGGAGCCTTTGCTTCAAGTGCATTAATCTTCTTGGTGCGTTTCGAAAT
Organism: uncultured Rhizobiaceae group bacterium; assembly: GCA_937958815.1. Taxonomy (GTDB): domain Bacteria; phylum Pseudomonadota; class Alphaproteobacteria; order Rhizobiales; family Rhizobiaceae; genus Pseudahrensia. The sequence continues at coordinate 87,164 of CALGMR010000013.1, read as the reverse complement.
AGAACCGATCTTTAGAGTATCGGGTTCCAGTGCCTTCGCATCCGGAAGTTTGTCGGCTTCGACTTTCACCACTTTGGTCTGCTTGGCTTCATAGCTGGCGGCACTGGACAAGCTGGATCCCAAATTGGTTTTTGAACCATTGCAACCGGCCAACACCATCGCCCCCAAACCAAGAGCAATGCCAGCAACCTTGCGGCTGTTCCAATACGCGAAACTAGAAAAGGAGGGGTTTGCCGCCGGCATGGACGATTTCCTTTGTAACTGATTTGGGGTCGAAGAATGTTGCTTCAACAAACGTTCCGCGCATCGGTTTGCCAAACAATGGATGTACCGTGGAGGTTTCGCCATCCACTTCAGGGCCAACTTCACCGACTTTCGAGCAGAAGAAGAACGACAACCCACAACCATAAAGTGGCTCACCGGTTTTGACGTTGTCAGTGTTGGAGTACGGACGGAACAACACCATTACAGGCTTTTCAATTGCGCGCGCCAGTGGTGTACCTTCCAACGATTCAACATTGGCAACAATGACACCCAATGAACTTTCCAAACGTGTGACACGTTTTTGAGCGGCCAAAGCTGCTTGATTTGACAAGGCAATTTGGTTTTTCGCGTCAATGACTTCGCGTGCCAAATGCGCAAGATCAGAACCAGCGGAAGTCACCACACGAATTTCCGGCTGTTTGATTTCTTCCAGCAATGTGCGCAGGAATTCCACGCGGCGGTCTACCTTTTGAAGTTCCAACTGCTTCACCGAAATTTCGTTTTGAACCGTTGCAACACGGTGCAAAGTTTCCAAAACAGCAAGCGTTCCGCTGTTCAAAGACTTGCGCGTGATCAAGCGTTTAGAATAGGCACTGTTGAGGTTTTTGGCGAAACCGCCCTTCCCGTTCAACGCATTGAAGTCACGGATAACCTGCTTCAAGCGGCCAATATGGATCTCTATTTCAAGCTTTGCCGTTTTCTGTTGGATCAGTTCTTCTTCAACCGTGCGCGAAGTCAATTTGAGCTGCAATTCACCATCACGTTGATCGCGCTGGGCTTTGTTCAACTCAACATTGGCAACGTTCAAATCCTGTTGAATTTGATTGCGGCGCAGACGTAAAGACGACAAATCTCGGTCCATTTTTTCCACAAGCGCATGACCACGAGATAATTCAAATGGCAAAGACCAACTGGACGATGACATGAAGAAAACGATCATCGCGCCGTATGCAAGGAACGTTAGGAACAACGCTGTCAAAACGACGATTGCGAGCTTTTTGTACAGAAAATTCGCAAGAGGCACGAAACGCTGCCAGATCCCTTGATCCACGTTTTGAACTTTGGAAAGAGTTGTTTCAAACCCTTTTGTGACAGCAGACTTTTCAGCGTCAGCTTCAACAACTGGATCAACCGCGTGTTCAACAGCAGGCTCTTCAGAAACTGTTGCTTTCGCGTCAGGTTCAACAACCGTATCCACCGCCGTCGGCACAGCAAGTGGCGCTGACTGAGGTCCATCAGCAACCTGCTGTTCTGGCTCAGTGGTAGAATTCATAATGGTCAAGATGATCTGCTTTGGATCAACTGGCGCCACCAAAACTTTGTGAACACCAACCATATCGCTGAACATTTCAGCATCGTCTGGCGACGACAAAATGGTCAAGCAATCGGTCGCCCGCATTTCAGCAATGGTAACAACATTCAGCGGATTATCATCACTGTGGTCATTGCGCATATCGATCATGACGCAATCGAACGGCTTGGAACCAGCCTGTTGATCTATCAATTCTGCGGCTTCACGAACAGTATAAGAATGCTCGCAATGGACGATCTCATCCTTGCGTTTGAATATAGCTTTTGTCCCTGCCAGCGACTTGCCAACAAACAAGACATGGGCAGGGTTCTGCGACTTGCGATTTTCGATAATCGCTCTCAATTCTGAAGCGTTCACGTGGCAGCCCCCTGTGCAGAGGTGCTCAATGCACTCAAGTCGATTTCTTGCGAACCTGAAATGGCGGCATTGTCAGATTTTGCACCACCTCGGGTTTCCCAAGATGTTGTGCCCAGAGTGAACAGGCCTAACGGAGTCATTGTCAGATAGACCACTGGGAAAACAGCAGCCATAGCGATGAACCAGAGACCAGATGTCTGCGCAAATTCCGGAAGTGATTTCTTGCTCCACTCATAGCAAACAGCAAAAATCGTCACCAAAAGTGCATGCCAAATCATTGGCATCACAAATTGCATTTCCATGCATTTGACCAACAAGAAGATCGGATAGAAGAACAACAATGTACCCATTGAAATGTAATGGATAAGGACGAAAATATTGAACTTCGCTAAATGCGGCATAGCGGTGATCAAATCGATCATATTGGATCGACGCCAGCGCAATTGTTGGTTCAAATACGCACCCATATGCGTTGGCGCTTTTGTGAAGCAACGCGCTGTAAAACAAAGACGGGTCTTGTAACCGCGCTCGATGATTTTACGTGTCAGAAAACGGTCTTCGCCGTATTTCACTTCATCACCCAAAAAAGTGCGGCTTTCCACGTCTTTATCGACGGCAAGCATGGCTTCTTTTTTGTAAAGTGTGAGACAGCCCGACAAGCACATCACATGGCTGTAAGCATTCTCTACATTTTTGAGAAACTGATAGCCAATCCAATATTTAACTGCCTGCATGCGCGTGAGCCAGGTTTCGCTGGCATTGGATACAAAAACACACCCACCGACAGCATCAGCACCGGTTGCATACATATGACGGGTCAACTCGCGAACAACGTTGCTGTCCACGATTACATCGCTGTCTACCGACATGATCAAATCGCTGTCGAGATCCAAAACAGCATTCTTGATGCCCAGACGCTTGCCCATATTGTGCGGGTTCTGAATAAGCTTCATCCAAGGATAGCGACGACATGCTTCTTGGAGGTGCTCGTATGTATCGTCAGTGGAAACGTCATCAATGAAGACGATTTGAAGTTTATCACGCGGATAATCCAGAGCGGCAAATGAAGCCGCAGTTTGCAGGACACTCTCGCCTTCGCAAAATACAGGAACAACAATGGCGACGCTCGGCCATTCTTCCGGGTCTTTATTATAGTCAATTTCAGTGCGGCGATCAGCGATACGCAATAGTGAGCCGTACACGTATCTGTTCGTAAACACGATCAGAACGAGCACCCCAAATAGCCATTCAACTGTTGTTATTGCCAACATTGATACCCCGACGGGAAGACCCGCATAAAATCACATTGGAGGCACCTTTGATTAAGCGCCCCACTCACCGGTCAATAGATTATACAAGGCTGACCCGAGTATTAACGCGACAAAGCTTTTGGGGATTTAATCCTTGATTTAATTGATATTTTAGCATGTTTCTAAATTCATGGTTTCCAATCTATTAATCATCACACGCCCGTTTTCACTTCATTAACCATGGGGTTATTTTCCCCATTTCAGTTACAATTCGTGAAGGCATGCTGTGCGAATACAAGGCCGTAAATATGGAAGGTATTCAGGGGCCTAAATGATCTTCTCCAAAGACAGCACTGCAATGAATGCAGAGGCGATCCAAGTCGAAAAACAACCAAGCATCGTATCACCGGTAAAGCTGGTCGTAGATGAACCTGTTGCTCTGCCCGACCCAGCAACGTGCCGCGTTGCAGTTGTTGGTCTGGGATATGTGGGCCTGCCTTTAATCTGCGGTTTTTCAGAAGCAAGCCGATCCATCGGCATTGATATCGATGAAGCGAAGATCGAAGAATTGAAAAATAACGAAGATCGCACAGGCGAAGTCACCTCCGCTGATTTGGCCTGCGCCGACGCTGAGTTTACGGCAGATGCTTCTGCAATGGCGCAAGCCGATGCAATTTTAGTTTGTGTTCCAACTCCGGTGAACACGCGCAATCGTCCAGATTACAGCCCCCTTCTTTCTGCATCACGCTCTATTGGTGCCAATATGAAGCGCGGCGCCGTCGTGATTTTTGAATCGACTGTTGATCCAGGCACAACTGAAGACAAATGCCTTCCAATTTTGGAAGAAGCTTCCGGCATGAAAGAAGGCATTGATTTTTATCTCGGATATTCGCCAGAGCGTATCAATCCGGCAGATCCGACCCGCAAATTGGCTGACATCAAGAAAATTGTGGCTGGTTCTTCTCCTGTGGTCACTTCTTTCTTGGAAAAGCTCTACGCACGTGTGGTGAAAGCCGGTTTGTTTCCCGCTGCCAATATCAAAGTTGCTGAAGCTGCCAAAATTCTGGAAAACACCCAGCGTGATGTGAACATTGCACTGATGAACGAGCTCATGGCGCTATATGACAAAATGGGCATTCGCGCATCAGATGTGATTGCAGCCGCCAGTTCAAAATGGAACTTCCATCATTATCGCCCCGGCATGGTTGGCGGCCATTGCATCGCGGTTGATCCCTACTATCTGGTCGATGCTGGTCGTCGTCACGGTTTGCCCATGGAACTTGTGGCCGCTGGCCGCAGTGTGAACGAACAAACTCCCTTTTTCTTGGCCGAAAAACTTGAAGAGTTGTTTGAAACCAATGGTGAAAGCCTGAAAGGCAAGCGCGTTCTTGTTCTTGGACGGTCTTTCAAGGAAGACTGCCCAGACACCCGCAATTCCAAAACATTCAAAATGATGGACTATTTGTGGGCTCAAGGCGCTGAAGTCTTTAACTTCGATCCAATTGCCGAAGATGAGCATTCAGAAGGCGGACGCGGCACAACAATTATCGACGATCCATTTGACGGCGGTGCATATCACGCAATCATTGTCACTTTGGGCCATGCGGTGTTCCGTGAACAGCTGGACCTGAAAACTATTTCGTCATTGGTGCCCAAAAAAGCGCCCCTGATCGACATGCGCGGTTTCTACGACAACGAAGCGGTGCATGATCATTTCACTTATTGGCGCCCATAGCCTCTTAAAATCCAGTTTGAAGACAGAAAAACCGCCTCTCTTTCAAGGGTTGGCGGTTTTTCTTTGTATATCAACCGTACCAATGAGTACGAAAATGACTTACGTCTGCGCCCGCACCTTTTTTTCAACACCAATCGTGTACAAAGCCGCAAGTAGACACAGCAATGATGACCCCAAAATGCAATAGATAAGCGGATATGCGCCAGATGTTTCGGTCAGCAAGAAACCCGACAAAGCTGACAAAGCCGCGCCGCCAAACGTCATTAATGAACCACCCAAACCAGCGGCAGAACCTGCCAATTCAGGCTTCACATCCAGCATGCCTGCATTGGCAGCAGGCAATACGAACCCGTTCCCAAGGCCAATCGCAAAAGTGAATATGAAAAACCCCAACGGGTGCTCAACACCCATCCAGGCAGTCACCAAGGTCAAAGACATAATGAAAAGTGTCAGGTTTGCACCGATGAGCATCATTTTATAAAGGCCAATCCGGGTGGAAAAGCGCCCTGAAATGCCACTTCCGAGCATGTACCCCATAGGGGTAATCGCCAGATAAAGCCCTACTTGCGAAGCTGAAAGATCATAATAGGTCGCGCCCACATAGGGCGCACCACCCAAATAAGCGAAAAAAGTGCCCACAGCGAATGCCGTTGTCAGTGCATAGCCCCAAAACCTGCGCGATTTCACCAAATTCGGATAGGACTTGAACTGCTCAGTGAAACTCTCTGACTTCGTGAGATTGGTCTCCCCCTGATCGAAAAACACCACGCACAATGTGAAGAGAGCAATAATGGCCAATGCGTAAAAATTGCTCTGCCATCCAAAGGCATCTGCCAAAAACCCGCCCAATGGCGGCGCCATCATAGGCGCTAGCGCCATTCCCATGGCCACATAACCGAGCATGCTTGCGGCCTTTTCACGGGCGACCACGTCTCGAACAGCCGCACGCGAAATTACAAAACCGGATACAATGACAGCCTGCAGGCAACGAAAAATCATAAAGACTTCAAAGCTCGTCGAAAGTGCAGCGCCCAGTGAAACCAGAATGAACAGCACCAATGTCACCAACATGACGGGTCGACGGCCAACACGGTCGGAAATCGGGCCTATAAACAGCTGCAACAAACCGGTGAGCGCCAAATAACCGGTCAGCGTGAACTGCATGATTGAATAGGGTTGGTCGTAGTATTTTGCCATTTCTGGCAGAGACGCCAGAAATATGTTCATTGGAATCGCCCCCGTACCTGCAATCAAAACCAAGGTCGTGACATGAGGCGGGGTTAAACGATCAAAATAGCGCGGCGCTGGGTGTTGACTCATTGCGCAGTTTTCAGCGGGTGGGGTCGGGTGAAACGGCCACCAACTGTTTGCCAAAATTCCCACCTTCCAGCAGTTTCATGAAAGCATCTGGAGCAGAGGCCAAACCTTCAGAAATCGATTCCTTGTAGGTGATTTTGCCATCGCGAATAAGCCCACCGACCTCGCTTACAAATTTGGGAAACTGGTCATAGTGATCGGTAATGATGAACCCCGTAACAGACAGTCGATTGACCAAAATAGTGCGCCAGAATTTTGGCATTATGTTTGGCCCGTCGCCTGCACCCGCACCCAATGCCCCTGCATTGTACCAAGCGATCATTCCGCACACAGGAATACGACCATGGACATTAATCAACGGAAACACCGCCTCCAGGGTTTTGCCCGCCACATTTTCAAAATAGATATCAACGCCATCTGGACACGCTTGCGCCAATTGCTGGCGCAGGTCTTTCACATCGCTGGCTGCTCGATGGTCAAGGCAAACGTCAAAGCCCAGTTCTTCCACGGCATAGGCGCATTTGTCGGCCCCACCTGCAACACCAACAACACGCAAACCTTGTGCTTTCGCCAGTTGCCCTACCAGCGAACCCACGGCACCTGTCGCTGCACCAACCACCAGTGTTTCACCAGCTTTTGGTCGCCCATGGGTATTGAGACCCACATAAGCCGTGATGCCCGGCATCCCCAGAACACCCACTGCAGTTGAAAGTGGCGCGGCGGTTGGATCGAGCTTTCGCGTGCCTTGGCCCGAACTCACGGCATGGCTTTGCCAGCCGAAACGATCTTCCACAAAATCCCCGACTTGGAACTTTGAATTGTTTGACGCAATCACCTGCCCAACGCAGCCCCCTTCCATAGGAGCGCCAATCTCCACTGCTGCAGCATACGATTTGCTCTCATCCATACGACCACGCATGTAAGGATCTAACGACAGCCAAATGGTGCGCGCCAGAAACTCTCCTTCACCTGGAACGGGCATCGGCACAGTTTCAAAACGAAAGTTCGAAGGTTTTGGCGATCCTTGAGGACGGGCAGCCAACACAACTCGATCCATGGTTTCAGGAATTTCAATCATCATAGGGCTGCTCCAGAAAATTATATCTGCTCCCACTATGAAGCAATTTTCAACAACCTGTCAGTCAAAAACGACGTTTCCCGTAGATTGAGACCCAATCCGTTGTTAGGCTCAAATATCAGGGAGGTTTTTTTCAATGACTGTCATGACTCTAAGTGAGGCGTCTGCTCATCTAACTTCCACTGATCCAAGGTTTGAATTGGACACGTGTCGGGTTCAAGGCGTGGACTACACCTGCTTCAAACACGCCCCCACAACCCTCACAGATATGTTGCGCAATGCACGAGAAGTCCATGGAGACGGCGCAGACGACTATTTGGTTTACAACGATGAGCGATGGTCATTCGACGCGTTTTGCGCCGAAACCAATCGCATGGCGCATGTGCTGCGCGATAGTTTGAAAATCAAAAAAGGCGATCGCGTTGGCGTTGCCATGCGCAACTTTCCAGAAATCTTGTTTTTAATGATGGCCATTCCCGCGGTTGGTGGCGTGGTCGTTTTTCTAAACGGTTGGTGGACCACCGATGAGTTGGACTATGCCTTGGAAGACAGTGGCGCCAAGCTCGTGTTTGCTGACAAAGCTCGGTTTGATCGACTGGAAAGCCTAGTCGAGAACAAGGATTTACGATTGATCGCTGTGCGCGATGCTGAAACCGCATCTGGCGAAAACTATTCGGATTTGCGCGACGCCATGACAAAAACCGATTGGCTCAACACACCAATGCAAACCGATGATGATTTTGCGATTATGTATTCATCTGGCACGACAGGACACCCCAAAGGCGTCGTTCAAACCCACCGTGGTGCGGTTTCAGCTGTTTACAGCTGGTGGATGACCTTGCTGTTGGGCCCGCATATGGTTGAACCAGAAGTGCTGGAAGCAAAAACTGTCCGCCAACCTTGCGTTTTGATCGTCACCCCGCTGTTCCACGTAACTGCCACCCATCCGATGTTTCTGCTGTCCATACCCTACGGCGCCAAAGTGGTGCTGATGTACAAATGGGATGCCGAAGAGGCCGTGCGGTTGATCGATGAAGAACAGGTTACGCGTTTTCTGGGTGTGCCCACCCAATCGGCCGATCTTATGGAAGCCGCTCGACGCTTGGGTGCCACTTTAGAGAGTTTGGAAAATCTAAGTTCAGGCGGTGCCAAGCGACCCGCGTCACAGGTCGCTGAGTTACAAGAAACATTTCCCCATGCTGCAGTCGCCTCTGGTTGGGGTATGACAGAAACCAACGCCATTGGTCTGGGCATTTGGGGGCCAGATTATGTGGCCAAGCCCGGAGCAGCTGGACGTTTGTATCCCCCACTACAGCAGTTGCGTATTTTGGACGACGACGGCGCGCAATTGCCCAACGGTGAAGTGGGAGAACTCACCGTCAAAAGCGCAGCCAATATGCGGTGCTATTTAAACAAGCCGGAAGCAACTGCAGAGGTCTTTCAAGACGGCTGGTTGCGCACTGGCGACTTGGCCAGTGTCGATGATGAGGGCTATGTGACGATTGTGGATCGAAAAAAGAACATCATAATTCGCGGCGGCGAAAACATTGCGTGTTTGGATGTTGAAGGCGCGTTGCAACGTCATCCAGCTGTTTTGGAAGCGGCTGCTTTTTCTGTGCCCCATGAACGATTGGGAGAAGTGGTGGGCGTCGGCGTTCAACTCAAATCTGAAACGACGATCACCGCCAAGGAACTTTCAGAGTTTTTGAGCGAACACATCGCCAAATTCAAAATTCCCGAACACTACTGGTTCCGCCACGACCTCTTGCCACGCGGCGCGACGGATAAAACCGACCGCCGCGCAACACGCGATGAATGTCTGGGAACACCTTCAGCGCACTAAAACGATGTCCAACAGGCAAGAGATGCCGTCCAGGAGCCAATGCCCTTCAAGACGATTGCGAACTTTTAGCAACCATCCATTTTAACAGTTGAATTCGCGTTGCTTGCGAAACGACCAGTGCCCGTGTGTTTGGCACTCGAAAGTTTGACACTCGCGCCTGAAATTTCTGAGCCGTTGACGGTGATTTCGCGGCCGCCCGTGGTATCGTCCACATCGATGGTGAAGGCGAATTCTTCGCCTGCATTCAAACGCTTCATGTTAAAGACAATGCGATTGTCACCATCTTTCACTTTAGGAACAGAAGCCAAAGCAGATGCACCCGAAACAATCTGCAACGGTTGAAACACTTCAACACCAGCGCCTTTGTCGGTCACATCAAAAATCAATCCCGATGCCGAACCAGATAAATCTAAGGTCATTTTGGCATTCTCGAGATTGCAATTGCTGGTGTTGCTAAACGTAAACCGATCTTTTGGCGCCCCTTCACTAAAGCTGGTTTTCAAATCCGCGAAGGCGGCGGAAGACCACAAAGTCATTGCTGCAGCAAACGACCAAAGACCACTGTGAATATTCATGTAAAAGCATCCTAATTTGGGGGCATCGATTTCAAAAACGCAACCTACATCATCGCAAGTCGCCCTCAAATAGCCGCACCATGATGCTTTCGCCTTTGCCACTGGTGAGCCGACTGATATAGTGTGCCCAATTAAATAATATAACAAATTCAATATACTGCGCATAAGCGATCACTCAAGAAGCATGAATGACACTTAAGAAATGAAATCAAATGCATCCGCAAACAACCATATTGCCGTTGTCTTCACTGGAATAGCCGCCGCAGTTTTGATTGCTGCATCCACTCCAGAGAATTTCGGCCAATGGTCAATTGTGGTCAATTATATCTATTGGCTGGTGCGCATAGGTATTGAAGGCGCCATGTTTGTTTTGGCATTAGAATTTTTGGATCGCAGTCTTACAAAGAAACTCAGCCTGCCGCAAAAAATTGCAATTGCCATTGTGGCAACCCACATTCCATTCGTCTTAGCCGTGACTGCAATGGATATTGTGCTGGGTCTGCCCGAACTCGGCATTGGATCTCAAAGCGGCAGTTCTGGGTCTCGCTTTGGGGCTTTTGTATGGGAACTCTTGTACTTGGCAGACAATCATGTGGCGCTTTGCTTACTGCTTTGCGGGCCAAGGCTGATGCGACACTTCTTTTCAGAGGATATGGAAACATCTTCTTCTCATGTTTCACTTTTGTCAGCCCTCACCCCTCCTTTAGAAGGTGAAATCTATTGGGTGGAAGCCCAAGAACACTACGTGCGTGTGACCACATCAAAGGAAAAACGCATGGTGCTCAATCGCTTTTCAGATGTCATAAACGACCTGACCGAAAAGAAAGGATTGCAGGTTCATAGATCCCATTGGGTGGCCATGAGCGCGATTGAAGATGTGGAGCAAAACGGGCAATCAATGCAGCTACGCCTCATCACTGGTGACAGCGTTCCCGTCAGCCGTTCGTATCGCAAAGCAACGCAGACAGCTTTGGATCTGTAAAGCCAAGACGCACACTGAATGGAGCACCCCCGGCTCAGTCTGCCTTTCGAGACTTTGTATCCCCACCCCAAAAGAATGTGATGACATAAATTACGGCCGCACCAACCAAGGCAAACGTCACCGCACCACCGGGGAGTTCATGCGGAGATGGAATAAAACCACCAGCACCGTTTGCAAAGAAAATGCGGTGCATTAATAGATCACGCCCGAAAGTCAGCAGTCCCGCCAAAATCAATCCACCAGAAAACAAGCCTGCCATGATGCGCTTATGTGCGACGATATCGCCTTTCCGGGCCATCCAAATCGCTTGTACCAACGACCCCAAAACAAAAATCGACAAAAGGTGTATCGGGCTAAATGACCCCCACACCTTGAGCTGGTGGATAAACATAGAACTCACAGCAACAAGCGCCATCATCACAACCCAAACCTTCCCCATGTTGCGATGAAGTGTAGTGCCCTTGCGCTTAGAAAAAACATAGATGCCAATGAACAGCGCAATAAGAGCCGTGACCACATGTATTTGAACGGCAAGGGAGGCTTCCCAAAATGGTTGAAGATCGAAAGACATAGTTTCTCCTAGCAAATATAAACGACTTCAGTTCTCACCTAGAAAAGGTGCTTGACTTCACCTCATCTGATAGTGCTGTTTCAGAAACTAAAGCTGAGTAGGGAAACGAAAAGCGCAACTGCGTGAACGCACGCAAATTCTGCGCGAAACAACAACAATGTCATCTGCGATACGTGAATTTCAAAAGTTCTTAGGCCAAAGTCTGTGCCATCCCCGTTTCTGGGCGGTGCTGGCCGCTATGATCGTTTTATTTTCAATCATAGGCCCCTTTGGAACGTTCGAGAGAATGTCCTTAGGACTCCGGTTTCTTTACTGGACCTTCACAATGATCGGTTCATGGGCAATTGCCATAGTGTCTTTGGGCATCATGGTTGGTGTTTTGAGAAGGTTTGACCTGTCTCTCAATGCCACCATGATCATTGGTGCAATTGTTTCAGCAGCCCCCATTGCTCTGTTTTTGAGATTCGCAATTCCACTGTTCTTTGCAGATGGAAATCCAAACAGCTTTTGGGTTCAATATCTGTATGCTTTGCCTATCACACTAACATTTTCGCTCATTACGAACATTCTCGTGAATGCCGAGTTGAGCAATATTGCCAGCCAAATCGATATTCCCGATGATGACGAGAACGCACTGATGAGCCGCATCCCCACGGAAAAGCGCGGCCCTGTAAAATACATGTCGGCAGAAGATCACTACGTGAAAGTCGTTACTACGCGCGGAATGGAAATGGTTCTCATGCGTATGGCTGATGCAGCAAATGCAGTGCCTCACCTAAAAGGCGTGCGCGTCCATCGCTCGCATTGGGTCAACAAAGATTTTGCTGTGTCGCACAATCGTCAGAATGGACAACCTTACATTGTCATGGACGATGGATCAGAAATTCCTGTCAGCCGATCATACACAAAACTCGCTCGCTCTGCCGATCTCATTTAAACCTTGGGTCGTTGCTGGATTCATTCAATCGAATGTGATTGGTTGACTGCAAGCACCACTTGTTAGAATCGCTGCGAATCCGCAATCACAGATAGGGCAACCTCATGAAACGTAAAGGCAGCTCTGCACCAAAACGGCGCAAACCAAGCAAAAAAGCACCGTCAAAATCAAACGCAGCCCGAGTTGATAAGAGCAAGCGCGGTTTTTTACGGACAGCGGTAGTTGGTCTGCCTGTCGTGGCGTTGGGCGGATATTTCACATTTGCCTATTTGCAATCTGCGGTTGCCGAAGCCGACCTCAGCAAGGTTGGCAATGGCAAACCCTCCATTGTTCAAATCCACGACCCTCAATGTGCCCTGTGTGCAACCCTTCAAGATCAAACCAAAAACGTGTTGTCTCGATTTGACGACAGCAAATACGAATATCTGGTTGCAAATATAAAGACTCATAAAGGGGCGATGTTTGCCGGAAAATACGGTGTGCCGCACGTGACATTGTTGCTGTTCGACAAACGCGGAAAGCTGATACAGATCGTCAGAGGCCCAACAAATGAATCCATCATTGATGGCGCGTTGTCAGCTCTCTTGAAGAGTTAGCAACTGGGGCAACACATACGCTTGAGTTGGCTGGTGCTGACAAAACAACATAACTTATGCGCGGCCCGCCTAATACAATTGCGAAGAAACTGGTTTAGACAGTCCGCAATCAAACGATCAGTGAAGTAATTTCAATCCACCCACAGATTTAGCAACAATCTGGCCATTCGGGGGTTCAAACCAACGACCCCTTCCCCTATAGAAACGCCTTAGCCAATACATTTTGCAGCCGCGCCCGGTCCGCTCAAGCGTGCCGGGTTTTGTGCGAAGACATAACGCTAAGGTCGAGCCTAATGCCCAAACGCCAAGACATAGACGCCATCCTGATTATTGGGGCTGGCCCCATCGTTATCGGACAGGCTTGCGAGTTTGACTATTCCGGAACTCAGGCTTGCAAAGCCTTACGCGAAGAAGGGTATCGAATTGTTTTGGTGAATTCCAACCCGGCCACGATTATGACCGATCCTGAATTGGCCGATGCCACATATATCGAACCCATCACACCTGAAATCGTTGCCAAGATCATTGCTAAAGAACGCGCGGCATTTCCTGATGAAAAACTTGTATTACTGCCAACAATGGGCGGTCAAACGGCTCTGAACACCGCGCTGTCCCTTGAAAAAATGGGCGTGTTGGAAGAGCACGGCGTTGAAATGATCGGTGCTGACGCAAAGGCAATCGATAAGGCTGAAGACCGCGATCTGTTTCGCACTGCAATGGACAATATTGGGCTGGCAACGCCCCGCTCTGCATTTGTAAACACGAGCGAATTGAAAAAGGCGTTCAAAGAAGAAGAAAAGCAATTCTTCGCGCAAAAAGGCGATGCAGCACAGTTGCAAAAGGAATGGGATGCCAGCGAGCAGTTCCGCCGCGAGAAACACCGCCTCACGGCACAGATGCAAGCTTTGGAAGCATTTGAGACAACTGGGTTGCCCGCCATCATCCGTCCATCATTCACCATGGGTGGCTTGGGTGGCGGCATTGCCTACACTTTAGACGAGCTATACGAAATCGTGTTGTCCGGTGTCGAAGCCTCTCCCACCAATGAAGTTTTGGTGGAAGAAAGTGTTCTTGGTTGGAAAGAATTCGAGATGGAAGTTGTGCGCGACCGCGCCGACAACTGCATCATCGTCTGCTCCATTGAAAATGTTGACCCAATGGGTGTGCACACGGGCGATTCCATCACTGTGGCCCCCGCCCTCACATTGACCGACAAAGAATATCAAATGATGCGCAATGCATCGATTGCGGTCTTGCGTGAAATCGGCGTGGAAACCGGTGGCTCCAATGTTCAGTTTGCAGTCAATCCTGCTGATGGCCGCTTGGTTGTGATTGAAATGAACCCGCGTGTGTCGCGGTCGTCCGCATTGGCTTCTAAAGCAACGGGTTTTCCGATTGCGAAAGTCGCTGCGCGTCTGGCCGTGGGTTACACGCTTGATGAATTGGAAAACGATATCACAGGTGGTGCAACGCCCGCATCGTTTGAGCCAAGCATCGACTATGTGGTGACCAAAATCCCACGCTTTGCGTTTGAAAAATTCGGGCTTGCATCAGATACGCTCACCACATCCATGAAATCTGTTGGCGAAGTTATGGCCATTGGCCGCACATTCGCGGAGAGTTTGCAAAAAGCCTTGCGCGGTTTGGAAACGGGTCTAACCGGTCTCGACGATGTATGGATCGAAGGTTTCGACAAAGACGGCGACGCCAAGGAAAACCGCAACTCAATTCGCGCGGCTCTCGGCACACCCAAGCCGGACCGTCTGCTCAAAGTAGCGCAAGCCATGCGCGTTGGAACATCGCTAGAAGAAATTCATCGCTTCTGTCGCATCGACCCTTGGTTCCTGGAACAGATGCAAGACATTATTGACATGGAAGCGCGCGTAAAAGCACACGGCCTGCCAAGTGATGCACAAAATATGCGCGCCTTGAAAGCCATGGGTTTTTCTGATGCTCGGTTGGCAACATTGTGTGACAACACGGAAGCGGATGTGACCAAAGCGCGCCACGCGTTGAACGTGCGTCCCGTCTTCAAACGCATCGACACCTGCGCCGCTGAATTCGCCTCGCCAACAGCATATATGTACTCCACATACGAAAAGCCGTTTGTTGGAAACTTGCAATCGGAAGCGGGAATTTCAGGCCGCAAGAAAGCCATGATTTTGGGCGGCGGGCCAAACCGCATCGGGCAAGGCATTGAATTTGACTATTGCTGCTGCCATGCCGCTTTCGCGCTGGAAGATGCGGGCATTGAATCCATTATGGTCAATTGCAATCCTGAAACTGTGTCCACCGATTATGACACATCAGATCGTCTCTACTTCGAACCACTCACGGCTGAAGACGTGCTCGAGATCATTCGTACCGAGCAAGAAGACGGTGAGTTCTTGGGCGTGATCGTACAGTTCGGTGGTCAAACTCCGTTGAAACTGGCAAACGATCTTGAAGCTGCTGGCGTTCCTATTCTTGGCACATCACCAGATGCAATTGATCTGGCCGAAGACCGCGACCGCTTCCAGCAACTGCTTCACGATCTTGACTTGAAGCAACCTGTGAACGGCATCGCCCGTTCTGTCGATCATGCCCGTGAGATCGTTAAAGAAGTTGGATATCCAGTGGTGATCCGCCCGTCATATGTTCTGGGTGGTCGGGCAATGGAAATCGTTCGCGATGATGCCCAGTTCGAACGCTATATCAATGAAGCGGTTGTGGTCTCTGGCGACACACCTGTGTTGATTGACAGCTATCTCACCAACGCAATCGAAGTGGATGTGGATTGCCTGTGCGATGGTGATGAAGTCTTCGTATGCGGCATCATGGAACACATCGAAGAAGCAGGCATTCACTCCGGCGACTCCGCTTGTTCCCTGCCAACACATTCCTTGGACACCGACACGCTTGATGAACTTGAACGACAAACAGCCGCCATGGCCAAAGCGCTCAACGTCATTGGCCTGATGAACGTTCAATACGCCATCAAAGATGGCACAATATATGTGTTGGAAGTGAACCCTCGCGCATCGCGCACAGTGCCATTTGTGGCCAAAACAATCGGCGCCCAAATTGCGCGTATCGCAGCGCGCGTCATGGCAGGCGACAAACTGGCGACTATTTTGCCAAACCGACCCTCGCCACGTGATCTCAAACACATCGCCGTCAAAGAAGCGGTGTTCCCATTCGCCCGGTTCCCAGGCGTTGACACTCTGCTCGGCCCTGAAATGCGCTCTACGGGCGAAGTCATGGGGCTTGACCGCGACTATGCACTTGCGTTTGCCAAAGCCCAGCTTGGCGCGTCCAATGACCTGCCGAAAGAAGGCACGGTCTTCTTCTCCGTTAAAGGAGACGATAAGGCACGCGTGTTGCCCGCAGCCAAAAAACTGGCTGCATTGGGGTTCAACATTTTGGCAACGGGTGGCACACAACGCCACTTCGCAAAAAATGGTGTGGAGTGCACACGCATCAACAAAGTGTTGGAAGGTCGCCCTCATATCGAAGACGCAATCCGCAATCGTCAGGTGGATTTGGTGTTCAACACCACGGAGGGCGCAAAAGCGCTGTCAGATTCAAAGTCGTTACGCGAAGCAACTCTCTTGAACAAAGTACCTTATTACACGACTGTTTCAGGTAGCATCGCCGCAACTGATGCCATTGAAGCCATGGTGAATGGCACGATCAATGTGGCTCCCCTGCAAAGCTATTTTGAGGATGTCGCTTGAGCGAAAGAAAAGCCTGGATCTATAACCTTTGGGGATGGCTGTTGTTTATCGCATCAGCCATTTTCTTTGTGATCGCCTCTATAAATGCGGGCGACGTAACCGCCACGATTGCCAGCTTGTTGTTCCTGCTAGCTTGTTTGTTGTTTATGGTTCCGTTTTTGGCAAACAGACCAAAAACCTAACTCCAGCGGATCAACCCTATTATTGCTGACGCTGCATAGAAAAATTGCAGCGCAAAAAAGGCCCAACGCTTGTCGATGAACCCCCATCCCGCAAACAAGAGGGCTGACAAAAGCAAGAGTGTGAAGCCAAGAATTTCGTTGCCCGTGTTGGATGCAATCAACAACGCATAGACCATGGCCAGAACCGATCCTGTTATTTCGCAAACCGATATTATTTTCTCTTTAGTCATGGGGAATCGTGATCCGTTGAATTGAGTATGGCCTCGTCAGGCCAGCCGAATGTTTCTAAACTACTGCAGGCGCGAGGTGAGAATTTTAATGCCAGCGATGCCAAATCCCACTGCGAAAGCCGCTTCAAACCAACGTCTCATACGCACATAGAGTCTTGTCATAACAGGTGTTGAAAAAATCAACGCATAGCCGTGGAAAACGGTGAAACTCAACGTCCCCACCGCCAAAATCACAGTGACCAGATCGCTTGGTGTTGCCGTGGCCGGAATGCCAATCGCATAAAGAGATCCGAAAAACAAAACCGCTTTCGGGTTGGTCAAATGCAAAGCAAGTCCTTTCGTGTAAAGGCTGCTAAGCGAACCGGTCATCCCTTTCGCCGCCAGCTCTTTTGACGACAAAGCTGATTTTGCGGATTTATAGGCCAAATACATAAGGTAGGCAGCGCCAAAATAGCGGATGATTTCAAAAACCCAGACATGCGCCAGCATCAAAACACCAAGGCCAAGTGCTGCAGAAATAGACCACATCAAAGAACCTGACGTAACACCTGCGGCAACCGCGAGGCCAGATTTTCTACCTGCTGCCATTGAAGTGCCTGCAATGGCCAATGTTGCTGGCCCAGGACTGGCACTGGCAACCAGAGCTGCCAGCAAAATAATTGGAAGGTTGATGTCATCCATGGGAAGCGCTCGTATTGCTGTCGAACAAACGATACAAGTTAGAAACACGACACACAAATGAGAATTTCAACTTTGACCATTCGAGCCTGTGCAACCGACCACACTTTTTGGTCTTAAAATGTGATCGAACTTGACTCACCCTCAATTGCAAATTTTTTGTGTATCACTAAAGTTAAGAACAAGATTAGAAATTACGTCATTTGAGGATCTACTATGCAGTTAATTAGAAAATGTGCAGTTGCCGCAGCTTTTGCAGCGGTTGCGATAGCAACACCAGCTCATTCAGCGGGCATTCAACTGGGCCAATTGACCTGCTTGGTCGATGGTGGTGTTGGCTTTGTCTTTGGATCCAGCAAAAAATTGAAATGTGATTTCACGCCAGCCGACAGCACTTCACCAACAGAAACCTATACCGGCTCTATCGACAAATATGGACTGGATATTGGCTTTTCTGGCAAGAGCGTCATCTTGTGGACCGTGGTTGCTGCTGAAAACTACAAGCATATCAAAGGCCAGTTGGCTGGAAAATATTCAGGCGCAAGTGCATCGGCAGCCGTTGCGGTTGGCTTGGGTGCCAATGTGTTGGTCGGCGGTTCCTCAGATGCGATCGCCTTGCAACCTGTCAGTGTTTCTGGTTCAAGCGGTTTGAACGTTGCAGCAGGTTTTGCACAAATTACTTTGAAGTAAACACCAAACCCGCCGAATTATTCGACACGTGAATTCGGCGGGCTGTCTATGCTCTTCGTTCCTGAAGCCTGAACAAAACGCCTGCCTTAAAACTAGTTCTGACTGGTGGAACCTTATTGACCAACTCTCCTACAATCGCAGAAATCCAAACTGCCGCGGCTTCTTTAAAGGGCCGTATTGTTTCGACGCCCAGTATCACTCTCAATTCAAGCCGCATTGCACCTCACCTGCCAGATGGTTCAAACGTCTGTATGAAGATGGAGCTTTTCCAGCAAGCAGGATCATTCAAATCACGTGGGGTCATCTTGGCCATCGATGCAATGGGCGATGACGAAAAAGCAGCCGGGGTCACCGCAGTGAGCGCGGGCAATCATGCACTGGCCGTATCATGGGGCGCCAAAAATGCAGGCCTCTCTGCAAAAGTGGTTATGCCGAAAACGGCGGACAGCATTCGAGTGGAAGGATGCAAGGCACTCGGTGCTGAAGTTGTGCTCATGGACGATGTGGGCGCGGCTTTTGAGGAATGCAACAGACAGGTTGAAGAGGAAGGGCGCACCATGTTGCACCCGTTTGACAGCCCATTCATGACACTTGGTGCCGCCACATGTGGTTTAGAATTTGCAAAAGCACACCCTGATCTGGAAGTGGCTGTTCTTCCAATCGGCGGAGGTGGGCTCATTTCCGGCATGGCATGTGCCATCAAACAAGCGATACCCAATTGCAAAATCATTGGTGTTGAACCTTTTGGTGCAGACAGCATGTGGCAAAGCTTTGAGAAAGGCGAGCCTGTGCATCTGGATGGTGTGAACACGATCGCAGATTCCCTAGGTGCCCCCATGGCGCTGCCCGACACGTTTGCAATTGCAAAACGCTATGTGGATGAGATTGTACGCATCGAAGACGACAGCATGCGCGAAGCGATGGGTATTTTGTACCATGGCCTAAAGCTTGTGGCAGAACCTGCCTGTGCTGCCAGCACTGCGGCAGTTATGGGAACCTTGAAAGAGCAGTTGACGAACAAAAGAATTGGCGTCATTGCCTGTGGTTCAAACATAAGTTTGCAGAAATTTACAAACCTAATTGGCGCTTGACGCTCCGATTCCCCACCCCATATACTTGCACAACACTTTCGGCAGGAACTGCAAAAGGTCGGTTCACCGTCTATCCAACCGAAAAATAACATTGTTCCATATGTGGCTTCGGCTGCAATTGAACACTATTGCTAATTAAAGGAGGACCATTATGGAAAAGGTTCCCATGACTCAGCCCGGATTTGCCGCGCTGGAAATCGAATTGAAACGCCGTCAGTCTGAAGATCGGCACCGCATTGTTGCGGCTATTTCTGAAGCTCGCGAACACGGTGACCTTTCAGAAAATGCCGAGTATCACGCTGCCAAAGAACAGCAGAGCCACAACGAGGGCCGTATCATGGAACTCGAAGACATCATCGCGCGCGCCGAAGTGATCGACGTGGCAAAAATGTCTGGCGACACCGTGAAGTTTGGTGCAACCGTGCAGCTTGCTGATGAAGAAACCGACGAAGAAAAGCACTATCAAATCGTTGGCGATCAAGAAGCAGATGTGAGCGCTGGTAAGATTTCAATTTCTTCCCCGATTTCCCGCGCCCTCATTGGCAAGGAAGAAGGCGATAGCGTTGAAGTGGCTGCCCCCGGTGGTGCACGCTCATACGAGATTTTAAAAATTCAATACGTTTAACACCGGAGCGAGCGCGATGATCGATCTTTATACTTTTGGTACACCAAATGGTCGCAAGGTTTCCATCGCGCTTGAAGAGATGTCGCTGGATTATAAAGTCCACACCATCAACATCCAAAAGGACGAACAGTTCAGTAAAGCTTTCTTGAAAATTTCGCCGAACAACAAGATTCCGGCGATTGTTGATCATGAAGCAGGTGTGTCGATGATGGAGTCTGGCGCGATACTCTATTATCTCGCCACCAAATCCGGAAAATTCATGCCCAAAGACCCTGCTCGCCATTGGCAAGCCATAGAATGGTTGAACTGGCAGATAGGTGGATTTGGCCCCATGCTGGGTCAAGCGCATCACTTTTTAAAATACAATCCTGGCTTGTCGGAGTACGCCGAACAGCGCTACCACAATGAAGCAAAGCGTCTTTACGGCGTTTTAGACAAACAACTGGCTGACAAAGATTTTGTCGCTGGCGAGTATTCAATTGCGGATATGGCAATTTGGCCCTGGGCTGCTCGCTTTGGGTACCACAAAATCAATTTGAACGATTTCCCAAATGTGAAACGTTGGTATCTGACTGTCGCAGAGCGGCCAGCAGTTGCCAAAGGTTATGCAATCCCTTCACCCGAAGACGTTCCGCGTCCCTAAATCACGATTGCTCAAGAGGCGCTCTATCAAAACTCAGCCGACAACTTTGATACTCACCGACGGCAAAATGGGAGATCTTGCCCAATGCCGAGGTGTGGCGGCGCAGTTGAGCGAGCCAGCTGACATCCAAGAACAAGTGGTGACACCCAACTGGCTGACCAGATTGCCGTTGCCCAATATGCCTTTGTCGGCTGTAGATCGCCAGCAAGACTTCTTTGCGCGTGATCCCGATATCATCATTGCATCTGGCAGGCGTACCATTCCCTATCTGAAGGCTTTTGCAGACAATGCCGCCAAAAAGGCGTTTACAGTGTTTTTGAAAGATCCACGCCACGCCCGCAAATCTTTCGACTTCATATGGGCACCTGAGCATGATGGTTTGTCGGGTGCCAATGTGTTTTCAACACTGACTGCCCCTCACATATATTCAACGGACGTTCTTGAAGCTGCCAAAGCTGCTGCGATCAAGCGCCATAACCTCAACGGACAACCCGTAACGGGTGTCATTTTGGGCGGCAATTCAGGAACGGTGGATTGGGATGGTCTGATGTCCGTTTCGTTTGCCGCTCCACTGGCGCAAATTGATCCCACACACAAAGTCTTGGTGACTGCGTCAAGACGCACGCCCGGCAATTTGCTGAACGCGGTGAAACTGGCTTTAGAACATCACGACAGTTGGTTTTGGGATGGCGAAGGCGAAAACCCCTATGGCGAGATTCTTGGGGCCGCTCAAGACCTCATCGTAACCGGCGACAGCCACAATATGGTGTCAGAAGCCGTCGCATCCACCGCATCGGTTAATGTGTTTCGCCCCAAGGGCCTGCACAAAAAGCTGATTGGCTTTCTCGATGCTTTGGAAACAAGCGGACAAATACGCAGTTTGCTTGGGGGGCTAGAATTGCAAGAGAGACAAGCTTTGAACGCAACACCCGAAATAGCGGCAGAAATCATGCGCAGAATGAATTTCAGAGCCTGAATCAAAGCCTCACGACATGGTGTTGGGGACAAAAAAAGTCTTCCTTGAAATTTGGGGGCGCAAAAACCTAAATTGGGGAAATCATTCGGTCGAATATGCACCCTTAAGCTGGAAACGCTGCACCATGGCAAATCACCACACCAAAGTTTTAATCATCGGCTCCGGACCTGCGGGTTACACGGCTGCAATTTACGCAGCGCGCGGCATGATGGAACCAATATTGGTTGCCGGGATGCAACAAGGCGGTCAGCTTACAATAACCACTGAAGTGGAAAACTATCCAGGCTATGCCGATCCAGTACAGGGCCCATGGATGATGGAGCAAATGTTGGCACAGGCCAAAAACGTTGGCACCACAGTTATAAACGACTCCATCACCAAAGCGGATTTGAATGTGCGTCCATTCCATTTCGAAGCAGAATCTGGCGATACGTTCACGGCAGACACGGTCATCATTTGCACGGGCGCTCAGGCAAAGTGGCTTGGCTTGGACTCTGAGCAGAAATTCATGGGCTTTGGTGTGTCTGCTTGCGCAACTTGTGACGGGTTTTTCTATCGCGATAAACACGTCATCGTTGTGGGCGGTGGCAACACGGCAGTTGAAGAAGCGCTATATCTTTCGGGCCTTGCATCAAAGGTCACCGTTATTCATCGCAGAGATGAATTTCGCGCGGAACGTATTTTGCAAGAACGCTTGTTCAAAAAGCCAAATGTGGAAATTCTTTGGGACAGTGAGTTGGTCGAGATCAAAGGCAAAGAAGGCCTGATGCCATCGGCTGAATCGGCAGTGATTAAGAACCGCAACACGGGTGAAACCGTCGACACGCCAGTAGACGGCATCTTCATTGCGATCGGTCACGCGCCGGCAGTGGAATTGTTTAAGGACCAAATGAAATTGAAGTCCTCTGGCTATCTGTGGACTGCTCCAGATTCCACAGCCACAGAAATCCCTGGCGTCTATGCGGCAGGCGATGTCACTGATGACATATACCGCCAAGCTGTCACAGCAGCAGGTATGGGGTGTATGGCAGCTCTGGAAGCCGAAAAATATATTGCTGAAATGGAAAGCGCTGTAGAGGCTGCCGAATAAGGCCGTCGCAACAGCATCCAGTTTTTCTTGAACCTGTCCACAATGCATCGCATTGTGTGAACCAAGATTCGCACAAATTGATTGGCTGCCCTCATGCCCATGGACTGGGACAAACTGCGCATATTTCACAAAGTTGCGAAAGCGGGCAGCTTCACGCGTGCATCAGAAACGCTCAACCTCAGCCAATCGGCGATCAGCAGACAAATCAGTTCTCTCGAATCTGAAGTTGGGGTGCCACTGTTTCATCGCCATGCGCGCGGTCTCATTCTCACTGAACAGGGCGAGATTTTAGATAAGGCCGCCAGCGAAGTCACAGATACTCTGGAACTTGCTGCAAGTCAGCTAACGGATTTTAAAGGCACGCCACAAGGCCCCTTGAGGGTCACAACGACAGTTGGTTTAGGATCTGCCTGGCTTGCCATTCGAATGCACAAATTCATCGACCTGTGCCCGGAAATTCAAGTTGAATTGTTGTTGAACAACACCGAACTGGATTTGGGTATGCGTGAAGCAGATTGCGCCATTCGCCTTCGCCAACCCCAACAACCAGACATTATTCAGCGCAAATTGTTCACTGTGCATTTCCACGTGTTTGCTGCGCAATCGTATATTGATCGATTTGGCAAACCGAGCTCTCTGGACGATCTCGACGATCATCGCATTGTTGTTTGGGGCGATGAAACTCCGGGTTATCTTGCTGATGTAAATTGGATGCTGACCGCTGGCATGCCTCCGGGCAAAGCGCGTAACCCAGTCATGAAAATCAGTTCCATTCTTGCCATTAAGCGAGCGGTTCAAAGGGGCGCAGGTATAGCTCTGTTGCCAGATTATTGTGTTGAAGATGATGTTGGTTTGGTCAGAGTTATGACCGATGTGGACGTGCCGAGTTTTGACACCTACTTCGCTTATTCAGCTGAGTTGAGGAATTCAGCGCGCTTGGGCGCGTTTCGCGACTTTCTGCTGGAAGAAGCCAAGAACTGGAAATTCTAACATTTGAGGTGGGACGATGTTGCACTTCAAGCCATGCGCCATACGCATAGCTCATATGCAATCTCCTGTATTGAAGATAGAGTGTCCATCGCCCATATGGTGTGGGACGGACGACAAAGGTTATCTCCTCCCAACCTCTCGTCCATCCTATAAGCGATTGTTCAGGTTTTCCTCCCAAACCAAATCGCTGAACTTCAAGCCGGACCCACTGGGTTCGGCTTTTCTTTTTTGATGGGAAATCCCGACTATTGAGAAATAAATAATTTACGTTTACGTCAATTATTTCTGGTCAGGGTCTTTAAAATTCCGAAAACTGGCGCTAAATACCTCTCGTCGTTCGCTTATTATATGCCACTGCGAAAGTTATTTGAAAGTAACGTGACCAGTTTGTTTCAGGTCTGATCGACTGACACGGGGTTTCCACAACCCGAATGTATTTAAATTGCCGAATCGCGCCGGGGCGTGCACGATTTGGCATGGGGTGAGCTTCTGTCGCAGGCAGCCGCCCCGGAGCCGGACCCCCCTCAGGTCCGGCTCCACCTTACGCTCACCACTTCCCAAAATTCGCGCAAAAAAAAAGCGCCCGTCCAATTTGAACGAGCGCTTAGGCAATAAGTGTGAGGCTTAGCTATTTCAGGCTTGCACAGAACCGTTGAATGCGCTCGCAGCTCTCTTTCAAAGCCTCTGTAGACGTGGCGTAAGAAATGCGGAAGTTCGGGCCTAAACCAAAAGCGGAACCGTGTACAACGGCAACACCTTCCTGTTCCAACAATGCTGTAACGAAATCCTCGTCCGACTCGATAACTTTGCCGTTCTCCGTAGCTTTACCGATCAGATCAGCACAAGACGGGAACACGTAAAACGCGCCATCAGGCTTTGGGCAATGCAGACCGGTTGCCTGATTAAGCATGGAAACCACAAGATCGCGACGCTCTTCAAAGGCCGCTTTGCGCTCTTTGAGAAATTCTTGTGGGCCATTCAATGCTTCAACTGCAGCCCACTGGGTGATGGAACTTGTACCAGATGTTTGTTGGCCCTGAATCATATCCATCGCTTTTATCAGTTCCAATGGACCGCCAGCGTAACCCAAACGCCATCCGGTCATCGAATATGACTTGGAAACACCATTCATGGTCAGCGTGCGGTCGTACAGACCGGGCTCCACTTGAGCAGGAGTGGTAAATTCAAACTCCCCATAGACAAGATGCTCATACATATCATCCGACAAGATCCAAACATGTGGATGTTTCATCAAAACATCGGTCAGCTCTTTCAGTTCAGCGCGTGAATAAGCTGCCCCAGAAGGGTTTGATGGAGAGTTGAACATAAACCACTTCGTGCGTGGTGTGATTGCAGCTTCCAGGGCTTCTGGTGTGACTTTGAAATCGCTTTCTGTGGTCGTTTCAACAAACACACTCTCACCGCCGCACAGTGCAACCATTTCAGGATAGCTCACCCAATAAGGGCGCGGAATGATCACTTCGTCACCTGGGTTCAACGTCGCCATGAATGCGTTGAACAGGATTTGCTTGCCACCTGTGCCCGCAATGATTTGCGCTGGCGAATAGTTCAAACCGTTTTCGCGTTCAAACTTGGCGGCAATTGCTTCACGCAATTCAACAATGCCAGCAACGGCAGTGTATTTCGTTTCTCCACGATCAATCGCGTCTTTTGCAGCCTGCTTGATATTATCTGGCGTGTCGAAATCTGGTTCACCTGCGCCAAGGCTGATTACATCCATACCCTGCGATTTAAGCTCTCTTGCCTTCTGGCTGACGGCAATAGTCGCTGAAGGTTTGACGCGTGAGAGTATATCGGCAAGAAATGCCATGGGTTCAGTCTCCTAGATTCGATTGAACGGCTGACGTTGTACCAGCCGTGAGCGGCGCGAAACTAGGCCCACTCTTCGCAAAGCGCAAGCCAAACAGGACGTCAAATAATGATTACCCTCTATTCAATGCCCTCTTCCGGCAACTCATATAAGGTGCGCTTAATTTTGGCGATGTTGGAAATTCCATTCAAGCATATTGGCGTGGAATATGATGGGGGCAATGAATTTACAAAAAGCGATGAGTTCAAACGCAAAAACCCAACCGCCAAAGTGCCACTTGTGGAGTTTGAAGACGGACAATTTTTGTCTGAGTCCAATGCAATCCTCCTCTATTTTGCTGAGGGGACTCCGTTCATTCCAAGCGACAAATTAGAACGTGCACGCATGTGGCAATGGATGTTTTTTGAGCAAAATTTTCATGAGGGATCAGTCGCCACCCGCGCTGCAAACCTGAAATACAAAGATAGAGAACATCTTCGCACTCCAGAGATTCTCGGCCCACTTCTGGAAAGTGGCAACAAAGCGCTGGATGTCATGGAAGCTCAATTGTTAAAGACCCCCTTTCTTGCGGGCCAAAACTACAGCGCAGCAGACATCGCGCTTTACGCTTATACCCACAGCGCAGAACAAGGCGGGTTCGATTTGAAAAGCCATCCAGCAATTTTAGCCTGGCTAAAACGCGTTTCTGACCAGCCCAAGCATGTAACTTTAGAGTGGCTTCCAGAATGATCTGTTAACCATTTGTTAACCAAAAATCACCGTTCAGCCACGTTTTCTCCATGCTGAACACACACTTGTTTGTTTTTTTGGCATCATGGAAAATTTCGGGGCTAAAATCATGACACAGGATACGAATATTCAAATCGCTGCCAGCCATGTGATTGCAAAAAATCGTGCCCGCACGACGTTTCAAGCGATCATGGTTATGTCTGTATGTCTGATTGCAACAACCCTTATTGGCGTCACAAGCCTCGCAACAATGGGTGTGTAAACACGACACACTGAAATATTGCGCTTTAGGGGTTTGACACAATTGTTTGTGTGATCAAGAAACTCCCATGAAATCAATTTTAAAAACAACTCTCATGTTTGTGCTTGCACTCGTTTTGATGATTGCAATTGGATTTGCTGGCCTCACATTTTACGGTTGGGAAAAAGTTTGGGAACGCGTTTCAGGCCCTTCAGATTTGGGGCCAGTGACATTCCTCACATTGCAGAAAACGCCCAAACCCAATCAGGCACTGGTGTGTCCAACAGGCTTCTGCGTTTCGGCAAAAATTGATCTGGAAAGTCCAACATACGCATTGAGCGCCCAAGAACTCAAACAGAGGTTCATCAACGCGCTGGGAAATGAACAGCAAATCGAGCGTGTTGACGATGCACAGGACGAATTGAAATTGCGGTACGTGCAACGCTCCAAGTTGATGAAATTCCCAGATACGGTTCGAATTGAATTCATCCCAATCGATGCCGAGCGCTCCACCCTAGCGATATACAGCCAAAGCCAAATCGGTCATTCAGATATGGGGGTTAATTTGGAACGGGTGAAACGTTGGTTGAAGTATCTGCAGGTTTTCGAGCGTCACAGTGCTTAGATAATTTCCTAAGCGGGAATTGAAATACTGACTTTCAAACCACCC
The DNA here is from genome assembly GCA_937958815.1 of uncultured Rhizobiaceae group bacterium. Lineage (GTDB taxonomy): Bacteria > Pseudomonadota > Alphaproteobacteria > Rhizobiales > Rhizobiaceae > Pseudahrensia. Next base: position 59,965 of record CALGMR010000013.1, on the reverse strand, counting down.
ATTTCGCTTTCACCTAGCTGAATATGACCTCCATGGGTGTGCACAATATCGCGGGCAATCGCCAAACCCAAGCCAGTACCGGATGAGTCCAAATTACGGGCATTATCAAGCCTGTAGAATGGTTTAAACACATCGGCATAATTTTCGGCTGGAACGCCAGGGCCATCATCTTCCACATCAATCGTGAGCATTTTACCAAAGTGTTTCGATGTCACTTTAATCGATTGCGCATAGCGAAATCCGTTGCCAATGAGGTTCGACATCAGCCTTGTAAAGGCGGATTGGCGAACATGCACAACCGGCTCTCCGCTGACAGATATTTCAAACTGTTTGCCAAGTGTGCTTGCTTCCGTGGAGAAGCGATCAAACACATCATGAATGTTAATGTCGGAAGCTTCTTCGCCACTCTCACCCCGTGCAAAGTCCAAATAACCTTCCAACATGCTTTGCATGTCGTCGATATCGCCAGACAGCGCTTCAACTTCTTTAGACTTTGGAACGAAAGCCAATTGCAATCGAAAGCGGGTCAAAACCGTTCTCAAATCATGGCTGACACCCGCAAGCATGGTCGTGCGCTGTTCCAAAGCGCGTTCAATACGGTCGCGCATTTCTAGAAATGACACGGTGGCACGTCGCACTTCCGTTGCACCACGAGGTTTGAAATCCTCAGAAATTTGTTGTCCTTTACCAAAGCGCTCCGCCGCTTCAGCCAGCCTTTGAATAGGCCTGATCTGATTGCGCAAAAACAAAATTGCAATCAAAACAAGCACCACCGACGCCCCCACCATCCAAAGCAAAAAGATATGTGTGTTTGAGGCATATGCTTGGTTTCGCGGAACGAACGCGCGCAAGACGCCGCGCTCAAGTCGAATGCGTATTTCCAAAAGGTCAGATTTTCCAACCGTATCAATCCAGAACGGTTTATCTATCCGCCTGGTCAACTGTTCGCTCAACGCCGTATCGAGGATCGAGAAAAAGGGTTTGGGCCTCGGTGCGGGCAATTCCTCTTCTGGTAAAATGGACACCCGAAGATCAAATCGCTCCCGAGCAATACGCGATACAGTCTCGAAATTCGCATCTTGAGGATAGGTTTCAATCACATCCACCAAGCCTGCAACGTCGCGAACAACCGAGGCTGAAAGGCGTGTTGTCACCGATTGCCAATGACGCTCCATAAAAACGAATGCAATGATTGCCTGCAAAATCAGCATGGGTGCAATAATGATGATGAGAGAACGGGCAAACAGGCCTGATGGCATGAGACCCGCGATATAACGCGCCATTCGCCGCCACGTGCGCCGTAACAATCGATAGCGCGGCGCCAATCTTTGACTGGAATTCGCCGTCACATCACTTGTTGGGGCGTTGGGAAGTATGTTGTTGTCGCTCACCTGTTGCCCGTCGGAAAAGAGTTACTGGGTTTGAAGACGATACCCTATGCCGCGAACAGTTTGTAGCCAAGAAGGTGATGCGGGGTCAGTTTCAATTTTTCGACGCAATCGGTTGATTTGCACATCAACTGTGCGTTCATTGGCACCCGTGTCGTGACCAACGAGATCCAGGCGATGGACTGTTTCACCCGGATTGGTTGCAAACAAAACCATAATCTCACGTTCACGATCCGTGAGCTTGACGACTTCGCCATCGCGTTTCAGTTCCCGCGCAGCAATCGCAAATGTGTATGGCCCAAATAGAATTTGCTCCTGAACAGGCTGTTCTTCAACGGTGAGACGTTTCAAAATATTGTTGATGCGCAAGACAAGTTCACGAGGTTCAAAAGGCTTGGCAAGATAATCATCGGCACCTGATTCCAGTCCTTTCACCCGCGCCTCTGTTTCCCCCAGCGCCGTCAACATGATAATTGGCACATCGCTCTCTTGGCGCAGTTTGCTCGTGAAGTCAGTTCCGTTTTCGCCAGGCATCATCACGTCAACGATCAACAAATCAAACGTCAGCCCACTCAGCTTTCGACGCGCCTCAGAGGCATCTGCAGCGACAGACACTCGAAAACCTTGATCTATGAGATAGCGCGAGACGAGATCACGGATGCGACTATCGTCATCAATAACCAAAATATGCGCTGCATCATCTGTAATTTCTGGCGACATCCTGTCCACAATCTGATCTGAACCCAATTCGTGTGACTGCAACATTACCCGTCTCCTTAAATTTCAACAATCCCAGGCCAATTTGCTGCGACGTTGAGAAAAAGTGATCTACAATTTTGCAGTTACGAGGTCTTCGACAAACGCACGTTCTTCAGGCTCAATCATACCGATCAGAAACTTTTCAACGGTTTCTCGATCGGTTGCACTTAGGCCATCAAGAGCATTCATGATGCGTCGTGACTGCATGTGCATCAACTCAATCGACAGATTGCGGCCTTTTTGGGTTGGGTGAAGAAGTCTTTTGCGCCTGTCCTGCGCGCCTTCATGTTGAACAAGGTGTCCCGTTTCAATCAGCTGGCGCAAGACGGGGCCAAGGCTCTGCTTGGTGATCTGTAAAATCTCCAAAAGTTTTGCCACTGACATGCCAGGGTGACGGTTCACAAAGTGCAATACCCTGTGGTGCGCCCGACCGAAATGCATATCGGCCAACAACTCGTCTGCATCTGAGATGAAATCTCGATAGGCAAAGAAAAACAGTTCGACCAACTTGAAATCAAGCTGATCGTCAAATTCTTGAATTTCCGAGATTAACTCAGCCATTTTCGACCATTTTTGATTGAAACTCCCCCTCAACAAGTTCGATTATAGAACTTTGTCGCATTCAACTCAATGAAATACGTAAGGAAGGTTGACATATTTTAGTTGAGGTTCATACTTTGCTCGGTTTTTGATACGATCGGCTGCGTCCGATTAAATTTACAATGAGGTTTGTGATGGCAGGCGTTCCTTTCGACCAGCTCGACGGCGATATCTGGTACAATGGTGAGTTCGTAAAATGGGAAGATGCACAAGTCCATGTGTTGACCCATGGTCTGCACTACGCAAGCTCGGTGTTTGAGGGCGAGCGCGCTTACGGCGGCGAAATTTTTGAACTGACGAAACATACCGAGCGTTTGCACAAATCCGCAGAATATCTCGGCTTTGAAATTCCCTACAGCGTAGAAGAGATCGACAACGCATGTAAGGAAACGTTGAAACGTCAAGGCTTGCAGAATGCATATATTCGCCCAATTGCATGGCGTGGCAGCGAAATGATGGGCGTTTCAGCTCAGGCCAACCGCATTAATGTTGCAATCGCTGTTTGGGATTGGCCTTCATATTTTGACCCAGCTGAAAAAATGAAGGGTATTCGCCTCGACATTGCCCAGTGGAAAAGACCTGACCCTGCTACAATTCCATGCAAGTCCAAAGCGGCTGGTTTGTATATGATTTGCACATTGTCCAAGCATGAAGCCGAAGCCAAGGGCTACGCTGATGCTTTGATGTTCGACTATCGTGGTCAGATCGCGGAAGCCACAGGTGCCAACGTGTTCTTCACAAAAGACGGTGTCATTCACACCCCTACTCCCGACTGTTTCTTAGATGGAATAACCCGCCAAACTGTAATTGGCTTGGCCAAGAAACGCGGATTAGAAGTTGTCGAACGCGCGATCATGCCAGATGAAATGGCTGATTTCGAAGAATGTTTCATCACTGGCTCTGCTGCGGAAGTTACACCTGTTTCAGAAATCGGAAGTTACAACTTCGTGCCGGGCAAGATCAGTGCAGCCATGGTGGAAGACTACGAAAAGGCTGTAACGCCCAGCTAAGACCTTCGTATAGTTAACCATACGTAAATTTTTCAGCGGATGAACCCGTTTTGGGTTTGACTTCACACCACCGTGAAGTCCAAATTGTCGCATCCCCACCACTGCGGGGTGGTTAGTATTTCTGAAGGGAAGTAATCATGGAATCTCTTTTACCTATTATCGTTCAAGTTATTGCTGGCGTAGCTGGCGGCGGCGGAATCGCGTCTGTCCTTAAAGGCTCAAGCATGGGCGGCATGGGCAACATGATCGCTGGCGCTCTCGGTGGCCTCGGCGGCGGTCAAATTCTTGGCGCTCTTGGTGGTGCTGGTGTTGCAGCAGCAACTGGCGACGTTGCAGCTGGTGCAACTGGTCTCGACATTGGCAGCCTTGTCAGTGGCGCAGTTGGTGGTGGTGCCGGTGGCGCTATCCTAACTGGCCTTGTTGGCACAGTGATGAACAAAATGAAGGGCTAAGCCTTTCCCAACACATAATCTGTGTTACCAAACGGGTGATCCATCGGATCGCCCGTTTTTTTGTGCTTAAGCTCAGTCTTATAAACCTATCCAATTTTGATTGCTGGAACCCAACATGTCTGAACTGAAAATTGCCATCGTCCCCGTTACCGCGTTTCAACAAAACTGCGCACTCATGTGGGACGAAGCAACCATGAACGGCGTTGTGGTGGACCCCGGTGGTGAGGTGGAAAAAATCCAATCAGCCATTCAGCAAGTTGGCATGACCGTGAAGGCCATCTGGCTTACTCACGGACATATAGACCATGCCGCTGGTGCGATGGACCTGAAAGACGCGTTGGCTGTTGAGATTATCGGTCCCCATAAAGACGACACCCCCCTGTTAGAAGGTTTGGAAAAACAGGCCCAGATGTTTGGTTTGGAAGGGGAAGTTAAAAATTGCTCACCTGACCGTTGGCTGGAAGAGGGAGAGATTCTGTCCATCGAAGGGCATGAATTTGAAGTGTTTCACTGCCCAGGCCACGCCCCCGGCCATGTGGTTTTTTACAATGCTCTGATGGGATTTGCCCATGTGGGAGATGTCTTGTTTGCTGGTTCCATCGGCAGAACAGATCTGCCTGGCGGAAATCACGACACCCTTATCAGCTCAATAAAAGACAAACTTATGAAATGGCCAGACACAGTGGAATTTCTCTGCGGTCACGGTCCTGCAAGTTCAATCGGAAATGAGCGGGCAAACAATCCATTTTTGAAATAGTCCCGCGGCACACATGTTCCGCGAGACTTCAGAAACGAAAAATCAGCGCTTAAAATACGCGTTGATCTGCTGATCCAGCATTGCATATTCTTGGCACTGCGTTCCACAACGGGATTTAATTTCAGCCAATTGCTCTTGAGCTTTGTCGACCTGGCCAAGTTGCAAAAATGCTTCGCCCATATACTCGCGCACAAGCGTGTAGTCTGGATCAGCCTTCAAGGCTGTGCGGTAATATTTTAAACCTGCTTCCACATCGCCCAATTTCCGAGTGGAATAACCCAGATAGTTCAAAATGCGCGGATCATTTTGATTGGACGCCAGTTTCAAAGTTTCAATCGCTTCTTCATAACGCAGATTATAGGCGAGATCACGTGCAGCTTCGTACAGATTATCGTCGCTTAAATTGGATTCTTTCTTGATCAGAACGCATTTCTTCTTCTGCTTGTCCCAGATTTTGCCTTTGCGGCAAGTCACTGTGGTGTTCCCTCCACCACCACCTGCTGCATAAGAAGTCGTTGCCAGTGGCAGCGTCATTGCAGCTGTCAGTGCCGTCACCAAGGTGTAAGTGGTCATGGTTTTCATTTTGGAGTCGTCCTCGAAATTCTTTTCGTGTTCGTTGAACATACGATACACATACAAGTACGGTTTCAATGTGACAGAATACACGTCGCATGCGCTCCATAAACTTACGATACGTCACGTTTGAGCGCAAGCAGGCATGAATTCGAGAATGTATTTGGTAAATTCATTGTAGCTTTTGTCACATGGTCGCCATCAATCCCATAAAACATGGTTCCGCGTCTCTTGGTTTTAAGCTTTACTCAAACAGCAGTGGTGGGAAATGTTCCCCTGCAATGCTTTAACGGTGTTGACCCAATGAAAATGAAGATCCTGCCCGCTTTTGCTATTGCTGCTGTTGCAAGCATTCAGCTGTCTGTTTCTGCTCCTGCGCAGACATTCGACGCTGGCTCTTGGGGTGGAAAAGTTCGATCGGGTCCCACAATGCAATCACGACAAGTCGGCAGTTTGAGAAATGGCGATCCGGTGCAATTGTTAGAGAACACTGGCGTGATGATGAACGGATATCCTTGGTGGCGAATAGGCTATGGCAATGGCCGTCGCGGTTTCCAATGGGGCGGCATTATGTGCGGATACGATGCTCCCATCAAAGGAACGTTCAGGGTGTGTGACCGCGACAACCGCAGAAACGCTTCAGCTCCGTCTAACAGACTGCAATATTCTTGTTCGCAAGAAGGACGTTTGCGCTCTAAAAGTGGTGATCGCAGCACCAGGATTTCTTTCCGCGCCATTGGAAAAAATGACGAGACCCAGTTCAAAATCTATTGGCTCGACTATCAAGGCCGTCGCCAATTTTACAAGCACATATTTGCCGGTGATACACACAATCAGCAGACCTACATGACTCACCCTTGGGTCGTGACAGCGCCTATTCCAGGGGGCGGCGAAGATTGCGTGGCTATTTATATGCCCACCAAAGGTGGACGCACGATAAAACTGCGTTAAATTTCAGTGGTGTTTTCCAGTTGTAAATTTTAACACTCAATCATGAGCACTTACACAGACCCTCAAAAATTGTCGGCAGAGTTCGTCGGTACCGCTTTCTTACTCGCTACAGTGGTTGGTTCCGGCATCATGGCTGAGCGACTTGCGGGCGGGAACGTGGCAGTTGCTTTGCTTGGCAACACCATTCCCACAGGGGCAATTCTGGTTGTCTTGATCACCATGCTCGGCCCCATTTCTGGCGCCCATTTCAACCCTGCGGTCAGTTTGGTGTTCACGCTCAAAGGCGAACTTTCTAAATACCAATGTTCAAAATATATATTAGTGCAAATTCTTGGCGGTGTGTTGGGAGTGTGGTTGGCGCACCTGATGTTTGGTGAAACACTTTTTCAAACCTCGATGAAGGCAAGATCAGGCGGCGCCCAATGGTTGGCTGAAGGTGTCGCAACCTTTGGTTTAATTGTCACCATATTGGCCACTTTGAAAGCCAAAGAAAGCGCTGTTGCAATGGCCGTTGGGCTTTACATCACGGCAGCTTATTGGTTCACCGCATCCACATCTTTTGCAAATCCTGCAGTCACGATCGCACGCAGTTTTTCCGATACATTTGCAGGCATTCGCCCAGTCGATGTGCTGCCTTTCATTGGAGCTCAAACCATCGCAGCAGTGCTTGCTCTAGCGTTTTGCAAATGGCAATTGTCATCAAACACCCAAGAAGATGAATGAACATGTCTGCAACAATCTATCACAACCCCAGCTGCGGAACGTCCCGCAATGTTTTGGAAATCATGCGCGGCTTCGGTGAGACGCCCCGGGTCATTGAATATCTTGATGCTGGTTGGACGAGAAACCAACTCAAAGACCTGTTTGAAGCAGCGGGTCTCACACCCAAAACAGCTCTGCGTGTAAGCAAATCTCCTGCCGAAGAGCTTGGCCTTACGGACCCAGAAGTCAGCAATGAGGCCATATTTGAAGCCATGTTGGAACACCCGATTCTGGTGAACCGTCCTATTGTGGTCACGCAAAAAGGCACTGCTTTGTGCAGACCGTCTGAAACCGTTTTCGCGCTTCTCAATGTGGCGAGCGGAACGTCTTTCACGAAAGAAGATGGTGAAGTTGTAACAGCTCCATAAACTTGTAATGGTCGCGTTTTTGTAGCGGCTGAGGCGAGAAAGAAACCACGATGTACGACCCAAAGGGAAACGGCGTGGATAAAGCAGTGCAAACAGTATTGTTTTCAGAAGCCAAGCCGCCAGCCCATCTGCGCAACATTGTTCATAGATTTTTGGAAGTTAAGAACGATGGCATCTTGGCAGAAGATTATCGTTTTCACGCTTTGCCCGATGCATGCACCTATCTCGTTTTTGACCAAACAAACCAAGACGTTTCTGGCATTGCAAAACTTCAAGCGTCTTCAGAAGAACTCAATTTGGGCACGTCGTTTCATTTCGTAAACATTCGTTTCTTGCCAGGCGTGTGGCAAGGCAACAAAGAAGACATTGTGTTGGGCATGGTTGATACCCCTTACAGTGGCGAACTTCCTCTTCTCGACATCAATCGCAAGATCACTTCGAAACCATTTACGGAGCAGCAGACCATCCTCTCGAAACTCGTTGAGGACCTAATCGCGCGTGGACTGGTGATTGAAAATCCCCTCACCCACAAAATCTTCGAACATATTTTCGACATTCACACGGTCGCGGATATGGCACACATATCAGGCCTCTCGGCCCGTCAGTTGCAGAGAACGCTCAAACAAACCACCGGCTTCAGCCCTCATGACTTTTTGAAAGTGCTCCGTCTACAACAAGCTTTGAATGGAACCGATGCCATATCATATGCGGATCAATCCCACTTCATTCATTCCTTTCGAAAAGCCACGGGCTACACACCAGGAAAATACGCAAAAAAGTTTGATGTCTGAAATCTACAATACCAACCCATAGTGCCTTGCTAAAACAGCGTCATGAACAACAACACAAAGGAGTTGGTTATGACCAAAATGAACCCAATTGGATGGTTTGACATCTATGTAAATGATCTCGCCCGTGCCGTGGCATTTTATGAAACAGTGTTTGGTTACAAGTTAGAAGAAATCGTAGACCCCACTGGTGACTCTCAAATGATGAGTTTTCCAGCCGACATGGGAAACTATGGTGCAGGTGGTGCGCTGACAAAATCAAAACATGCTTCACCCGGGGTGGGTGGTACAATCGTCTACTTCTCTGTCGAAGATTGCGCTGTAGAACAAGCCAAGATTGAAGGCGCTGGTGGCATCGTCATACGTCCGAAATTTTCCATCGGTGAGTTTGGCTGGATCACCCTTTGCCAAGACACGGAAGGCAACTTGTTTGGGTTGAACTCACTCAAATAGATCATTTCCAAATTCAACACTTGAGGTTTTAAAATTGCCCGGGCAGGCGGTCTGAATTGATTGCCTGCTTGCGGCTGCTTCAACCTCAATTGCAAAGCTTGCCCTGATGACTGCAAATGCTAAAACCGCGCCTGAGCCTCAATGGTTGCATTTCAAATGTCACGAACCACAGCAAATTTACTCCTTTTACTGGCAGGCCTTCTTTGGGGTGGCGGTTTCATTGCGCAACAAACTGCGATGGAATCCATCGGGCCATTTTTGTTCATCGCTCTTCGATTTGCACTGGCTGCAATAGCAATTTTACCTCTGGCAATTTGGGAAGCAAAACGCGCGCCTGAACATGCCACGGGCTGGTCAGGATTAATGAAGAAAGACCTGCGGGGAATTGCATGGGTCAGCATCATTTTCTTCATTGCGATGGCGCTACAACAGGTTGGCCTACTTGCAACAACGGTTACAAATGCAGGCATGTTGACCGGGCTTTATGTGGTCTTGGTGCCTGTCATACTTTTCCTGTTCTTATCCGAGAAACCTCCAGCTCTCATCTGGCCTTGTGCAATTGCAGCTACTTTTGGCATTTGGCTGTTGGGTGGCGGTGGCTTTGATCGGTTCACCTGGGGAGACATTGTGGTTTTTGTCGGCGCAATCTTTGCAGCGCTCCATGTCATTGCTGTAGGGCGCGTTGCTTCACGATCAAAGCGCCCCATTACTATTGCCGTCAGTCAATTCGCGCTGGGCGCCATCATTGCAACCATCGCATTTGGTGGAGCCCGGATGATCGACTGGCAATATGAGCCTGCCGTCACTTCGGCAACTCTGTATCAGGCGCTTCCGGAAATTTTATATGCTGCTTGGATAGCCGGTGCCGCTGCTTTCACTTTGATGGCTGTGTGCCAGCAATTTACCCCTGCCCCAGATGCTGCAATCCTGCTTTCATCCGAAGCACTGTTTGCAGCATTGGGCGGCGCGATTGTCTTGGGTGAGCGCCTCGATCTCTTGGGCTATATCGGCTGTGCAATTTTGTTCAGTGCAATTGTTTTGGTCAGCTTTGCTTCAACTAAGGTCGAAAATTGACCTGTTTGGAACAAAAATCACTTGCAATTGCGACCTTTCGTCGCGCATAACCAAGTCTCTCGGGTTCTGCCAGAGTTTGGAAACGTTCTGACGTCTGCAATCGTGCGGATATTGGGCCGTTTTGGGGAGACTTTTGACCGTCCTATAAGCGGGTCAAATGCGTGATGCCCTCCTCCCCGGCGGCGTTCTAAAAAGTAGAAAAGCATCACTTCCATTCACTGTCGGAATCTTTGGGTCGCACACTGCGTCTCTGAACAAACGACACTAGGGGAACAAGGACATCCCAAATGAATGGTACAGTAAAATTCTTCAACGCAGCCAAGGGCTATGGTTTCATCACACCAGACGACGGCGCAGCAGACATATTCGTTCACATATCCGCTGTTGAACAATCGGGCCTGACCACGTTGAATGAAGGGCAAAAAATTGAGTTCGATGTGGAACCTGACCGCAAAGGCAAGGGACCTAAAGCAATCGACCTAAAGGTTGAGGGATAGGCGTCTAAACGTCGCCAAAGCTTTTCAAAGCAGCTTCTATCACGACCTCACCCCATTCTTGGACAAAATGCCCTGCATTTTCGATCACGAATGGCTCGGGACAATTGCGAATTAATTTCTGCATTAAATGCATAACGTCTTTTCCCAAAACGGGATCAGCCGCTCCAACGGCCATGAAGGATTGACCGCTCCATTCTTCACGCCAAAAATTTGACGCCCGAAGGCTGGTCTGCACACCCTCCATTTCTGGAGACACCATCACCATTTCTGGAAACCGTCTCACACCAGCTTTGTAAGTAACATCAGGAAACGGCGCGTCATATGCTGCCGCTTCTTCAGCGGTCATGTGTGGGGTGCCTCGGGCAATGACTTCACCAACTTTCATGTCGGGTTGCGTTGCAGCATAGGCTTTCCAAGCCAAAAACCCTTCACCAGGGGATCTGCCAGTGGCAAGTGCAGTGTTCATGATCAAAAGACGAGAGAAACGATCAGGCATTTCATGCGGCAAGGTGAGCCCCAACACACCGCCCCAGTCTTGAACCACAAGGGTGATGTTTTTCAAATCGAGCTTCTCGATCAGCCGCAACATCATGTTACGATGCATGTGAAACGTATAATCTGAATCTTCACGGAGTTTATCTGAACGTCCGAACCCGATCCAATCTGGAGCGATCACACGCGCCCCACTGGCAACAATTTGGGGGATCATTTTTCGATAAAGATATGACCAACTCGGTTGACCATGCAGGCACAAAAACACGCGATCGGAAGACCTGTTTCCTTCATCCAGATAGTGAATGCGAATGTTCTCATACCCTTTAAGGTCCTCAACATAATTCGGCTGGTAAGGAAAATCCGGAAGATTGGAAAACCGATCATCGGGTGTTCGTAAGACCACTTTCTCTGATGCCATGAATCTTAAAAGCCACACTTGGGTTTGTTATCTATGTCAGTTGGCAACAATCTTTGAACCATTGCAATTCACAATTGGAAAAATTCGTGCCGCCAATCGGTCATACAGCTGCTAAAAGACTGTCTGTAAAACAGATACTTGGTTTGATTAAATGACCACCGCAGCCGTGATCTTTGATATGGACGGACTTCTTTTGGACACCGAACGCGTGTGCCTTGAAGGCTTCATACACGCCCGACGACACTTCCAGCTGACAGACGGCCACGACACTTTTTACAAATGTGTTGGGTTGAGGGCGGAAGCCTCCAATCAAATTGTGCGAGACAGTCTGGATGACAAGATCGACTTTGATGCCTTCAACATGGTGTGGCGAAGTCACATGAGCGAACAGTTGGAAAAACAAGTTCCTTTGAAACAAGGGGCTTTGCAGCTGATACAACTCCTTGCTTATAAAACCATTCCCATGGGAGTGGCCACCTCCACGCAAACCCCTCAGGCACGCCATCATTTACAAAAGGCTGGACTGTTGCAGCACTTAACCTGTGTCATTGGAGGAGACCTCGTGACTCAAGGCAAACCCCATCCAGAAGTCTATTTGCGCGTCGCGGAACGCCTGGAGCAAGCACCCGAAAACTGCATTGCCTTTGAAGACAGTGAAACAGGAACAAGAGCCGCAATTGCTTCAGGTGCCAAGACCGTCCAAATCCCCGACCTCATTCACCCCTCTGAGAACTTTGCAAAACACGGCCAGTTGATCGCCCCCACCTTGTTAGAAGGCGCAATGCTTGTCGGTTTGATCAGTCACTCTGACCTGTGATCCATTGTGTAAGAGGATTGCAAAATCCAATGGCAGCGGCTGAATCTAAACAGCCGCCAATTATCACGCAATTGCTTTGGGAAGATGTTCTGAAAGGTGATCAAACACCGTCCGTACCAAATGGTTCGATTTTAAGCCTGTATGCGAAGTCAGCCAAAGCGGAAGCGAACCGAGGTCCATTCCATGTAAAATACGCACCACGCGATGATCATTTTGGGCCACAGCTTGCGCCATGAACCCGATGCCCAGACCAGCAAGCACCAGCTGCCAATGGACGACTTGATCATCACAACGCATTGAAAACATGTCTCTATTGAGTTCCGCACCCAATTCTCTCGCTTTATCAATGATCAAAGTCGATCGGTCGTATCCAATGATCGAATGGAGTTCCATATCTTCCATCGTGTGTGGTTCGGGACGTTCGGAAAGATAGGCATTGCTGGCATAGATGCCCATTTTCATATCACCAACATGTTTCGCAATGAGTTCTTGTTGGGTTGGGCGCAACATTCGAATAGCGATATCAGCTTCACGAAACAACAGATTTTCCACATTGTCTGTCGCCACCAGTTCAATCTGGATCAATGGTTCTTCTCTACGCAACCGCGCCAGAATGGGCGGCAGGATGTAAGTCGCAACAATCTGACTGGCCGTAATACGCACGGTGCCCTGTGTTTTTTGCGAACGTCCGGCCGCGGCCAAAGAGAGCTCCGCTGCTGATCTTGCCATAGAACGGGCATGGGCCACCAAGCCCTCCCCCTGCTCTGTCAGATGCAAACCTTTGGAATGGCGTGCAAACAGTGAAACACCTAAATCCGCCTCCAGCGCTGCAATAGCGCGCCCGATCGTGGGTTGGCTCACCCCCGTTTCGCGGGCAGCAGCAGACATGGAACCTGTGTCTGCGACCGCAACAAACAGATTTACATGTTCCCAATTGAAAAACGCCTGATATGTCATTCATATATGAATAGCAAATCTTCAAATTTATGCAATTCCATTCATAATTGGATTTCATAGATTGTTTTCATCATTGAGAAGAAGGAGACAACCCTTGAAGAATTCACACAACAAAACCGTCCTTATCCTTGGCGCAAATGGCCGCTTTGGTCGCAATGCCGCAAATGCATTTCATGCAGCAGGCTGGGAAGTTCTGTCACACACACGCGTCAGCAGCAGACTTTCTGACGATGTCGCAGGCACTCACACACCGTTTGACATCGAAAATTCAAACGCCTTTGAAGCGGAGGCTCAAAAATGCGCCGTCATCGTGAACGCTCTAAACCCTCAATATCCAGACTGGCCGGTTGAACTCCCAAAAATAACACGGGCAACAGTCAAGGCAGCTCGAGCAAGCGGAGCAACAATCATGATTCCTGGCAATGTCTATAATTTTGGCGCAGCCATGCCGCCCCTGTTGAACGAAAACACACCCCAAATCGCAAAGACCAAAAAAGGAAAACTCCGCATTGAGATGGAGCAGGCCTACCAAACCGCTGCAAAAGACGGGGTGCAAACAATCAATTTGCGGAGTGGTGACTTTTTTGAACGAAAGCAGACAGGCGCTTGGTTCGACACATATCTTGTAACCAAAGTTGGAAATGGAAAATTTGCGTATCCAGGAAAACATCATATCGATCACGCTTGGGCGTATTTACCGGATACAGGCCGCGCCATGGTGGCGTTAGCAGAGATCAGGGAGACACTCGCTCTTTACGAAGATGTTCCATTTGAAGGCACAAACATAAGCGCCTCTGCACTGACTTCAAAAATGTCGAAAACCTTAGGACACAATATCCAGATCACAAATGTCCCATGGATCGCGATCAAAATCATGGGCTTGCTCAACCCCATTATGCGCGAAGTTTTGGAAATGAGATATTTGTGGGATGTGGAACATGCAGTCGACGGGTCAAAAATTGCGAGATTGCTGCCGAACTTTCAACCAACACGACTGGAAGACATTTTGCACGACATATTGGCTGATTATAAAACCTAACGTCCTCGCCAATCACATCATACGTTCGCCGTTGGGGACTGCACGATCAATGCCAGCCAGCACGATGTCTCCATTGTCGTCAGCATATCCGAGCGTCAAAACTTCAGACATGAACGGCCCGATTTGGCGCGGCGGGAAATTGGTGACAGCCATGACCTGCCGCCCAACCAAGTCTTCAGGTTGATAGTGCACTGTGATCTGCGCGGACGATTTTTTCTCTCCAACCTCAGGGCCGAAATCTATCAACAGCTTGTAAGCAGGTTTACGAGCCTCGGGGAAAATTTCAGCCTTCAAAACAGTTCCAGCCCGAATATCAACCTTCATAAAGTCGTCGAAAGAAATTTCATCACTCATATTCAATCTCAACCTTTGGACAGTTCACGAGAACGGTTTGTTGCTGCAGCAACGGCACGCCCCAACAAAGAAGGAAAACCATCTTGCGCCATCAATACATCAAGCGCCGCCGCCGTTGTGCCATTGGGTGACGTCACGTTCTGGCGCAAAACGGATGGCGGCATATCCGACTGCCGCATCAATTCACCCGCGCCGCTAACCGTCGCTTGCGCCAGTTTGGCCGCCAATTCTTCAGGCAATCCTGCAGCAACACCAGCGTCAGCCAAAGCTTCCGCCAAATGGAAAACATAGGCAGGGCCACTGCCAGAAACGCCTGTGACGGCATCAATCAAGGCTTCGTTTTCAACCCAGTCCACATCACCGATGGCAGCCAACAATTGAGTAACGTCTTCGCGTTGCTGGGCACTGACACCAGAATTGGCAACACAAACGGTGATTCCGCGCTGCACCATGGCAGGGGTGTTTGGCATGGCTCTTACCACGCGCACTGCATTTCCGCTAACCTGACCAAACGGCTTTTCCAGTTGATCAATTGTTGTGCCTGCTGCAACGGACACCAGAACATTTTCACCGTCCATCAAAGAGGAAAGATCCGGCAACACAGCACCCATGATCTGTGGTTTTACGGCCACGAGCAAAACATCAGGGCGCGCAGCATCTTTGGCATGGACCACATGTAAAACACCATATTCAGCAATCATGTCAGCCATGGACTGCGGGGGGTTGGGGTCAATGACTGTGATGGATTTTGGATCTCGTCCGGCCTTCAACCAGCCGCCCAACATGGCACCACCCATATTGCCTGCACCAACAAGGCACAGATGCGGCGAGGCTGGCGTGCGGGAGGAGTTCACGCTTAGGCCTCGCCGACCGTGTCGAACAGCACGCTGTCCAACGCTTCCGTTGCGGACTTCCCAGCCCAGACAACGAATTGGAAAGCTTGAAAATAGCGTTCGCAAGATGTGAGCGCATTTTCAACAAGACACTCGATTTGAGCATCATTGGCTCCGGCACCACCGGAAAGAGGCATGGCGTGACGGTAGATCACCGATCCATCTTGTGTCCAAAGTTCGAAATGCCCGAACAACATTTGCTCGTTCACGATGGACAAAAGACGCATGGTCTCCACCAAACGTTTTTCAGGAATACGCATATCGAAAGCACTGGCAATATGCAGCGTTTCGAAATCTTCCATCCAAGAAATCGAGACGCTGTAATCAGTCCAAATTCCTTGCACGAGAATGGAAATTTCATCCTCGCCCTGACGCTCAAAATTCCACTCATTGAAATTCGCAACTTGTTCGACAGCATCAACCGGATGACTGTTCCGTTCAATCGTGGAGTCACTCATACCCATGGATTTTACATCTCTCATTTTTGGCCAAAGCAATCCATCGGGCCAAACCGCTCTGGCCACGCTCAACTGCTAACTCGTACTGACGGGAGGAACAGGTTTACTAAATACCGTCCCGAATCATTCAATAGATTCAGAATATAACGGGACAAGGCCCTGCGAAGCCCCGAAATGAAATCAGCCCACAGAATCGATGTCGCGAGATTGAATCAGACTTTCGAGAACATCGAAGAAGCGATTCAAAAGACTCAAAATTTTAGAAATTCTCCACAGAAATTCAAATCCGTGGATAACGTCAATCCTGTTTTAGGATTTCTTGGGAGCAGGCTTTTTTGTCGATGCTTTTTTGGCAGAACCGGCCAAAGAAGCTTTCAATTCATCGAGCTCTGCGCGAAGGGATTCATTTTCCATCCGCGCTTTTGAAGCCATTTCTTTAACAGCTTCAAACTCGTCCCTTTGAACAAGATCCATACCAGCCATAAAGCGTTCCGCTTGACCTTTGAAAGCCGTCTCAACTTCTCGACGCGCACCTTGCGCAACACCAGCAGCATCCGTCATCAGCTTGGCGAATTCATCAAACATACGGTTTGGTCCTTGAGGCCCCTGAGACATGGCTGCTTTCCTTCTGGAGTTGTTCTGTTTTTCTACGAGGTAGACATAGGGATTCAAACACCAGCAATCAACTGCGGTGGATTGTCATTCGCTCACCATGTGGCAGATGCAGATTTTAAAGCGCCGGATTGATGTGGCCAATGGGCTGCATATCCGGCAATTTCCAACGGCCAACGAACACGGTGGGCATCGCCCCAACCTGTTTTTTCAATCGTATCATTCAAGTCCTTTAGCTCCAGCTTGCAGCCTTGTTTATGAAGAGTTGTGCGTTTGCTTTTCATGAGCAGTTGAGCGGTTCGCGCCAGAGACAAGCGTGCGGCCAACACTTCGCCGTGCTGGCGTTTGCGATGGAGCGCATAAAGCGCAGCAGCGGCCATAAAATATCCTGTCGCATGATCCAAAGCCTGAACAGGAAGTGGAACCGGCTTTTGTGCACCACTCATCCTCATTCCGTAGTCGGCAATGCCGCAACTCATCTGCACCAAACTGTCAAAACCACGCCGATTTTTCCAAGGTCCATTCCAGCCATAAGCACACAGTGAAATATCGATCAAAGACGGATTCAATTTGCGTAAAGTTTCGCCATCAAATCCCAAATTCGCCAGCGCATCTGGTCTGTACCCATGCACCAATATTTCTGCATCTTTCACAAGGTCGCAAAACACCTCGCGCCCTTGGCTCGATTTCAGGTTTAAACCAGCACAGCGTTTGCCGAGTGTCACTTCAGGCGCGACGCTCGGTTCTTCCCAGTCCAAAGGATCAATGCGCAAAACATCGGCGCCATAAGCTGCCAGATAGCGTGTACCAACAGGGCCTGCGAGAATGCGTGTCAGATCCAGAACCTTCACTCCAGAAAGAGATAAAGTGCCAGAACCGTTTTCTTGGAATGAACGATCATCTTCCGCTCGGTCCCAATCAATCAACGGTTCATTTGCGACAGACTTTCCCTGGGGGTGTGCTTGCCAGTCTTCAAGACTGTTCATTGCAGCAGCACATCCGCCTGCTTCAACAACTTCGTTTTCAAGTTGATCTTTGTTCCAACGCGCCACAGCACGTGCGAGAGCATCGCGTTCAGAGTAATCGCCGATCACAGACAATGCCGCTTTGCGGTGGTGAGGCGCATTCGTGTGAAGACGTATCCAACCGTCTGATGTTTGATAATCACCAGCAATTGGATCCCATGGAGGAGGAATGTCCCAATCAACAGGTTTCAATGTCATATCGAACCAAAGCGACGCCAAACGCTGATCGACAACAATTTGAGAACTTTCTCGCGGCAGGTGTAAATGTGTCATCAATCCAGCACACGCGATCGAAGCCGATGCCAGTTCAGAAGTTTCAAACCAAGACGGCAAATGTTCCACATTTGATATTTCAAGGCTTGGAAGGTCGATGTCATTTTCAACATTTGGGAAGGCCGTCAGCACCTCGTTCAAAAACGTGTTTTTCATAGCTGTTACCCGTGTTTCCCTTCTCATCAATCAACGGCAAGTTAAGCAGGTCAAACCAACTTGAAAAGCAGGGTGACCCGATTGTCGTTTCAAGAGTTTTGTAAAAAGTGAATTTTGCAGGGAACCAACATTGGGTCACATGCGTTTTGTCAATGGTGAGCTAAAGCTCTCTTCAAAACAAAAGCAGATCAAAATTTGACGCGCCATTCGCCGAAAGGGCAAATAAACATGACCTCCCTGAAGAAAACACTACTCCTATCTGCTGCAACCGCCTTCGCATTTGCAAGCTCTGCATATTCCGCAGGGCCAGCCAGCGACGAAACAATCGCCAACCAGCGCGCCGCTCTTGCAAAAAGCACCGAAGGGGCAGGGTTTGGTCCCCAATCCCCAAGAGACATCGATTCCGTAGAGGGAACAAATGCACGCGCGTTCAACGCAGCGCCTTCTCACACAAAAATGAACCTTTGCAATATTCATTTTCACAAGAATGCGGAACACAAGGGCGGTGAGTTTACAAAATATGCTGGCAATGGTGACGGCAAAGGCGCAGGCACGGGCTTCATGTACAACGGCACCTTAACCGATGCTGAAAAAGCGCCATATTCGGAAAAGGTAGGCGTTGGAAAATATGGGGACTTGGCGCCGGGTGACACAATCGAAGTTCATTATGTTCACACCACCGCAAAAGTAACTCCCGGGCCAACACTTGGAGCTTGCCTGAGTGAATCGATCGGCAATCCGCAACTGCGTGTCGAAACCCAAGTGTTTGTCATTGTAAACGACGACAACGCCGCAAGCTTTGTCGACATGGCAAAGCATGAAGTCGTCAACGGTTTGCATCAAGCGGTCAACATCCCAACCAACACGGGCACACCCGTTGAATATGCAGGATCAACAACCGGACCCGGGTACAATGAAACAGGGTCACCGTTCCAAGTGTCTTGGAGCGTCCGTCCCCAAGTGGCAAAAATCAGCATCTCAAGTCTTGCAGCATGGCTGAAAGACAATACGTTTAAAGAAGAAAATGCCCATGGCGTTCGCAATTTGGTGACCAACCAAGGTTTGTTGTCGCGCATCAACTGATGACCCAAATCACGACGAAAAAATCTGACCGACTTCAATGAAAACTTGAAGTCGGTGTTTTTCTTGGTTTGCAGGGCTGTTCTCGGTAATCTATTGCCAATTGAAGCCTCGACAAAAAGCAACTATCAGTGTGCAACCGCAATCAGGTTTTGCATATGAACCCTCTCGCTCAAACCGCGCTGGCGCTGCCTTTTCCAGCAATTGACCCAGTCATATTTTCAATTGGCCCATTGGCAGTCCATTGGTATGGCCTCGCCTATGTGGTGGGTATTCTTCTTGGGTGGTGGTTTGCAAAACGCATCGTGTCGACCCCGAAGCTCTGGCCGCATGGCAAATCGCCCATCGCCGCCGTTGAACTCGATGACTTTCTCACATGGGCTGTGATCGGGATTATTGCAGGCGGTCGCATCGGCTATGTGTTGTTCTACAATTTATCTTATTACCTCGCGAACCCACTCGCGATCCCTGCAGTTTGGGATGGTGGCATGAGCTTTCACGGCGGAACGCTGGGGGTTTTGGTGGCAATGCTTTTGTTTGCCCGCAATCGCGGTTTCAGCGCGTTTTCGCTGTTTGACGTTGTCACTATTGCGTCATGTTTTGGTCTGTTTTTTGGACGCATAGCCAACTTCATCAATTCAGAATTGTGGGGACGAACAACAGACGTTTCCTGGGCATTCGTCTTTCCAAACGGTGGCCCCCTACCACGCCACCCCAGCCAACTTTACGAAGCCGGGCTGGAAGGGCTGGTTTTGTTTTGTGTATTGGCGTTGTTGATCTTTAAATTCCGGAAGCTCCATACACCCGGCTTTGTGGCTGGCATGTGGGTGTTTGGATACGGCGTTTCACGTATCATCGTAGAGTTTTTCCGGCAGCCCGATGAACATATCGGCTATCTGCTTGGCGGCTGGTTGACCATGGGCATGGTGCTGTCTGTTCCCATGTTGATCATAGGCCTGTGGGGAATGTGGAGCTCCAAATTTCGCACCCCTTGGCGCACAGCCTCGATGGACGATCAGGACAAAGCAGAAGCGTGACACCTCTTGAAGTTGAAATTCGCCAACGCATTGAAAGCGAAGGCCCGCTCTCGATTGCCGACTTCATGGCTTTGTGTCTCACTCACCCCACCCATGGATATTATACAACGGGCCATCCTGTGGGTGGCCGCGCATCGGCAAACCGCGAAGGCGGAGATTTCATAACCGCGCCAGAAATAAGCCAAATGTTTGGTGAGATGATTGGGGTGTGGTGCATGGAAGTGTGGCAAGCGCTCGGCTGCCCAAAACCCTTCACTTTGGCAGAAATTGGCCCCGGACGCGGAACGCTGATGGCAGACATTTTGCGCGTTGCAGGCGCCCTTCCAGAATTTACAGCTGCGGCTGATATTCACCTCGTTGAAATAAGCCCCACACTGGCCGAGCAACAAAGCCTGACATTGAGCAAAGATGCAGCGCGCATAAAATGGGTGCGCGATATTTCTGCTCTGCCCGATCAACCGACCATTATCGTCGCAAATGAACTGCTGGATGCTCTACCGTTTCGCCAATGGATGAAAATTGAAGGCCGCTGGATTGAACGCGCCGTTGGATTGAAAGACGATCAATTGCATTTCGTCACGCGCCCATCTTCACTTGACGAAGCCGAATTGCCAACAGGGCATGCAGCTTGTGCTGACGGAACCATTTTTGAAACATCAGCCCCGCGAGAAAGTCTGGTTGCCACAATCGCCAATCACTTGAACACTCAAAATGGCGCGGCATTGTTTATAGATTACGGTCATTTAAAATCGGGATTTGGCGACACGTTTCAAGCGATGAAAGACCATGGTTTTGTGTCTCCGTTGGAACAACTTGGCGATGCAGACCTGACCAGCCATGTGGATTTCGAACCATTGCTGGCTGCCGCAAAAGAAAACAATTGCACAGCCCCCACACCAACGACCCAAGGAAACTTTCTGCTGTCTCTCGGACTGCTGGAACGAGCAGGAAATCTCGGCCATGGACGTGACAAACAAGTACAGGAAAATCTGCAAATTGCCGTGAACCGCTTGGTTGCGCCTGAACAAATGGGGGACTTGTTCAAAGTTATGGCCTTCGGCGCCCCACTTTCATTGGGGGAGCGCTGGCCAGGATTTGAAGGCGATTGAGCATTAGGCAAACAGCGTCAATACAATGATGCTGCACACAATCAAAATACATCCTAAAATTTCCAGTCGGTTGATGCTTTCTTTGAAGATAAAAACGCTGGATGCAAATGTGAACAACATTTCCACCTGCGCCAAGACTTTCACAATGGCTGCCTGTTGTAGCGTGAAGGCGGTGAACCAGCCAAACGTCGCCGTTGCCCCAGCAATACCAACCAAAAGTGCAGGTTTCCACGCCTTGCCAATTCGAGCGATCTCGTCACGATCTTTCCACACCATATAGACCAGCATGACCAATGTTTGAAACACGATGCCCACCAACAAAGTAGTCGCCGCTTGAACGATAAAATGTTCAGACCCAACCGAGCGCGCCGCCTGTTGAAAGCCAACAGCAGCAAGACCAAACAAAGTGCCTGCAGCAAGCCCAATCAAGGCCGTTCGGCTGAAAACCGACGTGATCAAGGAAAGCGGCGTGACCTTGGTGCGTGCAACAGAAATCACCATCACACCCACAACGGCAATGCATATGGCCAAAATGGCGTTCTGGCTAAACTCAGCACCAAACAGCACAAAAGCAAAAACGGCCGTCTGCATCGGTTCCGTGCGCGAATAGGCCGTGCCAACGGTGAAGTTTCGAAATGAGAATAGATAAATCAGCAGGAATGTCGCACCAATTTGCGCCAGGGCTCCAATCACCAGCCACAGGGCGAAGTACCAAGACAGTTGGGGTAATTCATAGCCGAAGCCCCAGATCAATAGGCACCAGTAAAACGCCGCAACGGGCACACCAAAACCAAAGCGTGAAAATGTTGCCCCTGTCGTCCCCATCACACCTTTCAGATGCTTTTGCAGACTGGAGCGAATGTTCTGCAAAAACGCAGCGGCGATTGTAATGGGTATCCACAGTTCCATGGCGCCATTGAAACCATAGGCTCACACTTGGCAAGCTACCGAATGAAATTTTTCGAAGATTGCATTTGCAGCCGCAAATGGCTTTGCTAATCTGATTACGTTTTTGATGCGGAATTCCCAAATGTCTCAGCTTACACCCGTGCAGTCTTCTGAACTGTGCAATATGAAGGGAATTGAACACGCCTTTTTCACGCGCAAAGGCGGTGTGTCTAATGGCATTTACGAGGGTTTGAATGCTGGTCTTGGCTCTGGTGATGATCGCGCCCTTGTGGTGGAAAATCGCAATCGCATGGCAAATTTTCTCAATGTGGCGCATGACAAAATCGCGAGTCCTTATCAGGTGCATTCACCCGATGCGATTGTCACATCGCATGCTTGGCAAGATAATCGCCCGCAAGCTGATGGTGTGGTAACAAACACGCCAGGCCTTGCCCTCGGCATTGTGACCGCAGATTGTGGGCCCGTTTTATTTGCAGACGCTGATGCTGGCGTTATTGGCGCGTGCCACGCAGGCTGGAAAGGCGCTGTAGGTGGCGTCATGGAAAACACCATTGCGCACATGGAAACACTGGGCGCGAAACGCAAAAACACAGTAGCCATTCTGGGTCCATGCATTTCACAAGAAAACTACGAAGTTGGACCAGTTTTCCCCAACCCATTTTTGCAGCTGGATGCCGAGAACGCACGTTATTTCGTGCCGTCCAAAAAAACCGATCATCACATGTTTGATCTGACCGGATACATCGTCGATCGATTGGCCAAAGCTGACGTCCAATCTGGCACGGTTTCCCGTTGCACTTATGCTGAAGAAGACAATTTCTATTCCTACCGCCGCACCACACACCGCAATGAACCAGACTATGGCCGACAATTGTCTGCCATAGTGCTGCAAGCTTAAAGGCAAAATCCAATGCTTCATTTTTCAGACGAAGAATTTGCAACACGGCGTGCAAAATTATCCGCAGAAATGGCGGAGCAAGGTTTGGACGCCATGCTGCTATTTGCCCAGGAAAGCATGTATTGGCTCACGGGCTACGACACATTTGGCTACTGTTTTTTCCAATGCCTTGTGTACAAACAAGATGGCACAATGGCCCTGCTCACGCGCTCGGCAGACTTGCGTCAGGCGCGACACACATCCAACATCGAGGACATTGTGATCTGGGTTGATGGCGGCCATGCCAACCCGACCCTCGACCTCAAAAATTTGCTCACCGATATGAACCTGCTGGGCGCAAAACTGGGCGTTGAATACGACACCCACGGGCTAACGGCTTACAATGGCCGCCTGTTGGACGAACAACTGCGCTCATTTGCCAATCTCCAAGATGCTTCCAAAGTTGTGCACACGCTGCGCACCATCAAAAGTGCCGAGGAAATCGCCCATATCAAAAAAGCGGCCAAACATGCCGATGTGGCGCTGGATGCCGCAATTAAAGCCACGAAATCCGGCGTGGACGAAGCCAAGATCCTAGCCGCCATGCAAGGCGCGGCATTGGAGTTTGGTGGAGACTATCCCGGCAACCCTTTCATTCTAGGATCTGGCGAAGACGCGCTTTTATGCCGCTATAAATCTGGCCGCCGCAAAATATCGAAAAACGATCAGCTCACATTGGAATGGGCGGGCGTTTCGGCCCAATACCATGTGGCGATGATGCGCACTTTGGTGATTGGAAAACCAAAACCTGAGCACGAACACCATTTCAACGCTGCCAAAGACGCGCTTTTAGCAGTGGAAGAAGCCATGATGCCCGGCAACACGTTCGGCGATATTTTTGACGCCCATGCCCGCACAATGGATGCCGCAGGATTGTCGCGCCATCGTCTCAATGCATGCGGCTACGGTTTGGGCGCTAGATATGCGCCATGCTGGATGGATGGCCCAATGTTTTATAAAGGCAATGATTTCGTCGTGCAGCCTGATATGAGTCTGTTTGCCCACATGATCATTATGGACAGCGAATCTGGAACAGCCATGTGTTTGGGCCATAGCTATTTGACCACAGAAGACAAACCAAAGGCGCTATCGCGACATGGGTTGGATTTTATCACCATTTAGGCCCTCGACTCATTCCAGCGGGTAACCATGTTGTCTTTGGGTGGGGATAAGCACCATGAATCCTTTTGCGATTCCTCACGCCTGTTGCTAAGACACCGCCATAAACTCACCGACCATTGCGCAGGTCTGCATGAAGCTCTTTTCCGGAAACGCCAGCAAGAGCTTGAGCGAAGAAATCGCTCGCTATCTTGAGACATCCCTTGGCAAATGTGTGGTGAGGCGGTTCGCTGACCAAGAAATTTTCGTTGAAATTCAAGAAAACGTGCGTGGCGAAGATGTATTCATCATCCAGTCCACATCTTATCCGGCAAACGACCATTTGATGGAATTGCTGATTATGATCGACGCCGTGCGCCGCTCATCCGCCAAGCGCATCACGGCCGTCCTCCCCTATTTCGGATATGCCAGACAAGACCGCAAGCCCGGCCCGCGCACACCGATTTCTGCAAAACTTGTGGCCAACCTGATCACCGAAGCAGGTGCAGACCGTGTTTTGACGCTCGACCTTCACGCAGGACAGATCCAAGGCTTTTTCGACATTCCAACCGACAACTTGTTTGCCGTTCCCGTGATGAGCCGCGATCTGCGCGCAAATTACAACGTAGAAAACCTGATGGTTGTTTCGCCAGACGTTGGCGGCGTTGTGCGCGCCCGTGCATTGGCCAGCCGCGTGAACGCGCCATTGGCCATCGTCGACAAACGTCGCGACAAACCTGGTGAATCCGAAGTGATGAACGTGATTGGTGATGTGAGCGGCAAAGACTGCATCTTGATCGATGACATCATCGATTCTGGGGGCACGCTCTGCAATGCGGCTGAAGCCCTGCTTGCCAACGGTGCATTGAGCGTCACAGCTTATATTTCCCATGGTGTTTTGTCTGGTGGCGCCGTTTCACGCATCACATCGTCCAAGCTGAAAGAGCTGGTGATCACAAGTTCAATCGAACCCACAACAGCCATTGAAACCGCTCACAACATCCGCGTCATCTCAATCGCAGATTTGCTAGGCGAAGCCATCAACCGCACAGCGCTGGAACAATCGGTATCGAGCTTGTTTGATTAGGGTTTTCGCCAAGAAATTGTGATTGCACGACGGGTCGTAAACCCATGTTTCCCACGAGCTGTGATCTCAATGGGTGCAAAAACAGGTGCCTAATTGGCTATGAAATAGCTTTATAGACCAGACCTCTGCCCATGGTTGGCGTCGGATCACCAAAGAAAGAGCCTTGGCATCGAGTAAAGTTACATAGAGCCGCAAAGCGTAAATCCATTTTATTTTGAACGTCGGTCAATGTTGTATGAATTCCCTTTGCAGCGATTGCGTCCACGAGCGTTCGCACCACTTCCAGATAGCAAGGATCATCGATTGGTAAGTCGCACCAAGAACGATTGAACTTCACCACATGCGGCCAGATTTGAAACACGCGTTTAAAGCTGAATGAGTCTGCATCCAAGTTATTCAGCGCTAACATGATGCCCATTTCCTTCAATTGCATTGCAATGGTGTAGACTATTCCAGGGTCAAGAACGGTTGAGCCTGAAATCTCGATCACAATGTCAGACAGCTTGATACCTCTCAATTCCGCATCAGAAATAATTGCCTGCAATCGAGTCAAATTGTTTGGATTGTGAGAAAACTCAAAGATGTCGATTTCGAAAACCAACTTCTGTTTATCTTGCTCGCGCTTGTGAGCAAGAAACACGTCCACTTGTGACATAATCACTTCCAACTGACAGGCACCCATTTCCAGAACCCGAAATAAGTCGCAAGAGTTCGTGTCAGAATTTTCATGAACAAGTCTCGCATTTTGCTCCGACCCCTGTGTCGGACGCGTTACAACTTTATGACCGGCAGGCACAAATCGATCATCTTCACGACGATAGATCGGTTGAAACAAACAAGTATACGGTTTCTGTCGCGTTTCGTTTTCTTGCGAAAAATCATAACCTTCGGAAACCTGCGAACTATCAAAATAGTTGACCATAGCTGTGTTTGAATCGATCGTATTTGACAGTTTTCTCAGTGTGTTTGTGAACATTTGTTTGGGCCCTTTACCTGCTACATCTGGATATTTTTTGCTGTGTTCGTGCTGCAGAGTGTGACTGAAACATTAACAAGATCGTGCTCCAGCACCCCAAAATTTAGTAAGCGGAAATTTGCCAATTGGAAATTGGAATGGTTTGAACGCTTCAATTTGCTACCATTTGAGTCAATTGCAGACTGTTCTACAAACCAATTGGAAAGCTTTAGACATGCCAAAATTGCTTAGAATGCTGAGAGCCAATTTTACTCCAAAACCAGTGCAAACAGGTCTTGAGTGCTCAGAACTTAAACACGAGACAATCGAAGCGTATGCCTTGCGATTGGTGTCACAAAATTTCGACTTCCATAGCGAAGACCACTACCTTGAAGCAGCCGCAAGTTTGAGCAAACTGGGCCGAGAGGTAGCTTTGGACAGAGAATTGTCGGCGCAATCTCGCTCGAATCCTGGCAAATTGCGCCTGGTCGTCAACAATGGACACTGAGTACCGTCAGCAGCTTAGTGCAGCAATTGTAGACGGATTGCTTTGGCAACTGCCTGTACACGATTAACTGCATCAAGTTTGCGCGCTGCAGAAGTGAGATAATGATTGATTGTGTGGTCAGACAACTCAAGAATTGAAGCAATTTCGGAAGATGTTTTGCCTGCTGCCGTCCAACTTAAGCAGTCTCGTTCTCGCTCTGTTAGCTGCGGTAAATGCGCAATCTGTTCATCTTTAGCAACCGTCATGATTTCAAACAAATATCCAGCTAGGATATGAACGCCAAACTTATTAGATTCTTTTTGTGCAACTCGATCACCAGCAAATGAGATCACACCTTTTTCACCTCGCACGTTTTGAACCGGGAGGCTCAATCCATGTTGCATGTTGAAATCGTTAAAAAGTTCGATAGAGAGGGTCTTTTTCACGTCCGAACGATTTTGAGGTAGATGTTCTAGCGAATACGATAATGGTCGCACCGAAGTTTTTCCGTGCTCAAGAATCGGCGATTTCACGGCCAATTCTTCACCGTCGTAAATTTGAATGAGTTCAGGATTCCAATTGTTAACAACGCTCATCTCAGAAATATCATTGGCACCTTCACCCAATGACATCACACTGAAAGTGTTGTAACCGGCTTCCTCAGAAAGCAATCGTAGGTATTTGAAAGCATCATAACTGGTTTGAAGACAGTCGATCTTCTCAACATGATCTTCAATAAGTAACGTATTACCCATCAACTTTCCCCAATTCTGTCGCAGATTTGTAGGGTGCGAAATCTTGGTAAAATTCCGGTTAAGACCGCACCCTTAAATCTTGGAGTTGCAAGATGACGTAAGGTCAGTATGTTGAGGGACCTGCGATCCAATTGACTCAATAGGATTCTTCAAAGTGATTGACGACCTAACTTTCGACATGCGTTCAGACCTTCGGTCGCCACAAACCATCCAGATTAAAGATTTTGAAGCAGAAGAACTATTGCACATACTCTCTCTGTTTGACCCATACGGAATTTGGCAGCTGAGCTTGGACACAGGTCTTGTGCATTGGTCCGATGACGTATTTAAAATTCATGAAATGAAGCCCACACCAGGGCCAGTTGATTTGAAGACAGCATTGGAAAAATACCATCCAGACGACACAAAAATCGTTTCTCAGTTGATCGAAGAGACTGTCGAAACCAAAACTGGGTTTCAGTTTGTATTGCGTTTGAAGCTCGAAGGCGGCGGGTACAAATTGGTCAAATCAACTGGAAAATTTCGCGTAGCAAGCGATGGGTCGGAAGAGTTGGTTGGCACATTCTCGCAATTTCAAGCGGCAAAACGGTCGATCGGCTCGATTGGCTGACAGCTCAGCGCTATATGCTGGGAGGGATTCTCCGTTAAATCTGAGAACCCCATCTCCCCCTTGCACAAATAGCAATCTTCGTCTAAATCAGCGCCACCACGTCGACACCCCTGGAGGGAACGTGGGCCAAGGCTTTCTTACAGTTTTGATCGTTGCAACGGCTGGTCCGTTTTATGCGTTTGGAATGAAGCCATTGGGTTTGATTTCTGACTTTAGTTGTCAAACAACCTCTACAACCGCTTAGGAGCATATTATGAGCAACGAAAACAAGCTCGACGCCCAAGCGCGTGACCGTGTAGGCAAGGGGGCCGCACGTGAGCTGCGCAGAAATAACATGGTGCCAGCCGTAATTTACGGCGACAAGAAATCCCCCCTCGCAATCGCATTGCCTTCGAAAGAAATCACTCTGAAGATCCACGCTGGTGGCTTCATGACGACTATTCTTTCCATCAATGTTGATGGCACGGAACACAGCGTTCTTCCAAAAGACTATCAGTTGCACCCAGTGAGCGACAAAGTTGTTCATGTGGACCTGTTGCGCGTTTCTGCTAAAACAGAAGTGACGGTTGAAGTTCCTGTTCACTTTGAAAACGAAGAAACTTGCCCAGGCTTGAAAGCTGGCGGCGTGTTGAACATTGTTCGCCACACTGTTGAAGTGAACTGCCCGGCGAATTCAATTCCGGAAGCATTCTCAGTCGATTTGAGCGCTGCTGAATTGGGCGACGCATTGAACATTTCTGATGTGACATTGCCAGAAGGTGTGGTTCCAACCATCACCGATCGTGACTTCACTCTTGCCACAATCGCAACGCCTGCTGGTCTGCGTTCTGATGGTACAGAGGAAGAAGACGATACAGCAGCTCCAGAAGCTCCTGAGACTGAGGTCACTGGCCAGAAGTCTGAAGGCGCTGAAGAAGAAGAGTAAGCGACACTTTGAATCCAAGTGGCTTGCTCTTATAGGTAAGCCACTTCATTCAGCCGAAGACGGGACAACCCCATGCTTCTTATCGCTGGACTGGGAAACCCCGGTCAAAAACATCAAAATCACCGGCACAATGTCGGCTTCATGGCGGTCGATGAAATTCATCGCCATGAAAATTTCTCCCCTTGGAAAAGCCGTTTTCAAGCCATGTGCGCCGAAGGCACAATTGGTGGTGTGAAAACGCTTCTCATCAAACCCAACACATTCATGAATGAATCTGGCCGCGCGGTTGGCGAAGCTTTGCGCTTTTACAAAGTGCCGCTGGAAGATGTTGTGGTGCTGTATGATGAACTCGATCTCGCCCCCGGCAAAGTGCGCATCAAAACAGGTGGTGGCGCTGGCGGCCACAATGGCATTCGTTCACTCGATGCCCATATCGGCAAAGACTATCGGCGCGTGCGCATCGGCATCGGCCACCCCGGTCACAAAGACAAAGTGACGGGCCACGTGCTGGGTGATTTTGCAAAAGCAGATCATGTTTGGCTTGATCCCCTGCTTGATGAAATGGCGCGCAATGCAGACCTCCTCGCCAAAAGCGAAGATGCAGCCTTTATGAACCGATTGGCATTGCGCACACAATCTAACGAACCGCCAGGTGCCAAAGGGCAATCATCAGCCAAGAAAACGGGCAAAAGCCACATCAGGCAGGCGCGGAACAATGGCCCGAAGGGCACTGTTCCCAAAAGCGGCCCTATGGCTGATATGCTGAAAAAAATCTTTGGTGGCAACGAAGACTAAACAAGCGTAAGTGCTTCTCAGAAATTCAAGAATTCAGGAACGATCATGGGTTTTAAATGCGGAATTGTAGGACTGCCAAATGTTGGAAAGTCCACCCTCTTCAACGCGCTCACACGTACAGCGTCAGCACAAGCGGCAAATTATCCCTTCTGCACCATTGAGCCCAACACTGGCGAAGTGGCAGTGCCCGATGATCGCTTGAACAAGATTGCAGAAATCGCCGCGTCAAAAGAAATTATTCCCACGCGCATTTCCTTCGTGGATATTGCAGGCCTCGTGCGCGGCGCATCCAAGGGCGAAGGTTTGGGCAACCAGTTTTTGGCCAACATTCGCGAAGTTGATGCCACAGTGCATGTGTTGCGTTGTTTTGAAGATGACGACATCACCCATGTGGAAGGCACGATTGACCCCATTGCCGACGCGGAAACAATCGAAACTGAACTGATGTTGGCTGATCTCGACAGTTTGGAACGCCGCGCAGAACAAACCCGCAAACGTGCGGGCGCAAAAGACAAGGAAAGCCTTGCCGTCCTTCCCATGATGGAAGCTGCAATCGAACTTCTGCAAGACGGCAAGCCTGTGCGCCACTTGTTGGACGGTATTGAGCCTGACGATTTGAAGATTTTGAACGGCCTTCAACTTCTCACATCAAAGCCTGTTCTTTATGTTTGCAACGTGGCCGAAGCTGACGCGGCGACTGGAAACGACAAAAGTGAAGCTGTCGCAAAAATGGCCGCGGAGCAAGGCGCGGGAACCGTTGTGATTTCAGCAGCGATTGAAGAAGAAATCGCCCAATTGCCAGACGAAGAACAAGGTGACTTCTTGGAGATGAACGGATTGGAAGAATCTGGTCTGAACCGCCTTATTGCGGCTGGATATGACCTGTTGAACCTGATCACTTATTTTACGGCAGGACCAAAAGAAACACGCGCATGGACAATTGCTATTGGCACAAAAGCACCCGGAGCAGCTGGTGTGATCCACACAGATTTCGAACGCGGGTTCATTCGCGCGCAAACCATTGCCTATGAAGACTATGTAACGCTCGGCGGTGAAGTGAAGGCCAAGGAAGCCGGAAAAGCCCGTGATGAAGGCAAGGAATATGTGGTGCAAGATGGTGATGTCATGTTGTTCAAATTCAACACCTGACAACACTGTCAGTTTGAGATTGGGAGTGCCGCCAGGATGGATAAACCGAAACGAAAAGGCGCTGCAAAAATTTCAGACGTCACGCCGGAAATTCGCAAACAACTGGAAGCAGGCGAAATTGAAAGCGCCACCCTTTCTGAAGGGCTGGCAATCGATTTTTCCAGTCTGATCGCCAACATTTTTCCAAAACTTGCCGCACAGGCAAAAGCGGAAATAGACCCAAAATTAGGCATCACAAAACGCATGGCGCTGGCCAGCGAGATCATATTGACTGCCCATGGGCGCGATTTAATCAAGACACTGATGCAGCACCCGTCTGACACAGTGCGCGGTTGGGCAGCTTACGCCATTGCGGGCCAGCCAGATCTTTCTCTTGAAGATAAACTGAAACACATCAAACCTCTTGCGGACGACCATCATTTTGGTGTGCGTGAATGGGCTTGGCTTGCAATTCGTCCCGATGTTGCAAAAGCCCCCGAACAGTCCATTGAAATTTTGACACCATGGGTCAGCAACCCGTCACAATACATCCGGCGGTTTGCGTGCGAAGCATTGCGACCACGAGGTGTTTGGAGCCCTCACATCGCTATTTTGAAAACAAACCCTGAATTGGCCCTTCCGATACTTCAACCTTTGAAATCAGACGAGGCGCGCTATGTGCAAGATTCCGTGGCGAACTGGCTGAATGATGCGTTCAAAAGCCAACCAGAATGGGTTATTGCACTGTGCGAAGATTGGCAAAACCAAAGCCCGTCGAAAGAAACAGCCTATATCGTGAAACGCGGATTGCGCAGCATATAGGTTGTCTCATCCAAGCAAATCATGCGCGATGCGTTCGAATATCGCCGCCCCAACGGGTATCAAATCATCCGGAAAATCGTAGTCGGGATTGTGCAACGCCGCATGATCTTCGCCCGGGCCAAGGCACAACATGGCAGCCTTTGCCGACCATCCAAAAACACCAAAATCTTCAGACGCACGCATAGGCAAACCATCATCGCCATTGGCAATCCCAATGGCATTCATTGCCGCTATAGCAACGTTAGTGGCGTCGGCATCATTAATGGACGCAGCAAATTCGTCACAAGTTTCAAACGCTGCATTGAGATCGAATTTTTGAGCCGCATCCAGCACCAATGAACGCGCTGCCTTCAACATGTTTTCCATAGGTTCATCATAGGCAGTGCGAAGAGTTACATAAATCACCGCCCCGCCGGGGGAAATTCCAAAGCTCGGCTCTCCAATTTGGACATGGGTGATTGTGGCCAGTTTAAACGCATCATCCAAGTCGCCACCCTGCCCCAATGCACTGAGCGCAGGCAGCAATTCTGCAACTGCCAATGATGGCGATATCCCATCTTCAGGATTGGCTGCATGAGACGTCTTGCCCGTCAAACGGATTACCAATCCTTGGGAAGCGCAATTGATCAAACCAATGCGGGTCGAGACGTATCCAAATGGCCTTCCCGGTTCGTTGTGAATGGCAAAAGCCCAATCGGGCGCGATGTCAGCATATGCGGGGTCCGCCACAACCGCCCTTGCGCCACTGCCATCTTCTTCTGCAGGTTGAAACATCAAGACGACGCGACCTTTGGCAATAGGTTTGCGTTTCAACAAACGCCCCAAAGCCAAAAGCATCGTCATATGGCCATCATGACCACACAAATGCCCCTTGCCTTGCACCTGCGATTTCCAGGGATTCTCCGACAATTCTTCAATAGGAAGCGCATCCAATTCTGCACGAAACAGAACTGTTGGCCCGTCGACACCGCTGTCGAAAACGGCCGCAACGCCATGACCGCCCAGCTTGGTTAAAATGCGCGCTGGAGACAATTTTTCCAACTCTGCCACAATAGCAGCAGCCGTTTCAGCTTCTTCACCGGAGACTTCAGGCTTCATGTGCAAAGCCCGTCGAAACTCAGTCAGTTCAACAAGGTCAGAATTCGTCAGCATAATGAAATGTCACTTCGATACATCCAAACATGAGTGGCTCATATACTACCACACAATCACGCGCGGGAGCCTCACTAATCTTAATCGCGTCAGTCTGTCCCCTTGCATTTCATACGCAGGAGACACACTTTCAATGTGAGATACATAAACGACAGGTGCCTTCCATGTTGCAGTCGATGCAAGGTTCAACAAGTGCAAGGTTTACCCCGCCTTATCCTGTTGGGCGTCCGGGGCCCTATCAAAATTTTGTCTGGTTGCGCACTTTGTTGCAGGTGCCAAACATTGTGCGAAACCCGCTTGAAGCATTCGCCAAATTTCAATTCGACATTCCAGTATCACGCTACAAGCTCTTTCATATGCCCTTCGCATTGGTGAATGATCCGGACTTGATACGCCATGTGTTCGTGGAAAATGCGCATCTGTTGAAAGCAGAGCCTATTCGCCAGAAAATTCTAAAACCGGTTTTGCGGGATGGAATGTTGACGGCGGAAGGCGAGACATGGCGGCGGGCTCGAAAAACCATCGCGCCCGTGTTCTCCCCCCGCCATGTCAATGGTTTTGCAGAAGCAATGCGCCGTGCAACGGACGCATTCATGGAAGAGATTGCGGCCGGGCCAAAACAGCTGACCATGGCTCCCATGATGTCCCGTTTGGCCTACATGGTTTTGTCCGAAACGCTTTTCTCTGGCGACATCAATGAGGATGGAGAACAAATTCTCACTGACGTCACCCAGTTTTTAGAGCACCTGAGTGCCGCAGACCCTCTTGACCTCATGGGCGCACCTGATTGGGTGCCGCGGCTCACCAGAATGCGCGGTCACGGCGCGACCACACGTTTGCGAGAGGTTGTGCGCCGCACAGCGGAAAAACGTGCTGCGCGCATAGATGCCGGAGAAGAGGTGCCTGAGGACTTTCTCACCCTCTTGTTGCGCGCAGGAGACAACGACAAAGATCGTCTCACCATTGAAGAAATCGAAGACAACATCATCACCTTCATCGGGGCTGGCCATGAAACCACCGCCCGTGCATTAACGTGGATGTTCTATCTGCTTTCCCATGATACAGCAGCACGTGAACGCGCGGAGGCCGAGGCAGACGCGCTCGACATGGAAGGGCTTCCGCCGGAAAACTGGGGCAATGAAATGCCTTGGATCACCGCCTGTTTTGAAGAAGCAATGCGGCTGTTTCCTCCCGCGCCCGTGATTCTGCGCACGCTGACCGATGATATAGATTTTGGCGAATATCAAATACCAAAGGGCACCAATATTTATGTGAGCCAGTGGGTGTTGCACCGTCACACAACCCTTTGGGACGATGCCGCTGAATTTAAGCCAGATCGTTTCCTTGGAGAAAACCGCAAATCTATTGGACGGTTTGACTACCTGCCATTTGGCATGGGCCCACGTGTGTGCATTGGCGCAAGTTTTGCCATGCAGGAAGCACAGATTATTGCTGCCATCATGCTGCGCCGTTTTCGTTTTGACTACAGTGCTGCAAAAAAACCGTGGCCCGTTATGAAGATCACAATCCAACCCGACAACGATATGCCAATGCGCATCACGTCGCGAAACAATTCTGCAAAGTGAGTTTTTCTACTGACGGAAGCCCAAGTGCAAACTAAGCTGGAACTATTCGCACCATACCAAAGGCACTCACTTGCTGACCTACGAAGATTTCACATTGGATCGCCGTTTTCCGTTGGGCCCGCGCGCGATAACCGCTGAAGAGATTATCAGTTTTGCCCAAAAATATGATCCGCAACCTTTCCACCTTGAAGCGGAGTCCGAGCAAGCCAGCAGTGTTGGCGGGTTGATCGCATCTGGCTGGCACACATGCGCGATCACGATGCGAATGATGTGTGACGCTTATTTGTTGGATTCAGCCTCTCAAGGCTCAGGTGGGCTGGATGAAGTGCGTTGGTTGAAGCCTGTTCGCCCTGGTGACACTCTGACAGGCGAGGCTGTTGTGCTCGACCGACGAATTTCCTCCAAACGCCCCACGCTTGGTTTGGTCATGTTCCAATACAGCCTCCAGAACCAGAATGGGGAGACCGTCATTACAATCAAAGGAATGGGCATGCTGGATGTGGCAAATCCCGTAGGCAACGGAGCCTCATCATGACCACTTTTTTTGATTCCATTGAAGTTGGCATGAAACAAGAACTCGGCAGTTACACGTTCCAAGCCGATGAAATCATCGAGTTTGCCACCGACTTTGACCCACAACCTTTTCACCTTTCTCAAGAAGCCGCTGAAAAGAGCAACTTTGGCAGTCTGTGCGCTTCCGGTTGGCACACGCTGTCAGTCTGGATGAAGCTCAACATCACGAATGGCCGATCCGAATTCAGTAGAATGGTCGGCAGGGACTGCCCCGAAACTGTGTTTGGCCCCTCACCCGGTGTGCGCAACATCAAATGGTTGCGGCCTGTCTATGCGGGCGAAACTATTCGATACACTTCTGAAATAACCGGCAAGCGCAAAAATCCGAAACGGCCCGGCTGGGGCATCGTGCTCAGCCATTCGCAAGGTTTCAATGAAGCGGGCAAATGTGTGATGCAAATGGATGGCGCGGTGACTGTGCGAACGGACGTTTAGTCGCCTTCAAATTCGATAAGCGTTCGCACCGGCACACCAAGCGCTTCTATCTTTTTTCTGCCTCCAAGATCAGGCAGATCAATCACGAAACATGCCGCCACCACATCTGCACCGAGTTCTTGCAAAAGCTTCACACCCGCTTCAGCAGTTCCGCCTGTGGCGATGAGATCGTCAACCAGCAGAACTTTCTCACCCGGTTGAATGGAATCGCGGTGCATTTCCATTTGATCGACGCCATATTCAAGACTGTAGGCGATATTGATTTTTTCTCCCGGCAGTTTGCCCTTTTTTCGAATAGGGACAAAGCCAGCCGTCAGTTGATGCGCAATCGCACCGCCGAGTATGAAGCCGCGCGCCTCGATGCCCACAATTTGATCAAGCCCAATTCCAATATACGGATGCACCAAAGCGTCTACGGATCTGCGAAAGGCACGCGGGCTTTGAAGAAGTGTGGTAATATCGCGAAACACAATGCCCGGCTTTGGATAATCAGGAATTGCTCTGATTGAGGCTTCAAGTTCATCAGTTAGAGATTCATGCATGGGGATACACTTTCCAATGGCTGGGTTCCGACACATTAAAGCAAAAGGGCTCTGGAGTTAAACGCTCCAGAGCCCTTTCACATACAATAGTGTTTCACATTAGTGAGAAATGTCTGACCAGACTTTCTTCTTCGTGAAATACAAAAGACCTGCAAACACCAGCAGGAACAAGATCACGATGAAGCCACGCTGTTTGCGCTCTTCCAATTGTGGATCAGCTGCCCAGGCCATAAATGCAGAAATATCTTTTGCATATTGATCAACAGTCATGGGTGAGCCATCTGTGTATTCAACCAACTCATCAGAAAGCGGATTTCCCATTGCAAGCGCATCACCTGCGATGAAGTATGGATTGTAGTGAAGGCCTTCACCCACTTCAGTTCCTTCAGGAGGCTCTTTGTACCCAGTCAACAATGAGTAGATGTAGTCAGGTCCATTCTCTGCATACATTGTGAAAATGTCGAAGATGAATGTTGGGAAGCCACGCTCGGGCGCGCGCGCTTTGGCCAGCAGTGAAAAGTCTGGTGGCAACGCACCATTGTTTGCAGAAGCTGCTTCTTTATCGTTCGCATATGGGCCTTTGAAACGGTCTGCAGGACGTGCCGGGCGTTCGAACATTTCGCCATCATCGTCCGGGCCGTCCTCGACTTCATATTCAGCCGCATAGTTTTTGATTTGATCTTCGGTGTAACCGAGATCAGCCAAGTTGCGGTAAGACAGCAAGTTCAAAGAATGGCAGGCTGCACAAACTTCCGTGTAAACTTTCAAACCGCGCTGCAATTGCCCTTTGTCAAATTTCCCAAGTGGGCCAGCAAAGCTCCAGCTTTGTTCGCGTGGTTTGTTCTTTGGATAGTCCGCAGCGTAAGCGCTGCCAGCGGCAACAGTGCAAGCCAATGTGGCGACCGCTGCAATTTTGATGAAGATGCTCTTCATAATGTCGTTCTTTCATTTGCGGCCAGATGCACGCTGCATCTGGCTTTAGTTTGAAATCGGTGCATGCACCTGTTCTTAGGCAACCTGAATGGCTTCCTTATTCAGCAGCAGCCGGCGCAGCAGCTGTTTCTTTTCCCTCTTTGCCCAATACAGCATCAGTGATGCTTGCTGGACGTGGCAATGGTTTCTCCAGCCAACCCAATAGCGGCATGACCAAAAGGAAATGAGCGAAATAAAGGAATGTTGAGCCCTTCATAAGCGGGATCCAAATTCCAGCAGCCGGACGTGAGCCCAAATAGCCGAGGAAAATCGAATTCACCACAAAGAGCCAGAAGAACACTTTGTAGGTCGGACGATAGTTGGAAGACCGCACAGAAGAAGTGTCCAACCATGGCACGAAGAACAGGATCGCAATCGAACCGAACATTGCCAAAACACCACCAAGTTTTGAGTCGATCAACACGATTTCCGTGAAAGGAATTCCGATGTTGAAATCGATCGCACGCAAGATTGCGTAGAATGGCAAGAAGTACCATTCAGGCACGATGTGTGCGGGTGTCACATTGGAGTTTGCGGGAATATAGTTATCCGCGTGTCCAAGATAGTCAGGCAGATAGAACGTAAAATACGCCATGATGATCATGAACACGACCAATGCCAAAGCGTCTTTCACGGTGGCGTATGGTGTGAATGGGATCACATCTTGCTTTGATTTCACTTCAACACCAGTCGGGTTGGTTTGTCCCGTTACGTGCAGTGCCCACACATGCAGAATAACAATGCCTGCGATCATGAATGGCAGCAGATAGTGCAGCGAGAAGAAGCGGTTCAAAGTGGCATTCCCAACAGAGTATCCACCCAAGAGATATTCGCGAACAGTTTCACCCACCAAAGGAATAGCCGAAAAGAAACCAGTGATAACCTGCGCACCCCAGAAGGACATTTGTCCCCAAGGAAGCACATAGCCCATGAAAGCTGTTGCCATCATAAGAAGGAAGATCACAACGCCCAAAATCCAAAGGATTTCGCGGGGCGCTTTGTATGAACCGTAATAAAGACCACGGAAAATATGGATGTAGACCGCAAAGAAGAACATGGACGCGCCAACAGCGTGCCAGCTTTGCAGCGTTCCACCATAAGATACGTCACGGCGCAGAAGATGCACACTTTCAAAAGCGGTGTTTGCGTCTGGCACATAGTGCATCGCAATCACGACACCTGTGATGATTTGCGAAACCAGCATGATCATCAAAATGCCACCGAACGTGTAGAACGCATTCAGGTTGCGTGGGACGGGGTAGGATACAAAACTGTCATGCATCAAACGTGCAATCGGCAGCCGAGCATCCATCCATTTTCCGAAACCGGAAGTTGGGTTATAAGTCGAATGTCCACTCATCGTCTTATGCTCCTACTTTGTCTGTGCCGATAATCAGGGTTTCGTCAGATGCGAAAACCATTGGCGGTTGAGGCAAATTCACTGGTGCGGGACCTTTGGTCACGCGTCCGGTAACATCAAAACGCGAGCCGTGACATGGGCAATTCCATGTGTCGCCGTTTTCGTTAACTTCGGTAGGAATGCAGCCAAGGTGCGTACAGTTTGCTCCGTATACGGACCAAACGGCTTCACCGCCTTCTGGGCCTGTGATGCGGTCAGAAGCTGCGACGAAATCGCGGAAATCGCCCTGCTCTTTTGCATTCGCGGCTTCAACTTCATCGCCAGTCAGGTGACGAATGAAATATTTGTTCCCACGCCACGTAACGGTGATCACGCGACCTTCTTCAATATCACCAATATTGACTTCAATTGGTGCACCAGCCGCTTTTTCACGCTCGTTCGGGCCCATTTGACTGACCAGCGGCCAAACAATGCCACCAACAGCAGCTACGCCTGTAGCCCCAGTTGCAATGTAAAGAAAATCGCGGCGTGTTGCGTCGCCACCACTGTGTTCGCTCATGGAGTTAACCTCTCCAGTTCTTCAAATCATGCGTTTCGTGTTTGCCCAACAAAACTGTCAGATGGCCAAGCACATCTACCCGCGCGAGACGCAGGCCATTTCTAGCGCTTCTCTATGCCCCTTCTAGGGGTGTTGTCCAGTTGTAAGAATGTCTCATGTCCAACTTGTCGCAAGATTTCTTGGAATGTTTGGAAATCTTGCCCGATTTCCACAAATCTTTTGAAATTTTGGCCAACGAAACCAGCAATTTGAGAGCCGTTCAAACCGGAAATCTACTGATTCATACGCCTGTGCACACTGTTGGCTTTAAATGATAATTCTGCGTTGTTTTCGTCCATATCAAGAGACACCATCATGTGACCATTGGTCATGGCATCACCGAAAAAGGCGCATACCGCGTCAAACACGGTTTTTCCTGCCCGATTTTTCGTTTCCGTATCACGGCCCGCGCCCAAACGCACAACAATGGCTAGAAATGCATTCTCGGGGTGACCGTCTGCAATGGTGTAGATTTCACTTTGATGAAACCGCACCCGTATGCCCGCAAGAGGAAACACGCCTGTTTCGGCCGCAGCATCGCGAATAATATCGCAAAGCGCCTGAAGGTCATACGTTTCAGCAAGGTTGGCCGAGTGCTCAACGATAAAATGGGGCATGGTATTTCTCTACTTCGGAGCGGGAGGATTGCCAGGAATTGGCGCACCACGCAGACTAGGGTGGCAACGCTGATACTGCGGCGGGAAAGAAGCTTGCGCACCCAGCGCTTCAGCAGCATGCCACGTCCAGCGCGGATCATACAGCATGCCACGCGCCAGTGCGATGAAATCGGCTTGCTCAGCCATGAGAATGTCTTCCGCTTGTTGTGGTTCGCTGATCATACCTACTGCCATGGTTGCCAGACCAGTTTCACGACGGATCTGATCAGCAAATGGCACCTGATAGCCTGACCCCGTTGTAATCTCTTGCAACGGGCTGTTGCCACCACTTGAAACATCAATGAAATCACATCCCAAATCTTTAAGCCGCTTGCCCAATTCAACAGTGTCTTCAACAGACCAAGCCCCGTCCACCCAATCGGTTGCAGAAACACGAATTCCGCAGGCCACGTTTTCTGAGCAGACGCTTTTCACTGCTTCAAATATCTCGAGTGGAAACCGCAGGCGGTTTTCCAAAGATCCGCCATAATCGTCGTCTCGTTGATTGCTCAATGGAGACAAAAACTGGTGTAGCAAATAACCATGCGCTGCGTGGATCTCAATCACTTCAAACCCAACCCGTACGGCCCGTTCAGCCGCCTGAACGAAAGCTTGCTTTATCCGTTCAAGACCTTGAATGCTTTCCGCAGTTGGCACATGCCACCCATCCGCATAAGGCAAAGCTGAAGGCGCTGAGGTTTGCCAAGCGCCATCTTCTGCAGAAAGTGGCGCACCACCGTTCCATGGAACATTGGCTGACGCTTTGCGTCCGGCATGAGCCAGCTGAATGCCAAGCTTGGAGTTTCCATAGTCACGATTGAAATCAACGATGCGCTTCATCGCGGCTTCGTTTTCATCATTGTAGAGACTGGGGCAACCGGGTGTGATGCGCCCTTCGGGTTCAACACCACAAGCCTCGACAAAAACCAAACCGGTTCCAGAGACAGCATATTGCCCTAAATGCATGAAATGCCAGTCGGTCAAATTGCCATCCACCGCGGAATATTGGCACATGGGCGCCACAACGATGCGGTTGGCAAGTTCAACCTGCCCCAATTGAGCGGGCGAAAAGAGCTTCGATGTCATGACTTGTTTCCAGATTTCAGTGCCAAATGGGCAACCACATTTTCAATCATACGCATTCCAGCATTTTGACCAAGACTCATTATGCTTTCAGGATGAAACTGAACGGCGGCCACAGGTTCCGTTTTGTGTTCAAAACCCATAATCACCCCATCTTTGGTTTCAGCCGTCACACGCAAGTCGTCAGGCAGGTTTTTCGAATTGGCATAGAGCGAGTGATAACGTCCAATGGTCACCTCGCGCCCAAGGCCAGAAAACACGACTGAATTGTCGTGCACATCAATGCGTGATGGTTTGCCATGCATCGGCGTATCCAATTGCGCCAGTTCTCCTCCAAAACTCTCTGTCAAAGCTTGCAGGCCAAGACAAACGCCAAACAACGGCAGATTGCGGGCACGCACATTGGCAATTGTGGTTGCACAATCAAAGTCTTTGGGGTTGCCCGGCCCGGGAGACAAGACCACAAGATCAGGGCTGATCTCATCAATCACGGCGTCAGCAATTG
The DNA here is from genome assembly GCA_937958815.1 of uncultured Rhizobiaceae group bacterium. Taxonomy (GTDB): domain Bacteria; phylum Pseudomonadota; class Alphaproteobacteria; order Rhizobiales; family Rhizobiaceae; genus Pseudahrensia. The sequence continues at coordinate 18,840 of CALGMR010000013.1, read as the reverse complement.
GCGATCGCATTGTGATGACATTCGCGCCCGTTTGTCGAAAGTAATTGGCCAGCGTGTGAACAAAACTGTCTTCGTGGTCCACAAGCAGAATTTTGACCCCAACACCCACTTTGGCCACTTCCCGCAGCGCTCCATCCGCATTGCCCACAGATGTATCGCGAATTGCGGACAGCATGGCTGAGGCTTTCAACTCGGTTTCCGCTTCTTCCTCTTGCGAGTCACTGTCAAACAAGAGCGTTGCCCCTGCCCGCACTTCCGCAATACCATTTTTGATGCGCACTGTGCGAAGGGTCAGCCCTGTGTTCATGTCGCCATTAAAGCCAACCATGCCCACCGCGCCGCCATACCATGCACGTGCGCTCTTTTCATTTTCTTCAATGAAACGCATTGCCCACAGCTTGGGTGCGCCGGTGACGGTCACCGCCCAAGCGTGGGACAAGAAGCCATCAAAGGCATCCATATCTTCGCGCAAACGGCCTTCAATATGGTCAACCGTATGGATGAGACGCGAGTACATTTCGATTTGACGTCGGCCAATCACTTTCACCGAACCGGGTTCGCACACACGGCTTTTGTCGTTGCGATCGACGTCGGAACACATGGTCAACTCAGATTCGTCTTTTTTCGAGTTGAGCAATTTTAGGATTTGCTCACTGTCTTCAATCGGGTCATTGCCCCGTTTGATTGTTCCCGAAATCGGGCACGTCTCGATACGCCTTCCACTAACACGCACAAACATTTCCGGGCTTGCCCCAACAAGATACTCGCCTTCGCCCAGATTGATGAAAAACGAATAAGGAGACGGATTGATCTCTTTCAGTTTGCGCGAAATTGCTGAAGGCGGGTTTTTGCACTGCTCGGTGAACACCTGACCAGGAACCACCTCAAAAAGATCACCGCGTTTGAATTTCTCTTTCGCCTTCTCGACCAGTTTTGCATATTCACCCGGCTCGTGGTCTCCACGTCCAGGATCGAAATCGGCTGGCACAAAATCAACGTCCTGCCCTTCTCGTGGCAAACCTTCAGTGGAAGCGCCATTGATGGAAAACTCATAACGCTGGTGCCATGCCTTGGCGGCATGGTGATCAACAATCAAAATTTCATCGGGCAAATACATGACCATATCGCGTTGGTCATCAGGACGCTTCATTTTGTAATCGATGGCATCAAATTGGAAACACAGATCGTAGCCAAAAGCACCATAAAGCGCGAGATTTGGATCGACATCGCTGCGAAACAGATCAACAATCGCGCGAAGCACAGAAAAAACAGTAGGCGCCCGCGAGCGCATTTCTTCCGACACAATTTCGCTCGGTAGTTTCACCTGTAACGAAATTTCGGTTTGAGTGCTGCTGAGGCTTTCAACATGCGGGTGATTTTTCAACACATTTTCGAACGCGGGCAGCAGAACTTCACCGCGTTTGTTGTAGGCTTCAATTCGAACTGCACGTTCTTTGGAAATGACCCCCAATGGTGGATCGATGATGGCCGTGTCCCAGCGGGTATATCGACCCGGATATTCGTAATTGGATGAAAACACAGCCCCACGGCGGCGGTCCAACTTATCCGTGTAAGTTTGGACAGCACCTTCATAGGGCGTTGGAAAACTCTCACGCGAAACCAGCACCCCGCCTTCGGTTGTATAATCGTCGTGTTTTACATCTGCGGACATAATCCGTTTCCTTTTCATGTGCCTGACCATCAACAATTTCGGGCACAAAAAAACCGCCCTGCAATTGGGGCGGTCTGGGTGTCTTGAAACAAAGCTCTCCCGTGGCCGCCTTTAGCGAGCCCACCACCAGAGTTTTGTTGCGCAATTTAACATCATGCGAAATTCATAAGCTGCGTTTTTTCGAAAGACAAGAAAAAAGGGCCCTGCCTGTTTCCAGACAGAGCCAGAGGAAATGCTGCAGCGTCCCTTAGGAATGGGAGGAGATCAAAAACGCTGTAATATGTAGAGGACCCAGACCGGGCGGATTGGCCTGGGCCCTCAAGATAACCCGCTTGGCACGGGTTAAGACGCTGATGCTGAGGAAAAGCAGGGGATCAGCAGCAGCGCATAGCTCAGGAAACGAATCAACGACCGTAACCTTGGTTGTTAAATACATCTATAGGTTGTATTTGTAAACAAAATGCTACTTTAACGATTTGCATTTATTGCAATCGTTGCAATTTCGACTGTTTATCGCTTAGCGGTCGAGAATATCTCTCATCTCGGTCATGTTTGCACGCACGCGCAACAGGTTAAACCCCATGGTCGACAGATGTGACGGCATGACAAATGCATCTTCAGCACCATTGGAAATGATGAGTGGATCAATTTCCAAAGCAGAACGCAATTGACGCTCCATCTCATCCCAGACTTTAGTGATGTTCTTCTCCACAACCACATCATCGAAATCAGCGCGCGCCGCGGCCATAATGCCGTTCAAAGCGTAGAGTTGGCCATAGGTGAACCAGAAGCGATCATCGGCGCGGGTGTCAAACCAACCAGCATTGCTCGTTTCAATTCTGCGGCTCAAAATGTCTGAGGTTGAGCCCATTGTGTTGGACATTTGGTCAAGAAAACGCAGCAGGTTGTCTGCCCGCGGGTCGAACAAGGCAGTGCAGTTTTCCAACTTGGCGTTGAAAGCCTGAAAATTCTTCACAGCCGCACGGTAACTTGTTTGGGTTGGAGACTTTGGGCCAAACGGATCGAATGAGAAATACCAAAGGTCTTCGGTGTAATTTATATTTTGACGTGCATCTTGAAGGCTTTGGTCAATTTGTGATGTGCCACGCACACGGCCCAAACGGTCAACCGCTTCAAACGCGGTGCGGCGTACAATATTGTTCACACCAAGCTGGAACGCAGCCTTGTTGTCGAACCAAGGCGTATATTTCCAATCAAGGCCAAACAAGCCTGCTTTGTAGAGGAGCGAAGATGGAATCCAGCCGTTTTGATTTACATTCTGGTCTGTAAGATCAGCAGCCACTTGCATAATGGCGGACGGGCCACATTTGCCCTCTTGGCCTTCAATTGCCTCGCCCGGGCTCGTGTTACGCTCTTTGAAATTATAGGCCTGCGCGTAGTCAGCATTAAATCCGCGCCAAAACTGGGTTTGATAAATCAACACGCCGTAACTGACAATAATTGCCAGAACCACCAGCGCAACAGCGCCTTTGATGATAACGCCGCGTTTGCGCGTCCATTTTGCAAAAGCCACAAACGGCCAAAGCAGAGCCGCAATCAAGTAGCCGATGCCGCGTCCAATACGGTCGAAAATCCATTCAAAGAAATTGATTACGGGGTCTAGCATAGCATCCTCAGTCTTCGTCGAAGCCGTAAAGGTCTTCGCGCAAATTTTCTTTGTTTCTCAAGTAGGTGTTGGTGACTGTTTTCACAACATGTTCCTTCAGCCCCTCACTCCAGTTTTCATAATCACCATAGAAGGAAGGTTTGTTGAAAACAAAGCGCGAGACAAAATCGAACGGAACTTGGTCAGAAATCAGACGGTTCACCAGCCAGTTGTCTTCGTGCCCAGGTTTCGCACGAGACAAGATAAATCGTCCGCGTGCATCTATTTCGTCAAGATCAATATCAGCCCAAGATTCATATTCGCGCTTGGCCCAAAGGAGAAACGGCAATGTCCCCTCTTTCTCGATCAGCGATGTGTTGTTGTTGATCCAACGTTTCACCCAACGCTTATCGGCGGGGTCGTGTTTGCCATCGGGGTCTGCATGGAACGCAAGCGCCGTGACCAACATCTCGATGCGATGGTTGATATAGCCTGATTTTTCAATCCAAGACCCGCGCGGCTTTTGCACGCGTTTGGTCTCGATCAAAAACCGCCAGATCAATTCCGCATCTTTGCTGTCAATATAACTCACCTGCCAAGGCCGCGAACGACGGAACCCGGGCGCAGAGGCATCCCCGATCACCGTGGTCTGGTCATCATCAATAAAAACATAGACCCCGCCAAAATGGCTCGACCAAAATGTGTTGTGCCGAAAGACAACTTCCGTTGGCACCAAATTGTTTTCTCGAATATCACCTGTTGCTTTGGACAAACGCACCATTTCATGCAGCATGTCATCATCACGCCAAGCGTCAGGCTCTTTGCGCAGGCGGTCCATCAGCAAACGCAAATCCAAAGCTTGTTGAGCAATATTTTGCCCCGTGAACACTTTGAATTCCACCTGCTCAATGGACAGCAAATCTTCAATATCCTTTGCCTCCAGAACGGGATCGTCGATCTCGCCATACAAAACGTCTTTGATTGTGAGCGCGTTGATCGCACGGCGGTTGCCATCGAAAAACTGGTGCATCAGTTTTCCCGTGTTGGAAAACGCCGTGTGCACCACAGGCAATTCAATTTGTGTGGGCGACAAAATAATGAACCGACGGTTGATGCCGTGGGGGTCGAGATATTCACGGTCCCCCAACTCGTCCGCCACTTCTGGAGAAAACCCCGTCATATCAATGCGAAACGATTTGAGCTTGGTTTGTTTCAAACCAAACCCTTTGAGCGCCTGATTATAACGCTCAATCAAATGCGGTTCCGTCACACGCATCATGCGACCAAAAATAAGGGCAGAGTCTTCGAGACGTTTCATCTACCAGCGCCCGTCTTTCTTCATCGCTTCCATTTCACCAATCGCTTTCTCGCGTTGGCGTTCGCGGCGGATAATGTCTTCTACGGCGGCACTGTCACTTTTGTCCGTGTAGCGGAATTCTGAATCGGCGTAGCGGTTGATCTCCTGCATCACCATATCCATCGTGAATGGTGAGCGCAGTTCGGCGATCATGTCGCGTTTTGTGTCATAATCTTTGTGCATGAACACGTCTGGCGTTTCGAACCACTCGTCTGGCAATTCAATATCCATCGCCCGCATTTTAATCGCATCAGTGATGTTCTTGATCGCACGACCTGTAAATCGCGGCTCAGCTGTTTTGATCATGTGCAAATAGGTGCCGATGTCTGCCAGTGATTTCGGCTCGCCCACATCGTTCAAAAAGCGATCATAGACCGCAACCATGCCGTCTTCTTTCGGTTTGGAAAGTTCAGCATAAGCTTCTCCCACCGCCCGTTGGATCACCTGCGCATCGAAGAGGTCATGATCGCCCAATGGAATGTCGTGGTTTTTGCCTGCGAGCAGAGCAAAAATATCAATGTAATCATCACGTGTCTGCGGACCATCCACCAACCAACGTGCGCCAGCGCGTTGGCGTAGAGCATCGTCCACGTTTTCTGGATAGTTGGAGAACATACCAAACGAGCAATTCCCGCGCACAACAGTGTTCGCGCCTGCGAAACTTTCCATCAGCACAGCCGTCACTTCCTGCTGCCCCGCAGAGGAACGGTCATCGGAGCGTTTGGCGGCCACTTGGTCAATGTCATCAACCGTGCCGAAGCCAATTGTCTTAGCGCTCAACACGTTAGACACAAACTGCTTACAGTTCTGACCAGACTTGCCTTGATAGGACGAGATTTGATCGACGCCAAAATTTTCGTAGGTGAATCCGTATCCTGCCACCTCGCAATAATCATTGATCATACCAGCGATCATTTGGATCAGAATTGTCTTGCCCGTGCCGGGCGACCCATCGCCAATGAAGGTGAACAGAAATCCACCAAGTTCAACAAAGGGGTTCATCTGACGATCAAAATCATACGCCATCAACATTTTGGACAGTTTGATCGCTTGATATTTCGCAATGTGGTTGCCGATAATTTCGTTCGGCTTTTTAAACTGCATCGCCAGTTTCGAGCGTTTTGCACCGGGTGCAACGTCAAAACCGTTGAGCTCAAATCCATCGCTTTCCAAACGCAAATGGGTTTGTTCGAATGACCCCAACCCTGTGAAGCGCGCACGGCGTTGCAACAATTCATCCAGCGCCAAACGAGCACCGGCCCTTGCGCGCGCCGTCATCACCTTGTCGTCGGAGGCACCTTCAACGGCGGCATCCAAAGCAGCAATCAAACCTTTGAGCGCATCTTGCGGCGTATCAAACAGAAAGTCTGGTTCTACCACATCGGTTGCAGGCTCCCCCTCTTCCGGCAACATCTGCAACAGATAGGCGCTGGCTGCGAAAGCCACCACGTAAGAAGACGATTCCACAAGAGCACGAAAACGATCAGCCTCATCACCAGCCAATGAACTGCTCGCATTCTTTTTCACCAAGGCATCAAGACCAGTTTGCTCGGCAAACAAATCACCTACCGCAAGAGCCACAGCCGCCGCGCGGCGTGTTTTGTAAACCAAGCCATGTTGCGCCAAGGACAACATGCCATCGCCTGCATTGATCGCCCCGACTGTGTTCGTCAGTTCAACTTTGTTCGTGGATTTTGTACCCGTTGTGGATACAGTGGAAACGAAACGGCGTCGCGTTCCTGCAATTTCTGTATTGCTTTCCGCTTTGCCGCTGGAGACCACGACAAATTGCGTGACCAGCGACTGAGCCACTGCGAGATGTTTTTCAATTTCGGTTTCTTTGAGCGCTGTTTGTCCAACATCCATGATCTAAAAATCCCTCAAAACTTGTCCGCCACTCACCACATGGGTTTTATAGCCACCAAAAACTTCGTCGCGTTTGCCGCTTGCGTAAATCGCCTGATAAGCTTCGTGGGGCACCAGCGCGTGCCGCTCATAGCCCGAAACCCCTTGCCGTACGGCTTCCAAATCATCGGTTTCGATGTGGAATGTTTGTTTTGCTGGCGTTGAACCAAACAGGCCCCATTTTGCTGGCGTTTCGGAAATCGAAAACAATTCCTGCTGGGTCCAAGTCAACATCCACGCATTATCGACTTGCGACACGGATTCCAGAATATTCTCCACCACGCGACCATGGCTGGTGAGACCCGCGCTGTAGAACGGCCCCATCACAAAACGGCGCAATTGTTTTGGATGCAAATGCTGAAAATCATTGTCCAAATTGTCCGCAATGGTTGCCAATGTCAGACCATAACTCGAATTTTTCTCGCAGAAGTCATCAAACCCATGGGCCAGTTCAGGATTCAACAATCCGCCGATAGGAAACGGGATATCAAGATCAGGCTTGAGTTTACCTTCCTTCGACACGAGCTTCTTCAACATATCGGGCGATGAATCTTCCAGCACTGCAAGATAAACCAATGGCAAGTTCGCCGAACCGTCAAACACCGCCCAATGCACCACATAGACAGGGCGTTTGGTCTTCTCGTTGAAGGCAATCTTAACCGTCTCTGGCAACATGTAAGGGCCGAACACGTCACCTTCTTGCACATGTTCCAAATAGACTCGCTTTGACATCGACCGCTTCATCGGTGTCGGGAATTTCTTCTTCAACAAAATATAGTCGATCATTTCCTGTCGAAGATCATCGGCTTCAGGCAGGCCAGCCAAATCGCGTTCAGCGTTCTTGGCATCATTGTCGAGATCCATGACATTTTGAAATGTCGGATAGCCACTTTCCGCCTGGTTGATTTTAAACCGCTCGGCAAAAGCCACTCGATTTTCCCAGGCATCAAATGAATGTTGCAACCGCTCAATGTAGCTCGTCAGAATACGACCGGTCATTTCGTGATTGTAGAAGGGAGAATTGTCTTCTCCCAAATACACATCAAGGCCTTCCAACGCAGCATCAATTGCGCGGAAATAGAGACTTGTTTTTTCAGATACGCTCACGTTCGCAACCCTGTCCTAAAGTAAGTTTAGGACTGCGCCACATAATCCGCTTTGTTGTGCTTATCCATCACATCTTGGAAACGACGTGCAAATGCTTCATCAGCCAATTGCTTGCGGCGCTGAATGTCTTTGGTCGAGACCATGTTAGATTCATGCATTTCCAAAAGATCACCGATATGGCTTTGCGCTGCAGCACCAATTCCGGCCATTGTGGATTCAGCAGCTGTGTCCACTTGTGTGCCAAGTGTGTTGATCTTGTGCGCCACATCTTGCTGGGCAGCCGTTTTCAATGAATCTTCCAACGCCTTGTACAAAACAATCCGCTGTTCGGTATCAATAGTCAGCTTGTTGATCAAAGTGGCCTGCGCCGCCTTCTGGTTGTTCAGTGAATCCACAAACGTTTGGAACATGGATGTATAGCGTTCCAGAGTTTGGCTTTCTGCCAAAAGTTCTTGTTCTTTGGCTTGGGCCGCATTGTATTCGGTTGCCAATTCAGAACGTTGACCTTCAAGTTCTGCACGCTTGTTCTGGTCGGTCGCCATAGAAATTTGATTTTCAAGATCAAGCAGCATCGGGTTCAATTCTTCGATGCGGGTCTGCGTGTTTTCAAGATCAGCAATCGTGCCTTTGCGGCGCTCAATCACTTCACGCAATTGTCCTTCTGAACTTTCATAACGCTCAGATAGAACCTGCTCTTGCTCTTTCAAAATTCCGGTAATCGTGTCTGACTTCGTGAGCAATTCTTGCAGATTTCCTGCAAGTGACATGTTGCGCACACGGTCTGTACGCATGCGTTGGGAGCGCTGTTTGGAAAACATGCCCACAATCTTTTCCCAAGTTGTGTAGCTTTTCATCGATTCAAATTCAGAACCGAACACATTGGTAGCATCTTCAAGGCCGATGATGAGGTCAGCAATATTGCCTTCCATAACCTTTTGCTGTTTCAGCACATCTTGGATGCGAGCATTTTCAATATCAAAATCGGCATCCCCAATCGATTGAGATTTGGACATTTCTTCCAGAACGACGCCGCTCTGCTGAATTTTGCCACGCATCTCTTCGATTGTGCTTTTGGTTTTTGCGATCTCTTGATCGAACTTGGTCATGCTTGCCATGGGGTGCCTCTCCTCGAAAATACCGACTGCTCTCCGCTTCGGTGAATCACCGTGCCGAGCTGTTCTAATTGTTACATTGAATATAGGTATTAGTTGCAGAATTGCCAGTCACAACCGCATGGATAGTCAGCGAAGCGTATAGAATCACACACCCATTTCGCGCACAAACACTTTCAGAACGCGGCGCTTTACCCGAGTGTAGAAACTCTGCGGTTCACCGGAAATAACAGACACGCCACGTATGGCCATTTGCGGCAAAGGCATGTTTGTCGATTCCCCAGCGGTCATCGCCACTGCATAAGTTGCTTCAGTAGGCCGTAGGTCTTCACGCTTGGCATCTTCAATGGCAATCGAGCCTCCATAAGGCAGCGCCAGATAGGGCTCATCCAGCCTCTCCGAAGAGGCTTGGGCCACATCTTTCACCTGTGTGCGGACCATGGGGAGTTCAGGATTTTCAGGAATGAACAATGCTTTCGCACCTGTTTCAAACCGGAATACATTGGCTTCGCCCACATACCCTTTAATGCTTGGCCCATTGCCCACCTGAAGAATGGCGAGTGGCGTTTTCTGATTGATCCACAAACCCGCGTGAAGTTCTGGATCAATGTCAGCGACAACACCGTCAAACGGCGCGCGCACAACCAGCTTTTCCTTAATGCGGCTTAAGCCTTCCAACTGTTCCTTCACCTCTCTCAATTCGTTGGTCAGAACAATCAAAGACGCGCGATCTTTTTCATCCGAACCCGAACGGTCAATGCGCTTTTCAATCAAAGTGCGCTTTTCAGATGCCAATTTGATGTCGAGGTATAATTGAGGAGCCGTGAGCTTTATCAACACATCACCTGCAGAAACACGATCACCGTCACGGACTTTCAATTCAACGATTTGCGCAGGAAATGGAGCAAAAATGCTCTGCTCTTTATCAGCAGTCATGACGGCTGGAATGGAAATGCGAGTGGACCAAGGAACAACTGCCAACAGAATTGCGCATGCGAGACCAATACCAACACCAATGAAACGTTTCGCGGACATGATTTGACTCCGAATTTCCCACCAATGTTTCATTTCTCGGCCAAGCGGCATGAGGATGAACCAGAGGATTTCGACAATGAAAAGGATGATACCAACAACTTTGATAAAAAATGCATAAACGAGGATGGCAATACCGAGGAACAAGAAGAACCGGTAAATCCAGGTCGCCCATGCATGAATAATGATGGTGCGGCGCAGGCGAACTGACAGTGTTTCCGGCGCAGGTTCACCAAGCCCGAACAACAATTCACGCATCCGCCAGCGCGCCATTTCAAAACCGCGCTCTTGCATGTTTTGAAAGCCCAATGAGTCTGACAATATATAATACCCATCAAACCTCATGAGCGGGTTCAGGTTGACAGCCAGCGATGTGATCCAAGAGGTGGTCGCAACGGCAAAAACACAAAGGCGCAAACCGCCTTCTGGCAAGAACACCCAAATCAAAGTGGCTATTGCCGCCAGTGTCAGTTCCGTGAATATACCAGCTCCATCGATCATCAATCGATCGCGACGCGAGCGCAATCTCCATGCCCCGCTTGTATCAGTGTACAAAACAGGCATCAAAACCATAAAAGCAACGCCGATTGTGGGCACTCTTAACCCATGGCGCACACTCATATAGGCATGGCCCAATTCGTGTATTGATTTCACAAAGACCAAGCTCAGGCCATACAAAATAGCACCATGCCACGACAGCATGAATTGAAAAGTACCTGTAAATTGATCCCACTGGCGTGACACCAGATAGAGGCCACTGATCCCAATGAGGACAAAAATCCACACTGCAATGCGTGTGAACAAGAACGAGACAAACGGCCAAGTCGCTTGCAGAAATTTATCGGGGCGAAATAGCGGAATGCGAAAGAACAGATAAGAATGCATCATTCGCGAAAAGACGCTCTTTTTACCCTGCTCTTCTTTTGCAACCATGGCTTTGAAATCATTGCCTGGAATGTCGCGCACCAAGGCGTTCGAGATCAAAAAATGGATCGCCGACTTCACATCCTCATCAGTGATGGTTCGGCCAAATTCTGTGCGGACTTTTGCCACCAGTTTGTTGACCGTGCCAACACGCCAAAGCGTCAACATGTCTAAGAATTCGCGCCCAATCTCGAAATATTTGTTGCTGACGCGATCATAGATCACCCATGCAGGCGCACCATTGGGTTGAGCGGCCGTTGGAACGATCTCAAGATCATCGCGCAGAATGGGAAGAGGAATACTCTCCTCTTCCTCGCCTTTTAATACCCGATCCATTGACGGATCGCTGACAAGGGTTTGCGGAAGAGGTAATATCCAAGGAGCACACGATCACCATAGACCTTAGCGGTTCCACGCAAACCAATACGAGGAACATCAGCGCCTTCTTCGGGCACAAATTTTGCGCGCACTCGATAGCTCAAAGCACCAGCTGCATCTGGCTGGGCGTGAAAACTTGCACTGGACAATTCTGCTTTCACAGCAGTCAACGGATCGCTGTCGAGATAAAGCTGAACTTCAGCACCTTGTTTCAAAACAATCGCATCGGAAACAGGAAGATTAACAGTGACTTCCACTTGTGAAGGATCGGCAATACGCATGATGCGTTCACCCGTTGCAACAGGACGTCCAGTCCATGTGTCCTTATCGGCAAAAATCACCAATCCAGACGCACCGGCCTTCACTTCTGCTTTTGCAAGAAGTTCGCTTGCGTAATCATATTCGCCAGCTTTTAACTTCAATTCACTTTGCGCAATCGCCAACTCGCGCTTGGCGGCAGGGTCAGAAAACGATGTTCGCAAGCTCTGTTGATAGCGCGCCTCGGCAACGCTTACTGCTTGACCTGCAAGTTTCAGCCTATTGCTCAGTTCAGTGTTTGAATACGTGAAAAGCAGGTCACCCTTTTTGACAAATGTGTTGGGGTCAACTGCTACAGTTTCAACAGCACCATCAATAGGAGCAGCTACCACGAATGGATTGGCTGGCGTCACTTCCGCAGGCGCTAGAACTGAAAGAGGTACGGGTAAAAACGCGGCGACCACAAAGCAAGCCGCAATCAATGCTGCGGACAATGATTTGGAGCGCAAACGTCGCTTGGCCCGTTTCGGCCCGACAATAAATTCCCACGAGTGCGAATACGTTTCTGCCAAGCGAGCAGCGCTCACCAGGCTGCGTTCATCCCACTCATTTTCACGCGTGAACAAAAGATGAGCGAACACAGTTCCATCGCGCAATTGCAGTGGCACAAATGCCATTTGCGCAAATGGGTAGGAGCTTGCATCCAGATCTTGTGTGGTAGCATCTGCACGCGCATTGAACGAGACGATCTTAGAAAGGTTTTCTCCCGTCAATTTCGCGGAGGCGAGACTTTCCACCCATCTGATAAAGGTTGAATTGCGATCAATCGCAGAAAGCGAGGATACAGACACCACACGATGTTTTTTGGGCCCTGCCCGCATAAGCAACAGAGCTTGGCGGTACTGTAAGGCGACACGCGAACCGTTGACCATTAAATAGCCAAGTTCGGCCTCGGTTAAAGCAGAGCGTGCCTCGCGTTCCAGACTGAGCAAAGCATTGGCCACATCAGCTTCATTGGTGCGACGCGGCGCAGAAGCGGGGGATTTAGGAACAGGTGCAGGCTGTTCGGAAGACTTGAGTTTTTCACGATGTTCAGAAACGACAGAGCCCGAAGACTGAGCCTTCGAGCTAAAGGTCGTAATACGCTGGGTTGGCCTTTGTGGCGCGGTCTCTTGCGTCATTAAATGTGTATTCCAGTTTCACCGTGTAAGGTATCAATGAAGAATAACAGGCTGGGTTTTCACCAGCCTGCGAAGAAATCAATTTGTTGGTGGTGCAAACTTTGCCGTGCCACTCATACCTGCCAACACTGTGCCAGGGCGGGTAACGAAACTTCCGGTCAAACGAATTGTTTGGCTAACGGCATCGACCTTGGCGCCAAGGCGAGCAACACGCGCTTTGTAACTTTTACCAAGTTCATCAACTGCAAAATCAAACGTTGATCCTGCTTTGACCCAGCGAAGCCATTTAGAAGGCACGATCAAGTCGAGCTCCAATGCGCTGTCGTCAACGACAGTGAGGATGGGTGCACTTGTTGCAGGAATTTCAAATGTCTCAGCATGGCGTTCCACCACGCGACCATTAAATGGCGCACTGATGTTGCAAAGTGTGATGATTTCACGAAGGCCATCAACGGTTGCTGTCGCGGTCGCAACATCAGCTGCTGCTTCACGAACTTCTTGACCGCCAGCTGCACCACGCGCTTTCAAACGCTTTTTGCCCTGATAAAATGAGCTGACCTTACCAAGGGAAGCTTTCGCTCCACGAAGGTCGGCTTGTTGACGTGCACAATTGAAACCAACCAGCAAATCACCTTTGCGGAACTTCTCACCAGCTTTGAAAGGAAGCTGGTCAATTTTTGCAGAGACACCAGCAGCAAGAGTAACTTCTGCGTTGGGAACAACCACGCCACGCGCGTCATATTTGTCTTTGGTTTCCACCGAACTTGTTTTTGATTTATCCACGCCAGGATCTTTTGGAGCAGCCAAAGCTTTGGCGTTTCCGTCAGACATTTTGGTCACTGCTTCAGAAGCAGAGCCCGCATGAGCCGCCGAACCAAATACAACAGCTGAAGACAAGAAACATGCAGTGATGAGCAAGGTCGATTTCATTGTAATTTCTTCCATTTACGATTCTGCATGTTCATTAAAACATGCAATTGGTTTTGTATGTCTATGATCATTCACAGAGATCTATCTCGTAGACTCTACATTTGAATTGGCTGAATTTGATTTCGCGGCGGCTTTAAGTTTGCTCCAAAATGACGTCCGCTTGGGGGCAATCGATTTCACAGCGCCGTTCTGTTCTACTTTTTTCCAATTGCCGCCTGCAGATGCTGGCGGGCTCACATGTGCCTTGATGACCTTTGGAGCTTCAACTTTTTTGGAGGTCGTGCCATGCGAAATCTTGCCAGACTTAGCTGATCGTTTGGCACGATATGCAGCGCCAGACATGTCACCACGCTCGATCCAAACTTTGCGCAGTGATTCTGACAAAGAAGCGATATTGTCATTGGCCTTCAAATCGTCTGCATATGGGTCAATGCCCATGGACGCGAAGATATTGGCAAAGGAGTTTTGCAAATCTGCATATGCGATATCGGCAGAAACCTGGCTGACCAAAGTGTTCATCTCTTCACGAATGAGAGTTTGCTCACTCGCCAAACCTTCGCTGCTGCTAGCGCGGATTTGTTTCAAAATTCCCCGCTGTACAGCAAGATGCTTTGCTGCAGTGCGATAAAGCTTCTTCGAATTCATGTAACGCACACGGCTCACATGAACTTGTGTCATGATGGCCATCGTGACAGCCAGAGCACGTGCATCAAGCACTTCATCCTTGCCTTCAATCAAACGTTTTTGCGTAGGATATTTGAAGATATTCAAGAGGTTAAGCGTGGCTTTGGCACCCCAACCAATCCAGTTGCCGTTCAACAACTGACTGTCAGAATTGAGATTCTGACCTGCAAATACATTAATGCCAGGCAAGAGCTGCAAGAGCTTAACCTTAGATTCTTTCGCATTGATGCGAAGTTTGTATTGGATGTCGCGCAGTTCAGGGCGATTTTCCAATGCCGCAAACACCATTTCATCATTGGACATTTTCAATGATGTGCTGTCCGCACGACGCTTTGGTTGCGCCAATGTGTAATGTTCATTTGGTCGAACATTCATCAAAGCTGACAACTGGATCTTCGCAAGCGATAAATCTTTTTCCAAACGTTGAATACGTTGCTGAATCTCAACAAGTTCACGCTGATAAGTCAGCGCTGTCAAAGGCGAAGTTTCACCGTCGCGCTGCAAAGCTTTCGAGTTTTGATAAGCACGTTCAGTGCGACCTTCCAGTTTGCGAAGCCCTACGACAAGCCGGTCAGCAGAAACCGCGCGCCAGTAAGCTGTACGAACATCTTCGATAATCCGGTTGATAATTTTACGACGGGTTTCACGTGCAATCAGCACTTCATCAGCGGCCTGTTCCGCGCGAATTTTGCTCAACCCGAAGTCAAGGATATTCCAAGAGAGAGTAATATCTTCTTCAAATCTGTTTCTGTCAGGAAGCGTTGTCGTGCCTGTTGTCCCACTGTCATTACTACGTCCGGTGTAACCGGCTGAAGCCACCAGATTAGGAAGCGTATCGAGACGCGCATTGGCGAGTTGTTTTGCAGCAAGCGCTTCGTTGTAAAGCTCCACGTGGAAATCGAGATTGTATTTCAATGCACGAGCCATAGCTTCATGAAGCGTAATCGCATTCGAAACAGGCTCTTGGCCCGCTGTGACACGAGAAAGCTTATCAGTTGCAAAACTGGAAATAGCACCAGTCGTCAATGGTTTTGGAGTGATGGTGCAGGCAGAGACTGTAAGAGCCAATGCCGTTGTGAGAAGAATACGCTTCACTGTTATTTCCTCTGTTACAAATTACGCTTCGAGGATGCCCACTGCAGAAACCCACAATCGACACATTCGATGATGAGTTGAATATCGCTAGTTATGACTAATGAAGGCTTAACGTGACGGCTTTTTTTGTGAATTTATTTACTATAAAGCCGCAACGGCATTTGCGCACAAAAAAGGGCGCAAAACCAAGTTTGCACCCTTTTTAGATATTTGATTTTATTGGCTTTTATTCCGGTGATTCAGTTTCCAAAACTTCAACGCTGCGAGACAATTTTTCGCTTGCTTCAGTGTTTTCTTCGTCTTGAGCAATTGCTTCACCATCAACAGCATCAAGGATCCGCGCTTGCTGATTAGCAACTTCGACTGAAATCGACTTAGACAGTTCATTGCCACTGCCCAACATCACAGTGATTTTCAAATCAACCGTTTCGTCTTGAATCGGCAGTTTTGCTGAAATGAAACCTTCACGCACCAGTTTCATCCACTCCGGAAGTGGCCCACCGTCGGCCTGGGTAATTGACACGCGCACAATTGTACCGTCTCGAAGTGCATCCAATGAATGTTTGAATTCAAGAAACGCGACATCGTGTCGGTTCAACACCTCAATGAAGAATTTATCGAGCCGCGGATCATAGTTTCCTTGATCACGAAGTTCTTTCTCTTCGATAAAGGTGTTGAAGTCGAACGTCTCTGGAGCGTCACTATTATAAGGCGATGCAGCGCCAGCAGTCGCACCCAAGTCGCCAGCACCCGCAAAATCATCAGCACTAACAACGCCTTGCTCCGATGCACCCAATGATGGTGTCTCCAATGTGACGTTGCTGGAAGTGGAAATCGAACCAAATGCAGAAAGCAGAACACCACTTTCTTGATCAAGTGCGGCGGTGCCATTGAGGTCTTCAGTCAACTGCTCATTGATACTGACTTCTTCATCACCAGTGCCAATCACATCAAATAGGTCTTCAGGCTCGTCAGTCGAAACCGTCAGATCATCCAGAATACTATCTTCGATATAGTCAGCAGGCGCTGAAACAGTCAGTTCAAAGCTGTCAGTTGTTACACCGCCCTGACCGTCATCGGCAGTGAGCACAACACGGTAAGGCGCTATTTGACCAGAACCAGCTTCAGTCACACCCGAAATCAGCCCAGTTGCAGGGTCAAATTCCAACCCCGCAGGCAGGCCTAATACGGTAAATGTCAAAGCATCCATATCATTGCCGCCATCTGCAAAATGTCCGGCCACATTAAACAAGACTTCATCAAGTTCACCAACCGACAAGTCCGGTGCCACACCCACAGCAATCGGTGCAACATTTTCAGGGGCAAGCGTCACGATCGTCGACACACTGCCACCGTCCACATCATCGGCCGTCACTGTCACCGCAACAGAACCAAAAATAGCCGCATCAATCGGCGCGGTGCCAGTGATCATTCCTGTGAGAGGGTCAAAGCTTGCCCAAGTTGGCAGTCCCGTTTCACTGAACACCAGAACGTCAGCATCAGCATCGCTGAACAATGCACCGGCATCGAAAGAGAAAGCATCGCCCTCAGAAATTGGAACATGTGCCGTGCCACTGGCGACAGGAATTGTATTCACCGCAGTAATTATAAAGTCGGCAGTCACTGTGCTGGCAACACCATCAGAGGCCGTTAGCGTTACTGTGTAAGGTCCACTTTGAGACGCAGAACTGTCCATTACGCCAGAAATCACACCCGTGCTTGCATTAATCGACAGGCCGGACGGCAAACCTGTTGCCGAATAGAGAACAGGATCATTGTCTGGATCATTTACAAATGGCGCCATAGGCAAGTTTACAACAGAACCATCATCGAGCGAAATATCAGGCGGTGAGCCAACCAGCACCAATGCGTCGTTGACTGGCGTTACTTCAAAAGTCACAACCGCATCACTTGTGTCTTGTCCATCGCCAGCGGTGTAAGTGATAGGAACAGTTCCAAAATAATCTGCGTCAGGCTGGAAACGCAAAGTGCGCCCATCGCTACCCAAAGTCACCTGACCGTTTGGAACTGCAACGGTTTCCCCAACTGCAATCGTGGTTCCGGCAATGGCTACGATATTTAACGCATCACCTTCCACATCTGAATCGTTTGGCGTGATAGGATCAAAGAACGCTTCCGTATCTTCGAGCAGAATTACCGGGCCATCGTCAACGGCTATTGGTGCATCGTTTACGGACACAACGTTCAAATCGACAGATGCCGTATCAAATGCAATCCCGTCTGTGATTGTATAGGTAAATGCAACCGGTCCAAAATAGTTTGCAGCTGGGTTGAAGGTCAAAGTTGTACCATTGATATCGAGATCAAGAAGTCCGTTCGGCAAAATTACACTGCCACCAGGCATGATGCTGACACCATTGATCTGCGTGATGGTGAGCACATCTCCATCGAGATCGACATCGTTTGCCACAACTGGATCGAATGTAAGAGGAACATCTTCTTGAACTTCGATGGCCGTCACAGCACCATCGTCACGGGCGTCTGGCACATCATTGACACTGGTCACTGCAATGAAGGTTCTGGCAGTGAGCGATTGATCCGAACCATCATCGACAATGATCTCAATTTCTCTTGTCTCTGTGGCCGGGGTTTCAGAATTCGAGCGATAAGTGATCGCTTGCAATGCGGCCTGATAATCAGCCAGAGACGCGACACCCGATAGGACAACGGTAATCTGACCGTCCATGTTCAAACCCGCTCCGGGCATCACCGTCGCACTCATTGTGCCAGGCAAAACACCGAGTTCCAAAATATCGCCTGCGCGCCCATTGTTCAGCACAACGGTCGCACCCGTCAGATTTACATGGTCAGCATCCTGAATGCTGATGTCTGTGTTGACGATTGCGATGCCAATGCCGTTTTCTATGTAGTTTGTTGAGAAATCACGCCCGACCGTTGATCCATCAAGGTCGACTTCAGGAACATCATTCACACTCACGATGTCCAGTTCAACAGTTTCAATTGTGGAACCTCCATTGCCATCATCCACCGTGTAAGTGAAAGATGCAGGGCCGTTATAATGCGCATCGGGAACAAACGTGATGTTGCCTGATGCGTCGATAGCAACGGCTCCGTTGACCGCATCCTGTACAGATACAACCGTCAGAACATCAGATTCCGGATCTGAGTCATTGAACAATAAGCTGCTCGCAGGGATCGTAAAGTTTGTGTCTTCATCGAACGAGAATGGGCCGTCCGGGTTGGCTGTTGGGGCATCGTTTACGGCCGTGACAATGACCTGTGCCAAACGGGCAGTTGAGTTGTCATCACCATCATTGATGCGCACCACCATAGACCGTGTGGTTGTGTCTGGATCTTCAGAGATATTGTTGTAGCTGATTGCCGCAAGAGCTGTCTGCCAATCGGCCAAAGATGCAGTGCCCACCAGATCAATCTGGATGGTTCCTGTGGCCACAAGTGCTGTGGCTGGCGAGACCGTCGCAGTAATGCCTGCTGGCAAAGAGCCAACGGTCAACACATCGCCAATCTGGCCATTCGTCAAACGAATGAGCGCCGTTTCAATCTCGGTATCATCCACATCTGTGATCTCAACACCCGCATCGATGATCGCAACAGGC
>CALGMR010000012.1 GCA_937958815.1 uncultured Rhizobiaceae group bacterium | reverse complement strand
TTGTAGCATCGCTTTAACGATTGCCACTTCCCATTTTTCAAGGGTTTTTCCGGGTCTACGTGCCAAATTTTCGAACCTTCTGCCATTCTTGGGGATGAGCCGCAAAAGGGTCGACCAAGGATTTCGAGAATAAGGTCAGTTTTTGACGCAAAGGTCAAAGTCATGTGACGTCGAACAGTATACTCGAAATGCCTAGCTGGAAAATTCCCAATGAAAAGGCAAAATCGTGCTCAAAAAAGAAACTTACGTCTACATTCGACAAAGTTGGAAATGGTGCACCCGAGAGGATTCGAACCTCTGACCCCCTGATTCGTAGTCAGGTACTCTATCCAGCTGAGCTACGGGTGCAGTGTTGTGTCGCGTGACAACAACTTGCGATTAGCTAAAGGTTCATTGGCACAAATGCAAGCGTTGAAACGCAGCAAAATAGCAAGAATGATAAATAAGCACGGCCCAGAACTGTGATCGTGTGACGAGCGCAGAAACTGGCGGAAAAACTGAAAGCTTAGACCTTGGCAAACAAAAACGCGGCCCAGTGAGCCGCGTTTGAAAATCTGGTTTTATGATGTTTTAGAGAACGACCACAGTCGCTCCGCTAGGAACGCGATTGTAGAGGTCGATCACGTCTTGGTTCATCAAGCGAATGCAACCAGATGATGCGGCTGTTCCGATAGATGCCCATTGAGGCGTCCCGTGCAAACGGTACAACGTGTCTTTGCCGTTTTGGAACAAATAGAGTGCTCGCGCACCAAGAGGATTGTCGAGACCACCTGGCATCCCGCCATTATCTACACCCCATTTCGCAAGCTCAGGGCGACGCTCGATCATTTCTGCAGGCGGCGTCCACTTTGGCCAAGCCTGTTTCCAGCCTACTTTGGCAGTGCCTTTCCATTCGAAACCAGCCTTGCCCACTCCAATTCCATAACGCATGGCCTTGCCACCGCGCATGACGAGATAAAGAAAACGGCCATGGGGGTCGACAATCAATGTGCCCGGCTTATGGGAGGTTCTGTATTTCACTTCCTGGCGATAATAGCGCTTATTGACCTTCTGGATCGGGATCGCAGCTAGGCTGAACCCACCATCCACACGAGCACCGTAGTCTTGAACATTCTTCAGAGCAGGATCGCTAAGGCTGAATAGGCTTCTGCTTTCTGCTTTAGGTTCCTTGCGCTCAATTTCCGCACGGGCCAATTCCTGCTGCCTGCGCTTTTTATCCTGTGCGATGCGACGTTCAGCATCTTTTTGTCTTCTTTTTGCAGCAGACATTGAACGGGACGCTCTGTTTTCTGCACGTTCAGCACGGGCCAGTTTGCGTTCGGCGCGACGCACAGCACGTTTTGCGGAACGAAGCTGGCGTGTGTCTCTTTTCACAGATGCCGTGAGCTTGTCACGACGTGAAGCGGAAAGTCTTTTGCGTTTCAAACGGCGTTCGGCGCGGGCGATATTGCGCTCTAGTTTTCTCAACTGGCGTTTTGCGGTGCGCACATCCAGCTTTGCTTCCTTTGCAGACTTGCGCGCATTGGAGAGCTTAGCTGTTGCAGAGGAAACTGACGGACCAACATAACTGGACACACCACCACCCGAAGACACGCAGCCAGAAACAATCAAAGCTGTCGCAAGCGTTACGAAAAGCGAAATGTGTCGCAGTTGTGAAATCGAAGAAAATACTGATTTAAACGTCATTTTTATTCCGATCTGGCTTTTAAAGCATCAAACCAACGGGACAAAAGGCACAACTCAAAAGTGAGTCGGCGGTCCAAGCGGCTACTCCCAGCCTCCATAGCAATGTCATTCTAGAGCGACAACGCAAAAGTCGGTGATTTTACTACAAGTTTTCAGATTTAGAGGACGTGCGATAAATTTGCATCATATGGTGCAATGAGTCTAAATGGGCAAACAAATCAAGAACAAAAAGCATGCCTTTGAATGCCAATCGTCTCGTTTAATAACAAAAGCCCTATAGAGGATGGCAGACAATCCGCCAGAGCCTTAAGCGTGCGGCTTGGTGTTGAACGCTATTTTGAAGATTTGTCTTGGGTGAGCTTGCCTGAGATGTCTTTAAAGAATGGAAGACGCGCGGATATTGTAACCCTATCGCCCTCCGGCCAAATTGGAATTGTGGAAGTGAAATCATCCATTGCTGATTTTAACGCAGATCAGAAATGGCATGAATATCTTGAGTATTGCGACTATTTTTGGTTTGCCACCCTGCCCGACGTGCCCGCTGACATTTTTCCGATGTCACATGGATTCTTAGTTGCAGATCACCATGGATGCGAAGTTCAACGCATTGCGGACGAGGATAAACTCTCACCTGCAACGCGAAAGGCAATGCAGTTGCGCTTTGCCAGAGCAAGTGCAGCACGGCTCGCCCGATGTCGTGACCATTTTGGGTCGGAACTCGATCAGATAACCGGATTGGACAAAGACAAAGCCTAACGGGGGGCGCGTTTTGCCAAGATGCGCTGTAGAGTACGGCGGTGCATGTTCAAGCGGCGCGCAGTTTCTGACACATTGCGGTCGCACAACTCATAAACCCGCTGAATATGTTCCCAGCGCACGCGGTCTGCGGACATTGGATTTTCAGGAGGTGCCGCCTTGTCATTTGGATCTTGCATCAAGGCCGCGTAAACATCATCCGCATCGGCAGGTTTGGCAAGATAGTCAATGGCGCCAAGTTTTACAGCAGTCACGGCTGTTGCAATATTTCCGTACCCCGTCAAAACAATAACCCGCGTTTCGCTGCTGTGCTCTTGCAACACGCTGACAACATCAAGGCCGTTGCCATCTTCCAATCGCATATCAACAACCGCAAAGTCTGGATTTGCGGTCTTCGCGAATTGTGAACCTTCACGCACCGTTTCTGCCATTGTGACGACGAAACCACGTGTTTCCATTGCACGGCTCAGACGTTGCAAAAATGGACGATCATCATCCACCAGCAAAAGTGTTGGGCGCACATCTTCCATGTCATCGTGGTTGCTGTTTTCGGATGTATTGAGATCGGTCACGTGTCTTTTTCCGGTTCTTGTTCGACTGCAACTACGATGTAAGCACTCTAAAAGTTTTTCATAGGTTCCACATGTTGATGTGCAAATAAGTCGCACTTTCGGGTCATCGAGAGATGGAATCGAGCTTGATGGTTATGCAAGCCCCGGTTTGCCCATCTTCTTGTTGGGACAAATTGGAGAATGCCAATTCAGCTCCATTGCGTTCCAACAGAGTCTTAGAAATGAAGAGGCCCAAACCAAGACCCCTTGGTCGGTTGCTGCCGTTCTGCTGACGTGATGTCAAAAAGGGTTCGCCAATTCTGTTTCTGATGGACTCTGGGAACCCTTTTCCATCATCAAATATCTTCAATTGAAGGTTTCCATCCCGCCAATCAGCTTCCACGGTCACTTTGTGTTTGGCATAAACAATCGCGTTGTCGATCAGATTTGTAAGTCCATAATTTAATCCTGGACTGCGCATAATTTTCGGTTCATCCGCATTTTTTCCAAAACTAACGATTTCAATCTCCACTCCCAATTCACGAAGTGGGCTGACCACATCTTCCAAAAACGCCATGATTGTTTTTTGCTCAATAATGCTTTCTCCTTCGCTGGAGAGTGAGGTCAGCTTTTGCAAAATCTCGCGGCAACGCTGTGCCTGTGAGCGCAGCAAAGCCGCATCATCATGCATTGCGCTGTCTTTGGGCAATGTGTTCACCATCTCTTTGGAAACCAAAGCAATGGTCGCCAAGGGTGTTCCCAATTCGTGCGCGGCCGCCGCGGCCAAACCATCAATATCAGTCAGATGTTGCTCTCTTTGCAAAACAAGTTCTGTCGCCGCCAAAGCATCGGCCAATTTACGCGCCTCTTCAGCAACTCGAAATGCGTAGATCGCTGTAAACCCAAGTGTGCAAATGATAGCAACCCAAACGCCGACCAAAAATTGCCCTGGCAATCGAAAATCAGAGCCTGGGATCCATGGCAAAGGCAGATGAAAAACCGCAAGAAAGGTGATGATTGCCACAGCAAACCCACCCAGCATCAAAGTGTGATTTTGCGTCAACGAGGTTGAGCTGACAACCACCGGCGCCAAAAGCAGAATTGCAAACGGGTTCTGCAATCCGCCCGTTAGAAACAACAACACTCCCAATTGCGCGATATCAAATGCCAACAGCCTGAAGGTTCCGTCAGCTGGCAATCGATGGGTTGAACGGTAACGCTGGTTGAGGATCAAATTGAGAGCTGCAGACATGGCGATAAGCGTCAGGCAAACTGCCCAAGCCATGGGATACCCGAAGGCAAAGGCGATCACCAAGACAGCACCTGCCTGTCCGATAATCGCGTACCAGCGCAATCTGATCAACGTATCGATACGCACCAGAATGCGTTCTTGATTGCCCTCTAATAAACTGCGCTCAACCATGATGTTCTGCTCCAAATGCGTGTTCCAATCTTGCATAATTTCAGCTGGTTGAAACCCGCAAACTTGTCACAGCGTGACAGCGAACATTGGTGCTATTTACGTGGTTTGGTTCGGTTGGTCGGCGGTTCATCCAATGGATCTTCTGGCCATGGGTGTTTTGGATAGCGGCCACGAAGATCAGCGCGCACATCTTTCCAGGTTCCTCTCCAAAACCCCGGCAGATCTTTTGTGATTTGGATAGGACGGCCTGCTGGAGACAGCAATTCGATGGAGACAGGTGTCTTACCATTTAAAATGGTGGGATGCTTATCCAGACCAAACAACTCTTGTGGGCGAATCGCAATCACCGCTTGGGATTGTCTGTATTCAATTGGCACAACTGTTCCGCTGGGCGCTTTGAATTGCGTTGGGACAAGTTGCTCTAAAACCTCTCGCGATGGGTGTTTTGCCAGCAAAAGCAAACCATCTGTCAAAGCACCCTTTCCCAGCGCCTCGAAGTTTTTATGCCCACCCAAAAATGGCACAAGCCATTGGTCCAAATGTTCAATCAAGACTGGTTCAGACACGTTTGGCCATGTGCCACCCTCTACTTCGTGCAGAAGCATCAACCGGTTTTGCAGACTGATATCTTCTTTGCGCCACGGCAAAATTTCTGTGCCGTGTTTACGAACAGCCTCTGTCAAAGCTTTGAGAACAATCGCTTCATCAGGCATCACCGAACGCGGTTTTGAAAGAGAAATTTGACCAAGTTTTTCAATTTTTCGAGCGGTGAATTCTTTTCGCGCAATATCAAAATCAGCCACCACCTCTTCAAAAATATCATTTTGAAAGATGGCTTCGATCTCTGATTTGGAGATTGCTGCGGCGGAAGTAATTCGCGCTTTCCCGGCTGGACCCACTGTATCGGCGACCACCAAGAACATCTCTCCTGCAAGACTTGAATTTGTTTCGATTTCAACGCCCGTTCCGTTGGCCAGTTTATATCGCGTTGCCCCGTCACCGGTAGAAGACATTTTCATGGCGACCCGATCTGGGAATGCGCGAGCCAACAACGCACCAGTGGAAGAATTTTCTGAATTGTTTTGCGTCTCGGTCTTGACGAGGTTTTGCGAGATGCGCTTGGCCAACTTAACCAATTGCTTGGTGCGTGGATCATTGCCCGTTGCACACTGTCTCAACCTCTCATCTAAATCTGCCGCATTGCCGCCTAAGCCTCTTTCCTGAAGTAATAGAGCCAAGAGGGCCGCTCTTTGACTCAACGCATCTCCACCCTGCGCCGACATAACGATCATATGTGCCAGCCTTGGAGAGAAGGCCAACGTGTTGAGAACGCGGCCGTGTTTCGTAATTTTCCCTGCTTTGTCCACTGCATCGACGCGCTTCAATAAGCGCCTGGCTTCCGCCAGCAATGGAGCAGGCGGGATATCCATCCAGTTCAATTGCGCAACATCGTTCACCCCCCAATCCAACAAATTGAGCACAAATCCCGACAAGTCAGTGTTTAGAATTTCCGGAGTGGAGTGTTTGGCCAGAGCTGCATTTTGACCTTTGTTCCACAATCGCAGAGCATACCCTGGTCCCGTTCGCCCCGCCCGACCTGCACGCTGGTCGGCAGAAGCCAAAGAAATTTTCTGGGTTTCAAGGCGTGTAAAACCAGTTGCAGGTTCATACCGGGGCTGGCGCGACACCCCACTGTCGATCACGCAATCGACGCCGTCAATTGTCAAAGATGTTTCGGCAATATCAGTGGCAAGGATAATACGGCACTCATCGGACTTAATTGGTTTTACCGCTTGCTGCTGCTCTTTATGAGGCAAAGCACCGTATAGAAGGTTCACATTGACCCCCGTGAGATCACGCTCTTTCAGCAGAGCCGCAACGCGCAATATCTCGGCCTGCCCAGGCAAGAAAACGAGAACTCCCCGCGGGGTTTTCTGTTTTACAACATCAAGAATGGTGGACGTCATGAAAGGCTCTAGCCGCACATCTGGTTTGCGAGGCGCATACTCAATCTCCACAGGGTAGGATCGACCTTTGCTCTCAATCACCTGTGAGTCGAGCAGTTTGGCAACACCTCCCCCATCAATCGTTGCGGACATGGGAACCAATCTCAAGTCCTCGCGCAACCCTGATTGAAGGTCGAGACAAAGTGCCAAAGCGACATCACCATCAAGGCTGCGCTCATGGAACTCGTCGAATAAAACACATGCAACGTTTTCCAATGACGGATCATTGACCAGCATGCGTGTGAACACCCCTTCCGTGACCACTTCCACAATTGTTTGATCGCTCACTTTGGTGTCAAACCTGACACGATAGCCAACTCTTTCACCGACAGTTTCACCCAATAACGAAGCCATTCGATGCGCTGCACCCCGCGCTGCCAATCGCCTTGGTTCCAGAACCAGAATTTTGCGATCCTTGCGCCAAGACGCATCAATCAAAGCCAATGGAACGATGGTCGTTTTGCCCGCTCCCGGCGGTGCAATGACCACAAGGTTTGACTGGTGGGTCACTGCATTTTGAATGTCCAAAAGAACGTCGAAAATGGGCAGCCGTGCCGCTTCATCCTGCTGCATCATATCGGCAAAAGTCGGTTGACCAGCCATGGCTAATCTTGTGTCAGCCGGATAATTTTGTCTCCAGCCGCTATTGCGTCTTCTTCGTCATGAGTGACCAGAATTGTTGGCAGGTTTTGCTGTTTCGCTTCTGTGAAAACGAGGTCGCGGATTTGACTTCTGCGATCAGCATCCAGTTTCGAAAACGGCTCATCCAGCAAAAGCACTGAGGGTTGCGACAGCAAAACGCGCATCAAAGCCACGCGTGCCTTTTGCCCACCGGATAGGGTGGCGGGATCGCGTTCAGAATATCCTTCGAGACCAACCCGATTGAGCGCTTCTTCCATGGTATGGGTGCGCTGCGCCCCTTTGATGGTTTGAGGCACGGCAAACAACAAGTTCTCTCCCACGGACATATGGGGGAACAACAAGGGGTCTTGAAACAAAATTCCTGTGCCGCGTGATTGCGGAAGCAGTTGCGTGATATCTTTACCATTGAGCGTGACAGTGCCGGACGCTGAAAATACGGGATCCAGAAACCCCCCAATATATGCCAGCAAAGTCGACTTGCCGACGCCGCTCGGCCCCATCACAGTCAGTGAGCCGCCCGGTTTTATCGTCTCGCTTATGTCGAGAAGCAACTTGCCCTGCAGCGAGATTTGAACATTTTGAAGTGAAAGGCCTGTCATGGTGCAGCTCTCATGCCTTTCCGATTTTTAAACAGCAAGGCCGGAATCGCCGCAGCCAAAGCAAATGCCAAAAATGGCAACACCATCTGTAAAAATGCATAGACACCCACGATGCGTCGGTTGCCACCTGACGCCAGAGCGACGGCTTCTGTTGTGATAGTTGGCAATCGCCCAGCCCCGATAAGAATCGTTGGCAGATATTGCCCAATTGAAACTGCAAACCCAACTGCCGCCGCCACTAATACAGGCTTTAAGAGCATGGGAAGTCGGACCTTCCAAAAGACACGGTTGGAGGATGCGCCCAGTCCAAACGCCATGAACTGATATCGTTTGTCCCACGCGCGCCAAGGGTCTGATAAGGACAAAAACACATAGGGCAACACAAAGATGAGATGCACAAAGACCAAGGCAACCCAAGAAGCGTCTAGACCAAGCCAAAGAAAGAAGACCTGTAGGCCGAACACAAAACTCACTTGCGGCACGATGAGCGGGAGATAGATCAATAACAGGGCATTGTTTCCGTTTTTGCGCCCTGCTCTGGCTTCGCGTTCCAGACATGCCAACGACAAAATGATTGCAATCGCAGTTGCGCAAAATCCTGTTATCAAAGTGGTTGATAAGGGTGATAGAATTGTTGGATAGGTTCTTGTCCAATTCCTCAAAGACAAATTTTGCGGCAGTGTGTCGGGGAACGTCCACAAGCCTGCCACAGACCACAGTGCGAGAACGAAAAGACCCGCAAACACCAAGACCACAAACAATGTGAGTGTGCTGAATGATGCCAATTTTAACACGCGGTCTTTGGAAAAGCGCATTCCCTGAAGCGCAATCCTGTTTCGAAGCCTGGTGAACACTTTTTCCAAAAACATCCAAATCACAATTGCCGCAATCACCGTTGCCAGCTGTAAAAGGGCACCTGCCGAGGCCATAAAACGCAATGAAATATCTGGGTCAGACATCCATTGTGCCAAACGCACCGACAAGGTCGACGGTCTGCTGGGCCCCAAAATAACCGCCACATCCACCACGGAAGCCGCATAAGCTATGACGGCAAAAACTGCCAAGCGAATTTGACGATAGACCAAAGGCCAAGTGGTCAAGATAAAGCCGGTCGTTGCACCGTATCCCAAAGTTTGCGTGACATACCGCGATTGATTGGCCTGGGTTTGCGGCAAAGCTGCCAGGGTCACGAGCAATAGAAATGGGATTTCTTTGGCAATCAATCCCGCCACCATGGCCAAACCCATTTGGTCTTGCAGGATCAATACATCAGGCGGGCGGGATGAACCCGTCGCCCACGGTGAAATCAACCGCATGAGAAAACCAGAAGGTGCAATCAGAAACGCCAAGCCAAATGCTGCCGCGGCATGAGGAACTGACAAAAGCGGAGAAATCAAATGTTGAAGACGAGCAAACGAGCGGGTTCCGTACCAACCGCTCACAAATGCAATCACAACGCCAAGCGCAATAAATGTTGTCCCCAAACCCGTTGTCAGGCTGAGAAGCGTTGATTGAAAAATAGCGGGTTGCTGGAAAAGTTGATTGAAAAACTCAAGCGAAAAGTCACTCTGACCAAGCACGGGTAAGTAGCCAAATGCAGGTAACAAAGTGGCCAAGAGACCACATAATACCGGCCCCAACAAAATTGCGATCGCAAGTATAGGGCCGGATTTAAGCATTTTCGTTTAACAGAAAATCAAGATCAATTGGCTGCAGCGTAGCGGCGCGTCCATTCTTTCTCAATCTCCACCATCCAACTGGGATGGGGTTCTGGCAACATTGGTCCGAGTTCTTCTGGTTTCAACGTGGCGATACCAAGATCAAGTGCTGCAAATTCTGCTTTTTGCGCATCGTTCAACTTGTTTACATTCAAAACCGTTGGGTCACCCCAAAAATTTGGGTTCTGTTTGCGCACTTGCGCTTCTGGTGAAATAAGGAAATTTGCCAACACCAATGCACCAGCTTTTGACCTGGCATTGTAGGGTACAGCCACGAAGTGCGTGTTGCCCAATGTGCCACCAGAAAACGTGAATGACCGTACTGTGTTTGGAAGGCGGTTTTGTGCAATTGCACTGGACGCTTCTGACGGATTGAAAGCAAAAATAATGTCCAATTCGCCATCAGCCAAGAGTTGGCTCATAGCAGGGTAGTTTTGCGGGTAAGCACGACCGCTGCGCCACATATTAGGGTGTAGTTTGTCCAGCATTGCAAACAGCGGTGCCGTCACCTCTGAGAATTCGTCTTTGTTCACTGGCTGCAAGAGCTTTGCAGGTTCAGTGGCCAATTCAGTCAAAGCCTGTTTCAAAAACGAAGAGCCGATGAAGTCCGGTGGAGCAGGATAGGAAAACCGACCTTTATTGGCCGCAGCCCATGCCACCAAATCGGACGTGGAGTTCGGAAGTTTTCCTGCCTTTTCGCGGGCCGTATCATGGAAGAACACCATTTTGGCGCCCCCCCAAGGTGATTCCAAACCATCTGTTGGGATGGTGAAATCGACTGTGATGGTTGGTTTGTTTTCCACATCAACATATTGCCAATTGGGAAGCTTATCGGCCCAACCTGGTGCAAACAAAAGCTCTTGTCTTTTCATTGCGGCAAAGTTTTCACCATTGATCCAGATCAAATCAATGCGACCATCTTTGTCTTTACCGGCTGTCTTTTCTGCAACCACAGTGGCCACGGCATTTGCTGTGTCGTCCAGTTTCACATGTTCGACAGTCACGCCATAGCGCTCCTTCAGAACTGACCCCGCCCAAGCAATGTAGTCGTTGATGTTGGGCGAACCGCCCCATGCATTGAAATAGACGGTCTGCCCTTTGGCTTCAGCTTCAACCGCTTTCCAGTCTTTTGGATTGGGGTCTGCAGCCTTGACGCTGAACGTCGTTCCAAGTGCAAGGGCACTGGTGATAAGAAGGGTAGAAAAAATCCGACGCATTCGGGTCTCCTGATAGTGGTGCACAAATCGTTGTGCAAAATCTTGGTGAAGCCTTACGACCAAACCATGTTAAAAATCAAATGGCGTGTATCATTAGTCAGCCGAGTTTTCGAACTAAGTTGTATCAATTTTTTGTGCTGAGGGTTTTTTGAACGGCCTGCTGCCACCCTTCGTAAAGTTTCTGCCGTGTTTCCTGTTCCATTGACGGTTCAAACCGACACTCTCTTGACCAGGTTTTTGCAAAGCCTTCCTTGTCGGGCCAAACACCTGCGCGTGACCCTGCCAGCCAAGCAACCCCAAGAGCAGTGGTCTCCAAAATATTGGGACGATCCACAGGTGCCGCCAACATGTCGGCAAGCCGCTGCATCGTCCAATCACTTGCAACCATGCCGCCGTCGACGCGCAAAATTGTATCCTCCGCACTGCCCCAATCAGACTTCATCGCTTCCAGCAAATCGCGCGTTTGATAGCACACGGCTTCGAGTGCTGCTTTAGCGATTTCGTTGGGCCCTGTTCCACGCGTCATGCCAAACAATGCGCCGCGCGCATCTGCATCCCAGTATGGCGCGCCCAAACCAACAAAGGCTGGCACGAGATAGACAGTTTGTTCAGGATCAGACGCCTCCGCCATCTTTGATGTTTGTGCCGCATCGTCAATAATTTTCAATCCGTCGCGCAGCCATTGAACCGTTGCGCCTGCCATAAATATCGAGCCTTCCAGCGCATATGTGGTTTCGCCGTCAAGGCGATAGGCGATGGTTGTCAGCATTCTGTTTTGAGATGTGACTTTGTCTGGCCCAGTGTTCAAGAGTGCAAAACAGCCTGTTCCATAGGTTGATTTTAGCATCCCAGCATCGAAACAAGCATTGCCAATGGTTGCAGCCTGTTGATCGCCAGCAACCCCGTAGATCGGAATTTCAGCGCCCAGAACGTCTTTCTCGGTCACCCCAAAATCTGCAGCGCAATCGAGGACTTCTGGCAGCATTTTTGCTGGAATGTTGAGAATGTCCAGCAAACGTTCATCCCAAACATTCTCTCCAATATTGTACATCAGAGTTCGTGCAGCGTTTGTGGCATCGGTGACATGGCGTTTGCCGTTGGTCAGTCGCCATATCAAGAACGTATCAATCGTTCCAAAGACCAAATCTCCGCTCTCTGCGCTTTGGCGCGCGCCGTCCACATTTTCCAAAAGCCAGCGCAGCTTCGTGCCAGAAAAATAGGGGTCAAGCAGAAGGCCTGAACGTTCTGAAACTTCTGCTTCAAGGCCTTGTTCTTTTAACTCGGCGCAAAATTGCGATGTCCTGCGGTCCTGCCAAACAATCGCATTGTGAATGGGTTTTCCTGTTTTACGGTCCCAAACCAGCGTCGTTTCCCTTTGGTTTGTAATCCCGATTGCAGCTATATCGTCCGCCTGTAAACCGGCATCGGCGATCGCTGCACGACATACAGCGACCACACCTTCCCAAATTTCTTCTGCGTCGTGCTCCACCCAACCCGATTTCGGGAAATGCTGGGCAAACTCTTGCTGTGAAGATCCCAATACGTTCTGATCGGGACCGAACACGATTGCCCGTGATGATGTTGTGCCCTGATCGATTGCCAGAATTGCGGTTTTTGTAGATGAAGACATTTTTCGCTCCCAACACGATTTGAACATCACCATAGGCAAGCGTCTTTCTTTCGCCTAGATAGGAAATATGGAAAACACTTTGAAAACCAGCTCTGAAACTGAAACCCGCAAGACAATTGTTCTTACGGGTGCAAGTCGGGGAATCGGTCATGCCGCCGTTATGCGCTTCTCGAAAGCGGGATGGCGGGTTTTGACTTTGTCTCGCCAACCTTTCGATGACGCCTGCCCATGGCCCGAAGGTGCAGCAAATCATGTGCAGGTTGATTTGGCGGACGCAGACAGCCTTGGATTGGCAGTTGCAGACATTCGCAGCCGACTTGAGCAAGAAGGGGGGAAACTGCATGCACTTGTCAACAATGCTGGCATTTCGCCCAAACTTGAAGGCGGCAACCGCCCTAGCACACTTGACACTCCCATGCAGGTTTGGCGGCAGGTTTTTCAAGTGAACTTTTTTGCGCCCATTCTTTTGGCGCGAGGACTGATGGACGAACTCGCTTCAGCAAGTGGGGCGATCGTCAATGTTACTTCTATTGCTGGTGGCCGCGTGCACCCGTTCGCGGGCAGTGCCTATGCCACCTCTAAGGCAGCTCTGGCTTCTTTGACCCGAGAAATGGCAGCAGATTTTGGCCCTCACGGCATTCGCGTGAACGCAATCGCACCTGGCGAAATCGACACTTCTATATTGTCGCCTGGAACGGATGGCTTGATAAAAGATATTCCACTTGGCCGACTTGGGGAAACACAAGAAGTGGCGGAGACTATTTTTTATCTGTGTTCGGATGCTGCCAGTTATGTGAATGGGGCTGAAGTGCACGTGAATGGTGGACAGCACGTCTAATGCCAGAATTGCCCGAAGTTGAAACCGTGCGGCGGGGGCTTGCCCCGATCATGGAAGGCGCCACCGTTGAGCGCCTGGAGCTGCGCCGACCGGATTTACGATTTCCCTTTCCAGACCAATTTGCCGAATTTTTGGAAGGGCAACAGGTTGTTTCGGTAGGACGTCGCGCCAAATATTTATTGGTCGATATATCAAACGGCCAAGTGGTCATCATGCATCTAGGAATGTCGGGTTCCTTTCGCATTGAAGAAGATGCAATTGGCGATACAACACCGGGTGTTTTTCATCATGAGAAAACCAGACTTGCGGCTCATGACCATGTGACATTTCATCTGAGACAGCAGTCCGGACGAATAGCGCGTGTCATCTACAATGATCCTCGCCGCTTTGGTTTCATGCTGATGTGCAAACGATCCGAACTTGTGGATCATCCAACATTTAAAAATATGGGTGTTGAACCTGTTGGGAACGCGCTCACACCCGATGTGCTGGCCCAGGCACTTTTGAAAAAAGGGGCGCCGTTAAAGTCTGCTCTATTGGATCAACGTGTGATTGCGGGTCTTGGCAATATATATGTTTGCGAAGCCCTATGGCGCAGCAAGCTTTCCCCCAAGCGTAAAGCTGGAACTTTGGTGAAAGCGTCAGGCAAACCGACTGACCGTCTCGTGACGTTGGAAAAACACATTCGCGACGTGATCGCAGATGCCATCAAAGCAGGCGGTTCATCCTTGCGCGACCATGCCCAAACTGATGGCAGTCTAGGATATTTTCAACATTCATTTGCCGCTTACGATCGTGAAGGTGCGCCTTGTCGTCACGAGGGGTGCGGAAAGTCTATTTCGCGAATTGTACAGTCCGGACGCAGCACTTTTTATTGTTCGTCCTGCCAACGATAAAAGTTTGTAAGGCAAAGAATGGTTTCAAATTGGGTGCAATTCGGCCAAACTGTTTGCAGATTTTGAACCCGTTTTGGAATCTGCTGAGCTCGCGATCTCGTGACGTAATGAATACATTAAAGGAACACAGCGAATGGCTTATGAAACCATAAAGGTCGAAACGCGGGGCAGAGTTGGGGTCATCACGCTCAACCGTCCAAAAGCGCTCAACGCTTTAAACACTCTTCTTATGGAAGAGGTGATCAAAGCTGCTCAGGCCTACGACAATAATGAAAAAATTGGCTGTTTGGTCATCACTGGATCAGAAAAAGCCTTCGCTGCTGGGGCAGACATTAAAGAAATGCAGCCCCTTTCTTATATGGATGCGTATAAACAGGATCTTTTCGCTGGGTGGGACCCGCTTTCAGCAATAAACAAACCAATCATCGCCGCGGTTGCTGGCTATGCCTTGGGTGGCGGTTGTGAACTGGCCATGATTTGCGACTTCATCATTGCAGCTGATACCGCGAAATTTGGACAACCCGAAATTACCCTTGGTGTCATGCCAGGCATGGGTGGTTCACAACGGCTTACAAGGTTTGTTGGAAAGTCCAAATCCATGGATATGTGCCTCACAGGGCGAATGATGGATGCAGAAGAAGCAGAAAGATGCGGATTGGTCTCTCGCGTTGTTGCTGCAAACGATCATTTGGATGAAGTGATTGAAGCGGCCAATAAAATTGCAGAATTCTCACAACCTTCTGTGGCCATGACAAAGGAAAGCGTGAACAAAGCCTTTGAAACGACCCTTCATGAAGGCATTTTGTTTGAGCGCCGTTCGTTTCACTCGCTGTTTGCCACTGATGATCAAGACGAAGGTATGCAGGCCTTTATCGAAAAACGTAAACCGCAGTTTGAGAACCGTTAAGCAAGCAACCTTTGTTTGTAGGGCTTGGGCAACAAATTCCTATTGACACATCGACGTCCTCGCCGTAAATCACCGCCCATAGCGGCTATCTCACGACAGCCGCCATTTTTGTTTGCGCGCAGACGACATCTTGCAGACGCAACAGATTTTGGAACATTTAGAAAGGGCTTTTGATGGCCAATACAAGTTCGGCAAAGAAAGCCACACGTAAAATTGCTCGCAAAACAGCGATCAACAAATCACGTCGCACAAACATGCGCTCTAACTTGCGCGTTTTGGAAGAAGCCATTGCAGCTGGCGACAAAAAAGCAGCTGAGGCCGTTTTCAAAACAGTTCAGCCAGTAGTTATGAAATCTGCCAGTAAGGGCATTATTCATAAGAACACTGCTTCACGCAAAATCTCTCGCCTTTCAGCGCGTGTGAAAGCACTCGGCGCTTAATAAGCCGGTCAATACTGGGGCAGCTGTCTCTTAACTGCCCGCAATGTAGTGATTTTTGGAAACCCGTCTTGTTTCAAGGCGGGTTTTTTTGTGCGTACAAAAATTGTGCACATCTCGCCAAGCTTATATTTCCAAGTGCAGATTGAGATTTTGAGCGATATTTTCGCCAAATCCGACTCCAGAACACGGTAAAGTTCCTCCAAATTCACAACAGATTCGTGACAGAAAAAAATAAGCAATTACAATGCTTTATATAAAGGTATGAGAACCCACTGTTTCAATATTGCTCGAAAAATGCCGAAAAATGCGAGTCAAGTACCGCTGGAGTTATAAAAAATTTTGGGTCGATATTTGAAGCAGTTGAAGGGCGAACAAACTGTGATTCATGTTGATTCGTAAGCCTTTTTTTTCGTGATTTTTTTTCTAAAATTTTCTTCGTTTTCGCCAAAATTTGGCATGTTAAAAAGATTCATTGTTGAGTCATCTTGTCGCTCCCAAACCCCATGTGTATGTTGACTTTCAGAGCCGATTAGACGGGAATAAAATTGACAATAATTGCTGGTTTCAGGTGTCGAAAGAGAACCTTGTTGTAAGGATCCATACGCCACTAAACCTCGTTGTCTGTCTAAACATCAATGGCTTTGCTGGGTGCTTGGATTTTCCGGTGCTTAGGGGGAATTACGGAATATTTGTTAATTGGTCTGCGCAACGTCGTTGTGCTGGCAACGAAGAGGTGTGTCTTGAACTACGGTGGAGAAATTTCAGTTTCGGAATGTTGGGACCTTCTCTCCCAATCTCCCAATGCGGTGCTGATTGATGTTCGCACCAATGCTGAATGGGCTTTTGTGGGTATGCCAAACCTTGGCGCCGATATGAACCCAATCATACCTCAGCAGTGGGCCGTATTCCCGACAATGACCGTCGACCCAAATTTCGCAAAAGAATTGGCTGCAACCTTGCAGAAAATGCAACTGGGACACGACGCCAAGCTTTGTTTCCTTTGCCGTTCTGGGGTGCGCAGCTTAGCTGCCGCGCGTACCATGTGGGAGCTTGGTTACAAGGAAACATACAATATTACGGGTGGCTTTGAAGGCGACCCAGATAATGAAGGACACCGCGGTCAGGTCAACGGCTGGAAAGCCGCTGGTCTTCCATGGCGTCAGAATTAGGGCGTCAAAACTAGGAATTCGAACCTTAACCGGTTCACAGGGACAGAAGCTCATTGAGCTTCATATGAAAACAAGGCTTCAAAGAAAGCCGAAAACAGGAGTGTAAATCGTGATCAAAGGTGACTTTATTGTCCAAGCAACCAACAAATGTCTTCGGACGCTCCTAACCCGCACAACCGTGGACTTACACGAATAACACCACCGCCAAAGACTGCGGCGTATAGTCTGCTTCGTGCGGACCAGTCGCGCTCAACCAGTTTGTGCAACTCAACACGGGTTGCTGACCTTATACAAAAGACGGCGGATTATTATGAACACGAATGGTGCAAACCCACAAAGATCGACGACTGAGGCAGGAAAAAGCAGCGCAGCAAAAGCGAGAGCTTCTAGCAACAAACCTGCCGCTCAATTAAAAACATCGGTCAAGGACGCAACTGGCAACACGCCTCACAGTCAGACCAATCAGAACCGACAAGTAGGGCCAACGGTTTCTGCCAAAGATGCGCAGAAATGGGAGCGTGTGAAGGCTCAATTGAAAGCACGTTTGGGCAGTGAAGCCTTTGCCAGCTGGTTCGGCAGGTGTCGTTTGGAAATGGTTTCCAAAAGCCAGCTGACCCTTTCTGTTCCAACCACTTTTTTGAAAAG
Organism: uncultured Rhizobiaceae group bacterium; assembly: GCA_937958815.1. Classification (GTDB taxonomy): domain Bacteria; phylum Pseudomonadota; class Alphaproteobacteria; order Rhizobiales; family Rhizobiaceae; genus Pseudahrensia. The sequence goes on along the minus strand of CALGMR010000012.1, from coordinate 172,853 downwards.
CTGGATCCGCACACACTATAAGGCCATCTTGCTCGAACTCTGGCAGGAGCAAATCGAAGATTTATTGCGCATTGATGTGGTGATCAGAAGTGCCGTGCGCTCTGCAAACGCAGAAAACGGCGAAGCACAACCTGAACGAGCTTCCGGGCAGGCAGATGCAAACGCGGCATCACCCACAAGCCGATTGTCAGCCATTGGCAATAGTTTTGACAATGCACTCGTGGCGCCTAGTGGCAAAATGGGAAGCAGCAATCGCTTTGCCGCAAGCTCTTCATCAAACGCGATGCGGAACAAGTCTGATACGCCGGTTGGGTTTACGGGTTCACCTCTTGATCCAAATTTCACATTTTCAACTTTTGTCGAAGGCAAATCAAACCGTATGGCCTGCGCTGCTGCACGGTCTGTTGCCGAGGCCGATGGAGCCGCTGCCCGTTTCAACCCATTGTTTCTTCATGCCAATGTTGGTTTGGGCAAAACACACCTTTTGCAAGCCATTGCTTGGGCGGCTAATGCCCGCAACAGTGGGATGAAAATTCTCTATCTGACAGCGGAATATTTCATGTGGCGTTTTGCATCTGCAATCCGTGACCAGTCTGCACTTTCGTTCAAAGAATCTCTGCGCGACATTGATCTGCTTTTGATCGACGATATGCAGTTTCTGCAGGGCAAGTCGATCCAACAGGAATTTTGTCACCTTTTGAACGCCCTTATCGACAGCGCCAAACAGGTTGTTGTTGCTGCCGATCGCCCCCCTTCCGAACTGGAATCTTTGGATGATCGTGTGCGCTCGCGCCTAAAGGGTGGTGTTGCTCTGGAAATCAAAGCACCAGATCTTGAAATGCGCCACACAATGCTGGACCTACGCTATCGTGACGCCCAAAAGGATGATCCAAATCTGGACATTCCCAACGACATTCTCGAGTTTGTTGCTGGAAAAGTGGCATCCTCTGGTCGTGATCTGGAAGGCGCATTTAACCAATTGCTCATCCAGCACCGCTTTTCAGAAGGCCCCGTCGAAATCGAAGCCATTGATCGGATGCTCGGGCATTTGGTTCAATCTGGTGAACAACGCCGTGTTCGTATTGAAGACATCCAAAAAGTCGTGGCGCGTCACTACAATGTTTCGCGCAATGACCTTCTGTCGAACCGACGCACACGCGTTATTGTGCGGCCACGACAGATTGCAATGTATTTGTCCAAGATCCTGACGCCGCGCTCCTTGCCAGAAATTGGCAGGCGCTTTGGCGGGCGCGACCATACAACTGTCCTACACGCTGTTCGCAAAATTGAAGCCATGTTGAATGAAGATGAAAAACTCGCTCAAGAATTGGAACTTTTGAAACGCCTGATCCACGAAATGGGGCAATAAACCAGAGCTTGAATAACTTGGGATCACCCGGCTGTTGCACTTGAAAGCGACGTCGGGTTGTACCATTTTAACCTTCAATAAGTTGTCTTTCTGCGATTCCTTTTGAAAGACAGTATCACCAACATCACCACCTTTCTTTTTCCTACGGTGGGCTTGCCAAGTCGGGTTGCACAACTATGCGGGTTACTCTTGAGCGTTCAAATCTTTTGAAATCACTCAACCACGTTCAACGTGTTGTTGAGCGTCGTAACACCATCCCTATTCTCTCAAATGTCTTGCTGAAAGCCGACGATGGCACACTGACATTAAAAGCAACCGACCTCGATCTGGAAGTCACCGAAACGACACCTGCAGCTGTTGAGCAATCGGGAGCGACTACTGTTCCTGCACATATGCTTTACGACATTGTTCGCAAACTGCCGGACGGGTCTGAAGTGATGTTGAGCATTTCTGAGGACAATGGCTTGAGCCTGATGGCGGGTCGCTCGCAGTTTCGTCTGCAAATGTTGCCAGAATCTGATTTTCCTGACCTCACAGCTGCTGAATTCAGTCACACATTCCGCATGGGATGCACTGATTTTAAAACACTGATTGACCGCACACAGTTTGCAATCTCAACCGAAGAAACGCGCTATTACTTGAACGGCATTTACTTCCATTGTGTGGAAGACGAAGGTGCCATGATGTTGCGCGCTGTCGCCACAGACGGTCACCGTTTGGCGCAAGCGCAAACATCCGCTCCAGATGGCTGCGAGGGCATGCCGGGAATCATCGTGCCGCGTAAAGCTGTCGGCGAAGTTCAAAAGCTGCTTGATGACCCTGATGCGTCTGTAACCGTTGAGTTGTCGGACACCAAAATTCGCTTCACCGTTGGCAATGTTGTTCTCACATCCAAATTGATTGACGGAACATTCCCGGACTACAACCGTGTCATTCCTGCTGGGAACGACAAAGAACTTGTTCTTGATCGCGCCACGTTCGCTTCAGCCGTTGATCGTGTTTCAACAATCGCTTCCGACCGCGGTCGTGCTGTGAAATTGTCCATATCAGATGGTCAATTAGTGCTGAGCGTGAACAATCCGGATTCAGGTTCAGCGGAAGAAGAGATTGCAGTGGGCTATTCCGCTGAACCTCTCGACATCGGTTTCAACTCGAAATACCTGCTCGACATCACGAACCAGCTGACCGCTGATGAAGCCACTTTCATGCTGGCTGACCCTGGTGCGCCGACGTTGATCCGCGAAAAAACGCAAGCTGGCGCTTTGTATGTTCTCATGCCAATGCGTGTTTAGAAACACCGTTCGTGCAACGTGACAGATACCCAATCTGCAACGCGCATCTGGCTTGAACAACTTAAGCTGACGCATTTTCGAAATTACAGCAGCCTAGCTCTTAATCTCGACCAAAGACATGTGGTTCTCACAGGCGAAAATGGTGCTGGAAAAACCAATCTTTTGGAAGCGGTTTCTTTCCTGTCGCCAGGGCGCGGATTGCGCAGAACGTCCTATGATCGCGTGTCGCAAGCACTTGGTGTTGATGACCCTCAAGCAGGAACGTGGACCGTCTTTGCGGCCATGCAGGGCGCAGAAGGTCCCGTCAATATAGGTACAGGCCTTGCCGCTAATCCAACGGGTGTGGACACCCAACGTAAAGTCCATTTGAACGGTGCTTCGGCAAAATCTGCAGAGAGCTTGTTAGAACATTCGCGCATTGTTTGGCTCACGCCCAGCATGGATGGGTTGTTCACAGGGCCTGCTTCTGACCGGAGACGTTTTCTGGATCGTATGGTTCTTGCCATTGACCCAACCCACGGACGGCGCGTTTCCAATTTTGAGAAAGCCATGCGCGGGCGCAATAAACTTTTGGAATCCGACGGCGCCAACAACAGCTGGATGGATGGCATCGAAGCGCAACTGGCTGAAACAGGTGTGGCGATTGCCTTTGCCCGCCGTGAACTGGTTGCGCTTTTACAGAGCATTATCGCAAAGACCACGGCGCAGTCAGATGATCTTTTCCCAAATGCAGACATTACACTCGATGGCACTTTGGAAGACCTTATCCGAGAAGGCGCGGCAGCTGATCTGGAAGACAGTTATCGCGCGCTGTTGTGCCGAAATCGCCCGCGGGACCGTGCCGCAGGGCGAACACTGGAGGGGCCTCATCGCAGCAATTTGCTGGTGCGCCATGGCCCAAAAAATATGGAAGCTGCCTTGTGTTCAACAGGTGAACAAAAAGCCCTGTTGCTGGGTCTTATTTTAGCCCATGCACAACTGGTTGGAGATATTTCGGGCATGGCACCCATTCTTTTGCTCGATGAAGTTGCTGCCCATTTGGATGAAAGTCGACGAGCCGGTCTATTTGATGCAATCGACCGATTGGGGTGTCAGGCTTGGATGACTGGAACCGATACACCCATGTTTGCCGCGTTAGGCGAACGTGCTCAATTTTTCACGGTTGCGGATGGCTCTGTGAATAAGGCAGCATAGAGAGATGAGTGAACCAGTTTTTTCTGCCCAAGAACGCGAACGTTATGCACGACACTTTGTCATGGCCGAAATCGGAGGGCCGGGTCAGCAAAAGCTGAAAAAAGCGCATGTGCTGATGATTGGTGCTGGAGGGCTGGGCGCTCCTGCATTGCAATATCTGGCCGCAGCTGGCGTTGGTGAAATCACTATCATTGATGATGACAAAGTTGATCTTTCAAACCTTCAACGCCAAGTGATCCATACAACGCAAAATGTTGGAGTGGATAAAAGCGCAAGCGCAAAACAGACTCTTGAAGCCATCAATCCGCATGTGAATGTGCACGCTGTTACAGATCGATTTACGCAGGAGAATGCAGAACGTCTGATCGCCGGCAAGACTGTTGTTTTAGATGGCAGCGATAACTTTGATACGCGCTACCTCGTCGCTGACACATGTGAAGCCGCGCATGTGCCCTTGATCACAGCTGCCGTCAATCGGTTCGATGGTTCCATCACGACGCTAAAACCGTGGCTGCTCAATGATGCTGGGGCGCTGAACCCACGGTACGTAGATTTGTTTCCACAAAAACCTGAAGACGGTATTTTACCAACATGTTCTGAAGCGGGTGTGCTGGGTGCTGTAACAGGCATTATGGGCACTTTGCAAGCCATGGAATGTATCAAAGAAATTGTCGGCATTGGCGACAGTCTTGTGGGCAAACTCATGATGTTTGACGGTCTCGCCATGCAATTTCAAACCATCAACTATAAGCGATCTAAGACATGACCAATTCAATCAAAGCTGTAATCTTCGACGTGTTTGGAACTGTTGTTGATTGGCGTACAAGTGTCAGCAATCACCTTGCTCCTGCACTGGCTGCGAAATCTATAGATATTGATCCGCTGGAACTCGCAGTGTTTTGGCGTGGACGCTATGACCCCGCAATGAATAAAATTCGAACAGGTGAACGCGGCTATATCGCTCTTGATCAAATACATCTGGAAAATTTGGAACAAACGCTAGAGCATTTTGGGTTGGATCAACTGTTCAACGAAGATGAAAAAGCACAAATGAACAAAGCCTGGGAACACCTCAACCCATGGCCGGACTCGGTGGATGGGCTAACGGCTTTGAAGTCTCAAACGATCATTGCTCCGTGTTCCAACGGCTCGATTGCCTTGATGACGCGTCTCTCCAAGTTCGGCAAACTTCCATGGGATTGTATTTTAGGTGCTGATATTGCGCAGAATTATAAACCCCACCCAGATGTCTATGGCGCATGCTGCAAGGCCCTGCGCCTGAAACCGCAAGAAGTCATGATGGCAGCTTGCCACAACAATGACCTGAAAGCGGCGCGCGCATGTGGATTGGCAACGGCATTTGTTCCACGACCAACAGAGCACGGCCCCAACCAGACGACCGATCTGAGTGCGGAACAGGATTGGGATATTGTCGCGGACGACTTTAAGGATCTGGCTGAAAAATTTAAAAACCTAAACTAACGGTTTATCCAAACCCAGCGTCTGAATTCCCGATATAATTTTTTGAAAACTACGCCTTGCGCGTGACACTGTATGTCGCGCTCTGAGGTAACCATGCACAAGACCTTCTTCATTGTGCCAAATGGCATGACCGCCTGCTTGTTTGATTTTTGTACAATAGTTCTCGCCATCGCCTGACAGCGGGTCACACTGGGCGGACACAGCAATCGTTGGGGGCAGGTCGTGGAAACCAGCTGCGTTTAAGGGGCAGCAAGTTGGCTCCTTCAATAGAGTGTCATCGCCACCCGTTCTAATCGTCTTGTAAAAAGTTGTATCAGCACGCGTCAGCATTGGCGCATCCGCGTGTTCCAAAAAAGTGCCATGATCCAGATTGCTGTCGAGACCCGGGTAGATCAACATTTGACCAACAGGGCGCAGTTTGTTCTTCTTCGTGGCATGAGAAACTGCGGCTGCTAAATTTGCACCTGCGCTGTCACCAACCAACACAATCGGCTTCTTGGAAGTTTCTGCTATGCGCTTAAAACACTCCAGCGCGTCTTGAAAATCACTGGGATAGGTATGTTCAGGCGCGAGGCGATAATCGACCGAAGTCACTTTGAATTTTGTTTGTGCACAAATCTCTGCACACACATCGTCATGGCTTTCCAAACCGCCGACTACAAAACCGCCTCCGTGGAAATAGACCACTTCAGCCGCAGCTTCTGTCTCGTCCAAAATATAGGAGCGGACGGGAACTGCATGATCGGGCGTTTTGATGACGCCATCTTCAGACCGCACCCCATCAGGATAGCCTGCAAAGAAGGAACGGCACATGGCATTGTAAACTTTACGCTGTTCTTCGACTGTGCGTGTTGTTGTGTCTGGAGGATACCAACTGTCGGTTTCGCGAATGAACGCCCATGTCTCTTCATCAATGAGGGTGTTGTATTTTTCAGGATAGCTCATTTACACCTCTTCAGATTGCGCTGTCTTTGGCTGCACCATGACCAAGCCAATCATCAAAATCAGCAGTGCTCCATAGATGAAATAAGACGGTCTTTCATTCAAAAACAAGATGCTCATAACAACACCAGCAGGTGTAACCACATACGCAACTTGCGACGCAAAAACGGAACCAGCTTGGCCCACGAGCCAAACATATCCCACATAAGCCACCACATGAAGAATGCCCGAAAGTGTAAGAGCGAGTTCTGGCGCACCAATTCCGTTTGCGGGATTGATGAAGGTTCCCGTAAGCAAAGCCAATGGAACGGTCACCACGATCCCCACAACAGACGCGCCAAACAAGGTTGCTATTGGGCCTGTATCTTTAGGGCGATTGAGCATGAGGTAATTCCCTTCAATGCCATAAAACAGCGGCGCAATGAGACCAACGAAAACATAGATCACCTTTGAACGGTCTGGCAGGCTCGATTCTGGCAGCACCAGGAGTGCAATAGCCGCAGCGCCTAAGAGAACGCCAACCATACGCAGCCAAACAAATTTTTCTATGCGAAATGTCAGGGCTATCAGAAGCGAGAAAATTGGCACTAGAGCAATGACCAAGGCCATAACGCCACCTGGAAGATGATACGCTGCAATGTAAGAAAAGAAATTTGGAATCAGCGTTCCACCAAAAGCAATGATGGCAAAAAACAAAACATGTTTGCGATCGATGACAATCTTGGACTTACGCCAGATCACCAATCCCACCATAAAGAAGGTGGCAATAATCAACTGCCACGCTATTAAACCCAACGGGTCATGGCCCGTGGACACGGCAGTTTTGGTGAGGGGAATTGTGCTGCCCCAGATAATTCCCAGCAGCGTCAACCATGTGAGAAGTTTGAACTTACTCATAAATGCATCACCCTTGTAAATTGGGTGTGCGCTTTAGTTCGCCTCTTCCCAGCCAGCGGTTATCATAGCATTCAATTTGGCAAGATCACATAAGACAAGTGCACCTGTTGTTTTGTCGACAATTCCGGCGCGTTTCAGATTTGCAATTTCGCGTGACACAACTTCACGGCGCGTTCCGATGCGTGCAGCCAAATCTTTTTGAGTGGGCGGCGGCGATATGGAGCGCTGGGTGTCATGCCCAAGTCGTGGCTTCGAGAGTCGCAAAAGTTCAGTGTACAGACGGTGCTTTGTTTGCAAGAAACAGTGCTCAGACAACCGCAAATTCAACTCACGCACCCTGCGAGCCAACGCGCTCATCACTGCTTTGTTGAACTCCGGCTTTACTTCAATCAATTCCATAAAAACGGATTGAGGCATAATGCACATTTGAGATTTGCTGAGTGCGGTGACGTTGGCGGAACGGCCATCCCCATCAATCGCGGCAATCTCTCCAAAAAAATCGCCATCTTTCATTTCTGTCAAAATGACTTCTTTGCCAGTGGCAATTCTCAAAATGATGCGAACTTTGCCCGAGATGATAAAACGAACATCGCGTGAATCTTCTTCGTAATCGATGATCAGTTCATTTTCATCATAGGTGCGCCAAGAACACCGACGAGAATAAGAGTCAATGTCTTCTTCAGACAAAGCGCTAAAAATTGGAATTTTGGCGATCGAATTCATAACTTACCCACCTCTCGACGACGTAAGTTTCGTTGACAGCCGCCGTAACGTCAAGTGAGATTTCCCACAGTCTGAACCTATGTGGGAGCAGTTTCGTTTTGCGCCAATGCATCGCCCACCAGATACAGAGATCCGCAGATTAAGATTCTCACAGGTGCACTTTCCGTGGCCAGTGTTATGGCTTCTTTGAGTGACGTTGTGGTTTGAGATGACAAACCGGACTCCGCTGCCAATTGTGCCAACCTGTCAGCGGGAACACCCGCATCGCTGGATTGAATTGGCACCGTAAACACACGCTCAGCAAGCGACGAAAATTCGTTGAAATATCCAGCGGGATCTTTGGTGTCCAGCATGCCACAAATCATAACCAACGGGCGCGGATCACGCTCTTCTAGATCAGCCATGTGCTTCGAAACCATAGCCGCAGCGCCGGGATTATGCCCCCCGTCCAACCAGATTTCCACATTGTCGGCGATCGCAGCGGTCAACTTTCCAGCGGGCAGTTTCTGCATTCGGCCTGGCCAATCGACCGTACGTAACCCGTGCTCGATTGCAGTTTCATCCAATTCAAAGCCCTGCACCAAACAAAATTCAAGACACGCTTGGATTGCAGTTGCAGCATTGGAGACCTGATGGTCGCCTGGCAATCTTGGCAAAGACAGATCTAACAAACGGTCTTCGTTTTGAAAAATCATCCGGCCATTTTCACGACCGCCAGAATAATGTTCACCGCTTACAAATGCTGGCGCCAGATTTCGAGAGGCTTGCTGTTCGATCACCGCAAGTGCTTCAGGCTCTTGCGTGCCAACAACCAGTGGCGTTTTGCGCTTGATGATTCCTGCTTTTTCAAATGCAATTTTTGCAAGTGTTTCACCAAGAAAAGCTTCATGATCGATAGAGACAGGCGTGATGATTGTGAGCGCTGTTTCTTTCATCACATTTGTACAGTCCAAGCGTCCGCCCAAACCAACTTCGATCAAACACACATCAGCAGGATGCTCGCTGAACAGCACAAACGAAACGGCTGTCAGAACTTCAAACACCGTGATCGGTTGACCATCATTTGCTTCTGCCACGCGCCGGATGGCATCGGACAAAACGTCATCCGGTGTTAATTGCCCAGCACCGCCTTTTTGACCTAGCCGATAACGTTCGTTCCAATTCACCAAATGGGGTGATGTGTGCACATGAACTGACAGGCCTGCGGCTTCCAGAATGCTGCGCGTGAACGCAATTGTGGAGCCCTTGCCATTGGTGCCCGCCACATGAATGATTGGGGGCAGTTTGTTTTGCGGCGAACCAAGTTTTTCTAGAAGTTTCTCAATGCGATCCAAAGAAAGGTCATAGCCCTTCGGATGAATTTTCATCAAAACTTCAATGCGCGATGCCGCAGATGTCATGGCAAGCAGTCCAGTATTGCAGGGCTATTTTTCAGCTGCTTCAGGCTCTGCTGATTCTGGCACCACATCATCTGATGCCACTTCTTCCGCGGGTGTATCTTCTGCAGGTGCCTCTTCCACTTCGGCCTGCGCCACCTCTTCCTCCAAAACATGTGGCTCAACCACTTCAGGCTTGGGTTGATGCATGAGCAAATGCAGGATGTTAGAAATCGTGTCTTTCATATCAATACGGGAAACAACCATATCGACCATGCCGTGCTCTTTGAGATATTCGGAGCGCTGGAATCCCTCTGGCAATTTTTCACGGATTGTTTGCTCAATCACCCGGGGGCCTGCAAAGCCGATCAATGCACCAGGCTCGGCAATATGGATATCACCCAACATCGCGTAAGATGCTGAAACACCACCCGTTGTCGGGTTGGTGAGGACAACGATATATGGAAGCCCAGCTTCTTTTAGCAATTGTACGGCCACCGTTGTGCGCGGCAATTGCATGAGTGACAAAATGCCTTCCTGCATGCGCGCGCCACCAGACGCCGCATAAAGCACCAAAGGGGTTTTGCGTTTCACAGCTTGTTCCATGGCATCAATGATAGCTTCGCCTGCGGCCATGCCGAGCGAACCACCCATGAATTTGAAATCTTGCACAACGGCTGTGACGTCCATGCCGTGCACTTTGCCGACGCCTGCATGAATCGTATCTTCAACGCCCGTCTTGCTGCGATTGTCTTTCAGTTTGTCGACATAGCGGCGCTCATCGCGAAATTTGAGCGGATCAACAGCGACTTGAGGCTGTTCAAAAACGTCGTATTCACCATTGTCAAAAAAGTGTTTGAGACGCTCTTCTGCACGAATGGCAAGATGATAACCCGAACTTGGAACCACATATTGGTTGGCTTCCAAATCTGTATGAAACACCATTTCGCCGCTGTCCGGATCTTTGATCCAGAGGTTTTCCGGCATGTTTTTCTTACCGCCGCCCAGAAAATCAAGCTTTGGTTTCACATAATCGGTAATCCAGTTCATGGATGTCTCCCAGCAGACTTCGTTTCGCAGTTCAAAAACTGCAATAATATTGTGGCGCCAACGGGACGGTGCCCCCTGGCAGTTTCAATTAATGTCGCGCGGTTCTTACACCTTCAGCAATAGATGCGACCAGTTCCAAAGTGCTTGAAACAGTGTTTTTTGTAGGTTTGTTGTCTTTTAGGCTGTTTGCCACCGTTGAAACAATCGCAGACCCCACAACAACACCATCTGCAGCACGGCCAATCGCGGCGGCCTGTTCGGCGCTTCGCACACCAAAACCAACGCAAATTGGAATATCAGTCTTTGCTTTGATATGCGCGACAGATTTTGCAACTTCGTCAGGTTTTGGTGCGGCTGCGCCTGTGATGCCATTGATCGATACGTAATAAAGAAAACCCGATGTGTTTGAGAGCACTTTCGGCAAACGTTTTTCGTCGGTTGTTGGCGTCGCCAAACGAATGAAATTCAAGTCACGCGACAAAGCGGGAATGCACAGTTCTTCATCCATTTCCGGTGGCAGGTCGACGATGATCATACCGTCAACACCCGCTTCTTTGGCATCGTCCAAAAACTTCTCGGAACCATATTGATAGATGGGGTTGTAATAGCCCATCAAAACAATTGGTGTCTCATCGTCATCTTCGCGAAAGGCGCGCACCATGTCAAAAGTACGTGGCAGATTTTGTCCTTGCTTCAAGGCCCGCAGACCAGCCGCCTGAATAGATGGGCCATCAGCCATGGGGTCAGAAAACGGCATGCCGAGCTCAATCACATCAGCACCTGCTTTGGGCAAGCCTTTCATGATCTCGACAGATGTTTTAAAATCCGGATCACCGCCCATGAAATAGGTGACGAAAGCTGGTCGATTTTCTTCCGCCAATTTGGCGAAGCGATTGGTCATACGTTGTGTCATTTATTCAGCCCCACTCAACCCACTCAAACTTTAATGCCGAGCGCTTCGGCGACGGTGTGTACGTCTTTGTCGCCACGGCCGCACAGGTTCATTACGATGATCTGGTCTTTGTCCATAGTTGGAGCGCGTTTGACCACTTCTGCCAATGCATGGCTTGGTTCCAATGCTGGAATGATGCCTTCCAAACGGCAGAGCAGTTGGAATGCTTCCAGCGCTTCCGTATCCATAATTGGCACGTAGTCCACGCGACCTGTGTCTTTCAACCAAGAGTGTTCTGGACCGATGCCGGGGTAATCAAGACCGGCAGAGATGGATGCACCTTCTTCGATTTGCCCTTCTGCATCCTGGAGCAAATATGTGCGGTTGCCGTGTAATACGCCTGGCCGGCCAGCTGTCAGCGATGCGCAATGCTCATCGCCTTCAAGGCCTTTGCCGCCAGCTTCAACGCCAACAATTTGTACGCTCTCATCATCCAGAAACGGGTGGAACAGGCCGATCGCATTTGAACCGCCGCCCACAGAGGCAACCAACATGTCTGGCAGCCGACCTTCCGCTTCCTGAATTTGTTCGCGGCATTCCTTGCCGATCACAGATTGGAAATCGCGCACGAGTTCCGGATAAGGATGGGGGCCAGCGGCTGTACCGATGAGATAGTAAGTGTCTTCCACATTGGTGACCCAATCGCGCAAAGCTTCGTTCATCGCGTCTTTTAGCGTGCCGGCACCAGCCGTGACACTTTCAATTTCAGCACCTAAGAGCTTCATACGGAACACGTTGGGTGACTGACGGTGGACGTCTTTTGCACCCATATAGACCATGCACGGATAGCCAAAACGTGCCGCAACCGTGGCAGAAGCCACACCGTGTTGCCCTGCACCTGTTTCTGCAATGATACGTGTTTTGCCCATGCGTTTGGCCAGCAAAATCTGGCCGAGACAATTGTTGATCTTATGGCTGCCCGTGTGGTTCAGCTCATCACGTTTGAAATAGACTTTCGCACCACCAAGATGTTCGGTGAGACGCTCTGCAAAATAAATAGGGCTTGGTCGGCCAGTATAGTGTTTGTTGAGATATTCGAGTTCGGACAAAAACTCTGGGTCTTTCTTGGCCTTGGCATAAGCTTCATCCAATTCCAGAATATTCGGCATCAACGTTTCAGCAACAAAGCGCCCGCCAAAAATACCAAACTGTCCCTCTTCATCAGGTCCATTACGAAACGAATTTGGGGATTGCACGTTCATGGCAGGTACACTCTCAACTTGTTTGGATGGCCTTTAAATGCAGGCCGCGAGGAAAGCCTCGATTTTCGATATATCTTTAGCACCGGGAGTGCTTTCAACACCAGACGAAACATCAAGCCCAATGATGGAATTCGAAGTGTCGCGGACGCGGCTCATCGCCTCATCCACATTGCCAAGATCAATACCGCCGGACAAAAGAATAGGCGTTCTTGTTTGCAGACCTTTCAGCAATGACCAGTCAAATGTCACGCCATTGCCACCTGGCAAATCTGCCCCTTTAGGCGGTTTCGCGTCCAAGAGCAGCAGATCAACCGCGCCATCGTAAGAACGTGCTTTCTCCAGATCAGTTTCATCGCGGATCGCAAGCGCTTTGATCACCGGCAAACGATAACGCGACTTCACTTCGGCCACCCGTGGAAGATCCTCACTGCCATGCAGTTGCAACATGGTGGGATTCATAAGCTCCACAATCTCGTCAAGATAAATATTGTCCGCATTCACCGTGACGGCCACAGTTTCGAGACCGCTAACATTTGAAATCAACTCGCCCGCCTGCTGCGGTGAAACATGTCTTGGGCTTTTGGAGAAAAAAATAAATCCCAGATGCGAAGCACCACCTGTAACCACACTGGCCACAGCTTCAGGGGTGGAAAGACCACAAATTTTAATCTGAGTTTTCATAAAAAGGCGATGCCATGAAACCGGTGGCAGAGTCTATGCCTGAACGGCGTGCAATTGTGTGCCATGATTGCGCAGCCAGCTTTTTTGAGCGTTCATATCGGGGCAAACTTGCTCCACCAATGCCCAAAAGCGGTCTGAATGATTCATTTCGCGCAAATGCGCCACTTCATGGGCGGCGAGATAATCGAGAACCTCAGGCGGCGCCAAAATAATGCGCCAAGAGAAATTGAGTGCTCCGCTGGAAGAGCAAGAGCCCCAGCGCGAAGTAGTGTCCCGAAGCGTGATGGATTTTGCCTTCACGCCCAAAGCTTCGCTGTAACGTGTCACAGCCTTCGTCAAATCTTGTTTGGCTTGGCGTTTCAAAAAATCGGCCACACGGCGCGGGGTGAATTTTTCATCTCCATGCACACGAATAACAGGACCCTCTTCGTCCATACCAACTGACACAACACCGCGCTTGTTGCCGGAATGCACAATACGGTGCGGCACGCCTCGAAACGGTATCGTGGCGCCTGCCTCAATTTTCAAAACTTCGGGAAGACGCGCCACACGGGCAGCGGCCCACGCTTTATTGCGCTCCAAAAACTGATCAACCTCATGGTCCGGCGTGCCCGGTGGAACGGTGACTTTAAGGCTTTCGCCCTTTTTAGAAGCTGGCACCAAGCGCAAGGTTAAGCGTGTAGTGCGGGGGTTCTCAACGATGCGCACATCGACGGGGCGGCCGTCGAGTTCCAGCAACGTCCAACGCTCAACGAGGCCTTTACGCGGTGCGGGACGTTTTTTTAAGAGTGAGAACATGAACTCATTTTAGCCGATTCGAGACATCTTGAAACAAAAAAACCCGCCTTACGAACAAGGCGGGTTTTCAAGTCTTTTATTCTATTGCTGTATTTTAGACACCGGGGACTGTCTTGCCACCTGATTTCTTCACACGCTTTGGCTTGGCAGGTGCTTCGTCTGCATTCACCTTTTTGGCACGGTGCGCCATGAATTTTTCAAATTCATCTTGGTCTTTTGCGCGGCGCAGCTCACGAGCATAGTCGTCAAATTCTGCGCGCATATTGTCGAGCTTGATGCGCTCTTCATGCAGACGCTTCAATTCGCCTTCGCGCCAGTCGTCAAACGCGACGTTTCCTGTGCGAGCATTGGAATTGAAAGATGGGCCTTTTGAAAACAAATCAGACGCTTTGTCAGTGGCCTTGTTCACATCGGTTTTAAATTTGTCGAGGCGATCGCCCCAAACGATGTACGCAATCATTGCGAGACCAAGGGGCCAAAAGATCATGAACCCGATAATCATCATCGCGATGGTCACAGGTGTCCAAGCCGGACGGATCAGTGCATTAGTCATGGAAAATCCTCTCTACTGGTGGCAAACTGGCGAGACACACTGGAGATCATGACCCGCCGCTTGCTTATGACGTAGGGTCACATCGGCCATTTTCAAGATTAAATCGTGTAAAGCTTTGTAAAGGCTGAAGTTCTAGCCGCCCCAGCCTTCAACAATCACCATATCTGCCTCAGAAACGCCCGTTTTGGTTCGAATGTCCAAAGCCTTCTTATATTCATCCGAATGGTAGCATTCGATGGCTTTATCGTAGGATTCAAATTCAAGAACCACGTTGCGGGCGCGGCTTGTGCCCTCCGGATTTTCAAATTGTCCGCCGCGCACCAGAAATTTTGCTCCGTATTTTTCAAACGCAGCTGCATTGGCTTCGACATAGTCTTTATAGGCCTCAAGATCGTGCACATCGACACGGCCAATCCAATATCCTTTGGCGGACATATTAAGCGCCTTCAACAATAATAAGTTCAGAATCCGCAACAGATTGGCGGATTTTTACGGCCGCTTGATATTCTGGCGAATTGTAGCAATCGAGCGCGTGTTGAACCGAAGGAAATTCAATAACCACATTGCGGGCACGGTTTTCACCCTCCAAAGAATGGGTCTCCCCGCCACGCGCCAAAAAGTTTGCGCCAAAACGTTCAAAGGCCGGTTTGGCCGTGTTCACATAATCTGGATAACGGTCAGGGTCATTCACATCCACGCGTGCAATCCAATACCCTTTGGCCATATCCATATTCCTTAAACTGATGAAATCTCTTCAATAATATCCAACGCCGCTTGGCGCTTGTCGGATGCTGCCATGATTGGGCGGCCAATCACAAGGTGTGAAGCCCCTGCATCAAGCGCCTTTGACGGGGTCATGACTCGTTTTTGATCGCCCACATCAGCACCCGCCGGACGAATCCCGGGAGTCACAATCGCCATTTCAGGACCAACGATAGACCGGATCGCTTCGGCCTCTTGGGCTGATGCCACCAAGCCGCCCATACCGGCATCTTTTGCCTGTTTGGCGCGCAATTCAACAAGGTCTTTGGGGCTGTGAGCATAACCAGCTTCTGCCAGATCAGCGTCATCCATGGAGGTCAACACGGTTACTCCAAGAAGTATAAGATCGCTGCCCTTTGCGGCAGAAGTCGCAGCACGCATGGCTTTTGGATAGGCATGGAGCGTGAGCATATTCACGCCCATTTTCATGACGCTCTCGACACCCTTGGCCACCGTGTTGTCGATATCGAGCAGTTTCAGGTCAAGAAACACACTCTTGTCTTCTGCCACCAAGTCTTGCGCCAAATGCAAACCGTTTTCACGTTCTGCAGAAAAGGCAAGCTGGTGGCCGATCTTGTAGAACGACACCGCATCACCCAATTCTTCAATCGCTGAACGCGCCTCTGCAACAGAGGGAACATCAAGTGCGACGATTATTCTTGGATCAGCCATGGGTGGTAACTCTCAATCAGCCAGGTGCTGTGTTTTTTTGATGAGTGTTTCGCACATTGTCTCCAACATTCCCACTGCACGCTCATTTTTCAACGAGCCGTCTTCTGCAAAAGCACCACCTGCATCGCCCACTGCCAGTTGAGGTGTGATCGTATCAGCAACGACGCTGACCAAAATATCTCTCACATGAGACAGACCGCGAATGCCACCCAGCGCGCCTGGGGAACATGCTGCCAAAGCGAACACTCTATCTTGATACACTTTGACACCAACATCTCGGCTGAACCAGTCCAGAGTGTTTTTCAGCAAGGGTGTGAGAGAGCCATTATATTCGGGGTTGATAAGAACCACGCCCTCGCATCCGGCTACGAGATCGGCCAAATCTTTGGCTTCTTTTGGAACTCCATTTTGAGCTTCATCGTCTGCATTGAAGATTGGCATGGGGTAATCCGCCAATGAAATCAAAACAGCTTCAGCGCCCATTTCTTGAAGTTTCAAACGAATGGCTTCGCCCAACTGAACATTGACCGAACCGTTTCGGGTTGAACCGGGAATGATGATAATTTTTGTCATTTCAAATAACCTATTCAGCGAGCCCGTCGAAAAAGCCCTTCATGCGTGAAAAGAAGCCTGTGCTCTCTGGAGAATTTTCTTCGGAACTTAACTGTTCAAATTCCGTCAACAATTCACGCTGTTTCTTCGAAAGATTTGACGGTGTTTCAATGGCAACTTGAATATACATATCGCCCATTTGGCTGGAGCGCATAACCGGCATGCCCTTGCCACGCAATCTGAACTGTTTGCCGTTTTGAGTGCCCTCGGGAACCTTCACACGGGTTTGGGTTCCGTCAACCGTGCCCACTTCAAACTGGCCGCCGAGGGCTGCTGTCGTCATGGAAATTGGAACGCGACAATAAATGTCTGCCCCATCACGTTGGAAAAACTCATGAGGTCTGATCGACAAGAATATATACAAATCACCCTGTGGGCCGCCACGGGTTCCTGCTTCGCCTTCGCCCGCTACGCGAATACGTGTTCCGTCTTCGATGCCAGCTGGCACTTTAACTTCAAGTGTTTTTTCCTGTTGGACACGCCCGCTGCCAGAACAGGGTGAACATGGGTCAGATATGACCTCGCCACGGCCTTGGCATGTGGGACATGTGCGTTGAATGGAAAAAAATCCTTGGCTGGCACGAACCTGCCCAACACCGCCACATGTTCCGCATGTGGAAGGAGACGTTCCAGGTTTGGCGCCAGACCCCGAACACGTGTCACAGGTGATCGATGTGGGGATTTCGATTTCGGCCGTTTTGCCTTCAAAAGCTTCTTCCAGCGAAATTTCCATATTGTAGCGCATATCCGCACCACGCGAACGACCACCCGATGAACGGCGCCCGCCACCACCCATCATGTCCCCAAATATATCTTCGAAAATGTCGCTCATGGAGCCGCCGCCGAAACCGGCACCGCCGCCGCCTGCGCCGCCATTTTCAAACGCTGCATGGCCGAAACGATCATATGCGGCCCGTTTCTGCGGATCTTTCAACGCTTCATAGGCTTCGCCAATTTCTTTGAACTTGGCTTCAGCTTCGGCATCATCTGGATTGCGGTCCGGATGATATTTCATGGCCTTTTTGCGAAAAGCACTCTTGAGCTCTTTCTCATCAGCATCGCGAGAAACACCCAGCGTGTCGTAATAATCAGCTTTACTCATACCCCAGCCTTTCGCGGTTCATTGTCCGCGTTGAATTCAAGAACAGCGTTGATTCCTGCCCGTTCTTTCAATGTGTATCCATAGCCCAGCATTTGCGTGACAATTGGACTGTTTGCGCGATGCCCAACTTCGACAATCAACAAACGCGGCCACACCGATTTGGGCGCCTGCTCCACAAGCGCTTTGAGCGCGGCTTTGTCTCGGCCCTCGATATCTATTTTCATAGCATCCACGTGGGTCACACCCTTGCGAACTATAAGTTCTGCCAGCGTTTCCAGTTGGATCTGTTCACCTGAACCCGATTCTGCAACCGCAATTGTTCCACGGTTTTCACCCGGATCGGTGAGCACACCTGTTCCTGCTTTTTCTGCGATGCCGATAGGCTCTACCTCAGCAACACAATTGCTGGCCGCGAGATTGAAGTTCAATCTGCTCCGATTAATCGAATCGGGCTCTACGGCAATGATGCGCAGAGGTTTTGCGTGCTGTTTGGCACTGGCGTTCACAAAAAGGCTGTAAAAACCAACGTTGGCTCCAACATCTAGAAAGACGTATTCACGATTGCCGTCAGCTTGGGCAATATGTTGATCAAGGCACAAACGTTCACGACTGTCCCAAATCTGGACGCCTGCATAAGCGCGTTTTTCACACCGGTTGGAACCGGGAAAAACACGCGCATTGACGTCTTTCGCCACCGGAACATCAATCGGCCCATCCATGCCAACAGAATGACCCAGCAAACTCAATTTGCGCAAAATCGAAATACGCCACATTCCCAAACGACTGTTGGGAGCGTTGGACGCGCGTTTGCGCAAACTCTCTCGCCAGTTGCTTAAACTGTATGTTCCAAATGGTGGGACAATGTCGTTCATGGCACTTTTCGTCTTTGCGCTGTTGCCAGTGCGTGTGTTCACAAAAAAGCTCTAGATGTGAAAAACCCCACGCGCTGTGTTTTCAGCGTGTGGGGACATTTCATTCAATCACCTAAATTCCTTAGGCAGATTTTTTCGTATCATCGTCGTCGATTTCTTCGAAATCAGCGTCGACAACATTTTCATCAGCAGCGGCATGCATTTCAGCGTCGGCTGCAGCGGCAGCTTCTTCTTCAGACTGCTGTGCTTCATAGATCGCCTGACCCATTTTCATGCTGGCTTCAGCAAGAGCTTGAGACTTGGCGTTGATCTCTTCAGCATCATCACCTTCAAGAACAGTTTTCAAATCTGCCATTGCAGTTTCGATTGCTGTCTTGTCTTCGTCGCTGACCTTGTCAGCATGTTCTTCCAAAGACTTCTCGGTTGAATGAAGCAAAGTTTCAGCTTGGTTTTTCGCTTCCACGGCTTCGCGGCGCGCCTTATCGCCTTCAGCATTGGCTTCAGCATCTTTCACCATCTGTTCGATGTCAGCATCTGACAATCCACCAGAAGCCTGAATGCGAATTTCGTGAGATTTGCCAGTGCCTTTGTCTTTCGCTGACACATTCACGATACCGTTGGCATCAATGTCGAACGTCACTTCAACCTGCGGAACACCGCGCGGTGCTGGCGGAATGCCTACAAGGTCAAATTGACCAAGAGATTTATTGTCCGCAGCCATTTCGCGCTCACCCTGTGACACACGAATGGTCACAGCATTTTGGTTGTCTTCTGCAGTGGAGAACGTTTGCGATTTCTTCGTCGGAATTGTTGTGTTGCGGTCGATCAAACGTGTGAACACGCCGCCGAGTGTTTCAATGCCGAGAGACAATGGTGTCACGTCGAGCAACAGAACATCCGTTACATCACCTTGCAGAACACCAGCCTGAATAGCCGCGCCCATGGCAACAACTTCATCGGGATTCACACCCTTATGAGGCTCTTTGCCAAAGAATTTCTGAACCGTTTCTTGAACAGCTGGCATACGCGTCATACCACCAACCAAAATCACTTCGTCGATTTCGCCAGTGGAAAGGCCTGCGTCTTTCAAAGCTTCTTGCATCGGCTTGACTGTGCGTTTGACAAGATCAGCCACAAGGCTTTCAAACTTCGCACGTGTGAGCTTCATGGTCAGGTGTTTTGGACCAGAAGCGTCAGCTGTGATGAATGGCAAGTTCACCTCTGTTTGCGCAGAAGACGACAATTCAATTTTGGCTTTCTCTGCAGCTTCTTTCAAACGTTGCAAAGCAAGTTTGTCCGCTTTCAAATCGACGCCTTGGTCCTTTTTGAATTCAGCAGCCAGATATTCAACAAGCGTCATGTCGAAATCTTCACCGCCAAGGAATGTATCGCCGTTGGTGGATTTTACTTCGAACACGCCATCGCCAATTTCCAAGATGGATACGTCAAATGTACCACCACCAAGGTCATAGACTGCGATTGTTTTGCCGTCGTTCTTTTCCATACCGTAGGAAAGTGCAGCAGCAGTTGGTTCGTTGATGATGCGCAGAACTTCAAGGCCAGCAATTTTACCAGCATCTTTTGTTGCCTGACGTTGGGCATCGTTGAAGTAAGCAGGAACTGTGATCACCGCTTGCTCAACTTTTTCACCAAGATAAGCCTCAGCCGTTTCCTTCATTTTCTGAAGAATCATCGCTGAAATTTGTGACGGTGAATAACTGTCGCCATTTGCTTCAACCCAAGCATCCCCATTGTCGCCTTTGACAATATTGTAAGGAACCAGCTTTTGGTCTTTCTTCACTTCAGGAGCGTCGAAACGACGGCCGATCAAACGCTTTACTGCAAACAATGTGTTTTCAGGGTTTGTTACAGCCTGACGCTTAGCCGGTTGGCCAACAAGCCGCTCTTTTTCTTCGGTGAACGCCACCATGGAAGGCGTTGTGCGCGCACCCTCAGCGTTTTCGATAACTTTGGCGTTATTGCCATCCATCACCGCAACACATGAGTTTGTGGTACCTAGATCAATACCAATTACTTTTGCCATTTTCTTCTCTCCTTGCAGCGTTCTGCCAGAACCCTTTAATCCGCATCGGATGCCATTTCTGGCAGTCATTCCGGTGGCAGAACCTATTGGATAAATTTACAAAGTGCCATGATTGCTTGTGTGCGAACCACAACGTTGGCAGCTATATAAGAAGGCATGATTGGGCCTGCAAGGGATTTGAGAAATTGAATCTGATAGAAACTGCGCAAATATTGCCGATTTTTGGCAAATTGACCGAATTTAGGGAGTTTTGAATGTTTGCTTTGCCAGAAGGCGTCTCTCATTGGCCGGCTTTTTTCGACAGATCAGCTCAAGAAGCGCTTTTGCAGCTTATTCGAGCTGCTGCGCAACAAGCCCCATTATTTGTGCCCAAAATGCCGCGCACGGGAAAACCAATGTCTGTACGCATGACCAATATGGGGTCTTTGGGTTGGGTCACCGACCAGCAAAATGGGTATCGTTATCAAGCGACACATCCTGAAACAGGACAGAACTGGCCCAAAATGCCCCAAACGCTGCTGGATTTGTGGCAAGAAAAATCGGGATATGATCATGCCCCCGAGGCCTGTCTTGTGAACTATTATGCAGACGGTACTAAAATGGGGCTGCATCAAGATCGCGATGAAGTGGATTTTGATGCACCAGTTCTGTCCGTTTCCCTTGGCAATGCCTGCTTGTTTCGTGTGGGCGGTGTAGAGCGTGGGGGCAAAACCACCTCATTTCGTTTGGAAAGCGGTGATGTGATGATGTTAAGCGGGCCTGCACGGCTGGCGTTTCATGGCGTCGACAAAATCTATCCCAACACCAGCGATCTTTTGAAAGATGGCGGTCGTATCAACCTGACAATGCGGCGCGTGACCAAAAGTTAGAGCCGAATTTGTAACAGTAGGAAAAATTGGCAACAGCTTTTATATTGGAGCCATGAATCAAAAAACACTTCCAATTTTGTATTCCTTCCGGCGCTGCCCCTATGCGATGCGCGCTCGACTGGCATTGAAGTCGAGCAAAATCGTTTGTGAATTGCGCGAAGTTGTTTTGCGCGACAAACCTGCGGACATGATTGCTGCTTCACCAAAGGCAACCGTTCCTGTGTTGATCGACCGCGACGGCGCAGTTGTTGACGAAAGTTTGGACGTGATGCTTTGGGCGCTGCGTCAAAACGATCCCCATGCGTATCTCCAACCGGAATTGGGCACTGAACAAGATATGCTTGAATTGATTTCCCGCATTGATGGCCCTTTCAAGCAAAATCTTGATGCCTATAAATATGCGCCGCGCAATGCAGAGCCAGACAGTTCAATAGGCGTCGAGCGCGACCAACACCGCGATGCGGCCATGGCTTGTTTGACCGAACTGGAAGAAAAACTCCTCGAGAGTGAATTTCTGTTTGGCAATCGAATCGCACTGGCAGATATCGCAATCGCACCATTTGTGCGCCAGTTTGCCAATGTGGACATTGAATGGTTTCAATCTCAACCGTTTCCCAAACTCATCGCTTGGTTGGAGACATTTGTTTCGTCAGATAATTTTGCAGCGTGCATGTACAAATATGACAAATGGGTTGCACCAGAACCGGGCATTCCATTTCCAGAACAACAGGCTTGATCATTTGGCCAAAGCAAAGCTTGTTGAGACCGATTTATACCTGCCTGTGAAGTCCTTTCTGGAAGCGCAGGGATATGAGGTCAAAGGAGAAGTGGGCTCCGCTGATGTGGTGGCGGTGCGCGGTGATGAACCGCCAGTGATTGTGGAACTGAAAACCGGCATCACGCTGACACTGTTTCATCAAGCTGTAGAACGGCTGGCTGTCACAGATTCGGTCTATATCGCCGCTCCGCGTGGAAGCGGTAGGCCGTTTTTAAAATCGCTAAACCTCAATAAGAAACTGTGCAGACGACTAGGGCTTGGCCTCATCACGGTTCGTTTGAAAGACGGATTTGTGGAAGCCCATGTGGACCCAGCGCCTTATGCACCGCGAAAATCCAAAGCGAAATCAACACGCCTTTTGCGGGAATTCCAAAAACTCAATGGCGATCCTAATACGGGTGGCTCAACGCGACGCAATCTCATCACCGCTTACCGTCAAGATGCACTTCGGTGTTTGTCTGTAGTTCACAAAAATGGGCCAACCAAAGCGTCAGAAGTGGCCAAAGCAACGTCAGTCTCAACAGCACGACGCATTATGGCCGACAACCATTATGGATGGTTTGAGAAAACCTCTACTGGAATTTATGGTCTAAGCACCAACGGAGAAAAAGCCATTGGTGACTATGCCGAACACCTCAAAATCCTTTAAAAACAGAGTTTCTAGTCACCCATTTTGAGGGCTTCAATGAAAGCCGTTTGTGGGATTTCCACTTTCCCGAACTGGCGCATTTTCTTTTTACCAGCTTTTTGTTTGTCCAAGAGCTTGCGCTTACGGCTGGCGTCACCACCATAACATTTGGCCGTCACATCTTTGCGCATGGCGGAAATGGTTTCACGTGCAATGACATTGCCGCCAATCGCCGCTTGAATTGGAATTTTAAACAAATGTTTTGGAATAAGCTCTTTTAATTTTTCACACATGACACGACCGCGCGTGGCCGCCACAGAGCGGTGCACCAACATGGACAACGCATCCACTGGCTCACCGTTTACAAGCATAGACAGTTTCACCAAATCTCCAGCACGATATTCATGAATGACATAGTCAAATGAAGCGTAGCCGCGGGAAATCGATTTCAAGCGATCATAAAAATCAAACACCACTTCATTGAGCGGCAGTTCATATTCCAGCATCGCACGTGTGCCAACATAAGTGAGGTTGGTTTGAATGCCACGACGGTCTTGGCACAATTTCAAAATGGCGCCGAGATATTCATCTGGTGTCAGGATTGTGGCTTTGATCCAAGGTTCGTGAATTTCATCAATTTGCATCACATCGGGCATGTCTGCCGGGTTGTGCAAGTTCATCATCGTGCCGTCACGCATGTGCATTTCATACACAACCGATGGTGCTGTCGCGATGAGATCAAGATCAAACTCACGTTCAAGACGCTCTTGAATGATCTCCAGATGCAAAAGACCCAAAAACCCGCAACGGAAACCAAACCCAAGGGCCGCGGACGATTCCATCTCAAAAGAGAAACTGGCATCGTTCAAGCGCAATTTGCCCACTGCAGACCGCAAATCTTCAAAGTCGGCAGCATCAACAGGAAACAACCCACAGAACACAACTGGCTGGGCAGGCTTGAAGCCTGGCAAAGCAGTTTCAGTTTGGCGTTTGTCTTCAGTGATTGTGTCACCCACGCGGGTGTCGGCCACCTCTTTGATGGAAGCCGTAATAAAGCCGATTTCGCCTGGGCCAAGGCTTTCAACTTCCGTCAATTTCGGAGAAATCACGCCAACACGGTCTACAGGGTGCTTTGCATCTGTGCCCATCATGCGGATGGTTTGGCCTTTTTTCAGCTGGCCATCGATCACACGCACCAAAACAATCACGCCCAGATAGGCATCATACCAACTGTCCACCAAAAGCGCTTTTAGGGGTGCATCAATGTCACCATGGCTTGGCGGTGGTAGATTTTTTACAATCGCTTCGAGCACATCTTCCATGCCCATTCCCGTTTTGGCAGAAATCTCCACAGCGTCCGTTGTGTCGAGGCCGATCACGTCTTCGATTTGCGCTTTCACGCGTTCCGGTTCTGCTGCAGGCAGATCGATTTTATTCAGAACAGTGACCAGTTCGTGGTCATTGTCGATGGCCTGATACACATTGGCGAGCGTTTGCGCTTCAACACCTTGAGAAGCATCCACCACCAAAAGCGAACCTTCGCAAGCCGACAAAGAACGAGACACTTCGTAAGCAAAATCCACGTGTCCGGGAGTGTCGATCAGATTGAGAACATATTCCTGACCATCTTTTGCATCGTAGTGCAAACGCACTGTTTGCGCTTTAATCGTGATGCCGCGCTCTTTCTCAATTTCCATATTGTCGAGCACCTGCTCGGACATTTCACGGTCAGCCAGGCCGCCGCACATTTGAATGAGACGATCAGCAACTGTGGACTTGCCATGGTCGATGTGAGCGACGATTGAGAAATTGCGTATATTTGAAAGTGGTGTGGTCATAGGTGGTGTTTATCACCATCCCAGATCGCTGCAAGTGGAATGATCGTCGCGCGCCTGTGTAAGGGCATTTTTCTAGGCTACCGGCGCGCGATGTGTGTCATCGTTGGATATCTTTTCATCTTCCGCTTGCTCCTCATCAGAAGCGGCCCAATTCAGCTGTTTATAATCAAACCCTTTTTCAATGGTTGGTTTGATGGTTGCAAAATAGGGCGATAAATCAAAATCGCGAGGCGCGAAAAGTGAATGATGCCTGATGTGCAGAATTTCTGATCGGGCATAGGTCTCGCAGTCATCGTCCAGACATTCCGGCAATTGTGTCACATTTGGTAGGATTGGATATTGCACCGCTTGAAAGGCTTCTGCGATCAGCGTTGAACAGATTGCACGGGTTGGATCACCAGAGCCAAAAGCAATCATTTTTCGGCGCCACCGTGTTGGAACTGGCGGAGTTGGCAAAAGATAGCGCAGCATGTCGAGAATGTTTCGCGTGTCATAGGCAACGCCAATTTTGCCCACCATAAAATTCACGATTTTGGAACGATCATCAGCGCTGAGACCTACAGGGCGACATATACGCGTGTTGTAGGTTTCATATCGCTTAAGCGGAACAGAAACACACCCTTCGCCCAAATTGACCTCTATCAATCTTGGACGGTTTTCATCCAAACCATCCTCCGACTCTGGTAAAGCGTCACCGACATACAGTGCAGCATGGGACCATGTGGACTGGGTCAAATATTTGATCGCAGCAGAAACTTTTTGGTTGCCTTCGACCAACAAAACATCGCCCGGTTGCAGTGTCTCGTGAAGAATTTCAGGGGCGGACGGCGTATAGGGTTCATAACCAGAAGATTGCGCAGTGATTTTCCCTGCAACAAGTTCGGCAATCCAATCCAACCATGTTTTCTTAATATTCAAGAAACGCTCCGTAAAACTTCTTTCGTCTCGTCTATCACATGAAAATTCAACACTGTTTGTTCAAGCCAATTCACGTTGATGTCAGAACTGTGATGCGCCGCAGTGTGTGCGATAGCACTTTTGAAATTCAACGAAAATAACGCACTGATTGTCCATCAATTTGCAAATTGAACAAGGGTTTTGTGCAAAAGCTCTAGATCTTGATCTCGCGACAATCGATGATCGCCGTCTTTCACCAGCGTCACTTGCACATCATCATTGGCCAAGGTTTCCACAACACGAAGTGCATGTTGCCATGGAACATCAGGGTCTTCCATACCCTGTAAAATTCGAACTGGCCCGCCAACATTAAGACCGCTTTGAAGCACCAAATTTTGACGTCCGTCTTCAATCAGCAATTTGGTGATGATTGTGGGCTCGTCAGAATATTCGCTCGGCTCTTCGATATAGCCCTTACTGTCCAATTCAGACTTTTGATCGTCTGAAAATTCGGGTTCCATCAATTCTTTTGTGAAATCAGGCGCCGGTGCAATTAACAACAGCCCAGCAACACGATCTTTTTCACCTAATTTTTCCAGCTCTTGTACAACGCGAAGTGCAATCCACGCGCCCATTGATGATCCGACCAAGACCTGTGGGCCGTTGGTTTTTTGGCGAATAATTTCTAAGCTTTCAGCCGTCCACCGCGAAATACACCCTTGCGTAAATTCTCCGCCGGATACGCCATGCCCCGAATAGTCAAATCGCAATGCTGCACATCCCAATTCCTGCGCGCATTCCACCAATTTGTCAGCTTTTGTGCCCGCCATATCAGAACGAAACCCGCCCAGCCAAACAAAGCCTGATGGAGCATCCGCGCTGGCACGATTGTCAGCGCCCGCCAATACCTTTACAGCCAGTGTGGTTGATTGCCCGTTCCACAGGTGTTCAACAGTGCTATCTATTTCCAAATCAAACTCTCCTGATCTCAGCTTAGATCTTTTCAATTGTTGAAGCGCGGAACGTCCAGAATATCAATATGAACGACCACCCAAACACATATCATGTTCTGCAAATTATCCCAGATATGGGAACCGGAGGTGCCGAGAAAACAACACTCGATATTGGAAATGAGTTGGTACGTCTTGGTTGGACATCGACTGTTGCGAGCAATGGTGGGCGTTTGGTCGCCGCGCTGGAAGCGGGTGGGAGCACACATTTAACGTTGCCTATGCACTCAAAAAATCCGCTTCGAATTATTGCCAATGGATTTAAGCTTGCGCGCATTATCAAGGCACAAAACGTCCATATCATTCATGCGCGCTCCCGTGCACCGGCTTGGTCCGCACTCATTGCAGCGCGGCTCACAGGGGTCACATTTGTCACGACCTATCACGGTGCCTACAGCCAAACGAATAAGCTGAAAGCGCTCTATAATTCTGTGATGGCACGCGCAGACACCGTAATTGCCAATTCCCATTGGACCGCAGATCTGATTGCCCAGCGTCATCCTTGGTCCAAAGACAAGATTGTGCCCATTCACCGCGGCACCGATTTTAATGAGTTTGCACCCGATGCCATTTCCAAAGCGCGATTGGGCAACATCCAGCGGAGTTGGGATATTTCCAAAGACGACTTTGTTATTTTGAAACTTGCGCGTTTGACCGATTGGAAAGGACAGAAATATCTGATTGAAGCGGTCGGTCTGATTATTGACCACTATCCAAATCTAAAACTTGTGCTTGCTGGCGATGCCCAAGGGCGCGACGCATATAAGAATCAATTGCTGGAATTGATCGACAAACACAAACTGCAGGGAAGAGTCATCCTACCTGGGCATTGCGATGATCCAGCAGCGGCAATGGCCTGCGCAAATGCCGTTGTTGTTGCCTCAACTGATGCTGAAGCATTTGGGCGCGCAGCTGTAGAGGCGAGCGCATTTGAAAAGCCGTTGATTGTGACAAGAATCGGCGCTGTGGTGGAAACGGTTCTAAGTGAACCAGAAGTTCAACATGATGAAACAACCGGCTGGAAAGTTGCTCCTGCAAATGCGCAAGAATTGGCCGATGCATTGAGTGAATTGCTTCAAATGACGCAAGCACAACAACACGCTGTCGGTAAACGCGCGCGCGCACATGTTACCGCTCATTTCTCGTTGGAACATATGTGTTCAAAAACGATGGCGGTCTATCAAGCACTCATGGAAAAAAGCGCAGAATTTGAATCATAATAGAAAGATTCTGTTTGATAGGTTTCATGCTGCGTCCCTGTTTTTCTTATGAAAACGTGTTATAGGGAACCTATATTTGGTGATTTGAATATCAAATGTATCGTAATTTTATGTCCACAACTGGGAGTTAACAGCCATTCGCCGTCCACACAGAGCCGCAGCACCACAGAAAAATGGTCCACGCGCAAACCAAGATATTTCCGCCACAGAAGTTCAATTGATTGACGCTGAAGGCACAAACCACGGAACCGTGGAAACAAGCAAAGCATTAGAAATGGCGATGGATGCCGGATTGGATCTCGTTGAGATTTCTCCAACAAACCGCCCGCCCATTTGTAAGATTTTAGATTTCGGCAAGTATAAATACGCTGCTCAGAAAAAAGCTGCTGAAGCACGCAAGCGCCAAAAAACCATCGAAGTCAAAGAAATCAAAATGCGTCCCAACATCGATACGCATGACTATGATGTCAAAATGCGTTCCGTTCGCAGGTTTTTTGAAGACGGTGACAAAGTGAAAGTCACTCTGCGCTTTCGCGGCCGAGAAATGGCTCACATGAATCTTGGTATGGACCTTCTCAAAAAGGTGAAAGAAGACACCGAGGAGATTGCGAAAGTTGAAGCTGAGCCAAAATTAGAAGGCCGTCAAATGATGATGGTTTTGGCTCCAAAATAATCAACTCTGCAAAAATGCGTATGAATGCGGCGTCAAATTACCGCATTTATTCGTCTTGAGGCTTTTACCCCTCAGAAATAGTCGTTAAACTGATCTTGAGGTGAGGTTGCGAGATGTATTCCTTTTTGGAATGTTCGCAACTTTGCGGGAGAGCATTTGGCGGTCAGTCCAGATCATTGGATTTGATTTGTTCGTTTTTCTCCCAAATGCGCGACGTGAAATATTTGGGGGCGTATGGGATGGGGACTCTCGGGCTGACTGACGAGTATGACCGTTTTTTTGATGAGTTGAGCAGACTGCCAGATATCAATCTGTGCATCGAAAAAATTTGTTCGGAATTTGATATTCAATTCGTCACCTACCATCTGGCTTTTCATGAAGGCAAAGCCATCGATTCTCCTTATGTGAGGACCAACTACCCAGCAACATGGGTGAGTCAGTATTTGACAAATGACTATGTCGAGATTGATCCGGTTGCACAAAGCGGTTTCAAACGGGCTTTGCCTTGTCTTTGGTCAGAGTTGGATTGGTCTTCTGAGCAGGCTGTCAGTTTTAAAGACGACGCTCAAAAGCATGGCATTGGCACCTCCGGCTATCTGGTTCCTATAACCGATCGCAGGCGCCGAAGAGCGATCATCAATTTTGCCAGCCCAAAGAAAGAGTCTGTTTGGGCTGACCACATCCATGAAATAAAATCACTGTTGCAAGAATGTGCCGAGATTTTGCACCGCAAAGCGATTGTGGATCTTTATGGTGCGGATGATGAAAAGCCGGCATTATCGCCTCGCGAAATCCAATGCTTGACCTGGGTGGCGCAAGGCAAGGACGCAAGTTCTATTGGGCTCATTCTCGGTATTTCTGAACATACGGTGCGCGACTATTGCAAAAGCGCCAAACACAAACTGGGATGTGCCTCCATGTATCAAGCCATCCACAAGGCCACGATGTTGCGAATTATTGACCCCGATTCCTTAAGCGATTGATTTCGGCTTTTTAAACCCACCAATAAAAAACGATCACAAATTTCAGATCTTACCACCCCCTAAATTTGGGGGGGTGAGTTTGGGGAATTGTTTATCCATAGTGGTTTCTGTTGCGATGCATCATCACAATTGAGGAGGTGATGCATGTTTTTCGTCTTGGAGGACCACAACAAAAACGACTACCCATTGCTCTATCAGCGCATGTTCAAACTTCGCAAAGAGATTTTTGCGGATCAGTTGGGGTGGGACGTGAAATTGTCCGACCTTGGTGAGGTTGATGTCTACGATGACTGCAACCCCGCTTATTTGGTTTGGACAAACACTGAAAAAACAATTCTATACGGCTGCCT
This sequence comes from uncultured Rhizobiaceae group bacterium, assembly GCA_937958815.1. GTDB lineage: Bacteria > Pseudomonadota > Alphaproteobacteria > Rhizobiales > Rhizobiaceae > Pseudahrensia. The sequence continues at coordinate 143,032 of CALGMR010000012.1, read as the reverse complement.
GCGACTCTTGCCCACGACCGGACCAACCCTTTTATACGATGTGTTTCGAGACACATTTCCCAACAATGTATCATTGACCGCCCCCGGAATTTGGGAAGGTACACGACTGTGTATTGATGAGAAGGCTTTGGCCAAAGATCATCCAGACATGGGGGCAAAACGTGCATTTTGCTTAATGCTGCTTGCGCTTTGCGAAACTGCCCTCCAGTTCAACATCCACACGTTGATTTCAAACTACGAGCCAGCAAGCAAGCGATTGTACAATATGTCGGGTGCTGAACTCGTGGAGTTAGGTCGAGCAGATCAATATGGCAGACGACCCGTTTGCGCAGGCAGTTTTGAAGTGTCAAAGAAGGTGCTTCAAAACATGCGCATAAGATTGGGAGTGAGCCACGCCCTGCTCAACAATGACTTTTGCAATGACTTAAAAAAAACCGATGAGCCTCGAGCGGCATAAGCCATAGACTTGCGGGGCATCATGGCTGTGGAACAGGATGTTTCGAAAAAATTGGATGAAGCGCAAATGGGGGCGGCTTTTTCCCAGCCCTCAGCTTACCCCACTACTGACCAGTTCGCAGATGATTCAATCGCAACAGAGATTGCCTTTCTTTTAAAGTTTGGGATCGGGCGGCCAACCCTTGAGGCTGCAACACATCGCGCCGCCCATTTTCAAATTTCCGCTGCAGACACGCTCATTGCTTATGGTGCTATCAGCGAAAGTGATTATGCAAGATGCTGTGCATTGGAGCTCGGCATCGAATTTGCCGATTTCACTTCAGAGATGGTTGAGCCGATATCGCAGGTTCCCGATCCTGAAACGCTGTTGCAGATGGCGCGTATGGTCCAAACTCAAGAACACCGAGATCTTGATGTGATCGCGCAACAATTTGATGGTAGATTGGTCAACCTTGCGCCCGATATGCGCAAATTATCCGCGTTCAGTTTCTTCTTTGCCAAATATCCGAATGTGAAACACAGACTACGGATCGCAACATTGCGTGCAAACAAAGAGAGCATTATTCGACGGTGTCGCAACAGTCTCTTGTCCACTGCAGTTCACGGGCTTCGGGAACAACTCCCCCAATTTAGCGCACGTCGCGTGATTACAGTTGCGCAGGCCATCATTTTGTTCGTTTGTCTTCAGGTCATCGCCGTTATCGCATTTTTATCATCAAGTACCGTGCTGTTTGGAGCTCATTTGATTGCATCAACATTCTATCTCGGGTGCGTTGGCTTGCGCGCATATTGCGCCTTGCAGCTTGATAGCGTTCGAAAATGGAACGCTCATATCGAGCAGCGGTCGCATAACATAAGCGACAGCGAGCTGCCATTTTATTCGATTGTTGTGGCTCTTTATCAGGAACAAACACAGGTTCCTGACCTTATCTCATCATTGCTCAAGCTCGATTGGCCCCACGAAAAGCAAGAGGTTTTGCTGGTGTGTGAAGAGGATGATGCGGACACAATAGAGGCAATTCAAACCTATTTAGCAGGATTGCGTCGGCCTCATATTTCATTGATCACTGTGCCATTTGCCGAACCGCGCACCAAACCGAAAGCTCTGAATTATGCATTGCAGTTGTGTCGTGGAGACTATGTTGTCATCTATGATGCGGAAGATCGGCCTGCAAAAAACCAACTGGGCCAAGCCGCCAATCGCTTCGCGAATGAAGGTCCTAAACTCGTTTGCCTGCAGGCTCCACTGATGATCCACAACCACCATGAAAGCTGGCTTTCAAAAATGTTTGCCATTGAGTACAGCGCTCTTTTTGATGGATTGTTGCCGACTCTCGCTCACAGCGGATTGCCTTTGCCCTTGGGCGGAACATCAAATCACTTCAAAAAAGATGTTTTGAATGAAATTGGTGGTTGGGATCCATACAACGTTACCGAAGACGCTGACCTTGGTATGCGTATTTCCAGAGCAGGTTATACCATTGGAACATTAACTGCCCCCACACTGGAAGAAGCGCCAATTGCACTCAGTGTCTGGCTCAAACAAAGAACACGCTGGTTTAAAGGCTGGTTTCAAACATGGTTGGTGCATATGCGCCATCCGATTGCTTTGGCGAAAGACCTTGGGTTCAAAGGAACGCTCATATTCCACCTCATGATCACAGGAATGATCATCTCGTCACTGGTTCATCCGTTTCTGTTATATTTCATCGGGTCATGGATATGGATCCATTGGGCCAAAGGGTTGTCGACCGCATTTTCAAATCCGTTGTTTTTGTTTGATTTTGTTACCATTATGGGCGGATATATTGCGTTCTCGGTTTTAGCTTTGCGCACAATGCCTCAACGCAATCTTCAACATCTGACGATTTGGTTGGTGACATTGCCAGCTTATTGGCTCTTGCTGTCAATCGCTGCGTGGCGCGCTGCATGGCACCTCATTAGACGGCCGCACGAATGGGAAAAAACACCCCATCGACTGCAAGGCCTTCAGCTGCAAAAAACCTAAGACACAAAGTGTTTGGAAAGCTTCAAACCTTGGGCTTGATAGTTCGATTTTAAGTCTGCGCCATACAGAGCTTTCGGACGCTCCATCATATGTTCGTACACCAGCCGACCTACTATCTGACCGTGTTCAAGAATGAATGGCACCTCGTGGCTGCGGACTTCCAAAACAGCCCGCGCCCCTGTTCCACCTGCTGCAGCGTGGCCGAAACCAGGGTCAAAAAACCCAGCATAATGCACTCGAAATTCACCGACCAAAGGGTCAAACGGCACCATTTCTGCAGCATAATCTGGCGGTACATGAACGGCTTCACGCGACACCAGAATATAAAACTCGTCGGGATCGAGAACGATGTCCTGAGATCCGCGATTGTAAATTGGTTCCCAATATTCCAGCACTTCGCAAGCCGCTTTTTTATCCACGTCAACCACACCCGTGTGGCGTTTGCCGCGATAGCCAACAAGGCCGTTTTCATCGCCTGTCAGATCAATTGACATGGCGATGCCGCGATGGTCGATGTTTGGTTGTTCCGCCGCAACCAGTGTTTCTGCATCGTGCAATGCCAACAGTGTATCGCGGTTCAAAACGGCTTCGCCTGTACGGAACCTGATTTGCGACAGACGAGAACCGGTTCGCGCAACAATTGGGAACGTTCTTGGACTGACTTCAATATAAAGCGGACCTTCATACCCAGCAGGCACCATATCAAATTGCTGAGCATTGTCAGCAATGACGCGTGTGAAAATATCAAGTCGACCCGTTGAGCTTTTTGGGTTGGCCGATGCCGACACATCAGCGGGCAGTTTGAAACTCTCTAAAACAGGAACGATGTAAACACAGCCTGTTTCCAAGACGGCGCCTTCGCTCAAATCGATTTTGTGAAGCAGAAATCGCTCCATTTTGTCTTTTACAGTCGAGTCTTTCCCCGGCAGGAATGATGCCCGAACACGCCAAGCATATTTGCCCAAACGAAGGTCTAGACTGGCCGGTTGAATTTGATCTTCATCTAACGGGCGGTCGCACGAAATTGCACCATTCCCGAAAAGGGTGGCGATTTGTGCATCATTTAAAATTCCAGACTCTTTGCTCATAGCATTCTCTTTATCGTCCAGAGGAATTGACGAAAAGAGGGCCATGCTTTAACCCACACATCATTGTGGTGATTTGGCCGGTCGGCTTGCAGCCACATTAAACAAGTCGCTAAAGGACCGAAACTGGAAACAGCTCGTTTGATCTGTTTTCAATTTGGGAAACCGATTTTGCGGCCATCGCGAAGTCGGTTTTTTTTGTGTCTGATTTTGTGGTGACCAATTAAGAGTGGAAAACAAATGTCTAAGAATTGGAAACCAGCAACTCAACTTGTGCACGGCGGAACGCAGCGTTCGCAGTTTGGTGAAACATCTGAAGCGCTCTATCTGACCCAGGGTTTTGTTTATGATTCAGCTGAAGCGGCAGAAGCACGCTTTAATGGCGATGAAGAAGGCTACGTGTATTCGCGTTATGCCAACCCAACCGTTTCCATGTTCGAAGAACGTATGTGTGCACTGGAAGGTGCTGAGGCTGCCTTGGGCACAGCCAGCGGTATGGGCGCAATCAGTTCTGCACTTATGTGTCAGGTGAAAGCCGGAGATCATGTTGTTTCCGCGCGCGCACTGTTTGGCTCGTGCCGATGGGTTGTGGAAAAACTCATGCCCCAGTGTGGTGTTGACTCCACTCTTGTTGACGGAACCGACCTTGACGCTTGGAAGGCGGCTATTCGCCCCAACACGAAACTGTTTTTTCTAGAATCCCCCACAAACCCAACTTTGGAATTGGTCGATGTGGCTGCTGTTGCGCAATTGGCCAAAGAAATTGGTGCCAAACTGGTGGTCGACAATGTTTTTGCCACGCCACTTTATCAAAAGCCGTTGGAACTTGGCGCGGACGTGGTTGTCTATTCAGCCACCAAACATATTGATGGTCAGGGGCGATGTCTTGGCGGCGTTGTTTTATCGAGCGCTGAATGGATTGAAGAAAGCCTGTTTGACTATTTCCGTCATACCGGACCGAGCCTCTCCCCCTTCAATGCGTGGGTTTTGCTAAAAGGTTTGGAAACGCTTCCGCTTCGCGTGGCACAACAGACCGCCAACGCAACGCGACTTGCCGATCAATTGGCACAAGCTTCACATGTGAAACGCGTTATCTATCCTGGTCGTGATGACCACCCGCAAGCCGATATTGCCAAGAAACAAATGAGCGCAGGCTCCACGCTTGTTGCCTTCGAGTTGGAAGGTGGAAAACCTGCTGCTTTTGCTTTTGAGAATGCACTGGAGATTGTGAAAGTCTCCAACAATTTGGGCGATGCAAAAAGTCTGATCACCCATCCAGCAACTACCACGCACAAGAATTTGTCTGATGAAGACCGTGCCGAACTTGGCATTTCTGACGGCATGGTGCGCTTGTCTTGCGGATTGGAAGACACTGATGATTTGATGGGTGATATTGCCATGGCACTGGATGTATCTAGCAAAGTCTAGGCTCAAAAGACGCTGGCAACTTTACGGACATCTATTCGAAATGGATTGTTTTGCAGATGCGCCACAGCGATTTTCCAATAAGCGAGTGCGCCAACTGCACCCCCAACCACACTGAGCGCCACAAGGCTGAAATCCATGTGGCGCGCCATTGCTGACGCCTCAAACACTTGGAAAATCACGTGAGCGATCAGAGCAACGCCCGCGCCGGAAAACATGTGCCCATATGGCCCAAACCGGTGTTTGGTTTCGTTGAACAACACAAACAACATCATTGGGAAAAAAGCCGTTATTGCTGTGATACAAATACCAAAAAGCCATACACCAAAACCCCAGGCGCCGAAGATGCCAAAGGGCAGCAACACAATTGTCGTGGCCACCAATACAGCGGCAACGTAGCCTACGAGAATGCGCGCTAAGCGGATGGCCACATTCTTTTTGCCTGCCCATTCGTTCTTGTTTGAAATCAGTTCCATTTTTCTCTCCTTGTCAGTTTCAACAAGGCAGAACATGTTTCCTGTTCAGTGTGGTTTTGAGGCTCATGGGTGCAAATGGGACAGAGCGTTTTGCATTTTTTGTGCAGACAGCAAAGCGTTACAAGCTCGCAAACAAAAAAGGGCAGCCCAAGGGCCGCCCTTTGATTGAGATGTTTAAAACCTGTTTAGCTTGCGGCGGCTTCAACAGCGCGCTTGGCCATGACCTTCACAAGGTTTGCGCGATATGCGGATGAGCCGTGGATGTCGGAAAGCATATCGCCTTCATCCACATTGCAGCCTTCAAGCGCTGCGGCATCAAAAGATTTCGACAGCGCTTTTTCCATATCTTTTGCGCGGTAAACGCCATTTTGGGAAGCGCCCGTGACGCCAACGCGCACATCGCCTTTGCCATGGTCGGCCACATAAACACCCGCCATTGCATAGCGCGAAGCAGGATTTGGAAACTTGGAATAAGCCCCACGTTTTGGTGCAGTGAATGACACGGCTTTGACAAATTCATCTTCGGCCAAGGCCGTATCAAACATGCCAGTGAAGAACTTTTCGGCCTTCATTTTGCGCTTGTTGGTGATGATTGTCGCGCCCAATGCCATCATGGCCGAAGGGTAATCCGCCGCTGGATCGTTGTTGGCAATAGAGCCACCAATGGTACCGCGATTGCGCACATGCGGGTCGCCAATATGAGACGCCAATGCACACAGGCTTGGGCACACCTTCATCAGCTTTGCATGGGATGCAACTTCTGCATGGGTGGCGGTTGCGCCGATCACCACATCTTTGCGGGTGACCGAAATCTTATTCATATCTTTGATATGGGTAAGATCAACCAGATCTGATGGAGCAGCAAGGCGCTGTTTCATTGTTGGTAGCAAAGTCATGCCGCCAGACAAATACATTCCATCATCACTGGAGCGCAGTTTCTTTGCGGCATCAGCTGCATCTTTGGCGCGGTGGTAATTTGTTTCATACATAATTGTTTTCCTTATTCCGCAGCTTCAGACATGCCGCCATCATTGATGGCTGCCCAAACATTTTGCGGGCTTGCTGGCATGGTGAGATTGTTGTGACCGATCGCATCTGTGATCGCATTGATGACCGCAGGCGGTGAACCAATTGCCCCAGCTTCCCCACACCCTTTGATGCCAAGCGGGTTGCCTGGGCAAAGCGTTTCAGTGGTTGAGACATTGAAGCTTGGCAGGTCATCGGCTCTTGGCATGGTGTAATCCATGTAAGAGGCCGACAACAACTGACCATCATCATCATAGACGGCGTTTTCCATCATGGCTTGGCCAATACCTTGCGCCAATCCTCCATGCACCTGACCTTCCACAATCATCGGGTTGATAATTTTGCCAAAGTCATCAGCAGCCACAAATTTTTCGATTGTGGTTACACCTGTGTTTGGATCGACTTCCACTTCGCAGATGTAGCAACCGGCTGGGAAGGTGAAGTTGGTGGGATCGTAGAACGCACCTTCCTTCAAGCCTGGCTCCATGCCTTCTGGAAGGTTGTGGCCTGTATAAGCGCCCAAACAGACTTCGTGCCAACCGAGCTTTTTATCAGTGCCTTTGACCATAACTTCACCGTTCTTAATCTCGATGTCGCCTTCGGCGGCTTCCAGCATATGAGCAGCAATTTTCTTGGCTTTGGCTTCCACCTTATCAAGCGCTTTTTCAATGGCTGACATGCCCACAGCTCCGGAACGAGAGCCGTATGTGCCCATACCGAACTGCACTTTGTCTGTATCACCATGGACGATTTGCACGTTTTCGTTTGGCAGGCCGAAACGATCGGTGACCAATTGTGCAAATGTGGTTTCGTGGCCTTGGCCGTGGCTGTGAGAGCCTGTTAAAATTTCGACCGTGCCCACTGGGTTTACCCGCACTTCAGCAGATTCCCATAGGCCTACACCAGCACCAAGTGACCCAACAGCAGCCGATGGCGCGATGCCACAAGCTTCAATATAGCAACTCATGCCGATGCCGCGCAGCATACCATTCTTGGCTGATTTCTTGCGGCGCTTCTCAAAACTGTCATATTTGATTTCGGCCATAGCAGCATCGAGAGATGCGCCAAAATCACCGGCATCGTAACACATGATGACAGGTGTTTGATGTGGAAATTGCTGAACAAAGTTTTTGCGCCGTAACTCTGCTGGATCGACGCCCAGTTCACGCGCCGCTGTCGTCATCATACGCTCCACCAAATAAGTGGCTTCAGGACGACCAGCGCCGCGATAAGCATCTACAGGCACTGTGTTAGTATAGACCGTTTTCACATTACAATGGATATTTGGAATGTTGTATTGGCCCGACAACAAAGTTGCATAGAGATAGGTTGGAACAGACGACGAAAAGAGAGACATATAGGCTCCCAAATTCGCCAGGGTTTCTATTTTAAAGCCTGTAATTTTGTTGTTTTTATCGAACGCCATTTTGGCTTTAGACACATGATCGCGCCCGTGGGCGTCTGTCAAAAACGCATCTGACCGACTTGCCGTCCATTTAACTGCAGCAACTCCTGCTTTCTTTGCCGCCCACAGACACACGATCTCTTCTGGGTAAATGTAGATTTTTGCGCCAAATCCACCGCCAACATCTGGGGCGATGACGCGCAGTTTGTTTTCCGGGGCAACTTGATAAAACGCTGACAGCACCAAACGCGCCACGTGGGGATTTTGCGATGTGGTGTGAAGCGTGAAGTGATCTTCTGCTGCATCGTATTGAACCAGTGCTGAACGTGGCTCCATCGGGTTTGGCACAAGTCGGTTGTTGCGAATGTCTATTTCAACGACATTGGCGGCCTTTGCAAAAGCAGCATCCGTTGCGTCTTCTTCGCCAATTTCCCAATCATAGATGATGTTGTTTTTGGCTTCTGGATGAAGCTGAGGTGCCTTTGGATCCATCGCGTCTTCTGCTGACACAACAGCCTTCAAAACCTTATAATCCACCTCGACAGCTTCAGCAGCCGCCTGTGCTTCTTCAAGAGTTTCGGCGATGACGACCGCAACAGCGTCGCCAACATAACGCACATATTCGGTTGCCAAAGCTGACCAAGCGCCCATGTTCATGGGTGAGCCATCTTTGGAATGCACCATCCAGCCGCAGATAATGTTACCGATACCGTCGCCGGTTAGTTCTTTGCCGTTAAAAATTCCGGCCACACCAGACATTTTGCTAGCTGCTTTGATGTTGATCTTTTTGATCTTTGCGTAAGCATGTGGCGAGCGCACAAAGGCAGCATAGTGCATGCCAGCAACTTTGTGATCATCCGTGTAGCGGCCTGCGCCAGTGATAAAACGTTTGTCTTCTTTGCGCAGCACGCGTGCGCCAATTCCTTCAATACCCATAAGTGTCTCCTCCAAGAATGTGGGGACGTCAGCTGGCGTTCGGCTTGATTGATCTTTTTGTTGCAAGCGCGCCGCGCATTCGCCCTTAGAGTTGTAATATTTATTGAGCGGCTTTCTTCATGCCTTTGCCCATTTCTTTGGCGCCAGCGGCAATTGATTTCACAATGTTATGATAGCCAGTGCAGCGGCAAATATTGCCTTCAAGCTCAGCGCGAATTGTGGCCTCGTCCAATTTCGGACCCAGGCGGTTCACCATATCAATGCCAGCCATAATCATGCCCGGCGTACAGAAACCGCATTGCAGGCCATGGTTTTGGTGAAAGGCTTCTTGCATGGGATGCAGTGCACCGTTTCCAGCAACGCCTTCAATGGTTTTCACATCACTGCCAGAAGCTTGTGCCGCCAACATTGTGCAAGATTTAACGGCTTTTCCGTCTACGTGAACAACGCAAGCCCCGCACTGAGACGTGTCGCAACCCACATGGGTTCCTGTCAGGTTTCGCGTTTCGCGCAAATAATCAACCAACAGCGTGCGGTCTTCCACATTCGCTGATGTCGCTTTGCCATTTACAGTAATTTCTACCTTGGCCATGCATTTCCTCCCAAATGTCGTCCGGTACAGCATGGTAAAACGTGCCGGACGGGTCGCATTCGATTCAAAGTCTAGGGTGCAAATTGGCGGCTTGGCAATACGACTCTTGCATTGAAGTTTGAAAAAGGGAGACTCAGACCCCAAATCTAAGCCAGCAAAACGTCTTTAGAGCGAAAGTCATGACCCATGGCCGAAAAAATCACTGTCAATGTGCCCCATAAACTCACACGAGATGGCGCAAAAAGCCGAATAGAAAGCGGTTTCTCCAAGGTTCAGGAGCAAATCGCTGGCAAATCTGTGGACGTTCAACAATCTTGGAACGGCGATGTTTTAACCTTCAGCGCTGGCGCGATGGGGCAAAAAATAACTGGCACTCTGACCGTTCAAGACGAAAATGTGCTCATCGAAGTCGATCTACCGTGGATTTTGGCCAAACTGTCCGGCGGCATTCAAGACAAACTGAAAAAGGGCACTCAGCTTTTGCTCGACAAGAAATGAGTCCAGTTCAAGCCTGTTGAATGGGCCAGCAGATTCAGTGATTGCCAGCATTACCAGCGTCGGACTAAATGCTCTCAACTGACATCGGTTTGCTGGAGCAGGTCATGATTGAAACCCCGTATTTATTGTTTCTAGGCGATGCTGCCGATCCTCTGGCCGCTAAGGTTGCACAAGGCATTAAAGACTGGCGCCCTGAATTGTGCGTGGGTCAATTGCGTCTGGATGGGTGCAAGGCAGACATGGGCCTCGACGATCTGACCATCGAGGAAGCCGTTTCCAAAGGCGCAAAAACCATGGTGATTGGTGTCGCCAACCGAGGGGGTGTTATTTCTGACAAGTGGAAAACCGTTCTCAAACAGGCACTGGAAGGTGGCCTTGATTTGGCATCTGGCTTGCACAATTTGTTAAACGATGAGACCGATCTTGTGGAAACAGCCTCTGCGCATGGGCGAGCACTTCACGATGTGCGCATTCCAAGCGTTGAATACCCAATTGCAACGGGTGTGCGCCGCACAGGCAAACGCTGCTTGGCTGTGGGAACAGACTGCTCTGTTGGCAAGATGTACACCGCGCTTTGCATGGAAAAAGCGATGCGTGCCCGGGGGATGAAAGCCACATTCCGCGCCACAGGCCAAACTGGAATTTTGGTGACCGGCGATGGAGTCCCGCTAGATGCCGTGATTGCCGACTTTATGGCTGGAGCGGTTGAATATCTTACGCCTGACAATGACGACGACCACTGGGACTTGATCGAAGGTCAAGGCAGCCTGTATCACGCGTCTTATTCTGGTGTGACTATGGCACTGGTTCACGGCGGACAGCCAGACGCTTTGATTTTAAGTCACGAACCCACCCGCACACACATGCGTGGCTTGCCAGACTATCAACAACCAAGTTTGGAAGAGTTGCGCGACACAGCGCTGATTTTGGCACGAGTGGTCAACCCGGATGTGAAAGTGGTTGGTATTGCTATCAACACGCAACATCTGTCCGACGCGGAAGCCACAGAACTTTGTAAAGAAATAGAAGAGCGTATGGGGCTTCCAACGGTTGATCCATATCGCCATGGTGCTGACCGTTTGGTAGTTGCTTTGGAAGCAGTGTAATGTCAGCAATTTCTCTTCACGTTGAAGAAACCGTCTTCCCACTTGCGGAAGTGTTCACAATCTCCCGTGGTTCACGCACTGAAGCACGGGTTGTCACGGTGAAACTTGACGATGGCTCCTTTAGCGGCTGGGGGGAATGCGTTCCCTACGCGCGATACGATGAGACCGTTGATAGTGTGATGGATGAAATTCGTTCACTGGAAAATGCTGTCGAAAACGGCATTGATCGTGAAGACCTGCAGGATATGCTGGAGCCGGGGGCTGCACGCAACGCGCTTGATTGTGCGCTTTGGGATTTGGAAGCTAAAAGGGCAGGCAAACGCGCCTATGAGCTTGCTGGGCTCTCCAATCCAGGACCCGAAATCACAGCTTACACGCTCTCTCTATCAGACCCCGAAACCATGCGCGCAAAAGCCGCCGAACACGCTTTTCGGCCACTTTTGAAAATCAAGCTTGGTGGCGAAGGTGACATGGCGCGGCTGGAAGCAGTTCGTGACGGCGCACCCAACACTGACATTATTATTGATGCCAATGAAGGTTGGGATGCAGACACTTATAAAGAGCTGGCCCCGGTTTTGGTGCGCCTTGGTGTGAAAATGGTTGAACAACCAATGCCTGTTGGAAAAGACGATGCCCTTGGCGATGTGGAACGCGTCTTGCCAGTTTGCGCTGATGAATCTTGCCATGATCGTTCTTCATTGTCCGCCCTTAAAGGCAAATACGATATGGTGAACATCAAACTGGATAAAACAGGCGGCTTAACCGAAGCCTTGGCTTTGCGTTCTGAAGCGGAAAAAGCAGGGTTTGATATTATGGTCGGTTGCATGGTCGGCTCATCCCTTGCTATGGCCCCTGCAACACTGGTGGCACAAGGTGTTGCTTTTACTGATCTGGATGGGCCATTGCTTCTTGCACAAGATCGCAACCCACCTCTTAAGTTTGATGAGCGTGGGGTCTATCCGCCCACTGCTGACCTTTGGGGTTAAACAATGAGAACTGTATATTTGAACGGCAATTATGTGCCGGAGAACGAAGCTCATATTTCGGTTTTTGACCGCGGATTTTTGTTCGCCGATGGCGTATATGAAGTGACAACCGTTTTGAATGGCAAACTCATTGGCTTCGATGGGCACATCGAACGGTTGCAGCGCTCACTCACAGAACTCGGTTACAAGCACAAGGTTGATCGCGAAGAGATGCTCGCCATTCATCGCGAATTGGTGGAGCGTAACACGCTCGAACAAGGTATGATCTATCTGCAAATGACGCGTGGCAATCCGGGTGATCGCGACTTCGCCTTCCCGCCTGAGGACACTCCTTTAACTGTGGTGTTGTTCACTCAGGAAAAACAAATCATTGGCACATCTGTTGAAAGTGAAGGACTGAAAGTGATTTCCATCGACGATCTGCGTTGGGGACGTCGCGACATTAAGACTGTCCAATTGCTCTACCCATCGTTGGCCAAAATGGAAGCCAAGGCACAAGGTGCTGATGACGCGTGGATGGTGCAGGAAGGTTTTGTCACGGAAGGCACGTCCAACAACGCCTATATCGTAAAAGGTGGAAAGATCATCACTCGCAATCTTTCAAACGACATTTTGCACGGCATCACACGCAAATCTGTTTTGGCCTGTGCAAAGCTTCTGCAAATGGAAGTTGAGGAGCGCCCGTTCACAATTGAAGAAGCCTATGAAGCCGACGAAGCATTTGCCACCTCTGCTTCCGGCTTTACAAATCCGATTGTTGAAATTGATGGCAATAAAGTGGGTACTGGCAAACCCGGACCCGTTGGGGATCGTTTGCGGGCTCTTTATATTGAAGAGAATTTGAAAGCAGCCATTTAAACGTGGCTGATTTCCATTTTGTTTCCAATATTGGCAATGGGTCGATCTGGATGGGGCCGCGACCACTTCTCCAGAACTTTGCCACGTGGCCCAAGGCTCTGACTGAAATCGGCGTGACACATGTTGTCTCGCTGATTGCACAAAGCGAAGTTGAAAAATATGGACTTCAAGGCGAAGGCCGTGCCTTGAATGAAGTTGGTATCGGGTTCACCCGTTTTCCAGTTGACGATTTCAAGACACCTGATGCCGCTGCTTTTCCTGAGTTGGCCAACAAACTAACCGGTCTTCTGGAGCGAGGCGAAAATCTGTTTCTGCATTGTGCAGGTGGTGTTGGACGCGCGGGAACACTCGCTTCTTGCCTGTTGGTGAAAAATGGAATGACCGCTGATGCGGCCATGGTACTGGTCAGTGAAAAACGTGGGAAAAAATCTCCTGAAACCATCGGCCAAGAGAAATTTGTGAGGGTCTTTCAACCCTAGCCAGTGCGATACGGCTCGCGTAAAAGCATTTGCAAAGCGCCATATATCGCAAAGCCAAGATGCCCAAACAAGATCTTAAACTGTCCCTGTTGATCGACTCTGAAAAACTGCGCGCTGATCTCACCGCATTCACCAAGGAAACTGATGGTGACGGGAGTTCCAGCGATGTGCGGCTAAAAGTGTTGACCCATCTCAAAGAGATCTCGGCACAGGGCAGAAAACGTGCGGAAGAGCTGTTGATTGAAGATGGAAGTGGTGCTGATTGTGCGGCTCGTCTGTCACACCTTCAAGACGAGATCATTCGCTGCATTTATGACTTTGCAATGGTTCATGTTCTGCGTGCTTCAAACCTTTCGCAAGGCGAACGCATGTCGGTGGTTGCGGTGGGCGGATATGGTCGGGGCACACTGGCGCCCGGATCAGACATCGATTTGCTGTTTTTGTTACCTTATAAATTGACTGCTCTGGGTGAGAGCCTCGTAGAATATATTCTCTACATGTTGTGGGATATGGGTTTCAAAGTGGGGCATGCCACGCGCACTCTTGAAGAATGCATTCGCCTTTCCCGCGACGATATGACGATACGAACTGCAATTTTGGAAGCCCGTTTTCTGTGGGGAAACACTGATCTGTTTGACGAGATGTTGGCGCGCTTCAACAAGGAAATTGTATCTTCTACAGCCAAAGAATTCATTGAAGCCAAACTCAGCGAGCGCGACGAACGTCACCGCAAATCTGGTGAGTCACGGTATCTCGTTGAACCCAACGTAAAAGATGGGAAAGGTGGGCAACGGGATATTCACACGCTGTTTTGGATCTCCAAATATTTTTATCAGGTGCGCACTTGGAGGGAGCTTCGAGCTGCAAAGGTTTTTTCAAAAACCGAGTTCCAGAAGTTTTCAAAGGCACATGACTTCCTTTGGGCCGTGAGATGCCACCTGCACTTTGCAACAGGTCGCGCCACTGAGCGGTTGTCCTTTGACCTTCAACCTATGTTGGCGGAACGTTTGGGGTATTTACCACACCCGGGTCAAAGTGCGGTTGAACGGTTCATGAAACACTATTTTCTGGTGGCCAAAGATGTGGGAGACCTCACGCGCATTTTGTGTTCGACGCTGGAAGAAGAGCAAGCGAAAAGCGTTCAAGGGGTCACAGGTATTTTTCGCTCCCTGACCCGCCGTCCGAAAAAAATAAAAGGGACGGATCAATTTGTTGCAGTAAACAACCGCATCAAACCAGTCGACGATGACGTGTTCAAACGTGAGCCTGTCAACATCATCAAAATGTTCCGTTTGGCTGAAGAAAACGAATTTCTCTTCCATCCAGATGCCATGCAATTGGTTTCGCGTTCCTTGAAATTGGTCAACAAAACCCTGCGAACCACTCCCGAAGCCAATGCGGATTTTCTAGCGTGCCTGACCTCTCGCAAAACACCGGAACGTACTCTTCGGAAAATGAACGAAAGCGGCGTGCTTGGAAAGTTCATTCCAGATTTCGGCAAGATTGTTTCGATGATGCAATTTAATATGTATCACCACTATACCGTAGACGAGCACTTGCTGCGTTCGATCGGTATCCTGTCTGAAATCGAGCAAGGGGACGTCGGTGAACAACACCCTCTTGCCAACGAATTGATGGCACATTCGCAAAATCGTGTCGTTCTTTACGTTGCTCTGCTTTTGCACGATGTGGCGAAAGGGCGGCCTGAAGATCACTCTATTGCTGGTGCGAAAGTCGCGCGCAAAGTCTGTCCCCGTCTTGGCCTTTCAAAAGCGCAGACAGAATTTGTGGCATGGTTGATTGAGCAACACTTGCTGATGTCCAACACTGCCCAATCACGCGATCTGAATGACCCACGCACCATTTCCGATTTCGCATCTGTCATGCAAAGCATGGATCGCATGAAAGCTCTTCTCGTGCTGACAGTGTGCGACATTAAAGCGGTAGGGCCAGACGTGTGGAACGGCTGGAAGGGCCAATTATTACGCACACTCTACTATGAAACCGAACCTCGATTGACCGGTGGCTTCACATCAATTCCTCGCAAAGAACGCATTGCGGAAGTGCGCGAAGAATTGGAAGCCTTGTTGGAAGACTGGCCCGCCAAGGAACGCAAACGTTGCCTCGATTTGATGTACGACAATTATCTGATGACGGTGCCGCGTGAAGATCAAAAGCGGCATCTGGAATTTATTCGCGACAGTGACAAGGCTGGGCGCAGTGTTGCAACAACTATTGCCACAAGAGAGTTTGAAGCCGTAACTGAAATCACGCTGCTGGCACCTGATCACCCTCGTTTGCTGTCGACAATCACAGGCTGTTGCACAGCGGCTGAAGCCAACATTGTGGACGCTCAAGTCTTCACCACAAAAGACGGTCGCGCACTGGATTCAATATTTATCAACCGCGCCTTTGAAAATGAAGCGGATGAACTGCGCCGAGCGGAGCGCATTGGTGAAACTATTGAAGACGTTTTATCAGGAAAATTGCGACTAAAAGACCTGTTTGAAAACCAACCCAAACCCAGCGGGCGGAAAAAGGCCTTTAAGGTTGAACCGTCTGTCATTATCAACAACACCGCGTCCGATAAATTTACAGTGCTTGAAATTGAAGGGCTGGATCGACCGGGAGTGTTGTCGAAGATTGCCGATGCAATGGCCGATCTGTCGCTAGATATTGCGTCAGCCCATATTGCAACCTTTGGTGAAAAGTTCATCGATACGTTCTATGTGACCGATCTTGTAGGCCACAAAATTGAATCTGCACAAAAACTCTCAGCAATTAAACGAAAACTGCTAAATGCAGTGACCCCATCTGCCGACAAAACAGAGAAGCTTGCTTCATGAGCGGATTGATTTCCAAATTTGCAACGGTGGGCGGCGCGACCATGGCCAGTCGCGTACTGGGGTTTGCACGCGAAGCATTTATGGCTGCTGCATTGGGCACGGGGCCGGTGGCAGATGTTTTTTACACGTGTTTCAGATTTCCAAATCTGTTCCGCCGCTTATTCGCTGAAGGCGCGTTCAACATCGCTTTTATTCCGCTGTTTGCAAAAGAGTTGGAAGAAGGCGGAAATGATGCTGCGCGCAAATTTGGCCAAGACGTCTTTGCAGTTTTAGCATCATGGTTGTTGGTGTTCACTGGCCTTGCCCTGTTGGCCATGCCGTTTCTTGTGTCCACAATTGTCGCGCCCGGCTTTACCGACGATCCAGAAAAGTTTGACCTCGCTGTCATCATGACACGCATTATGTTTCCTTACTTGTTGTGCATGTCTTTGGTGGCCATGTTCTCAGGTATTTTGAACTCTCTGCGCCGTTATTTTTTGGCGGCTATTGTGCCCGTTTTGTTGAACGTCATTCTTGTCAGCATTCTGGTTTACGCGATTTGGTGGGACATGACCGAGCGCGATACAGGTATTGCACTTGCTTGGGGTGTGTTTTTCTCCGGAATTGCACAATTCCTGTTTTTGCTTTGGGGTATCCGTCGTGAAGGCATGGGATTTAAACTCACCTTTCCCAAACTCACGGCACCCGTGAAGCGGTTGATGGTGCTTATGGGGCCGAGCCTGCTGACAGGCGGTGTGTTACAGATCAACTTGCTGATTGGAACCATTATTGCCACAGCTCAAGATGGCGCAAACGCGCTCTTAAATTATGCGGATCGTCTTAACCAATTACCCTTAGGCGTGATTGGTATCGCGGTTGGGGTTGTGCTTTTGCCTGAATTGTCCCGCGCCTTAAAATCTGGCGATCACGATGAAGCAGAAAAATTACAGAACAGATCGTTGGAATTTGCACTGGCCTTGACCCTGCCGGCAGCCGTCGGGTTCATGATTATCCCTGAAGATATTGTGCGCCTGCTTTATGAACGCGGCGAGTTTGATGCGGTGGCTACATCGAAAACCGCCCTTGCTTTGGCGGCCTTTGCGACGGGTCTTCCTGCCTATGTGATGATGAAAGTGTTTCAACCAGCGTTTTTTGCACGTGAAGATATGCGCACGCCATTCTGGTTTTCTTGCATCATGGTTGTCACCAATATTGCACTTTCACTGGCTTTGTTTCCGACTCTGGGCCATGTGGGCATCGCGATTGCCACATCCGTTTCTGCATGGGTGAACCTCGTCTTGCTGGTCGTTACACAATGGCGCCGCGGTGATTTCAAACCCGATCATTTGACCCTTCGAAGACTGGTCATGTTGCTGGTTTCTGCCATCACCATGGGCATTGCCATTTGGGTTGCGCGTTTGCCTTTGGCAGAAACTCTCACATACGCTGGGTTCTTGGTTCAACTCATCAGCGTTGGTGGGTTGATCGGGTTTGGAGCGGTGGTTTATTTTGCAATTTGCTTTGTGTCAGGCGCTGTGGATCAGGCCCAAGTGAAACGGCTCTTGCGCCGATAAGCCACTTGCCCCATACACCCGCCCAAACAGTCTCCAGCTTGGGTCCACACCATGTCTAAAATACAAGAACGCGTCTTTTCAGGAATTCAACCAACGGGCAATTTGCATCTGGGCAACTACCTTGGTGCCATTAAGAAATTTGTGCCGCTCCAGAATGATTACAACTGCATTTACTGCGTTGTTGATTTGCACGCCATCACTGTATGGCAAGACCCCGCAGAGATGGCAGCAAATATTCGCGAAGTTACCGCAGCTTACCTTGCTTCAGGCATCGATCCGAAAAAACACATTGTCTTCAACCAAAGCCAGGTTGCAGAGCATGCTGAACTTGCTTGGATCTTCAATTGCGTGGCGCGCATGGGGTGGCTGAACCGAATGACACAGTTCAAAGAAAAAGCAGGCAAAGACCGCGAAAAAGCCTCGGTCGGTCTGTTTTCGTATCCCACATTAATGGCGTCGGATATCCTCACATATCGCGCCACCCATGTGCCTGTGGGTGAAGACCAAAAACAGCACCTAGAACTCACACGCGACATTGCGCAGAAATTCAACAATGATTTTTCTGATCGCATCAAAGAACTCTCACTGGGAGAGCCTATGAAAGTGGGTGATGAAACTGTGCAGGGTTACTTCCCGATCACCGAACCTCTAATTGGTGGGCCAGCAGCACGGGTCATGAGCCTGCGCGATGGTTCAAAGAAAATGTCAAAATCTGATCCTTCTGATTTGTCGCGAATTGTCATGACGGATGATGCCGATGCCATTGCGAAAAAAATTCGCAAGGCCAAAACAGATGCTGACCCTTTGCCGGAAACCATTGAAGGTTTGGAGGGCCGCCCTGAGGCTGACAATCTGGTTGGAATTTTTGCAGCGCTCACCGACACTGACCAAGCATCGGTTTTGAAAGACTATGCTGGCGCCCAGTTTGGAACTTTTAAACCCGCCCTTGCTGACGTGGCGGTTGAGAAAATTGCACCCATCGCCGATGAAATGAGACGTTTACAGGCAGACCCAACCGAAATTGATGCCGTTTTAAAAGATGGTTCTGATCGCGCACGGGAGATCGCTTGCGAAACCCTGGCTGATGTGAAGGAAATCGTTGGCTTTGTTGGCGCGCGGCGTTAATCTGCTTTTTATTCAAACATTGAGCAACACCGCAACATGGTCACCAAGAGACAAGTTCGTGAAGAAGGCCACAGGCGCAAGTTTTTAGCTGTCGTTGATTCCACTCCAGAATGCGCGAAAGCCATTCATTATGCCGCGCGGCGGGTGGCTGGAATCGATGCTGATCTCGTTCTGGTTTACGTGATTGCACCTGCTGATTTTCAGCACTGGCTGGGTGTGGAAGACGTTATGCGCGCGGAGGCGACAACTGAAGCTGAAGCAGCACTTGCCAAGGCTAGCCAATTGGCCGTGGAATATGGCGGCATCACCCCAGAAACAGTTATTCAAGAAGGCATGCCTACCGCTGCGATTGAAGCTGTGATCGAAAACGATCCTGACATTGCACTTATGGTGTTGGCGGCTGGTGATTCCAGTGATGGTCCCGGCCCGCTGGTTTCCGCCATTGCGGGCAGTGGCGGCACGTTCTCCATTCCAGTCACTGTGGTGCCAACCACTTTAACTGATGAAGACATTGATGATTTGGTCTAACTTTGTGCGGTGCTGCCAAATGACGTTTGGTGGCTCTTGAAGTGTGACCAAGATCAGCCTATTTTAGAGTTATTCTAAACAAGGGCTCCAGTGAGCTCGTAAGGACAAAGCCATGTTCATCCAAACAGAAGCCACTCCAAATCCAGCCACATTGAAGTTTCTGCCGGGTGAAACAGTTGTGCAAGACGGCCCGTTTGAGTTTACCAGCGCAGAACAAGCGCAAGGGAAATCGCCTTTGGCAGAGAGCCTGTTTGCGATTGAAAATGTGACTGGTGTGTTTTTCGGGTTTGATTTTGTCACTGTTACAAAAAGTGAAAATACCGAATGGCCTCATTTGAAACCCGCCATTCTCGGTGCAATCATGGAGCATTACATCTCTGGTGCGCCCGTTATGGTGGGCAACAGCGTTCCTGATGCGGGTGATGGTGAAGAATTCATCGAAGAAGGCACTGAAGAGATTGTTGAAACAATCAAAGAACTTCTGGAAACACGTGTGCGCCCAGCGGTAGCGCAAGATGGTGGCGACATCACGTTCCATGGTTTCAAACAAGGGCGTGTGTTCTTGAAAATGCGCGGCGCTTGTGCGGGTTGCCCTTCTTCAACGGCGACTTTGCAGCACGGCATTCAGAACCTGTTGAAACACTTCATTCCTGAAGTGGAAACGGTGGAAGCTGTTCAGTAAATAGTCGTGCTTGTGACAAGCATATCAACGACTTAAAATCATCGCATGATTCTTGCCATTGATACTTCTGGCCCCTTTTGCTCGGCCGCATTTCTTGATTGTGCTTCACGCCAAATCATCGCCCAAAGAAGCGAAGATATAGGGCGTGGGCATGCTGAATTGTTGTTGCCGATGATTGAAGGATTGATGGAGACGGAAAGCTTGCGTTGGAGCGATGTAAAGGCCGTGGGCTGCACAACGGGGCCGGGTTCGTTCACCGGTCTGCGCGTTGGTCTTGCTGCGGCAAAAGGGTTTGGCTTTGCGCTCTCTTGTCCATGCCTTGGGGTGTCTGTGTTCGAAGCCTTTGCTTATGACGCAGACATGCCAATGACTGTCATCTTAAATGCCAAGCGAGAGGAGTATTGGTTGCAAAGTTTTGACCCCAACCTTCAAAACCAAGACGGGCCAAAGGCTGTGCCTGCCGACAATGCCTTGCACAATATTCCATCAAATATCGAAAACCTGTCTGGTTCAGGTGCCAAAGACATGCAGGCATTGGATACTCGCTTTCACATTCTCGACGATGCGCCATCCCCAAAAATTGAGGCGGTGGCGCAACTGACGAGCGAGCGGATGTCATATGCGGATCAATATCCTGCAAAACCGCTTTACCTGCGGGCACCAGATGCCAAACCCCAAACGAATTTCGTAGTGGCCAACTGATGTTGGGGTTCACCAAAAAAGAGTTCGTAGTTTTGGATGCTGTGCCAGAAGACTATGCTGCACTCGCAAACCTCCATGCACGCAATTTTCCGCGCGGGTGGTCAACCAGCGAATTGGAAGCCTTGGCGGGGCAATCAACAGTCACCATTTTATCTGCGCGCCTTGTGGGAAAGCCTAGACTTGGCCCTGCAGCATTCAACATTATTCGCCAAACGGATCATGAAGCTGAAATTTTGTCGATTGCCGTTGATACCACATACCGCAGAAGTGGCCTTGGACTGCAATTGATGCGCGATGCTATCCGCCGCTTACAGGCTGACCGGGTTGAAACACTTATGCTTGAAGTTGATGCAACCAATGTGGCGGCCATTCATATGTACGACAAGCTCGGGTTTGAAACTGTTGGCAATCGCCCGGGCTATTATGCTGCTGCCTCCGATGATCCTAAGGCAAATCGCGCGACGGCCTTGGTGATGCGACTTGAGCTGAACTAGGACAAACAATGCTGGGAAACGTCAGAATTGTTTTGGTCTTGTTTGGTTTGGTTCTAGCCCTGCTTTTGTTGTTGCCATTGCAATTGATTGCGTTGGTTTTTGCTCGATTTGGCATGCCAAAGGCATCGGGCTATTTGCCACTCATGTTCCACCGCGTTGTTTTGAAACTCGCGGGCATTCGTTTGACCGTGGATGGCACTTTGCCAGCACATAGACCATTGTTGATAGTCTCAAATCATGTGAGCTGGCTTGATATTGTGATCTTGGGTGCCGTGCAGCCCCTGTCATTTGTGGCAAAATCTGAAATGCTGACATGGCCATTGTTTGGAAAAATGGCGCAGCTGCAACGCACCGTGTTCATTCAACGGGAGAGGCGCAGACAATCTGCAAATCAAGCCAACGCTATTGCCGAGCGGATGGCTGCTCAAGAAACGATGGTTTTGTTTCCCGAAGGAACCACGACCGATGGCAATATGTTGCTTCCCTTCAAAACACCCTTGTTTGAAGCGGCGCGCTATGCGCTCGTGGCCTCATCGGTTGAAAAAGCCCTCGTCCAACCTGTGGCCATCGTTTACAGCCACCTGCATGGTTTGCCCATTGGGCGGGCAGAACGTCCTCATGTGGCATGGCCCGGTGACATTGGTTTGGGCGAAAGCCTGTTCCCTATTTTAAAGATGGGCGCATTGGATGTGACCGTTCGGCTGGGAGACCCGATCGTGTTCACAGAAAACTCCAAACGAAAAATTGTGTCTGCTGAAGCGACTGCGGCCATCGGTGACATGCTTTTGAAACGTTAATCTCTCGACTCCGGTTTCATAGGCAGATAAAGACACGTCTACAAATCCATCATCGCATTTGAAGCACAACGAAAGCCAAATCTATGACAGAAATCAGCACCGAGAAGAAGGTCTTCATCAAGACCTGGGGCTGCCAGATGAATGTTTATGATTCCACGCGGATGCAAGACGCGCTGGAGGCCGATGGTTATACAAATACAGACGACATGGCGGATGCCGATCTGGTGCTTTTGAACACGTGCCACATTCGCGAAAAAGCGGCTGAAAAAGTGTATTCCAACCTTGGCCGCGTGCGTGCCTTGAAGAACAAACGTGCCGAAACAGACCGACCTATGATGATTGGTGTGACAGGCTGTGTTGCGCAGGCTGAAGGACAAGAGATTTTGCGCCGTGAAAAGGCTGTTGATCTTGTGGTCGGACCTCAAACCTATCACCGCTTGCCTGAAATCGTTTCAAAGGCGAAAACGCAAGGCCGACAGGTCGACACTGAATATGCAGTGGAAGACAAGTTCGAGCACATGCCACTTGCCACAAAAAAGCAAGTTCAAGCGCGCGGGGTTACGTCTTTTCTAACCGTTCAAGAAGGGTGCGATAAATTCTGCACTTTCTGCGTGGTGCCCTATACACGCGGGGCAGAAATTTCCCGGCCACACAGCCAAGTCATCGAGGAAGCCAAGTCTTTGGTGGATGCAGGTGTTCGCGAAATTACCCTGCTTGGACAGAACGTAAACGCGTGGCATGGTCTTGGTCCAAAAGGCACTGAAATGCGCCTTGGTGAATTGCTTTATGATCTGGCAAAGGTGGATGGCCTTAAACGCCTGCGCTATGTCACCAGCCATCCAAAAGACATGGATGATGGATTGATCAATGCGCATCGCGACCTTGATGTTTTGATGCCCTATCTCCACCTGCCCGTGCAGGCCGGATCTGATAAAATTTTAAAGTCTATGAATCGCAGCCACACGGCAGCTGAATATGTGGACATTATTAATCGGGTACGCAAAGCACGCCCTGACATCGCGATTTCTGGCGATATGATTGTCGGATTTCCCGGGGAGACCGATGATGATTTTGAAGCCACAATGGAAATTGTGCGCCAGACAAATTACGCATCTTGCTACTCATTCAAATATTCCATGCGCCCCGGAACACCAGGGGCTGAGATGGAAGATCAAGTCGATGAAGATGTGAAATCTGCACGCCTCCAGAGACTGCAAGCGCTGCTTTTTGAACAACAACAAGCATTCAATGCGGGATGCATTGGCAAAACTATTGATGTTTTGTTGGAGAAGAAGGGGCGCGAAACCGATCAGTTGATTGGCCGCTCCCCATGGTTGCAAAGTGTTGTTGTGCCTTCACATTGCGGAAGCATTGGCGATACCGTTACAGTAAAAGTTGTCGACAAGAACACAAATAGCCTCATATCTGAAGCCGCTTAATTCCAAGAGGATATCCATTTGAACCAAACTGACGATCTGCCCGATTTCATCAAAAACCCTTCTGAGAAAGGTGCTCGAAAAGAGGCTCGTAAGACCGAAGAAAATGGTGCATCCGATTTGGTTCATGTGGCGATTGTTTATGAAAACAATCACCATGCACAAACTCTGTTTGGGCAATACGATGAGCACTTAGCCATTATTGAACGTGACCTGCACCTTGAAGCGGTGGCTCGTGGAAACGAAGTCAATCTTAAAGGCTCAGCTGTGGCGACCGATCAAGCACGTCGTGTGCTGGATGCTCTTTATAGCCGCATTGAAAATGGCGAACACGTTACCTCTGGCGATGTGGATGGTGCCATCCGCCAAGCCATTTCAAGCGATGCCCAAATGACCCTACCTGCTTTGAGTGATATTGGTTCCAAAAAGGGCAAACTTGCCATGGCTGGAATTTCCACCGCAAAGAAAACCATTCACGCGCGCACGCCAACGCAGGATGCCTACATTCGCGCTATGGAGCGTGCTGAAATGATTTTTGGCACAGGTCCAGCAGGAACAGGTAAAACTTATCTGGCCGTTGCTTATGCGGCTTCTTTGTTGGAACGTGGTGCGGTGGATCGTATTATTCTATCCCGCCCAGCTGTTGAAGCAGGCGAGCGATTGGGTTTTCTGCCCGGCGACATGAAAGAAAAAGTCGATCCATATCTTCGTCCGCTCTATGATGCGCTCTACGACATGATGCCTGGCGACAAAGTGGAACGGTCTATCACATCAGGTGTCATCGAGATCGCGCCGTTGGCCTTTATGCGTGGGCGCACGCTTGCCCACGCAGCTGTGATTTTAGACGAAGCTCAAAACACCACATCTATGCAGATGAAGATGTTTTTAACCCGTCTTGGCGAAGGTTCAAAAATGATCATCACTGGCGATCCCAGCCAGATCGATTTGCCCAACGGTCAAATATCAGGCCTTGTTGAAGCTCTAAAGATTTTGACCCCAGTGGAAGGCATTGTATCGGTTGGATTTACAGCCAGCGATGTCGTTCGCCATAAGCTGGTTGGACGCATTGTTGAGGCTTACGACCACGCCGGGCAAGAGCGGGCGGACTATCGGTGAGTGAACCTGCGCCCGTTCTGACAATAGACTTTTCGATACAATCAGGTTCCTGGCCGGAGCAATCCGAGTTGGCCAGCATGCTCGATAAAACGCTGAGCACCGCAAGTCAATTGTGCCCTTTTAATTTGCCCCAAGGGGCTGAGGTAAGCGTTGTCTTTTGTGATGACGAAAATATTCAGGTTCTGAACCGGTCTTTTCGCGATGAAGACAAACCAACAAACGTTTTGTCATTTGCCAGCAACGACCACGTGGAGCTTGAATCATGGTCACCTTTGTTGGGCGATGTCATATTGGCGCAAGAAACTATTGAGCGCGAAGCGAAAGCCCAAGACAAGACTTTTACCGATCACATGACCCATCTTTTGGTTCACGGATTTCTGCATTTGGTTGGCTATGACCATATGAATGATGAAGACGCTGAAGACATGGAAAACATGGAGCGAAAAATTCTTGCTGAACTGCACATTGCCGATCCGTATTTAGAAGCCTAAATTGCGAATCGATGGAGATATCGCGCCGCTCATGAACGACAAAAGCCCAGAGACGCAAGATCACGATTCTTCGAAAGAAGGTTCAGATGACAGTTCGTCTATAATCAACCCTGATCAAAATCCGATTGAACAAAATCGTTCACTGGTCGTGCTTGGCAAGCAAGACCGGGACGAAGGCTGGTTTGCGCGGTTTATGGTGCGCCTTGGTTTGCGCTCTGGCGGCTCTTTGCGCGATGATTTGAACGAAGCGCTTTCCGGTGAAGGGGAAGCAGGTGATGTATTTTCACCTGAAGAGCGCGCCATGTTGCAGAATATTTTGCGCTTGCGTGAACGCCGTGTGGAAGATGTTATGGTGCCCCGTGCTGAAGTACACGCTGTCGATCTGGCAACCCCTTTGGGCGATCTTTTGCAGACATTTGAAGACACCGGCCATTCTCGATTGCCTGTATATGATGATTCCCTCGATGACCCCCGCGGGATGGTGCTGATCAAAGACCTGCTTTTGCATATGACAAAACTGTCAGGCAAAGGTGCACGTAAAAACACGGATGGCTACAAAACTCTCGATCTGTCTAAAGTCGACCTTGATGTGAAATTGTCCAAGTTGAATGTGATGCGCAAAGTTCTGTTCGTGCCACCTTCAATGCTGGCCTCCGATTTGATGGCGCGTATGCAGGCCACACGTACCCAAATGGCTTTGGTGATTGACGAATATGGTGGCACCGACGGTCTCGTTTCTCTGGAAGACATCGTGGAAGAGGTTGTCGGTGAAATTGAGGATGAACATGATGAAGATGAAGACGCGCTGATTCGAGATCTGGGCGATGGCCGCTGGCAGGTTGATGCCCGAGTGGAGTTGGAAAAACTTCAAGAAACAATTGGAAAGTCGTTCAACCCTGGTGAATTGGCGGAAGATATGGACACGGTCGGGGGACTTGTATTCGCTCTTGCCGGCCATGTACCTGTGCGCGGAGAAGTGATCACCGGCTTGGCAGGATTTGAGTTTAGGATTCAGGACGCAGACCCACGGCGGGTCAAGCAAATTCAGATCGTGCAAATAAGCCAGCGCGAAAAACGCCGCAAAGCAGCTGCCACGACGGCTGGCTCCAAGATTGAGGACAAAACTTAGTGTCCCATTCTGATAGTGGTCAGGAGATTGAACGTCTCATTCAGTTGCTTGCCAGGTTGCCGGGTCTTGGGCCACGCTCGGCAAGGCGAGCTGCTTTGCACCTGATCAAAAAGAAAGAAGCTTTGATGGAACCCCTTGCGGGGGCATTGGCAGATGCCGTTGAAGCGGTGGGCGTGTGTGACACATGCGGAAACATAGATACGTCCAACCCGTGCAAATTGTGCACGGATCAGCGTCGTGACAATTCTACGATCATTGTTGTTGAAGATGTGTCTGACCTGTGGGCCTTGGAACGCGCTGGCGAAATGAATGTGGCTTATCATGTTTTGGGGGGAACGCTGTCTCCGCTTGATGGTGTGGGCCCAGAAGATCTAACGATTTCCCAATTGGTTGACCGTGTGGGCAATGGGGACGTGAAGGAAATCATCATAGCCGTGAATGCAACGGTCGAAGGGCAAACGACCGCACATTATTTGACCGATCAATTGGACGGATTTGGCGTCAATGTTTCGCGCCTGGCCCATGGGGTACCTGTAGGTGGGGAACTCGATTACCTGGATGAAGGAACGTTGAGTGCTGCTCTTCGCGCACGCACAAAGTTCTAGGTTCTGCGCAGCAAGGTCAGCATGATCGCACCTGCCACCAATCCCCAAAAAGCACCGGAAATTCCAAACAGAGTGATGCCTGATGCACTGGCCATAAAGGTTACAGCTGCGGCGGGCCTTTGAACTTCATTATGAAACGCACCAAGAACTGCCACTGAAAACGCGCCAATCAATGCCAAACCAGCAACTGCTTCGATCAATATGGCTGGAGCCAAAGAGACAAAAGCTGTGACCACTCCTGCAAACAGACCGAAAATGACGTAAAAAATTCCGCAGACAATCGCACCTGTATATCGTTTCGAAGCGTCTTCCCCACCGTCTTCACCTGCAAGCATTGCGGCAGTGATGGCGGCCAAATTCACTGCATGACTGCCGAAAACGGCAAAAACGCCCGAGAACAAGCCCGTTGTCCAAAGCAATGGCGCAGACCTCGTTTCAAATTTGTTGGCGCGCAAAACCGCAAGACCTGGAATATTTTGCGAAGCCATTGTGACGACGAACAATGGCAATGCGATGCCAAGAATGGATTCCAAACCAAATGTCGGCATCACGAAAACTGGTGCTGGAACGGCAGAACTTAACAGTTTGTCTTGCCAGCCCATTGGCAGATCGACGCCGAAAATCATAACGCCGATAAACGCAAGAAGTGCGGCTGGAACTCCAAAGAATTTGTTGAGACGATTTCCCAAAACCCATGCCAGCAATATGGGCAATCCAAACATGGGATTGAATGCAATTGCTTTAAATGGAGCCAGACAAAGCGACATCAAAATTCCGGCCAACATAGCGTTGGCAAGAGAATCCGGGATGGCTTCTACAGCCTTTCCAAACGGGCGCCACAATCCGGACAAGACAATCAGAACAGCGCATATCAAGAACGCACCGACCGCAGCCGAAAAACCGCCATCACTTCCTCCAGAAATTGCTAACAGCGCAGCACCCGGCGTAGACCACGCCACACTGACCGGCATTTTGGTGCGAAGACTTAATACAATGCCGCACAGACCCATGGCGATTGCGGCTGCCATAAGACCGGATGCGGCCTCGGCTTCACTAGCTCCAACCGCACGCAAACCTTGCAGCACAACGGCGAAAGAAGAGGCAAAACCCACAAAGGCTGCCAACACTCCAGTGAAGATTGATTGAGGCGTAAAATCACGCAGCATGTGAAGCACTCAATAGTGGGGTGGACGGGTGTTCTCGTGGCCACCTGGGCCCGTTTCTTCGACTTCGGTCAATCGGTCGCGGAAACGCAACATTGCCTTTTTAAGTCCGTCAATCTCTGTCCATTGTTCTTTGACAACATCAGACAGGTTTTCGATTTCACTTGTTTGGTGCGCGCAAAGTTCTTCCAGAACCTCAATGCGTTTTTCTAATTTTTCTGTACTCATAGGACGCAGATGTTCCAGCTGATCTTCGGCCAACTCTGCCTGCGAAAAAGTCGCAAGTCGAGTGATCTCAGTCCATCAATTGCAACTGAATGGTTTAGGGAGCACGAAGCTCAGAAGAAAGCGCGGGTTAAGCGTCACCGCTGTCTTGAGCTGAATCGCCAGCAGCGTCTGCTTCTTCTGACTGCACAACTTCTTCAAACTTCGGACCACCTTTAGCAACACCAACCATGGCAGGGCGCAATATGCGGTCACCGATTGTGTACCCTTCCTGAACAACTTGCTGTACGGAATTGTTCGGCACATCTGCGTTTGGAATTTCAAACATTGCCTGATGTTTGTTTGGGTCGAATTTCTCACCTTCAGGATTGAATTTTTTCACACCCGCATTGTCCAAAGATTTCAACAATTCGCGTTCGGTCATTTCAACACCTTCAATCAAGGCTTTGAACTCATCTGAACCGGATTCGCGTTTGTCTTCTGGCACAGCCTGAATAGCGCGTTGGAGATTGTCACCCACACCCAAAAGATCACGTGCAAAACCAGCGACAGCGTAAGCGCGCGTGTCAGACATTTCGCGCGCGGTGCGTTTGCGAAGATTGTCCATCTCGGCAACCGTGCGCAACATCTTGTCTTTCATCTCTTCATTCTCAGCTTTGAGCTTATCGAGCAAAGCCAGGATTGTGGCAGGATCGTTTGGATCAGCCTCAGGTTCATTGGCAGCTTCTTCTTCAGCTGCATCCATTTCCGCTTGTTCTTCTTCTTCCAGACGCGCTTCTTCGGCCTCTAGATCATCAAATAGAGCGTCTTCTGGAGTGCGGTTACCCGACATGCTTCACCTGTAAAAACATAATAAAGAGAACGACGGGCATATCGGACTTATCGTGCGAAAAATCAAGAACCAATCGCAAAAAAGCGCTTACGATAAAATACGGCTGACCACTTGTGCTGTATAATCAACCATGGGCACGATACGAGCATAATTTAGTCGCGTAGGGCCGATGACACCAACTGCGCCAATTATTCTTTGATCGCTGTCACGGTAGGGGGCAACAACCACGCTGGAGCCAGACAGAGAAAACAGTTTGTTTTCCGACCCGATGAAGATTTTTACACCTTCCCCTTCTTCAGCCAAATCGAGCAATTGCATCAGCCCTTCTTTGGTTTCCAATTCATCAAATAAATGGCGCAAACGCACTAAGTCTTCCTGAGCCGAAATACTTTCCAGCAGGTTCGAGCGGCCGCGGACAATAAGTTGAGGTTGATTGTTGGATGTCGCCCCTGCCCATGTGGCGAGGCCTTGGTCGACCAGCGCTTTCGACAATTCGTCCAACTCGCTTCTGGCGGAGAGCAGCCGTGCAGAAATTGCGGTCCGTGCTTCACTCAATGTACGCCCTGCAATATGAGCATTGAGATAGTTAGAAGCTTCCACCAGCGTGGAAGCCGACAAGCCCAGCGGTAAATCAAGAATACGATTTTCAACATTGCCGTTTTCACCAACCATCACCACCAAGGCTTTGGTTGCCTCCAAACGAACGAACTCTATGTGTTTCAATCGCACATCACTTTTTCCAGCAATCACCAAACCCGCCCCTTGGGTTAAGCCTGACAGCAATTGACTGGCTTGAGTGAGCATGGAATCAACCGTCTCGCCTTGGGCTGCATCTTTAACCTTGGCATCAATTCCTGAACGTTCTTGCGCTGTGAGGTTGCCGATCTCCATGAAACCGTCAACGAAATAGCGAAGGCCTTGCTCGGTGGGCAAACGACCTGCACTGACGTGCGGCGCATAGATCAACCCCAAATGTTCCAGATCAGACATGACATTGCGGATTGATGCTGGAGACAGCGCAATCGACAATTGTCGAGACAGGTTGCGTGACCCCAATGGCTCGCCCGTTTCCAGATAAGTTTCCACGACCGTTCGAAAAATCTCGCGGCTGCGGTCATCCAGACTTTCCATTTGCTGGAAATGGTTTGGCGGCAAAGAAGCATTCATGGCCCTAATATAGGTATGAAGAGCATCGTCCTGCAACGGATTAATTGATCGCCTGAGTGGATTCCAACTGGCATCGAAACTCATACAGGTCTAAAAGACGCTCAAATTTACATTCGTGAGACTCACCATGAGACCTTCCAAACGTGCCTTAGATGAAATGCGTGCCGTGACAATAGAACGTGGCTTTTCCAAACATGCGGAAGGGTCTTGTTTGATAAAGTTTGGCGACACCCATGTGTTGTGCACCGCTTCACTTGAAGATCGCGTTCCACCTTGGTTGCGCGGTGGCGGGAAAGGTTGGGTTACGGCTGAATATGGTATGTTGCCACGCTCCACCGGTTCACGCATGCGCCGCGAGGCATCTTCAGGCAAACAATCTGGCCGCACCCAAGAAATTCAACGCCTCATTGGCCGCTCCCTGCGTGCTGTCGTTGATATGGAAGCCTTGGGCGAACGCCAAATCTCTCTTGATTGCGACGTGATTCAGGCCGATGGCGGAACCCGCACAGCGTCCATCACCGGTGCATATGTAGCCCTGAAAGAATGCCTTGATTGGATGCAAGCGCGTTCCATGATTGGTGGCAACGTCTTGAAAGACAATGTGGCAGCAATCTCTTGCGGGATTTACAACGGCGCTCCTGTTCTTGATCTGGACTATGATGAAGATTCTGAAGCTGAAACAGACGCAAATTTCGTGATGACAGGTTCTGGCGGCATTGTTGAAATTCAGGGCACTGCCGAAGCAGATCCGTTCAGCGAAGAAGAATTTGGAAAACTGATGGGCCTTGCCAAAAAGGGCATTGGCGAATTGATCAACCTGCAGAATCTGTCAGCATAGCCATGCGCGAGCTTGAAACCAAAGACATCATTCTGGCCACTCACAATGAAGGCAAGCTGCGCGAAATCCGCCAGTTGCTGGAGCCCTTTGGTTTCAAAATCACTTCTGCAGGGGAGCGCAATTTGCCCGAGCCAGCAGAAGATGGCACCACGTTTGAAGAGAACGCCTATACCAAAGCTTGGGCAGCGGCGGAAGCAACGGGCATGGTTGCACTTTCAGATGACAGCGGATTGAGCGTTGATGCGCTTGACGGTGCACCTGGTGTGTACACAGCTGATTGGGCTGAAAAAGAAGACGGGTCAGGCAGAGATTTCGCCATGGCCATGCAAAAAGTGGAAACTGCTCTTGAAGACAAAGGGGCGGTCAATCCAGCGCAACGCAAAGGCGCATTTAACGCCGTGTTGTGCCTGTGCTGGCCAGATGGCCATGCAGAATATTTTAAAGGTGTTGCTCCTGGTACACTGATATGGCCACCACGTGGAGATGACGGCTTTGGCTATGATCCGGTGTTTTTGCCGGATGGTCACGAGCGCACATTTGGAGAAATGACGGCGGAAGAAAAACACGCATGGAAAATGGGACAGACAACAGACCCTCTTTCCCACCGCGCACGCGCATTTGCCAAACTTGCCGCGGCTCTCTTGAGCTGATGTCAGACCTTAACAAAGACGACGGCACGCCCGGTTTTGGCGTTTACGTCCATTGGCCATTTTGTGCAGCCAAATGCCCCTACTGCGATTTCAACTCTCACGTCCGGCATAAAGCGATAGATCAACCAAGATTTGCAGCCGCCTTCGAGCGTGAAATCGCGCATATGGCAGCCATGCAGCCCAGCCGCGACGTGACCAGTGTTTTCTTGGGTGGAGGCACACCTTCTCTGATGGAACCTGAAACCGTCGAGCGCATTCTCAACGCAATTTCCAACGCTTGGAATATGCCGGACGGAATTGAAATCACGCTTGAAGCCAACCCAACAAGTGTTGAGGCCAATCGCTTTCGTGGCTATCGCGCTGCTGGCGTCAACCGCGTTTCATTGGGGGTGCAATCTCTCGTTGATGACGAATTGAAAATGCTTGGACGATTGCACTCTGCACAAGAAGCTATCTCTGCCATTGGCTTGGCCCGAGATATTTTCCCGCGTCTTTCGTTTGATCTCATTTACGCGCGGCCCAACCAAACAATTGAACAATGGACAGGCGAGCTTGAGCAAGCCATTGATCTGGCTGCTGACCATTTGTCACTTTACCAATTGACCATTGAACAGGGTACGCCATTTTTCGAATTGCACCGCGCTGGCAAATTAAAAGTGCCCGATTCCGAGCAAGCAGCAACACTATATGAAGTCACACAAGACATCACATCTGCCCATGGACTCCCCGCTTATGAAATTTCAAACCATGCAAAACCTGGATCTGAAAGCCGTCACAATTTATCCTATTGGCGGTTTGGGACATGGGCTGGTGTTGGGCCCGGAGCCCATGGTCGATTGTCCATGAATGATGGCCGTCATGCGCTCAGCACCGAATTGCATCCTGAAACATGGCTGGAAAAGGTCGAAGCGCAAGGTCATGGATTGATCGAAGACGACGTTTTGACCACCGAGGATTTTGGCGATGAGATGCTTGTCATGGGTTTGCGCTTGAAAGAGGGTTTTGATCTTTCCCGATACACGCAAGAAACTGGCACAGCGCTCGATGAAAACCGCATCACTGGCCTGGTGGAACTGGGCATGATCGAGCGCATGGACAGCGGCCGCATCCGCGCCACCCCACAAGGTGCATTGGTATTGGACGCTGTAATTGCTGACCTTGCGGCTTAGCACCTGCCTTTAGCGGAAGTTGTTTGGTGCAGGCGAAGCAATGACTTTCTTACCGCTTTGGACCTGATTGACCACCTGTCCACGCTCAAGCTGACCATTGCTTTTGAATCTGAAAATTCCTGTTGCACCATTGAAACCCGCACGGCTTTGAATGGCTTGCGCTGTAAACGGATTGTTTTGGTTTCGGCTGATCAACTGCGCTGCAAGACTAACCGCATCGTAACCAAGCGCGGCTGTGACGGTTGGTGCGGAACCATAGGTCGAACGATAGCGGCTGGAGAAGTTTTCAAAATTACGTTTGTCGGCGCCCGCAAAAATCGCACCATTCAAACTGCTGTTCGCTAAACTGATGCCATCCCATTGGCCCGAACCCATGACTTGCTTGCCCGTCAAATTGCCGCCAGCAGAAATAATTGATTTCAACACAAGCGAAGGCACTTGACCGCCTTCAGGAATGTAAAGCGCATTGGCTGTTGCCAGCGGAACAGCTGCCGATTTTGCTGCCGCTTCAATAGCTCTGCTATTGCCCGCATATTTTATAATAGAAACAACTTGGCCTGTTCCGGAGGCATCGTAGGTACGACGCAATGTGCGCTCAACAATCGCGCCATAGGCATTGTTTGGCAATAAAGCCACAACGCGTGTACCCCCACGAGAAATGCCATAATTCAATGTACGGGTAATATCTGCTTCAGGTGCAAATGAGAGCAGGTAAGTTCCAGAACCTGCACGCGCCGTATCTGAAGAAAATGCGATCAATGGAATGTTAGAGGGGTTCGCAACGCTTGATGCAGAACTTACATTGGCCGACAGAAGCGGACCAAGAACAAGGGAAGAACCCTCGTCACGCGCTTGGGCCACGGCACTTGCCGTTTGAGCAGCTTGTCCTTTTGTGTCTTTGATCACCAACTGCAGACGACCAGATCCAAAATCTCGAACCGCAAGTTTAGCTGCATTGCGCAACTGTTTGCCAACTGCGCCAGCACCACCGCCCATTGAAGCGGGGACAAGCAAAGTGACGCGTACTGGACCATTGCCAACAACTTCGCCTTGCGGGTTCGGCGTGATGGGCCGCTTTGGCAATTGAGGTGTTACGGTGGGCTTTTGGCCTGCCAAATCGCCGAGATCTAAAGAGCCTTGCTGACACGCGGACAGCATAAAAGCAGCCAAAGACATGGCCACCGTTTTGGAATTAAATATCGAAGAATATGTCACTGGCAGTCCAACCAAAGGGTGCTTAACATGTGGCCCCATCGGCCAAAGAACGGCCTGTGTGAACCGATCTAGATTGTGCAACAGACCCCCTCAATTACACAATTAGTTGATTGTCTTATACGACACCAAGCAAGTCAAATATCTGCCGTAAGGTTACACATTTACTTTTGATTAAGGTTAACAGACTGTGAACGCAAACTTTGGCCTATAAACCTGCCCTCAGCATGGCATAGAGAGTTTATGAACAACACATCTTCCAGTTACTCCATCAAAGGTCAGGTTTTTTCCGGAAATCCTTTGCCCGCAGGACTTTATCTTGTTTCAACGCCCATCGGCAATTTGAGCGATATTACTCTGCGCGCATTGGAAACCTTGGCAGGATGTACCGTCATCGCGTGCGAAGACACACGTTCCAGCGGTGTTTTGCTATCTCGCTATGGAATTGATCGCCCCAAAATTTCCTACAACGAACACAATGCGGACAAACGCGGACCAGACATTTTGCGCCAGGTCGCTGAGGGTTCAGCAGTTGCATTGATCAGCGATGCAGGCACACCCTTGGTGAACGACCCAGGATTTCGGCTGGTGGCGGAAGCGGTAGAGCAAGGTTTGCCCGTCATTCCCATTCCAGGCGCAAGCGCGCCGCTGAGCGCGCTGGTGGCCAGTGGGTTGAAGAGCGAAGATTTTCGATTTTGTGGGTTTGTTCCAAACAAAGCAGGTGCGCGGGGCAAATGGTTGGCAAACCTGTCTGACGCCCCTTCCACTCTTATTTTTTTTGAAGCCCCAACACGACTGATCGCCAGTCTACAATCAATGGCTGAAGCTTTTGGATCAGATCGTCCAGCGGTTGTCGCCAGAGAGCTGACCAAAATGTACGAAACATTCGAACGCGGAAGTTTGAATGATTTGATCGAACGCTTCAGCGCACAAGAACGATTGCGCGGCGAATTTGTCATTCTTGTTGAAGGCGCAAAGGAAACGCCCGTCAGTGAGTTGGATGCAACCACTATGCTGAAAGAAGCTCTAACCCGTTTGAAAACCAAAGACGCTGCCGCAGAAGTGGCCGAACAAACAGGCCTGCCGCGTCAAGAGCTGTATCGCCAAGCACTTGATTTGAAGAACAATGGCTAAGGCACGCCTTAAAGCATATCGCAAAGGCCACCGCGCAGAATGGTTGGCTGCGTTTTCACTCATCGTGCGTGGATATAAAATCAAAGCACTTCGCTTCAAAACACCTGTCGGCGAAATAGATCTGATTGCCCGCAAAGGTGATTTAATTTTGTTTGTGGAAGTGAAGGCACGGGCCAGCCATCAAGCAGCTCTTGATTCCGTCAATTATGCTGCGCGAGAACGTATTTCCAAAGCTGGCAAATGGTGGCTTTCTCAACAAAAAGACTTCCATAGAATATCTTGGCGCTTTGATGTGATGACCGTTATTCCGTGGCGGTGGCCACGACATTACAAAGACGTGTGGTCATCAAGCCATTAAAACAGTTTGCAGCACGGCAAATGCACCTTACATAGAAACTCAGATTTTAGACGGACACTTTTTAGAATGACACTTCGTATCGCCGTTCAGATGGACCATATCTCCACCGTGCAAATTGCAGGAGATTCCACGTTTGCCCTCATGCTTGAAGCGCAAGCGAGAGGTCATAAACTCTACCATTATGAGGTTGATCAACTGTCTATGCGCGACGGACGTGTGTTTGCACAATGCCAAGTCGTGACAGTTCAAGATGTTGAAGGCGACCACTATTCGCTCGGCGTCGCAAAAGAAGAGAATTTGGCGGACATGGATGTGATTTTGATGCGTCAAGATCCGCCCTTCCACATGGGGTACATCACTGCGACGCATTTGCTTGAACGCTTGCACCCCAAGACACTGGTGGCCAACAACCCTGCCGAAGTGCGCAATGCGCCGGAAAAAATATTCGTCACCGAGTTTCCAGATCTGATGCCGGAAACGCTGATCACACGTTCAGAAGACGAAGTGAAAAAATTCCGTGACGAATTTAAAGACATCATCATCAAACCGCTTTACGGAAACGGTGGCGCTGGCGTTTTTCGCATTCAAGAAGGTGATCAAAACCTGTCATCGCTTATGGAAATGTTCCACGACACGTGGCCAGAACCATTTATCGCGCAACGCTATATGAAAGAAGTTCGCGCTGGCGACAAACGCATTATTTTGATTGATGGTGAACCTGTTGGCGCGATCAACCGTGTGCCGTCTGACAACGAAGCCCGCTCCAACATGCATGTGGGTGGCCGGGCAGAAGCCATCGACATTACTGCGCGCGAGCAAGAAATTTGTGCAGCCATCGGCCCCGAACTGAAAAGGCGGGGTTTCATATTTGTTGGCATTGATGTGATTGGCGATTACATGACCGAAATCAACGTCACATCACCCACCGGAATTCGCGAAGTGAAAAAATTTGGTGGCGCAGATATTGCCGCCCTGTTTTGGGACGCTGTTGAAGCCAAACGCACTTAAAGACATCTTGTTCATATTTTGTTCTTGTCAAAGAACGGCAACTCAACTAACCTAAGAGTGCGACAGAAGCAGTTTTGGGGGTTGAGTTATGGTTTCCCGCTGTACAACAATTGCCTTTCAAGGCATTCAAGCCGTTCCTGTAGACGTGCAGGTGATGGTTGCGCCTGGCCATGTGGGCATGAGCATTGTTGGCCTTGCTGACAAAGCCGTTGCAGAAAGCCGTGAACGTGTTCAGGCTGCTCTTCATGCATCAGGCCTTTCAATGCCGGCAAAGAAGGTGACCGTTAATCTTGCACCTGCTGACTTGCCCAAAGAAGGCAGCCACTATGATCTGCCAATCGCCCTGGCACTCATGGCCGCCATTGGCGCCATTCCAGGTGATGCTCTGGAAAATTATGTGGTTATGGGAGAACTCGCGCTGGATGGCACAATTGCGCCAGTCGCAGGCGCTTTGCCCGCTGCAATGGGTGCAAATGGGTTGTCTAAAGGGCTGATTTGCCCTTCTGCCTCTGGCCCCGAAGCCGCATGGGCAGACCCTGATATGGATATTCTGGCGCCGCGCAGTCTGATTGCAACCGCCAATCACTTCAAAGGAACTCAGGTTTTGTCCCGCCCGATTGCGGGCATCCGCGACAAGATAAATGCGCAAGGGGACTTGAGCGAAATACGAGGGCAAGAAACAGCCAAGCGCGCGTTGGAAGTCGCAGCCGCTGGCGGGCACAATCTATTGTTCGTTGGTCCTCCAGGATCGGGCAAAAGCATGTTGGCTTCGCGCCTGCCATCAATCCTGCCGCCACTTCAGCCGAAAGAGCTTCTTGAAGTCTCCATGATTGCGTCCATTGCAGGAACAATTGCTGACGGGAAATTATCATCCACCAGACCGTTTCGTGCACCTCACCATTCAGCCTCAATGGCGGCCATGGTGGGCGGCGGATTGAAAGCCAAACCTGGCGAGGTCTCCATGGCGCATAATGGTGTATTGTTTCTGGATGAATTTCCCGAGTTCACACCTCAAGTTTTGGACAGTTTGCGGCAACCTTTGGAAACTGGAGAGACCGTGATTGCACGCGCCAACCATCGTGTTTCCTATCCCAGCCGCTTGCAATTGATTGCTGCCATGAATCCTTGTCGATGTGGCATGGCCGGAGAGCCTGGCCATACATGCCGTCGAGGCGCACGATGCGCATCAGATTACCAAGCACGTATATCCGGCCCCTTGCTTGATCGCATTGATCTTCGCGTAGAAGTGCCAGCCGTAACGGCCAGCGATCTCATCGCTCCATCCCAAAGTGAATCCAGTGCCAGCGTTGCAGAACGCGTCTTAAAGGCGCGCCAGATTCAGGCCGTCAGATATGGCGACGATTCTTTGACGAACGCAGCAGCAAACAACACAGCTATTGAAAAATTTGCGCAACCGGACGCTGGGGGACAAAAGCTTTTGCAAGATGCCGCCGAAGGAATGAAGTTTTCCGCGCGGGGTTATCACCGAATTCTGAAAGTCGCACGAACACTCGCTGATCTAGACGACCATGATACCGTTGGTCGAATACATTTAGCAGAAGCAATTTCCTATCGGATGGCAGGGGAACGGTTAAGCCAAGCCGCCTGAGGTAATGACCTCCTATTGGTAAACAAATATCAACCCAAACGATGCATTTTAAATGCATGAATACCGAGCCAGATACCCAAAGCGAAAATCCTGAGCAGGCAGAGGCCCAATGGCGCTCGAAGAAACGTGTGCGATCAGAGGTTTTGAAACATCGAAGCAGGCCGCATAATCGGGGTCTTTTATTATTGCTCGCGTTCAGCTCTGCTTTGCTCGGTTTGGCGGTTTTTGATTTCATCTCTCCAACAATTGCAGCAACGGCGAATCTGGTTTCCATCGCAATTTATGCCATTACAGCGCATGTCTTCTCGTTGAATATCAGTTCATCTTCCAAACCTGATGCACTCTCCGCTCAAACACTAAAACTTGCTGAGCGTTTGGAAACTTTAGAAGATCAGTCTTGGGAAATTCGCGAAAGTGAAGACATTCACCGCTCTGCATCTGAGGCCTTTGGCGATGTCGTAATTCACAGAAACGGAATGGGAAACATCACGTTTTCCAACTCTGTTTTTGCCAAATATTTTGACGACCCTTCCCAATTGCCAGACTTCCAAATCGGTACATTTGACGAAACTGGCGCAAACCTTGTTCGCGATGTGGAAGTCGTCACCAAACTTGGCCCCCGTTGGTTTGCTTGGGCAGACTTGGTGATCCGAGATTTTGACACGGGCGATTCTGGAACACGATCCATTGGCCGCGATATCACAGAACGCAAACAGCACGAGAAATTGTTGGAAACCAAAGCCGCTGAAGCTCTGCAAGCCAGCGATGCCAAATCTCGTTTTCTTGGCATGGTCAGCCATGAAATCAGAACGCCTTTGAGCGGAATCTTGGGCATGACAAAATTGCTTCAAGATTCAAAGCTGACATCCACGCAATCAGATCATCTGCAAGCAATAGAAACATCAGGCCAAACGCTTCTGACCCTCATCGAAGATTTGTTAGATCAAGCACAATTGGAAACGGGTCATATGATCGTTTCTAAATCACCCACCAATTTGGTGCGGCTGGTGGAAGATGTGTGCGAACTCTTGAGCGACCATGCGCGGCAGAAAAACATTACGATTGCCAGCCATGTTGATGCGCGCATTTCCGATTGTGTGTCACTAGATGGTGCGCGCCTGAAACAAGTGCTCATAAACTTGGCAGGCAATGCCCTTAAGTTCACCGATTCTGGTGGCGTTGCTATCAAAGTCAGGCTTGAAAAACCTGATCACAAGAAAAACCCAACCATGTGCGTTTCTGTCAAAGACAGCGGCCCTGGAATTGCACCACAAGATATTGAAAAAATCTTCAATGCTTTTGCACAAGTGGATTCTGGCGCCAACAGACCGCATGAAGGTGCTGGACTTGGTTTGGCAATTTCCCAAGATATCGTGGGGCTCATGGGCGGTAGAATTGAAGTTGACAGCCAATTGGGTGAAGGCACGATTTTTCAATTCAACTTGCCATTGGAGCCCGATGACATTGTTGAGCCAGTTGAAGACAAAATCGATTGCGTCATTCTTGCAATGCCACAAACGCCAGCGCGCGATGCAATCACTCAAACGGCCTATCAATATTGTCGCAAAGTCATCACGGCCAATTCTGTTGAAAATCTGGATTTGATCGCAGCCACTTGCCCCAATAATTCAGTGGTAATTGTGGACAGCGCGTTTGATGTCTCACCCCAGTGGGTAGACGACATTCGCAACGCTTTGGGTCAATCAACCCGAGTTCTTTGTCTGGAAGCTGCTCGTGGCGAAACGCGCGATCAAGGAGACGGTTTATATGACGGTTGGCTCACGTGGCCTGTTCGCTCAAACAGTTTGAAAAACGCGCTTTACAATCAACTTGGGCAAGAACCAGCAGATACAGAGAAGCGCCAAACAAAAATTGATATCAACATGCAAAGCGGGAAATCTTTGAACATACTTTTAGCAGAAGACAATCCAATCAATACGCTGCTTGCCACATCTCTTTTGGGGAAACTTGGCCATCGGGTCACTCACGCAGAAAATGGGGAGAAAGCGTACGAGCTCTTTGCGCGCAACCATCCTGCTTCTTCATTTGATATAGTGTTGATGGATTTGCATATGCCTGTCTGTGACGGAACAACTTCTATCCGCTCCATTCGAAAATATGAATCTGACATGGGACTTGGCAAAACGCCGATTGTGGTCCTGTCCGCCGACAACCAAGACGTTTCGCAAACAAATGCGCTGGACGCAGGTGCGGATGACTTTCTGCTTAAACCATTAGACTTCGATGATGTTACCAAAATCCTGTCGAATTTCTCTAATGATGAAATCGAAATTTCAGCCTGAAGCTTGAACTGACATTTTGGTGTCACAATAGTAAAGTTATCTTAGACTGTTGAAGAAAGTTGGGCACGTTTCTCATGGTTTCCAGCCGCATAGGTTTCATCAATCGCCATTCCTTTGACGCCAAGGCCCGTGTCTTGGGCCGCATCGGGAATTTGGAAACGAGGCTAGCGCGATCCGCGACAGAAGTGCGCAAAGCACAGGAAATCCGCTACCAAGTGTTTTATGAAGAATTGGGAGCCACTGCCAATCGCCGCACCAAGCTGCTTAAACGAGACAAAGACCGGTTCGACAAATATTGCGACCATTTGCTTGTGATTGAACACTCGAACGGCACTGAAAACATCATTGGCACATACCGCCTGCTTTCGGATCGACAAGCGCGATTGTGCGGTGGATTCTACACCCAGTCGGAATTCAATATTTCACCCTTATTGCAGAACAACAACGAGCATCGGTTTCTGGAATTGGGAAGATCGTGTGTTCTCAAAGAGCACCGTTCAAAACGCGTGATGGAACTTATGTGGCAGGGTTTGTGGTCATATGTTTTGGACAACAAGATCGATATTTTGTTTGGGTGCGCATCGTTTCAGGGCACCGATCTAGCCCAACATTCAGCATCCCTTGGATGGCTTGCTAACCGCGCAAAATTGAACCCAGGTGAAGATTGTATTGCCCAATCGAAATATGGGATCGATCTAGGGCGCATACCCTTTGAAGCTCAAGGTGACGTTCGCCGTGTTGTTGCTGGCCTGCCTCCTTTGTTGAAAGGCTATCTTCGGGTTGGTGCCAAAATTGGAACTCATGCTGTTGTCGATCATCAATTCAAGACAATTGACGTTTTGGTGGCTTTAAAGGTTGCCGATATTGCTCCGCGCTATCTCTCACACTACGGCAAAGATGCATCGAGATTTGCTGCATAATTTGTGAATATCACACACCTTGCAAAATCCATCCACAAGTTCGATTGCTTGATGAAGCGCGATGATTCGCGCCCTAAGGAATGGTTTGCTAAGACATAATCATTCTTTTGCGCCGCCGGACCCAGAACAAGTTATGAGTTCATCTGAATCACCCTCAGCGCAATCTGCAGAAAACCATCCGCCACCTACACCAATGATGGCGCAGTATATC
Organism: uncultured Rhizobiaceae group bacterium; assembly: GCA_937958815.1. Classification (GTDB taxonomy): domain Bacteria; phylum Pseudomonadota; class Alphaproteobacteria; order Rhizobiales; family Rhizobiaceae; genus Pseudahrensia. The sequence goes on along the minus strand of CALGMR010000012.1, from coordinate 101,393 downwards.
GAGATCAAAGCGACGAACCCAGATTCGCTTTTGTTCTATCGCATGGGCGACTTCTACGAATTGTTTTTCGCAGATGCTGAAATTGCTTCACGCGCCCTTGGCATCACACTGACCAAACGCGGAAAACATCTGGGTGAAGATATTCCCATGTGCGGCGTGCCTGTTCATGCTGCCGACGACTATTTGCAAAAACTGATTGCATTTGGGCATCGGGTCGCTGTTTGCGAACAAATGGAAGACCCTTCTGAGGCCAAAAAGCGGGGATCGAAATCTGTCGTGAAGCGAGACGTTGTGCGTCTTGTGACACCGGGCACAATCACTGAAGATCGATTGCTTGAACCTGGCAGCACCAATATATTTGCAACACTTGCCAGAGTGCGAGGTGGAACATCGGGCGACACCTATGCGATTGCCGCCGTCGACATTTCAACTGGCAGTTTTCGCCTTATTGAATGCGGTTCTGCCACTTTGTCGGCAGACATAGCTCGTATCAGGCCGCGGGAACTGGTGGTGTCTGACAGCGTTTTTGACGACCATGATTTGAAGCTTGCTTTGGAGATGACGGAATGCGCTGTTCAACCGCAACCGTCAGCAGTGTTTGATTCTTCACGTGCAGAACAAAACCTTCAACGCTTCTATCAAGTCACCACACTGGATGGATTCGGCCAATTTTCACGTGCTGAATTGTCAGCCGCCAATGCTGCAATCAACTATATTGAAAAAACGCAGATTGGTGAGCGACCAGTTCTACAACGACCGCAGCGCGAAGAAACAGCCCAAACGGTTTATATTGATGCCGCCACCCGCGCCAATCTGGAACTGACACAGACTCTCAGCGGCCAACGAGACGGCTCTTTGTTGAAAACAATAGATCGCACGATTTCAGGTGGCGGTGCACGTTTGTTGGCAGAACGATTGATGAGCCCTTTGACCCACGTGGAGTTCATATCAGCGCGGCATGATGAAGTGTCATTCGCCTTGGCGGAAGATCGATTGCGCAGAAACCTGCGCGAAACGTTGAAGGGCATGCCCGACATGCCGCGTGCACTGTCACGTCTGTCGCTCAATCGTGGTGGGCCGCGCGATATGTTGGCCATCGCGAATGGATTGGTTGCAGCTCAAAAGCTTGCGCTCTTGCTCAAAGAAAAAGACCTGACACTGCCCGCCAACACACAAAAGCAAATGGATACGATCTGCGCATTGCCGCGAAATTTGCTGAATGATTTAAGCGAAGCTCTTGATGATGAACTGCCGCTCTTGGCGCGCGATGGCGGTTTCATAAAACATGGTTTTGATCAGGATTTGGATGACCTTCGTACGTTAAGCCAAGAAAGTCGTCGCGTGATTGCCGGGCTTCAATCAAGCTATTCAGAAGATACAGGGGTAAAAAACCTTAAAATCAAACACAACAATGTTCTGGGTTATTTCATTGAAGTCACTGCGCTCAATGCCGGTGCACTGCAAGATGACAAAGATCGCTTTATCCATCGTCAGACCATGGCAAACGCGATGCGATTCACCACAACAGAGCTGGCAGATTTAGAAAGTCGTATTGCAAACGCGGCGGGAAAATCCATACAAATCGAATTGCAACATTTTGAGCGACTGCAAAATGCTGTGGTTCAAGAGGCTGCTACACTGCAGTCAATCAGTTCAGCATTGGCAGAACTTGATGTGGCCAACGCATTGGCAGAACTTGCCGAAGAACAAGGATATGTGCGCCCTAAAATCGACAACAGTCTGGCGTTTGATATCGTCGCAGGACGCCACCCAGTGGTAGAACAAAGTCTGCGCAAACAAGCAGCCAACCCGTTTGTCGCGAATGACACTCAATTGAGTGGTGAAGATGCCGGCAAGTTGTGGTTGCTCACAGGACCCAATATGGGTGGTAAATCTACTTTCCTGAGACAAAACGCTTTGATTGCTCTGCTTGCACAAATGGGGTCATTTGTCCCAGCTGGCAGTGCGCATATTGGTGTTGTTGATCGATTGTTCTCTCGTGTGGGTGCGGCAGACGATCTTGCGCGTGGGCGTTCAACCTTCATGGTGGAAATGGTTGAAACTGCTGCCATTCTCAATCAAGCGGGTGAACGGTCGCTTGTTATTCTTGATGAAATTGGCCGTGGCACCGCCACTTTTGATGGATTGTCCATCGCTTGGGCTGCAATTGAGCATCTGCACGAGGTCAACAAGAGCCGGACTCTGTTTGCCACCCACTATCATGAACTCACCGCGCTTTCTTCAAAACTTAACCGACTTTCTAATGTGACAATGAGCGTCAAGGAATGGGACGGCGATGTGGTGTTTTTGCACGAAGTCATCGAAGGCAGTGCCGACCGTTCTTACGGCATTCAAGTCGCAAAATTGGCCGGCCTGCCGAGCGCTGTCGTCGAACGATCACGCAGTGTCTTGGAGCAATTGGAAAGCCAGAATCGAGAAAGCCCCTCCAATACTCTTATTGATGATTTGCCATTGTTTTCTGCCCAAGCCGAACCAAAACCCGAGCGCTCCACCGTCGCTTCAGAGCTTCGTGAGAAATTGTTGAGCATCAATCCAGACGAACTTACGCCCCGAGAAGCTCTCGAGGCGCTTTACGTTTTAAAGTCTTTAGATTCCTGATTGACCCAACAAATCTTTCAATGAAACCTGCGGACGTGGTCCAATGTGCTGAATAACTTCTGCTGCAGCCAGGCCACCGATGCGGGCGCAATCAGCCATAGATCTACCTGTGGTAAGACCATGCAAAAAGCCTGATGCATAGAGGTCACCAGCGCCTGTTGTATCTTCGAGTTTCACAATGTTCTGGGCAGGAACTTCGACTGTTTCACCTTCAGTGACAACAAGCGAACCTTTCTCCCCCAAAGTCACAGCCGCCAATGGAATATCTGATTGCACTGCTGCAACAGCGGAGTTCAGATCGCTGGTTTCATAAAGTGACTTCAGTTCTGCATCATTTGCAAAAATCATGTCGACTGTTCCTGACCGCATCAGCTCCAAAAACTCAGAACGGAAACGATCTACACAAAATGAATCTGACAAAGTGATAGCCACTTTACGGCTGTTGTCGTGCGCAATATTGGCGCACAAACGAATGGCATCTTTTGCACGTGGTGGGTCCCACAAATAGCCTTCAAAATAGGTGACCTGACTTTGTGCCACCACATCAGCGTCCACATCTTCGGGACCAAATTCCACGCAGGCACCCAAATATGTGTTCATAGTGCGCTCGCCATCGGGCGTCACAAAAATCATGGAGCGTGCCGTTGGGGGTGTGCCCTCCAAAGGGGCCACGTCAAAATCAACACCAATGGCGCGAATGTCATGGGTAAAAACGGTGCCGAGGTGATCATTGGAAACCTTGCCAAAATAGGCCGCTTTACCGCCAAGACTTGCAATTCCTGCTGCCGTATTGCCTGCGCTTCCGCCCGAGGCTTCAGTTGCAGGCCCCATGGCAGCATAAAGATGCTCGGCGCGATCCGCGTCAATCAAATTCATTGCGGCCTTGGTGATATTTTCACGCACGAGAAAATCTTCTTCAGCACGTGCAATGATATCCACAATTGCGTTGCCGACGGTCAAAACGTCATATTTGGTGTCCGACATAATAGGGTTCACTTTTCACAAAATTTGCACTGACCTAAAAGCTTTCAAGGCGAATGGAAAGCTTGTTTGTAAAGAACCATTGTGTTCAGCGCAGATCGTTCCCATTTAAAACACGACAAGCCCACCAATATGACTGATTCCATGATTTTCAATGCCGTGTCCCTGACACTCAAACAATTGTTCTCCCCACCATTTCGATCTGTTCTTTGGAAATCGATTGGTCTGACAATCGTATTGTTTATTGGGGCATGGTTTTTATTCGATGCCTTAGCCACAGCGTTCATTATTCCGCTTATTGGCGCTCAATCTTGGATCGTGACAACAATTGCATGGGTGTTGGGCATCAGTCTCGTTCTCGTTATGGGGTTTTTGATCGCCCCCGTCACATCTGTTTTTGCAGGCGTGTTTTTAGATGAAATCGCCGAGGCCGTGGAAAAAGATCACTATCCGACAGACACACCTGGCACTGCGTTGACCCTTTCGCAATCTGTCGGCATTACCGCGCGTTTCCTGGGTCTTGTTTTGATCGCGAACCTGATCGCACTTCTCTTAGTGATTTTTCTGGGGCTTGGGTTTATCATCTTCTTTCTTGTGAACGGCTATCTGCTAGGGCGTGAATATTTCCAGTTTGCGGCCCTGCGTCACCGATCAGCACAAGAAGTCGATGCTTTGCGCGAGAAACACGGATTTTCAATTTTCATCGCTGGTTTGGCGATTGCTGTCGTTTTGTCCATTCCCATCGTCAACTTGCTGACACCCCTGTTTGCCGGTGCTTTGATGGTCCACGTTTTTAAAGCTCTGGAACAAAAAGCTTAGTCTTCCAAAGGCACAATCGCTGCAGGTACATCACAGGTTTTTTCCTTAGATTTACAAAGGTCCGCAATGATGCAGGCTTCACATTCCGGCTTGCGCGCTTTGCACGTGTAACGGCCATGTAAAATCAACCAGTGATGGGCATGGAAGAGATATTCCTCGGGAATCCGCTTCATCAAAATATCTTCCACATCATCTGGCGTCTTGCCGGGCGCCATGCCCATGCGGTGACCAATGCGAAACACGTGAGTATCGACGGCCATTGTGGGGATTCCGAAAGCCATGGACATCACAACATTTGCCGTTTTGCGGCCAACGCCGGGCAATGTCATAAGTGCTTCGCGATCCATGGGCACAACACTGCCAAAGTCATCAATGAGCTTCTGCGACAACAACATCACGTTTTTTGCTTTGTTGCGATAAAGCCCGATCGTTTTGATGTAATCTCGAACTTTGTCCTCGCCTAGAGCCACCATTTTTTCTGGTGTGTCTGCTACTTCAAACAGCGCTTTCGTTGCTTTGTTGACGCCCACATCGGTGGCTTGGGCAGACAAAGCAACAGCCACAACGAGCGTGAACGGATTTACATGATCGAGTTCGCCTTTGGGCTCAGGGCGTTGAAGTTTGAAACGCGCAAAAATTTCACGCATTTCGTCTTGCGTGTATTTTGCTCTCGGCAATTTTTTTTTGCGCAAATTTGCCTGCGACTTTTTAAGTGTTTTTTCTGACATCATACCCTCTTATACTGGCCAGATGACTACGCACAATATCCCCACGGATGAACTTGTTTTTGCAGCTCGGCTGACCCCCTATCGTTCTCTTGGAGCGGAAGGGTTTAAGTGGCTGATGGTTGCGATTGGCGCGGTTTGTCTCACCGTGGGATTGGTGTTCTTTTCCCTCGGTTTGTGGCCAGTGCTTGGTTTCATGGGGCTGGATTTTCTAATTATCTTTTGGGCCTTCAAGGTAAATTATCGTGCAGCCAAAGCCTATGAAGATGTAGAAGTATCACGCCAACATGTGTTGCTTCGAAAAGTAACAGCCAAGGGCCGTAAATCAGAATTTGAGTTTCCACAGTTCGGCACGCGTTTTGAAGTCGACCGCCATGAGGAAATTGGCATCACCAAAATGCGTTTGGCCAATCGTAGCCGTGAAGTGGAATTGGGTTATTTTCTCAATCCTGTGGATCGGGAAACTTTTGCTCACGCATTTTCGAACGCTCTTTCCCGCGCCAAAAGATAACATAACATGTGCAAGTTTCGGGTGGCTTCCCCTGCTGGTCTGTTGTCAAATGATGTCAATGGAACAGGAGTATTCCCATGTTGGCGACCAACTTAAAACCTTCAGCTGATTTTACTGAAGCGCACACGGATTATGAAACCGTGAGATTGGTTTTGGAGCACATTACCGAAAACTGGCAGGGCCAACCGGAGCTGGACGATCTCGCGCGACTCACAGGCATGGAACAAACCCGTTTGCAAAAGACATTCACCCGTTGGGCAGGTTTGTCGCCAAAGGCTTTTTTACAGGCAGTGACTTTGGACCACGCCAAGCGGATGCTGGGCGAAGGTTTGCCCATTTTGGATGCGTCTCTGGAACTCGGTCTATCCAGCCCTGCGCGGTTGCACGATCTTTTTGTCACCCATGAGGCCATGTCGCCTGGTGTTTACAAAACGGGCGGTGAAGGGGTCACGATCCGGTATGGTTTCCATCCCTGTCCGTTTGGCTTGGCCCTGGTGATGGCGACGAATCGCGGATTGGCCGGCTTGGCTTTCGCCGACACTGAAGATCGTCCAAGCCTTGGACGCCACGATGGTGAAATGGAAAACTTCAGCCGCGAACATGCTTTGGCTGATATGATGAAACGTTGGCCAAGAGCGACTTATGTAGAAGATGAGCCGTTTACCGCGCCTTACACAACGCGTGTCTTCAACCCGCAACGCTGGCAGCAAGATGAACCCCTGCGCGTTGTCTTGATTGGAACGGATTTTCAAATTCGTGTTTGGGAAGGTTTGTTGAAAATTCCGGTGGGCCAAGCAACCACATATTCAGACCTTGCCAATCATTTGGGCAACCCAAAAGCATCTCGCGCCGTTGGCGCTGCTGTGGGACGCAACCCGATCTCGTTTGTTGTGCCGTGTCATCGTGTCATAGGTAAAAGCGGCAAACTTACAGGTTACCATTGGGGGCTGACACGAAAACGCGCCATGTTGGGTTGGGAGGCAGGAACAAACGCTGCTTGAATATGAAAGCCTGAACCATGAGCCAAAGCAAGAATGCCACTTTTGCAGATAAATTGTTGTCACCGGCCGACGTGGAAAAAGCTTATCGCTTGCTCGAAGCGCACATGCCCGGGCGAACACCAACAGCCAAAGGGCCAAAAGATCAACCTGATCCCTTTCGTTCCTGTGTATCTTGCATGTTGTCAGCACAAAGCCGCGATGAGAATACAGCCAAGGCCTCACAGGCCTTGTTTGCTTTGGCGGAAACACCGCAAGCAATCTTGATGGTGGAAGATGAAACGATTGCCGCCGCGATTAAGCCCGCCGGTTTGTACAATATGAAAACACGAAATCTGAAAAAGATGTGCCGATATTTGCTTGATGAATGTGGCGGCGTTGTACCGTCAAATCGCGAGGGATTGATGAAACTTCCGGGCATTGGCCGCAAATGCGCAGACATTGTTATGAGTTTCACATTTGGTGAAGACGTAATTGCCGTTGACACGCACGTTCATCGCGTTGCCAATCGCACAGGTCTGGCACGAGGAAAAACAGAAGCTCAAACCGCCCAAAATTTAGAAGACCGTTCACCTGATTGGGCGTTGCGGGATGGGCACTTTTGGTTACTTCAGTTTGGAAAGACAGTCTGTGCATCCAGAGCGCCCAAATGTGAAACATGTTTTCTCAATCATCTCTGCACATTCTATACGACTGCGAGAGCGGAGAATTAGGGAACCATTTTTCGTTCGTTCTGTTAAACTAACCTATGCGCCCTGATCAACTTCTTCATCCCACACCCAAAGGCCTGTATTGCCCTGTTAGCGACTTCTATATCGATCCGGTCCAGCCTGTTGATCGTGCACTCATTACCCATGGCCACGCAGACCATGCGCGATCTGGTCATCACAGTGTGTGGGCCACTGAGCAGACGCTGGACATTATGGCGATCCGCTATGGAGAAGAATTTTGCAGTGAGCGCCATGTTGCAAACCTGCGTGAAACGTTTGTTCTAAACGGCGTGACGATCGGGTTTTGGCCAGCAGGCCATGTGTTGGGATCGGCACAAATCTTGGTGGAACATCAAGGCCTGCGCATTGTGGCATCTGGTGACTACAAACGCCGTCGCGACCCATCATGCCTGTCATTCGAGCCCGTACCCTGCGATGTGTTCATCACAGAAGCGACATTTGCATTGCCTGTGTTTCGTCATCCTGACGACGTCGGTGAAATTCAAAAACTGTTGTCCTCGGTGCAACAGTTTCCCGAAAGCGCTCATCTGGTGGGTGTTTATGCTTTAGGCAAAGCACAGCGCCTCATCTCGCTTATTCGCGAAGCTGGGCACAACAAAACCATTTTCATACACGGTGCACTGAAGAAACTCTGCGACTATTATGAAACGCAAGGTGTCGAGCTTGGGCCACTCTCATCTGCAACACTTGCCAAAGGTGAAAAAGGCGATTTTGCTGGTTCAATAGTTATGGGCCCGCCATCTGCATTTACCGATAAATGGGCGCGGCGCTTTCCAGATCCCATCATTTGTTTTGCTTCTGGTTGGATGCAAGTGCGCCAACGCGCAAGACAACGCGGTGTGGAATTGCCTCTCATCTTATCTGACCATTGCGATTGGGATGAATTGCTCGACACAATTTTGGAAATTAAACCCAGAGAAGTTTGGGTAACCCATGGACGCGATGACGCTTTGGTGCGGTGGTGCGAATTGAATCAAATAAAAGCACGCCCTCTTCATCTGGTTGGCTATGAAGACGAGAGCGAGTGATGGAGAGTTTCGCCCACCTTCTTGATCGGCTTGTACTCACACCTTCTCGCAATGGGAAAATCCGACTCCTGGTCGACTATTTTGCGCGAACGCCCGATCCCGACCGAGGCTACGCACTTGCTGCAATCACTCGTGACTTGGATGTGGCAAGTGTAAAACCCGCCATGCTGCGCGGTTTGATGAACGAGCGCATGGATGAAGTTCTGTTCAAACTCTCTTACGATTATGTGGGCGACTTGGCAGAGACAATTGCGCTTGTTTGGGACAGTGAACAGCGCACTGCAGGACAAGGCCATGACGTGCAGCCAGCATCTGATAAATCTGCAGCCGATCTTTCACTCACACAGATTGTCGAAACGCTGAACACGCTCGGTAAAACCGAGGCCATGGGTCAAGTTTCGAACTGGCTTGATCAATTGGATGCCTCTGGCCGATACGCCTTGTTGAAACTAGTGACTGGAGGAATGCGCATTGGCGTTTCGGCAAGGCTTGCCAAACAAGCGCTAAGCGAATTTGGCAAACGATATATTAAGATCGACATAATTGAAATTGAAGAGCTCTGGCACGGGCTGGAAATTCCCTATGAAGATTTATTTGCGTGGTTGGAAGGCAAAGCTGATAAACCCAGTCATCTTGCTGCAGCCCCCTTCAGGCCTGCGATGTTGGCCAACGCCCTTGCAGATAGTGACATGCGCAAACTTGATCCTGATCATTACGCTGCCGAATGGAAGTGGGACGGAATTCGCGTTCAAGTCACATCTGAAGGTGGGACGAGACGAATATATTCTCGCACAGGCGACGATATCAGCCGTTCGTTTCCTGATCTCGTAGAGGCTATGGATTTTGAAGGATCATTGGACGGAGAGCTTTTGGTGGGTCGCCCGAATAACACTGGCGAGATCGAGATAGGTTCTTTCAGCGACTTGCAGCAAAGATTAAACCGCAAAACCGTATCCAAAAAATTGTTGGTCACCCATCCAGTCGTTGTTCGCACCTACGATTTGCTGGCCGATGAAACCACCAATCTGCGTGATCAAAGTTTTGAAATGCGCCGCGGACAACTGGAAGCATTTGCCAAGAGGCTTGATCCCACTCGATTTGACATCTCCCCCCTTATTCCCTTAACCAATTGGGACGATCTTGCCCAATTGCGTGAAAACCTGCCGCATCCTGTGATCGAGGGTGTGATGATCAAACGGTGGGATTCGATCTACGTGCCCGGCCGGCCCAAAGGGCCGTGGTTCAAGTGGAAAAAAGATCCTATGCTTATTGACGCTGTGCTGATGTATGCCCAGCGCGGCCACGGCAAACGATCCAGTTATTATTCTGACTACACGTTTGGGGTCTGGACAGAGGACGACGCACTGGTGCCTGTGGGCAAGGCCTATTTTGGTTTCACCGATGAAGAGTTGAAACAGATCGACAAGTTTGTACGCGACAACACGGTTGAACGCTTTGGGCCAGTGCGCTCCGTGAAAGCGCAAAGAGACTTTGGCCTTGTGTTGGAAATTGCGTTTGAAGGCATACAACGTTCCAAACGACATAAGTCTGGTGTTGCCATGCGCTTTCCACGAATTTCGCGTTTGCGCTGGGACAAACCACCCCATGAAGCAGATTCGTTAACCTCAATTGAAAGTCTTTTGACACCTTAACCTTGTGGAACTCTTTGTCCGTCACAATGGAGGAAATTTTCAACTGGGAAAGTGGACGGTCCCATGAGTGTTCTGATTACAGGCGGCGCCGGATATATCGGCAGTCATATGGTTTGGGAATGTGTGGATCACGGCGAAGACGTTGTGGTGTTGGACAATCTTGTGACGGGTTTTGAATGGGCTGTTGCACCAAAAGCCAAACTTGTAATCGGCGACATTGGCGACCGCGCTCTGGTAGAGAAATCAATTCGCGACCACAAAATCGATACAATCGTGCACTTCGCCGGCTCTGTAGTCGTTCCAGAGTCTCTCGAGAAACCGCTGAAATATTATGAGAACAACACATGCCGCACCCGCACTTTGCTGGAAACAGCAGTGCGATGTGGCATTGAACAATTCATATTTTCATCAACGGCTGCCGTTTATGAAGCACCAAGCACATTGAAGCCAGTTGATGAAATTGCACCTCTTGTGCCTTCTTCGCCTTATGGCATGTCAAAGCTCATGAGCGAAAGCATGATCCGTGATGTGGCAACCGCCCATGGAATGCGATATGTCATGTTGCGCTATTTCAATGTTGCTGGCGCTGACCCTGCAGGCCGCACAGGCCTTTCAACCCTCGGTGCAACCCATGTGATGAAACTGGCTTGTGAAGCTGCAACTGGAAAACGCGAACATTTCGATGTTTACGGGACCGATTACAGCACGCCAGATGGCAGTGCTATACGTGATTTTATTCACGTGTCTGACCTTGCAAATGCCCACTATGTGGCGCTGCAATTTTTGCGCAATGGTGGTCGCAAATTCACTTGTAATGCAGGTTACAGCAAAGGCGCATCGGTGCTGGATGTTGTTGAAGCTGTCAAACGCGTTTCAGGAAATGACTTCAATGTTCGTTTCATGGATCGACGCGCGGGCGATATTCCCGCTATTGTTGCCGACGCCTCACGCATGACCAGCCGATTGAAATGGCAACCTCAATATACCGAACTGGACTCAATTGTGCGTCATGCCTTGGCTTGGGAAGAAAAACTGGGCCAAAGTAAACTTGAATCTCCGCCCATCGCTCCAGAGCTGGCGAACCTAACGAACAAAGTGACGCTCGTTTAAAAATTGAACGAACGCATTTCTGCTCTTGGCATTGAGCTTTAAAAACGCAACATAGACTCAATTCGTTTTGCAGATGGGGTCCGCCATTTATGGCTCTTCTTCTAGGTATTGATACAGGTGGCACATTTACAGATGCCGCCTTGCTCGACAATTCTGCCCAAAATGGACAACAAGAATTGGTTGCGAAAGCCAAAAGCCTCACCACACGCCATGACTTATCGATTGGTATCGCAGGCGCAGCAGAAGCGGCCATAAGAGAATCCAATTGTCAGCCCGAAGACATCAAGCTCGTATCTGTTTCCACAACACTCGCCACCAATGCTTTGGTTGAAGGGCAAGGCGGGCGAGTAGCCCTCATCGCCATTGGGTTTGACCGCAAAGACCTGGAAAAAGCTGGCCTTGCCGATGCACTGGGCCAAGATCCGGTTATCATGCTTCCTGGAGGCCACACCACCCATGGCGCGCAAGCCAAACCTCTGGACTTGTCCGAACTGGAAAACCAGATCGAAGATTTGAGAGACAGTGTCACGGGTTTTGCCGTGGCTGGATATTTTGCCGTTCGAAATCCAGAACATGAAATCACCGTACGCGACTATATATTCGCCAAAACGGGAAAGGCTGTCACTTGTAGCCATGAATTGTCTGCGCGTTTAAATGGACCCAAACGTGCATTGACCACTGTGCTTAACGCCAGGCTGGTTCCCATGATCACGCGCTTGATTGAGGCCACCCATAAAATGCTTGCTGCGCACAACATCGCAGCGCCAGTTATGGTGGTGCGCGGCGACGGGGCATTGGTAAGCGCTGAATTTGCCAAGCGCCGCCCCATTGAAACCATCCTGTCTGGCCCAGCGGCCAGTTTGGTGGGCGCGCGATATTTGACTGGTGCCGAAAAAGCGTTTGTGAACGATATTGGCGGCACCACATCAGATATTGCCATATTGGAAGATGGTCGCCCAAAACTCGATCCAGACGGTGCTATGGTGGGCGGTTTTCGCACGATGGTGGAAGCCGTTGCCATGCACACTTTTGGTCTGGGCGGAGATTCAGAAGTTGGTCTTGATGGACCAGCGTTGCGGCCCGAAATTTCTCTTGGCCCTAAGCGTCTTGCACCCATCAGTCTCATTGCAAAACAATTTGGTGAACCTATCCATGCCGCATTGGATCAACAACTGAAAAGCGTACTCAATGGACGCCACGACGGACGGTTCGCCATGCTATCAGGATCTGAATCTGCAGCAGGACTATCTGCCAATGAATCCAAATTGTTTGAACGATTGAGTGACGTGCCACAACCACTTGAGGGCTTTCTGCAAAACACCAGCGAAGCGGCATCTTTGAACAAATTGGTCGGTCGCGGATTGGTGTTGGTCGCGGGTCTTACACCAAGTGACGCCATGCATGCCCTCAACCATCATGACATTTGGGACAAAACTGCAGCACTGAAAGCTCTTCAATTGTTTGCGCGACGACGCGACGGGTCCGGCAACGCTTTCATGGATGACCCGCTAAAACTTGCAGAACGGATCATCGAACGTGTGCAACGGCGTTCGGCAGAGATTGTTTTGCAAACAGCGTTTGAAATTGAAGGCCGCAATGGAGCTGACCTTTTGCAACACGAGCTGGTGCAAGACGTTCTGGATCAGCGGGCTTCAAAATCTACAAAGTCTGAAATGGTGTCCCTTGATATGAAATTGGATCGCCCGTTAATCGGGCTGGGTGCTTCGGCACATCAATACCACCCAAAAGCCGCCGATCTGCTGAACACAACAGCAATTGTTCCCGAACACGCTGATGTAGCCAATGCGATTGGCGCCGTGGTTGGTCAAATTTCAATTCGTTTCGACGTGACCATTTCGCAACCTGCAGAAGGGCGCTTTCACGTGACAGGGCTGGAAAATCCGTTTGCAGAAGAAACGGCAGCCCTGAAGAACGCCGAAGAATTTGCAATATTGCGTGCAACTGAATTGGTGCAAGAGGCTGGCGCCCATGAGTTTGAAATTTCAATTTCAACAGGTGAAAAGCGCGCCACGTTGGAATCTCGTGACACATTGGTAGAAGCCACGGTCACCGCTGTTGCAACGGGGCGGCCTCCCATCATTGATTGAAGATGGATATGTTTAAACGCTTGGCAGAACGCCAGGGAACCAATCATAGATCATTGCAAGCAACAACATACCGAGCCCGATGCGGTAGATCACGAAGACCAAAAACGATGTGCGCTTGACAATCGCCATCAACAAAGCAATCGCTGCAAGTGCTGCAAAGAAAGTGAAGAAAGCTGCCCAAAGCGCATCTGCGGGAACGCCGCCGCCTTCTTGAAAAGCTTCCAGCGCCGTGAACAAACCCGCTGCTGAAATTGCTGGGATGCCAAGCAGAAAAGAGAACCGCGCAGCTTCGCCACGTTCGAATCCCATAAAGCGGGCAGCAGTCATGGTGATGCCAGAACGGCTGGTTCCTGGAATAAGAGCGACTGCCTGTGCCAAGCCAATCATCATGGCTGGCATGAATGTGATGTCTTCCATCTTCTTCACGCGAGGGCCGTATCGATCTGCCACATACATAATGATACCGAAGAAAATTGCGCCATAAGCCACAACTTCCACGCCGCGAATCATGTCTGAAGCACCGCTGAATTTAAGCAATGCGCCAAATGCCAAAGCGGGAACTGTTGCAAACGCAATATAGGTGGCCAAACGTGAGCGTTGGGTGATCTTGCCCTGCGCCACATCTTTGCACCCCCCGAGAATGCTCAAAACATCCCGCCAAAAATAGACGATGACCGCAAAGAGCGAACCCACATGAACCATGACATCGGTCACAATGCCTTGGTCTTGCCATCCTGTGAAAGCAGGAATCAGAATCAAATGGCCAGAAGACGAAACAGGCAAGAACTCTGTTAAACCTTGTACAATGGCAAGCACTAGAATTTGCTCAATGCTCATAAACTTCTCTCAATCAATTCTTCGGTTCACTTGCCGCAATTTCCTTGGCAACCTATAGAAGTGATTGCAGCATGTTCAAACATATGCACTATCGCGTTTAACAGGACTTTAAACTGCTCATGATCACGCTGTTTCACAACACAATGTCTGCTGGCTCGCGCACTGTTCGGTTGCTTTTAACCGAATATGAGACCGACGTGACATTTCAGGAGGAGCAAACTTGGGAGCGTCGGGAAGAGTTTTTGCAAATGAACCCAGCAGGAACGCTTCCAGTTTTGGTCGACAGTGGAAATGTTGTTGTTGGCGCTCACACGATTTGTGAATATCTGGACGAAACCCGTGGCGTGCTGAAACGCGATAAACGTGTTTACCCTGAAGACCCATTGGGACGCGCTGAGATGCGCCGCTTGGTTGATTGGGCTTTGATGAAGTTCGAAAACGAAGTCGTTCGTTACATCGTCCATGAACGGGTGACCAAACGACAAATGCCGTCTTCCGCTGGCGGTGGTGCACCGGACAGTCAGGCGCTGCGTGCTGCACGCACGAACATCAAATATCATTTGAAATATTTCGGCTGGCTGGCGCAAACCCGCGACTGGATGGCAGGCGACCGCATGACGAATGCTGACCTGGCTGTTGCCTCATCACTTTCGCTTCTTGATTACCTTGGCGAAATTGACTGGTCAGAAGACGCTGATTTGAAGGACTGGTATGCGCGCATGAAATCGCGCCCTGCTTTCCGTCCTTTGTTGGCTGACCGCCTGCGTGGCATGCCGCCTGTTTCGCACTATGTCGATCTGGACTTTTGAGCAGCAGCGCTAAAATCAAAGCCTTTGTTCGCCAAGAAGCTGCTGAGCTCGGCTTTGACAGCGTGGGCTTCACCCACCCTGACTCCATTCCCAACGCTCCAAAACAACTGCGCGAATTTCTCGACAACAAATATCATGGAAGTATGGCCTGGTTGGCAGAAACCGAGGCGCGCCGCAGTGATCCCAAAATCCTGTGGCCCGATGTTCGCTCAGTCATTACGCTCGCGATGAATTATGGACCCGAAACAAATCCTCTGCCGCAACTTGAAAAGCGCAATGAGGGGGCTATTTCTGTTTACGCGCGGCATCGTGATTATCACGATCTGATCAAAGGAAAACTCAAAACCCTCTCGTCCAAGTTGATTTCACTGGCAAAGGAACTGGGGGCTTCTGCAGAATTGAAAGTGTTCGTAGATACCGCACCAGTGATGGAAAAACCTTTGTCGCAACAGGCTGGCTTGGGTTGGCAGGGCAAACACACAAATCTTGTATCCCAGGACTTTGGGTCTTGGCTCTTTCTCGGCTCTATCTTCACCACGTTGAAGATTGAACCCGACAGAGCGGAGTCCGATCACTGCGGATCCTGCTCAAACTGTCTTGATATTTGTCCCACCGGTGCTTTTCCCGCGCCTTATAAATTGGACGCGCGTCGATGCATATCCTACCTCACAATCGAACATGCGGGACCGATTGATCATGAGTTTCGCAAGCCCATGGGCAACCGCATATATGGCTGCGATGATTGTCTGGCAATTTGTCCGTGGAACAAATTTGCTAAAACAACTCAAGAGGCAAAACTCGCAACACCGAAGGTGAAAGCTTCCAATCAATTGATCGACTTCCTGCAACTGGATGACACTGCATTTCGAAATCGCTTTTCTGGCTCCCCCGTAAAACGCATCGGCCGCAACCGTTTCATCCGAAATTGTCTCATCGCCTCAGGCAATTCCAATCAAAGTAAATTGGTTCCTATCGTAGAAGACTTGGCACAAGAAAAAGATGAAGTTGTCGCGGAAGCTGCCCGTTGGGCATTGATTGAATTGAAAGGGCAAACTTGATGAAAGTGGGCATATTTGGAGCTGGGTTTTCTGGAAAAGAAATTGGGCGCAATCTCATCGAAAGCGGACATGACGTTTGGGGCACAACTCGATCAGAGGATAAGTTTTCCTCTCTGCAACATTTGGGTATCACACCAGTTGCATTTGACGGCACAAATTTGAATGAAGATGTTCGCAATGCGTTGGTTGATACGACGCATCTTATCATTTCCATAGCTCCCGCACGTCAGGAAAATACTGACCAACCTGATGAAATTGTTGACCCCGTTTTGCGCAGTTTCCAAGATCAAGACCTAAAAACGCTGGCACCAAAATTACAATGGGTTGGGTATCTTTCCACTGTGGGCGTCTACGGAAATCATGACGGCGCTTGGATTGATGAAAGCACTTCCGTTGCACCTGCTTCAGAACGCTCACGACAAAGAGTGCGTGCTGAGGCTGAATGGCTGTCGATTGGTGAAGCACAAAAACTTCCCGTCGGTGTCTTTCGTCTGTCTGGAATATATGGGCCAGGCAGAAACGCATTGCTGACTGCCGAGAAAGGGAAAGCCAGACGTCTGGTCAAGAAAAACCAAGTGTTCAACCGTATTCATGTGGGCGACATTGCAACAGCACTGAACTTGGCAGCGACGCGCAAAGTGTCAGGTGCATATAACATCACGGACAACGAACCAGCGCCGCCGCAAGAGGTGGTGAAGTTTACCCATGAGTTGATGGGAAAAACCCCGCCCCCAGAAATCGATTTTGAGACGGCAGATCTCTCCCCTATGGCTCGCAGTTTTTATGGTGAGAACAAACGTGTTTCCAATGCAAAATCAAAGTCAGAGTTGGGTCTGGACTATCAATGGCCAGATTATCGTGCTGCACTGACACGCATGTGGGAAGAAGACAATTGGCGTTCCTAGCCGCGCGTTCAAGATTCATCTTCATACAAATTACTCTCACGCGATTGGAATAAAATTATGTCTCTACCTGTTGCGAATATTTCAATCGTTACATTGGGCGTGAACGACCTGGCAGCCTCCACAGAATTTTATAAGAATCTGGGGTGGGCCAACACATCTGCAAGCCAGGAGAGCGTCACCTTTTTTCAGGGGCACAGCATTGTGTTGGGTTTATATGGTCGGGCAGCCCTTGCAGAAGATATTGGGGTGGAAGATTCCCCCTCAGGATTTCGCGGGTCTTCGCTCGCTCTCAATCTCCCCAGTGAAGAAGACGTCGATCGCTTTTTTGCCCATGCAATTAAATGCGACGCAACATCCACCAAAGAACCCAAAAAGGTTTTCTGGGGTGGATATTCAGGATATTTTGCCGATCTTGACGGTCACTATTGGGAAATTGCGTATAACCCGTTTTTCACAGGTGATGCCGACTCTGGACAACTGAAATTGGAAGAAAAAACATGAGTGCCATACTTGTCCTTATCGACATTCAAAACGCAATTGACGACCCTGTTTGGGGCACGCGCGGCCAACCAGACGTGGAAGCAAATTGTGCAAAATTACTGTCTCACTGGCGTGAACTCGGCAATCCAATCGTCCACATTCGCCATGACAGCATGGATCCAAATTCTCCCTATGCACCAGAACAGCCGGGCAATGAATTCAAATCAATCGTAGCGCCATTGGAGCATGAACCTGTGGTGGAAAAACGCACCAACAACGCATTCATCGGCACAGATCTAATGCAAGTGCTTGAGGAATATCAAACATCCGATCTGGTTGTCTGTGGTGTTCTGTTGGAAAACTCGGTGGAGTCCACCGTACGCATGGCTGGAAATTTGGGCTTCATGGTTTATCTCGCATCTGATTGCACAGCCAGTGTTGAACGAATTGATGCCAAGGGAAAGAAATGGTCGCCCGATGACGTTCATGCATTGACCTTGGCGATCCTTGATGGAGAATATGCAAAAGTTGTGAGCAGCGATGCTTTGATGGCAGAGCCCGCCTCTGGCACTTTGCAGTAGTTTGCTCTCCCTCGTGTTTTCACGAAAGAATGAATATGACCCAGCAAGACCTCTTTGAAAGTGCAAAAGCGGCTATGGCTCACAGCCATTCGCCATATTCCAAATTTCCTGTTGGTGCAGCAATCCGCGCGAAATCTGGTGCCATTTATGCTGGTTGCAATATTGAAAACGCTTCGTACCCCGAAGGGTGGTGTGCCGAGACGTCTGCAATCAGCCAAATGGTTGTTGCCGGAGACACTGAAATTTCTGAAATCCTCGTTTTGGCCGAGAAGATGGACAAAATTACGCCTTGCGGTGGATGTCGTCAGCGCATTTCAGAATTTGCAAGCGCCTCCACTCCTGTTCATCTGTGCGATGCAAATGGTGTTGTGGAAACTGTTGCAATCGAAGATTTGCTGCCGAAAAGTTTTGATTTGGATGATCACACATGACCGTATTGACAAAAGCTCTTGATGGGTTTGTCGCCGAAACTGCACTCGTGCTTGGCTCTGGTTTGGGGTCTCTGGTGGATCGCATCAAAAAACCACAACGGTTTTCTTATGAAGACCTTGATGGTTTCCCCGCAAGTGGTGTTTCTGGCCATGCGGGAGAATTGATCGCTGGAAGAATTTCTGGACACAACGTGATCGTTTTGTCAGGCCGTGCTCACTATTATGAACACGGCGATGCAGCCGCCATGCGTGCACCTTTGGAAGCACTCAAAGCTGCAGGCGTCAAACGTCTTATTCTCACCAATTCTGCCGGATCAGTGAATAAGAAATTGGCGCCCGGTTCCGTGATGCAGATTAAAGATCACATCAACTTTTCAGGGACAAACCCTCTCTTCGGTGAACCGACTGACGACCGTTTCGTTGGTATGACAACAGCCTATGATAAACCGATGCGCAAAGTGTTTCGTCGGGTTGCAGCAGACAATAATATCGAAATTCATCGGGGCGTTTATATGTGGTTTTCCGGCCCATCATTTGAAACGCCAGCCGAAATTAAAATGGCCAAACGTATGGGAGCTGACGCGGTTGGCATGTCCACCGTGCCAGAAGTCATTCTTGCTCGCTTTCTTGACCTAGAAGTTGCTGCGTTTTCCGTGATTACAAATTTTGGAGCTGGCATTACGGGCGACGAGCTGTCTCATACGGAAACCAAAGAGATGGCTCCCAAAGGTGGAGAAGTGCTCGGCAAGTTGATTGAATCTACTATGAAAGAGGGTTTTGATGTCTCCTGAAGCGCGCAAGCAGGCCGCAGAACGTGCCTTGCCCATGGTCGATCTCACGGACCTCTCTGAAAACTGCAATCACGGCTCTATAGAGACGCTATGCGCACGTGCTCAAACTGAGTTTGGGCCCGTTGGTGCTGTCTGCATTTGGCCCCGTTTTGTTGCCTATGCGCATAAACTTCTCGCGCGCAGTGGCATTCCCATTGCCACGGTGGTCAATTTTCCGGGTGGCAACCAAAGCGTCGACATGACCGTGGTTGAAACCGCGACAGCAATTGCGGACGGCGCTGATGAGATTGATCTTGTCATGCCTTATCAGGCTCTAAAGGCGGGGCAGCACGATGATGTCAATGACATGCTCGAGGCAGTGCGCAAAGTCTCGTCTCAAAAAGCTTTGTTGAAAGTGATTATCGAAGCAGGTGAATTGAGCGACCCTCAAATCATACGCAAAGCCAGTGATATGGCAATTGAGGCTGGCGCAGATTTCATCAAGACGTCGACAGGCAAAGTCCCTGTCAACGCGACGCCCGCGTTTGCAGAAATCATGATTCAAGCGATTGCCGACAGCGGAAAAAATGTGGGTTTCAAACCTGCCGGTGGAATAAAATCAACTGAAGACACTGCAGAATATTTGGCTATTGCGGATCGAATTATGGGCTCACAATGGGCCAACAGCGAAACGTTTCGTTTTGGTGCGTCGAGCGTTTTGGACGATCTTTTGTCAGCTTTGCACGGTGGCAGCGCAGTTAAAGGTGACGGTTATTGAAGCGCGTCCAAAACATCTGCCAAAAAATCATCTAGGTGATCTGTTGCAAATTCAATAGCTGCATCATCAGTGACCGCGTGTTCCCAATCTTCAGCACTGTGCTCAGACCCTTGTGCAGGGACAATCAGCACTGTGCGCATACCAAATTTAGACGGCACATCCAGATTGCGCGGCATGTCTTCAAACATTGCTGCAGATTTAGGATCAACCCCATGCTCGGCCAAGAATTTTTGATAAGGCGCTTCAGCAGGCTTTGGAACAAGATCTGATGCAACAATATCGAACACTTTGTCGAACTGGTCGGTGATGCCCAAACGGTCAGTTGTGCGCTTTGCGTGTGGAACATCACCATTGGTGAAAATGTGCTTCCGACCAGGCAGGGCGGCAATCAACTCACCCAGTCTCGGGTTTGGGTCAACGGGCGAATAATCAATGTCGTGCACTTTGTGTAAGAAATCATCGGGGTCGATTGCGTGCTCAACCATCAAGCCGCGCAACGTGGTGCCATATTGTTTGTACATGCGCTTTTGATGTGTGCGCGCTTCTTCTTTGGGTATGTCCAACAAATCAGCCACATAGTCCGTCATCTTCCAATCAATTTGAGCAAACAAATCGCAGTGGCGTGGATAAAGTGTGTTGTCGAGATCGAAGACCCATTCAGTTACTGAACTGAATGACGCCGCGAGTTGTTGTTGAGTGAATTTCATCAATTTACAATCATTGTGCCAGCGCCATGCTCGGTAAAGAGCTCCAGCAAAACAGCATGGGGAACTTTGCCATTCACGATCACAACGGCTTCAACACCCTGGTCGAGAGCCGCTAAACAGGTCTCGACTTTCGGGATCATGCCACCTGAAATTGTACCATCCTTGATCAGCGCCGTAGCCTCTTTGCGGGAGAGCTTTTTGATCAACTCACCGTTCTTGTTCAACACCCCTGGAACATCGGTCAAGAACAACAGTCTGTCTGCGTGAATGGCACCAGCCACTGCGCCAGCAAACGTATCGGCATTGACGTTGTAGGTTTCACCATCTTTGCCAAAAGCCACGGGAGCGACCACAGGGATAAGACCGGAATCTGCCACCATGTGCAGAACTTCAACATCAACAGCATCCGGTTCTCCCACAAACCCAAGGTCGATGATTTCCTCAATATTGCTGTCAGGATCACGATGGCGGCGACGCATTTTAACGGCCTGCACCATGTTGCCATCTTTTCCGCACAAGCCAATGGCACGCGCCCCTTGCGCGTTGAAGTCAGCGACTATGCCTTTGTTGATGGAACCCGCCAGCACCATTTCCACGATCTCCACCGTGGCTTTGTCGGTGATGCGCATTCCACCTTTGAATTCGCTTTTGATGCCCATGCGTTCCAGCATTGCACCAATTTGAGGGCCGCCGCCATGAACCACAATTGGCTCCACACCCGACTGGCGCAACAAAGCCACATCACGCGCAAATGCTTGGCCCAGCGCTGCATCGCCCATGGCATGACCGCCATATTTGATGACAACCGTTTTGCCTTCATAGGTTTGCATATATGGCAAAGCTTCTGAAAGCAGTCGTGCCTGCACGTCGCCAGATACGGATTCTTCGTTTGCTGTGGCTTTTTTGGAAGTGTCGGTCATAGCTGTCTGGATGCGCGAATTGTCGATTTGTAATCTTGCTACACTAAAGGACACAAAAAAACACCCGCTTGAAACAAACGGGTGTTTTCAAACTTCAAAGTTTTGAAGTTATGCTTCGCTGGAAATCCAGTCAGAAAGCTTATTCTTTGGCGCTGCCCCCACTTGAATAGCAACGGGTTCGCCACCTTTGAACATCAACAAAGTGGGGATTGAACGCACACCGTATTTGGACGCAAGTTCAGGATTCTCATCCATGTTGACTTTGGCGATGGTGACTTTTCCCGCCATCTCATCTGAAATTTCTTCCAGGCTTGGGCCAATCGCCTTGCACGGGCCACACCATTCAGCCCAAAAATCCACAACCACTGGTATGTCAGAATTTAGGACGTCGCTCTCAAAATTGCTCGTATCAATTTTCACTGTTGCCATGAAAAGGTTCTCCTATTGCCTCGCCGTTTAGAATCGCTGCGGGCTTGAGTTTCGTTGGCCAGAAGGTAGGGAGGCCAATAGGCGGGGTCAAGGAGCAGATGGAGAGTTTTATGATCACAGTGCTGCGATCTCGCAATATGCTTGATCCAGAGCTTCAGATGGCAGATGCATTATCATTGGGCCGTGTGAAGCCTGCGTCCAGATGATAACCGTATCTATAAACTTGTCAGGATAAATGAGATGCACCAAATGACGATAAAGCGCCATTTGAGTGATGTAGTCTTTTGAAACTTGCTCCAAACTTTGTGGCACAAACGCGCTGGTTTTATAGTCCAGCAACACGACGCGTTCATCACTCACCACCAGTCGGTCAATCGTGCCTGAAACAGACCTCAAACCCGATGCCAGTTCAATTTTTCCCATCACTGGCACTTCCGCACGACTGATCGCTGGGTCAAACCATTGGCTCAAATCTGGATCGTCCAAAACGTCAAATGTTTGCTTCAAAAGCGCATCACGAACCGATTGAGATGCAGAGGCTGCATTGCGCTTCAGGTAAGACACAGCGACTTCGCGCCTTTCAGGCAGCGGAACATCTGGCAAAACCTGCAACAGTCGATGAACCAGAGTGCCACGCTTTGCTGGCGTCAGACCATCGCTTGCTGCAGATGTTGTTTCAAGCAGAGAGACAATGTCGCTTTCGTTTGCCATACGTTCATCAATCAAGGTTTGTGCACCAGAAGGGCTCAGCGGACGCGGCAAAGCTTTTTCTGTCGGCAACTTATGCCCAATCCATCCGGGCAATGAAGTGGGTGGCACTATTTCCAAAGGTGCTTCATCCTTGTGATGAACGGGACGAGGCTCAGCGCGGTTAGGGCTGTGCCAGCGCATTCCAATCTCTTCGCCGGATTCGTCATGCAAAACTGTTGCTTCAGGTTCCAGCGCATTGCTGACAATTGTGTGCCAATTGGGATCTTGTAAACCTTTCTTCCCTTGGTAGCCGCAAACGATCAACCTGTCTTTTGCCCGTGTCATACCCACATAGAGAAGGCGCAAATATTCATCTTCAGCTTGCTGTTTCGCCTGATTCAAACTGCGCAAAGTTTCATTGCTGTGCTGCTTTATGTTGGAAACCCAAAGCAATCCGTTTGAAGCAGGATCGGACGTGTTGTCCTCACCCCATTGGTAAATTGCAGGAGCATGGCCGGATTGAAAAGCTGGACTGCCCTTATCAACCAAAAACACAATCGGCGCTTCCAAACCCTTGGAAGCGTGAACTGTCATGACACGCACTTCATTGGGCACCTGATCTTGCTCACGTTTGATTATGGGCTCTTCTTGCAGGAGCGCTTCCAAAAAGCTCTGCATTCCAGGAAGGCCTGATCTTTCATGTTCCAAAGCCATCGCCAAAAAGGCATCCAGCACTTCTTCCACTTCAGGGCCAAGCCGTGCCAAAAATTGTTTGCGACCACCATCTGCACCCAAAACTTGCCCAAAAAATTCATAGACCGGCATTGTGTCGACACGACGCATCCAGCTTTGCAAACGTTGAAAGTGCGTATGGAGTGAAGTGCCGTCGGTTTCAGACAAAGCTTCAAACAGGCTGGCTTCATAATCCGGTTTGAAACGGCTTTGAGAAAGTTCAAACAGCTCGTCTTCACTCATTCCAAAGAGCGGGCTTTTTAATACTGCTGCCAACGAAAGATCGTCTTGAGGTGTCACGATCACTTGTCCCAAAGTGATCAAATCCTGCACGGCAATATGGTTGGTGAGGGTCAATCGGTCACTGCCTGCAACAGGTATGCGTTTGTCTTTCAGTGCACGGTTGATCGCGGTGACGAACCTGTCTCTGGCGCGCACCAAAACGATAATATCACCTGCTGTGACGAGCTTGCCGGAGGCGTCAAATCGTTCGCCCCTGTCCAGCCAGTCTGCGATCTGATCCGCAATTCGATTTGCAGTGCGCACGGCCTGGTGTTGATTGTCGGACTGATCGACAGGTTCGTGCCACGCTTGGGGTTGTTCCACGGTCGGTGATGTTTCCATCTTCCAAACATCCACATGCCCGGGGTCATTCTTTCGCGCCGCTGTGTGGCGCTGATAATCTCCCTCTGCAGTGACCGCATTTTCGTATTGGGTGTTGTTGAACACTTTGTCCACCGCGCCCAATACGTCCTCGGTGGAGCGAAAGGAAAGACCAAGGCTTGCTTCATTGAACAGCTTGTCACTGTCATAAGCACGTTTCTTGAACAGGTCTTTCTGGCGCGCAAAACTTGCTGGTTCAGCACCCTGAAATGAATAGATAGATTGTTTTTCATCGCCTACAGCAAAGACCGTGCGATCGGTTTCGCGAGAGGAGGCGCCGCCGAAAAACTCATTCACCAAGGCTTCCACAACCTGCCATTGGCGTGGGCTCGTATCCTGTGCTTCATCCAGCAATAGATGGTCAATACCCCAATCGAGTTTGTATAACACCCACGCGCTTGCGTCCGAGCGCTGCAACAAATCGACTGTTCGTGAGACCAGATCATCAAAATCAAGAAGGCCGCGAATGCGTTTTTCTTCGCGGTAGCGGTAAATCATCGCCGACGCGAATGTGAAAAAACCTGTGCTGTTGATGATTAGATTTAGAGCGTTGATACGGGGTTTGAATTCTAGAATACGTGTCGCTTCAACCGTAATTTCCTCTTTGATGTTTGGCAGAACATCGCAAATGGGCTTGGATGGATATTTGCCCGTGCTTCGGGCTTCTCCCTTTCCTGTTAAAAGCAGCTCTTCAAGAATGTCGAATTTGGCCAATGGATCGTTGGACGCCAGCCAATTTTCAGACAGCGTTTTGAGAGTTTTAGCGCCAGATTGATCAAGACCTGAACAGGCACTTTCCAACTGCCTCCACCATTCATTGTTCATAGCGGATTCATCTAGATATGACGCTGTCAGGCGCGTGATCGTTTCCTCACTGGAAAACTGAAATCGTTTTCGCGCTTGGGCCTCCGCCGCTTGTGGGCTTTCGACTTTGTCCAGCCAATCTGTCAATTCTTCCCGGCGCGTGATCGCTTCTGACAGAGCCTTTTCTATGGCTGAATCGCTGGCAAACTCTAGCATATCGACAAAACCCTTGCCGAGCTCAGAATTGGGTTCAGTGTAGGCTTTCAACAACACGCTGCGACGCGCTTGTTCCAACAGCTCTTTTTGTGTCCGATCATCAGCCACAGAAAACGTGCCTGGCACATTTGCTTCTAGGGGAAACTGATGCAGCAATGCTTCGCAAAATGCATGGATGGTTTGAATTTTCAGACCACCGGGCGTTTCCAGCGCTCGGGCAAACAATGTGCGTGCACGTTTCAGCTGCTCGGCCGTCGGCGCAATTTGCTCCACCTTTGTCAGCTCTTCGCGCAGCTCTTCATCAGAAGCCACAGCCCAATCACCAAGTATCTCGAACACTCTATTAGCCATCTCACCAGCCGCAGCTTTGGTGTAGGTGATGCACAATATTCGTGATGGATCAGTTCCATTCAAAAGCAACCGAACAACGCGGCGCGCCAAGACTGTGGTTTTGCCAGACCCTGCATTGGCTGACACCCAAACAGAGGTGTTTGGATCGGAAGCCAGCGCTTGTTGCTGGTTGGTGCGATCATCAACGATGAGTTTTGGAGCGCTCATTTATCTGCTCCTTCTTCAGCCGTTGACCATTCACTGACCCGCGCCAAATGATCGTAATCACTTGCCCAATCATTTTCTGATATGAACCGCGCTTTGGATCGATACGGCATATCCTGTTGTTGGTATTCGCTGACCAGCAAAGCCAATCGTTGCCAGGCTTGTTCTGCTAAGGTTGCCGCATCTGCATCCTTTTTACCTTTATCCTCATGACCAATGCGGTCTACTTTCAGTTTTTCCTCTGGCCGCAATCTGACATAGGCAAGTTCTGCCGCTTCTTTTTGAAGTTCATGGCCAAAGGCGCCTCTCGCGGCCATGGCCGCTTCCAAAGGAAGTTGTGGCGCCTCGTGTGTTTTAACTGCGGAAGCGCTCGGTTTGGTTCCCGTCTTATAATCCAGCAGCGCGATGCGATCGTCTTTCAATAAATCTATGCGGTCTGCACGGCCTCGCAGTATGAACCCATCGAGGTCTTCACCCGTTTGCCCATCTAGTTCGATGAATGTCTTTGCAACATTTTTCATCACCTCTTGGTGCCAAGTCACAAAGGCTTCTGCGATGGTTTCAAAACGTGGCCACCACATGGCTTGTATTTCTGGTGGCAGAACACTGGACGCAAATTTTTCTCTAGCGATGTTGATGAGACGCTCATAAGCAGGCTCGATATCGAGGGGTCCTTGTGACGCTACAAAGTCCTCAAATATCTCGTGGAACAGTGTTCCCTTTTCACGCGCATCCGCGTCGCGCATCAATGGGCCAAGCGCGGAAAGTTTTAAAATGCGTTTGGCGTAAATCGCATAAGGGTCTTTGATCCAAGTTTCTATGTCAGTAATTGGCAAGCCGGTGGGGCGCGCAGATACAGGTGGTGTTGGTTTAGGTTGCGAACAGGCTTTTGGTGGGTGCTCAGGGTGATCAATTTGAGCGGCCCAATCCAGATAGACCTTTCCGCGCCTTTGCATCGCGTGGTGAGACTTTTCTCCCGCGATAATGGACAATCGCTGCACCCAACGCGAAGCAACCGTTGGGGCATTGTCTGCCTTGGTTGAGCGCGTGAGCACCACATCTTTCATACCCAGTAAAACTTGAAAATCGTGTGCCGCTAAACCCGTGCGTCTTTCTGGAGGTGGAAGACCCAATGCGGACTTCATTGGACGAGATAAAAACGGATCATTGCGCGCTGCTGCTGGCCAACTTTTTTCATTTAAGCCGCCTAGAACAATGCGATCATACGTTTGCAGTCGAGCTTCCAACGGTCCAAGAATGGACACGCGCGGATGCGCACCGCCAACAGGGCGCACAACCTTTTGAGACAACAGAGCATCGAATATTTCTGGCCATTCATTGGGCAGCGCAGAAATATCTTCGCGCTGTTCCATAAGTTCACCCAGCAATCCATAAAGCGACTTGCCATCTTCACCCTCGTAAACAGATTTCAGTGACCCATCGTGATCACGGCCACATGTTTCTATCAGACTTGCCGAACGTGATGCCAGTTCATGAAATTCTATTGCAGAGCCCGTGTGTTGCAAACCGGCAAAACACAAATCCAATTGTTTGCCGAGCCATTCACACGCTTGCCAGTCTTGATCAGTGAAACGACGCACAGCACGATGCACACGGGCCTTTTTGTTTGCGACGTTCAGACGGGTGTCTTGAACCGTCCTCTGAAAATCTCCAAAGCGAACTGCAACCACAGCATCGCGCAAAACCACAAGTTCCAAAGCACGGGCTGCATCTCGTATTTTTTGTGGTTCTTCACCAAACCGCAACAACGGATGTTTTAGGAGAGCGACTAGCGCTACAGGGTCTGGCGTTTCAAACGCAACTTTCAAAACGAGCCTTGCAAAAGTTCCGGCTGGACGTGTGCGCAAGGGCAAGCCCGCAGAATCATCAACATCCAATCCGAAGCGGCGCATCTCAACAGCAACACGCCGCGCCAGATTGCGGTCCGGTGTCACCAAGGCCGCGGACTTTGATGGATCGGTTAGGGTTTCTCGCAATGCCAAAGCAATGGACAAGGCTTCTTCACGCTCACCCTGAGCTTCAATAAGGGTGACACCTTCAAACGCCTGGTCGCGCTGATCTTCGGAATAGGTTTTAAATACATTTTGCCACTGCCCTGTTGAAAATGAAGGGCGCATGGCTTCACTGATCAATTGTTCACGTACACGGGCATGCCCGGTTGAAGAGTTTTCAACCCCACCAATTTGAGAAACGTTTTCTCGGTCCACGTCCAGGCTGCGCAACAATTTTCGCAAACCGTATTGCGGGTGCCCGGGAGCCGTCCCATCGTCATCTCGATCATTGTCAGGCAAGTCGATTTTAGCCCATGTCTCTGCGTCAAGATCACGATCTAGACCTGGTAAAACAACGGAACCGTTTTCCATGCGGGAAATCACACGCAGCAAATGAGCGGTAGCCGGAATGGAACCCGTTGAACCTGCAGCAATTACCGGGCCAATACTTCCAGCCTTTTCGTAAGCGTCAGCTTGCAATCGAAGACTCGAAACACGTTCAGCGGAACTGTCTATAGCCCCACGTTCTTGTAGCAGATCTGGCCACACAGAGGTGGCAATTTTTAGAAACTCGAGAGTGAGTTGCCACCATTTTTCATGGTCATCAGGAACCAAAGTATGCAACGAATCCCACGACACTTCTTCAGTCGCGACCGTATCCATAAGACGCGCGAGATCAGTTGAAAAACGCACAGCATCGGCCAATGAAGAGGGAATGATGATGTCGCCACCACCCAACAATTCCACTTGATCAGGCCGCAGTGATTGGGACCAAGCCAAAACAAGTCGAGACAGAACCAGTTGGCGCTCTAAGGATGATAAACTTGATTCCAATGAAGCTGTAGGTTCGCTCTCATCCAGATTGAGCATGTCATCATCAGCGTCACCCAGCGCTTTGATGTTTGGCAGTAAAGCAGGTTTGCCCTGAAGGCGCTCCACGAATTCTGTTGCAAGAGCTCGCGCAGCCCGGCGCGTCGGGACCCAGATCGTAACCGACGACAAAGCCAGTGGATCATCATTGGGTGCAAACCCCTCCACCAGTTTTCCGGTAAGAAGAGCATCCACCAATGTAGACAGAAATGGAGCGCTTGGCGGAATAGAAGAGACGTTTGGGTCACGCCCTAACATCAAGAATTCTGCCTGAATTCGTCAATGGCATTTTCAGCTTCACCGATTGCGGATGGTGTGCCGACGTGCAGCCATAGACCATCAAGAACATGCCCGTAGAGACGCCCATTTGCGATGGCGTTATCAAACAATCTGTTCAACGAAAACACATCTTCTGAAATGGCGTCAAACAATGCTGGTTTGGTGATGATTGCGCCAGCGTAAACATAAGGGGCTGTTTCTCTTTCTCCTCGGCGGGTCAGTTGTCCTTCTTGGCTCATGAAGAAATCGCCCTTGCCGTCAAACCCAACGGATTTTTCTTTCTCCGCAACCAGCAACTGCATGTCCATATGATTTGCATTCCAGTTGGATTGCATGGCGATTAGGTTCGATTGATCTGCATCCACCCAAAATGAATCTGCGTTTAAAATGATGAAGGGTGACTTGTTGAGTGGGGCAATCGCTTTTTTCACACCGCCACCGGAATCCAGTAGTTTGGCACGTTCATCAGAAATCAAAATCTCGGGCTGCGTGCGCGCCTTGGTATGATCTTCAATGTGATCAGCCAGGTAATGAACATTGACGGCGGCTTTGTGAACTTGGGCCAAAACCAAAGAGTCCAAAGCATGGTCCAACAAAGTTTTGCCATCGACTTTCACCAAAGGCTTCGGAATCGAATCGGTGATTGGGCGCATTCGTGTGCCCAACCCTGCGGCCAAAACCATTGCTTGATCAATATTCGTCAAATCAGTTTCCTCAACTTCAAGCCGTTAAGCGTGACTAAGAAGTGGTTCTATCCATTCACGATAACGCGCTAAAGTTGGATGGGCGAGAGAGCGTTTGAGATAATCTTCCATGCGGGGCATGTGGTTTAGATAGGCGTCTTTGCCATCTCGCTTGGAAAGGCGCACAAATATGCCCAACACCTTGGTGACACGTTGTGCAGACATGATTGCATAGGTTGAACGAAACCCCTCTTCATCAAAAGGTGCGCGCAGTTTACAATAATGATCGAGCAGTTCTGATTCCAGGTTTGCAGAGACGTCCACGCGGGCATCTTGGGCAAGAGACGCCACATCGTAGGCGGTGGGGCCGATTAATCCATCTTGGAAATCAATCAAACCTGTCCGGTCGGTTCCTTGGGACTCATCAATCCAGATAATGTTTGGAGAGTGATAGTCTCGCAGAACCAGAGATTTTTCACCGGTTTGAGCCAGATCAATCAAGTCACTCCAGATTTCCAAAAACTCAGCACGTTCATCTTGGCTTGGTTTACGACCCGTTTTCCATTCGAAATACCAATCGATCAAGAGTTCCACTTCGATTGACATTGCCTGTTTATCAAATGGGGGAACCACATGATTTTGGCCATTGGGAAGCGCTATTCCATTGCGCCATTTCTTGCCGTGTAATGCTGCAAGAGTTTCGATGGAAGCTGTATATCGATCAACAATTGGCGTACGTTTATCATCGATAATGACGCCCGACCCCAAATCTTCGATCAACAAAATACCTTGATCCAAATCGAGTTCGAATATTTTTGGAACGCGAAAGCCTTGTTCTTCAAGCAGGTAAGCCATGCCCGCAAAGGCACTCATATCCTCAGCAAGATTTGCAATTTTACTGTAAGGCTTGCCGTCGCGTATTGGGGGGCCATCGGGTTGCGCGGGCGCATTCATCAATATGACATGGCTGCCGTCATTGTGATGCACTGTTTCGTAAGTGCGCGTTGAAGCGTCACCTGTCAAAAATTGACGTCGGCTTTGGCTGTGCCCGTGATCATTCAAGTAGGTGCGCAAAACAAGACTGCGCTTCACACGCTCGAGCGCTTTCTCGCTGCCTGAAATTGTTATTTCACGCGCATCGTCATTATCGCCTTGGGACAATGAGACGATCAAGCTGTGCTCCGGAAGAGTAGTTTGAGCTTTTTCCGGCCACTCAATCAAGGCAACACCATCGCCTAAAATTTCATCAATCCCGAGCTCGTCAAGTTCCGCATCGGTCTCAATGCGATACAGATCAAGGTGAGCGAGTTGTCCCACATGCATGTCTTCGTAGACTTGCATGATTGTGAATGTGGGGCTGGGCACTTCCAAAAATTCATCACCCGCAATTGTACGAATTGCAGCACGGGCCAGAGTGGTTTTTCCTGCACCCAGATCACCTTTTAACCAAACACTGTCGCCGCGACGCAAAGACAGAGCTAAAGTCTCCGCAAATTGCAGCGTGCTGGATTCATTTGTGCAAGATATTGAAAAAGACGTCACGTCCAAAACTCTATTCAGCCGCTTGGGCAGTTGGAGTTGTTTCTGCAATTGGGTTTTTTGGAAAACGGCAGACGAAACACGTGCCCTCTTTCACATCTTCCGCAATGGAAATGCTTCCCCCGTGAAGCTCAACAAGAGACTTGGCAATAGACAAACCCAATCCAGCGCCACCTCGACCAGCCCCTTTAGCCTTTGAACTGAAACGCTCAAACACTCGACTGCGTTCTTCTTTTGGAATGCCTGGACCTGCATCCTGTACTTTCATGATGATATCATCAGATTCCACGAGGCCCTCAAGAATCACAGACCCCTTTTCCGGTGAGAATGAAATTGCATTGTTCAAGAGATTGTACAGAATTTGCTGGACGCGCGTTTCATCACCGATGAACTTGCCTTTTGAACCTACAGACTTGTCGTGACGCAGAATAAGTTTGACGCCGTGTTCTTTCATTTTATCGGTCACGCTGCGGCCTGCAGTGTTCATAACATCTAGCAGATCAAGTGACTTTAGATCCAATTCCATGATTCCGGCATCGACTGTTGCCAGATCAAGAAGATTGTCAACCAAGCTGTGAAGCACGTTGGATGACGTAGAAATATGCCCAATATACTCGGCCTGCTTTTCATTCAACTCACCAAATGCATTTTGTTCCAGAACTTCCGCAAAACCCTTAATGTTGGTGAGAGGTGCTCTGAATTCATAAGAGACATGTTCGATGAATTCGTTCTTCAATCGCTCTGCAGCTTCCAAGGCTTCATTGCGTTCTTGCAGCGTATGTTCAAAATTTACACTTGCAGTGACATCGGCAAAACTCAACATGGTTTGCCCATGGGGCAAAGGCACGAGAGCGTAGTCAATAGTTGCGCCTGTTGTGAGAACAATGCGGCCATTCATTGACTTGCGTGATTCCGAAACACCTGTGATGCCTGTTACCAAGTCATCCCAAATTTTTGGAACATCCATCATCTTCTTGCAAAGTTTAGCGATGTCGCCGATAGGCGTTTCAGCAGCCACCTGCTCGTCATTCAGTTCCCAGAGCTTTTGGAAAGACGGGTTGGACAGTTTCATACGGCCATCAGAGGAAAACACAGCGATTGATTCCACAAGATGGTCAAGAGTTTCTCCTTGCACTTGGGTCAACGCAATATATCGGCTTTCCATCTCCAGCTGCTTGGTGATGTTTTCAAACACCCAGGTTACACCACCTTGTTTGTGTGGACTGGCGATCACGCGCAGGGTGCGCCCATCAGGCAGATGCCACCAATGCTCCTGGGGTTGAGTTGATTCATAAATTTCAAGAAGGCTGTTGCGCCACTTTTTCCAGTCTGGTTGTTCAGCAACTTTTCCCTCAGAGCGCATCATGTCAAACAAAGCGCCATTTTCAGGTTGCTGATCTAATACCTTTTGATCCAGTTCCCACAACGCGTTAAAAGCTTCATTGCGGAAGATGAGATGTTTTTGTTCATCAAAAATGGCAACAGCCGACGCCAGTTGATCCATCGTTTGAGCATGGCTTTCCAACGTGCGGCGCAAATTACCCTGAGCCTCTTCCACTTCGCTCATATCAACGGCGAGACCGGCTGAGCCGCTGGCATAAGCGACTTCACTCACATCCATGGTTCGGCGGTCGCCGGAAATGGTGGCAGGCATGCGCAATCGAATTTGGCTTGGAGCATCTTTAACGTCTGCCTCGCCATGTTTCTTGGCCAGCAACAGACGCTCACTGGCGTCAAGAAGCTCCACTTTGTTTTCCAGAACCTCATCAAGCGTGTCTGTTTCCACCGCCTCCACATAACTGTTGTTCGCCCAACTCAGATTGCCACTTTCATCCTTCAGCCAAACCGGGAAGGGAACTGCTTCCAACAGTGATTTCATCGTGTCGGTGGTTTGAAGCAATTTGGTGTGTTGGGCCTCTAAGGCCGCTAAGGCTGCCCTGTCGCCTGAAAGGCTGATAAACCTTACAAAGGCATGGCTGCCTGACGCACGCCCTTGAGCTTCTATGATCGAACCGTTTATACTTTCCACTGTCAGATCGAAAGCTTCTGCACTGTCGCGCAACCGATCGACAGCTTTTTCGAAACTCTGAGCTGCAGCTGGCGACATCCAATTTCCAAAGGCGATAAAGGCTGTCTCATCTTCTGGTGCGCCAGTTTGTTTTGGAAGCGTGCCACGGCACAATGGCGCTTCTTCACGGCTGGCCCACACAACAACCCGTTGGTCGGGCACATTCAGCAGAGCTTGCGCACGTTCATGACGTGCTTTGAGATCAGCAATATCCAAGGCTTGAAGACGATTGGTCTCGTCTAACTTTCTTCGCTCCCGAATCAACCAGGTGGCTGACCACATTGCAAAAGCAAAAGCCCCCGTAAACACAATAAGCATGATCCAGCTGTTGGCAATCTCTAATTTGGGAACGAAGCCGATCAGTTGTTCGGAAGATGCGGCACTGTCTTGGGCAAATGCTCGATGTGGCAAAAGCACGAGCGCCATCACAGGCGTCAAAAATCGTGCGGTGTGCCGCATTGCCATCATTATCTCGACCCGTTCTTTTGGCCTGACGCAGAACAAGTGGCCTTTTGCAACACTGCAATTCACTCAACATCCAACACAATGCAAGCGATTCGCCTTAACTTAACCTAGTGAGAGTCGCGGCGCGAGTGTGTTTTACATTCCCAACCCTGAATCCACAGCGCCAGAATCAAAACGGCCACGCGATCCAAGAAGAACTGCGTGGCCGTTGTATTTTCAATCTCTAAACGAGGATAATTCCCCATTTTTAAGGTTTAGTAGCGGTAATGTTCAGGCTTGTATGGACCTTCAGCCTCCACACCGATGTAATCAGCCTGATCTTTTGACAATTCAGTCAACTTCACGCCGATTTTTTCAAGGTGCAAACGCGCCACCTTTTCATCTAGATGCTTTGGAAGAATATAGACTTCATTTTTATATTCATCGCCTTTTGTCCAAAGCTCAATTTGTGCCAACACTTGGTTGGTGAAAGATGCAGACATGACGAACGACGGGTGACCTGTGGCGTTGCCGAGATTCAACAAACGACCTTGAGACAGAAGAATCATACG
Organism: uncultured Rhizobiaceae group bacterium; assembly: GCA_937958815.1. Lineage (GTDB taxonomy): Bacteria > Pseudomonadota > Alphaproteobacteria > Rhizobiales > Rhizobiaceae > Pseudahrensia. Next base: position 67,279 of record CALGMR010000012.1, on the reverse strand, counting down.
ATTGCCATTTGGCATTTCATACATATCAACTTGGTCTTTGATGTTTGTCATCTTCAAGTTGCGCAAGTTTGCCACCTGAATTTCATTGTCGAAGTGACCGATATTGCCAACGATCGCCATATCTTTCATCTCGCGCATATGTTCAATGCGAATGATATCTTTGTTGCCTGTTGTTGTGATGAAGATGTCTGCGTCTTTCACAGCGTTTTCAAGTGTCGTCACCTCAAAACCATCCATCGCCGCTTGCAGCGCACAAATTGGATCGATTTCTGTGACTTTGACACGAGCGCCAGCGCCTTGAAGTGAAGCAGCTGAGCCTTTGCCCACATCGCCATAACCACAAACAACGGCTGTTTTACCTGCCATCATTGTGTCTGTTGCGCGGCGAATGCCGTCGACCAAAGATTCTTTACAACCGTATTTGTTGTCAAATTTAGATTTGGTCACGGAGTCATTCACGTTGATTGCTGGGAATGGCAACTGACCCTGCTTGTGCAATTCGTAAAGGCGGTGAACACCAGTTGTTGTTTCTTCTGAAACACCTTTGATTGCGTCACGGGTTTTCGTGAACCAGCCTGGGCTTTCTGCCATGCGTTTGGCGATCTGCGCCTTGATCACTTCTTCTTCTTCAGAAGACGGAACTGCAAGAATTTCTTCGCCAGCTTCAGCGCGTGCACCAAGCAAAACATAAAGCGTTGCATCGCCGCCATCATCCAGAATCAGGTTTGCGCCCTCTGGGAACATGAAAGATTTATCGAGGTAATCCCAATGCTCTTCCAAAGACTGGCCTTTTATCGCGAAAACTGGAACGCCAGCAGCCGCAATTGCTGCCGCAGCATGATCTTGTGTTGAATAAATGTTGCAAGACGCCCAGCGAACATCTGCGCCCAATGCAGTCAATGTTTCAATCAACACTGCAGTTTGGATTGTCATATGCAAGGAGCCGACAATACGAGCGCCCTTTAAAGGTTTGCTTTCACCAAACTCTTCGCGCAAGGACATAAGTCCTGGCATTTCTGTTTCAGCAATATCAAGCTCCTTGCGACCAAATTCAGCAAGGGCGATGTCTTTGACGATATAATCGTTTTCAGCCATGGGAGGCATCCTTCAATGGATAGTTTTCAGGGATAATTGTTGCATGGGTTTGCAGAATTGGGGTCTGATTATCAGAATGTGACAGTTGAAGCAATCACATAAAGATATGTTTATGTGGGTCGTATTGTCTGTGCTCTCAATTGTTTAATACGTGCTGCTGCCGTGGCATATCCGCCTGATGCTCCGTCGATGAAATGCATATGATCGTCACTCATGACTGAAGGCACAATACAGGTCATCAACGCTTCGTTTTGTTCCACAATGCCATATCGAATAATTTCTTTTTTCTCCGCATCAGCCAACAATTCAGATAGGGCTTTTTGGGTCTTCGCATCGCAATCGATTGTCATCATCAGAGCATCTTCGAACTTTCGAAAGTCAGCATTGGCACCGGAGGTTTTTGTGTAGTGAACAGGATCAAACCCGCCGACTTTGAGACTTGTTTTGAAGAAGATCAACGCAATAAAGGTTTCTAAATACAACATCATTTTGCGTCGCCAAAGGGGAATGGAAGCATCGCCTGCCCGGGCTTCTAGCTCCAATCCAGCAGGGGGCCAGTTGAAGGTGGGACCGCTGGCCATGGCGGGATGGCCGCCTCGATCAAGTTGGGATGCAAGTGCCACCACATGACCAAACACTTTTTCCACTTCATTCCTGTCTGCATCTGCCCGCGGTGCCACCACAACGGAAAGTACAGACCCTTTTTGCGAAGTGATCGGCGTCCAACGGCAAGAAAGGCCTGTCAGATCCGGTAAATTGTCTTGGTCCAATTGAGCAACGTGACCCTTGCCTTGCTTCATCTCGTTTTCGGCCCAGCTCACGCCACCACCGGCGAACATGGCATAGTCTACAGAAGCGGAAGCTTCATGGCGCGCCACTCCAACGTCAAAGCCAGCCTGGCGAATGTCGGACATTGAAAATGTCGCCGTACGCAACACCAAGCCGAATTCATTTAAAGTCCAACGTCTGACCGCATCCAATGCTTTTTCAGCTTGCGCGCGGGCTGAAGGTGGCATCGCGAAAGTTGCCCCATCTCCCCCAAAAACAAATGGAAATCGTTCTTGCGCATATGTGTTAATCTGGGCGGATATGATTGCAGCGCCAACAGTGTTGACCGTTTTATATTTACCTTCTTCGATCAATCTCGTGGAGTTTTCCAAGTCTGCGAGACCTAAAAACCAATCATCTGGCAGAGACACGTAATTGTCCGATGCAACGATTTTTTCGAAATCGGATTGCACTGAAATGGTGTCGTAGAACAGGTCTGTGTTTGCAGTCTCCATTCACATCCATTTCCACACTAGGTTAAAAGGCACCACAAAGCAGTGTACCTGATTAACGCATCAAGTACCGAAAAAGTTTCATTTGGTAAAACCGTTGAGAACGCGGCGTGAACTAAGCCGCGTCTTTTTTCTTGCTGAACATATTCTTCAGATTGTCCCACAATTCAATCTTGGCGCCTTGGCGCTTCATGATTGTGCCTTGCTGGAGGATGGACAAGAAGTTGTTCCAGGCCCAATAAATCACAAGACCTGCCGGGAATGTGGCCAACATGAATGTGAAGACAACTGGCATCCATTTGAAAATCAACTGTTGTGTTGGATCTGGTGGAGCTGGGTTCATTTGCATTTGAATGAACATCGTGATGCCCATCAGCAGTGGCCAAATACCGATCATCAAGAACAATGGGACGTCATAAGGCAGCAAGCCAAACAGATTGAAAATCGATGTTGGGTCTGGTGCCGAAAGATCCTGAATCCAACCAAAGAACGGTGCATGACGCATCTCGATGGTCACGTAAATCACTTTGTAGAGTGCAAAGAAAACAGGAATTTGCAGCAACATCGGCCAACAACCCGCAACCGGATTGATCTTCTCTTTCTTATAGAGTTCCATCATCGCTTTTTGCTGGCCCTGACGATCGTCGCCAAAACGTTCTTTGATGGCCATCATTTCTGGCTGCACTTTTTTCATGTTGGCCATAGATTTGTAAGACTTATTGGCCAGTGGGAAAAAGAGAGCTTTCAACATCACTGTGACAATGAGAATTGCCACGCCGAAATTGCCCACAAGGTTGAAGACCCAGTTCATGACAATAAACAATGGCTTGGTGATCCAGTAGAACCAGCCCCAGTCAATCATCTTATCAAAAAGCGGAATGTTCAGATCCGTAGCATAACTGTCGATAATGTCCACTTTCTTTGCACCGGCAAACAAGCGGTTCGTTATGCTGGCTTCACCACCAGCAGGAACTGCAACTTCATTGCCCACATAGTCAGTTTGATAAAACTTACGGTTTTGCCCGAGATAATTGTATGAGGCTGTAAATCCAGTTCCAGGAATGAGGGCCGTTGCCCAATATTTGTCAGTGATGCCCAACCAACCTTTGTCAGCAGGTTCTTTTGCAAGGCGACCGCCAACTTCATCTTCAATATCCCCATAATCAACTTCATCAAGGCCTTGATCGCCAACAGCGCCAATCAAACCCTCATGAAGCACGAAAATGCCTTCGGTTTTTGGCGTGCCGTATCGCGCTATGCGTCCATATGGTTTAACGGAAACCGCTTCACCTGTTGCATTGGCAACCGTGTCCGTGATGGTGAACATATAGTCCTGGTCGATTTCAATTTTACGACGGAATGTCAGGCCTTTGTCATTTACAAATTGAAGCACGACGGGGGATGCTGGTGTCAGCTCTCCACCTTCTGCTTGTGACCAAATCGTTGCTGGGCCCGGGAGATCACCAAGGTTTGCATCTGGAGACCACCCGAATTCAGCAAAATAGGCGTTTTCATCTTGAACAGGTTTCAGCAATTGAATTTTTGGACTGCCTGCATCAATTTCTTCGCGATACTGGGTAAGGCGCAAATCATCAATGCGCGCACCGCGCAGGTTGATTGTGCCTTCCAAGTGTTTCGACTTCAAAGCGATGCGGGGAGCTTCTTTCTCGGGTTGCGTTGCAGTGCCCGGAACAGCTGCGCTGTTGTTGCTTGCCGTTTCACCGGCTTTGGGAATACCTGAATTTTCTCCACTCGATGTTGCGCTCGGATTTGCAGGAGCTGATTGTTCAGCAATGGCACGTTCGCGTTCAATACGTGGATTGATGAAGAATATTTGCCACAAAAACACGACGCCCAAAGAAAGAGCCGCAGCAAGAAGAAAATTACGTTGATTGTCCATAAAGGAAGACCTGGTTCTCAATAACTGGGCAGAGCACTGTGACGCTGCCAAACATTATACATCAGCGGGGCGTTTCTGCCCTTTCGCCGCACGATTTGCAACATTTGCCTTGCTATGACGGGCATTGATTTTTGACAAAGCTTGGTTGACCCCGTTCGACACGGAAAGTGTAAGGCGTTCAAACGGTTCATTGAGTGCTTCAATACGCGCGATAAGAACTGCATCACATCCACGCGCCGCAATGGGAAAATCTGCATGGCGAACCGCTTCTCGCAGGCGCCTTTTAATACGGGAACGTGTCACGGAATTGCCGACCTTTTTGGTCACCGTGAAACCCACGCGCATTTCTGGATCATCATCCTTGCGCTGAACCAGCTGCAAAACAAAAGCGCGCTCGTGAGAACGCGCTCCATTTCGGGCGTTTAGGAAATCTGCCCGCTTTTTCAATCGGGAAATCAAAACCTGCGCCATGACATCAGATTGTCTGACTGCCTACATGAAATCAGCGCATGACAGCGCAAATGATTATGCAGATAGTTTTTTACGGCCATGTGCACGGCGTTTTGCGATCACGCGACGACCACCTGGTGTAGACATGCGTGAACGAAAACCGTGGCGGCGTTTACGAACCAGTTTGCTTGGCTGATATGTGCGTTTCATTTTCTCGATCCGGCAAAAACACCGGTCCTCTTTCGGTCAGCATATTCTCAACCCCCACTCGGGATCATAAGAATATGAAAATTCATTGGGCTGATTATCGCCAACGCTCCTCCCTTCAACCAAATTCATGAAGAGCAGGTAAACAAACGACAAGCGGAATCAGGCTTCGGCACAGACCGAAGCTTTGCGGGTGTATAAGCTTGCTCCAAAAATGAGTCAACGCCAGCCGGGCTGTCTTTTTGATATTCAATTAATCGCGAAATCACCGTGAAAGCATATAATTTCATATGGTTTGCCTTATATATAAAATCTATGTTGAAATTATACGACCACTTTGGTGGCAATTTATTTTAGGTAATCAATATGAGTGACGTTCTAAAACCCGATATTTGTGTCATAGGCGGCGGCTCAGGCGGGCTTGTTGTGGCTTCAGCTGCAGCAGCTTTTGGTGTCTCAGTGGTGCTGATTGAAAAACACAAAATGGGTGGAGACTGCCTAAACTACGGTTGTGTTCCATCAAAAGCCATTATTGCTGCAGGCAAACATGCCCAATCCATGCGCGACGCACCGGCTTTTGGTGTGAGTACTGGAAAAGATGGCAGCCAACCAAAAGTGAATTTCAAACAAGTGAACGACCATGTGCAGGGGGTGATTGCTGGAATTGCTCCAATGGACAGTGTTGAGCGGTTTGAATCTCTTGGCGTGAACGTGATTGAAGCCGAAGCTCGCTTTGTTGATAAAAAAACCGTTGTTGCGGGCGACAAAACAATTAAAGCACGTCGTTTTGTGATTGCGACGGGTTCTTCAGCATTTGTGCCTCCAATACCTGGCATCGATAAAATTGACTATTTGACCAACGAAACACTGTTCGACCAAACCAAAAATCCAGGCAGAATGATTGTTATTGGCGCTGGTCCTATTGGCATGGAAATGGCGCAGGCCCATCACCGCTTGGGAGCGAAGGTCACTGTGGTCGAAGGTTTTAAGGCCTTGGGCAATGATGACCCTGAATTGACGTCAATTGTTTTGGATAAAATTCGTGACGAAGGCGTCGTGATCCGTGAGCATACCAAAGTCACCAGCATCGATAAAACACTCCAAGGTGTTGCTTTGGTGAATGTGGAAAGTGAATCAGGATCGGAAGTTCTTGAAGCTGATACGGTGTTGGTTGCCACAGGTCGCGCCGCAACCGTAGATGGACTTGATCTGGAAAAAGCGGGAATTGAATACACACGCCGCGGCATTAAGGTGAGCGATAAAATGCGCACCACCAACAGCCGAGTTTACGCGATTGGTGATGTGGCTGGCGGCCTGCAATTTACTCACGTCGCTGGGTACCATGCTGGCCTGCTTATTCGCGCAATGTTGTTTCGCCTTCCTGCGCGGGAAAATCGTCACATTATACCGTGGTGCACCTATACGGATCCAGAGATCGCACATGTGGGACACACTGAAGAAACGGCACGCGAGAAGTTCAAAGATATCACCGTGCTTCGGTGGCCCTATGCTGAAAACGATCGGGCACAGGCTGAGAACAAGACCACTGGCCTCATAAAGATTATCGTTCGCAAAAACGGTTCTATTGAAGGTGTGTCGATTGCCGGCACTATGGCTGGAGAAATGATGAATATGTGGGCTCTGGCAATCAGTAAAAAAATGAAGGTGAAAGATATCGCCGGCTATATTCCGCCCTATCCAACCATGACTGAAATCGGCAAACGGGCAGCAACCTCATTTTATGCACCCACGACAAAGAAACCGCTTGTTCGGGGTGTCGTGAACTTCCTGAGAAAATTCGGTTAGAGGTTCCCTCAGTTTAACCGTTGGATGTCGCCCTCTTGAAACCAGTTACTCAAAAAGAACCAGATATGACGCAGGACAGTAAATCGTCTGTTGTTGCAAACGGTGTTAAGAAGCGGCGCCGTTTGTGGCCGACCGGCCTTTCAGGGAAACTTCTGGTTCTTACCATTTTGTTCGTCATGTTGGCTGAAGTTCTGGTTTTTGTGCCTTCCATTGCGAATTTTCGTCTTGCGTGGTTGTCGCGCCATTTCACCACTGGCGAGGCGGCGAGTTTAACACTGGAAGAACTGAACCCTGAAGCCGTTCCCGAACAAGTTCGCAAACAATTGCTCTCTCTTACACAAACCGAAATGATTGTTGTTCGAAGAGATGGCGCCAGCAAAATTCTGGCAACCAATGAAATGCCCGGAGATATTGCCGGTCATATTGAACTGATGCAGCCTGGTCGGTTGGAAGCCACAAGCACGATTTTAGATGCGCTTGATACATTGCTCTTTGGAGGCGACAGAACAATACGTGTCTACGGGCCTATGGAAGAACGATCAGGCACGCTTGAACTGGTGATGAAAGACGGGCCCTTGCGTCAATCCATGTTGAGCTATGCCTACAACGTTTTGCTCATTTCTTTGCTGATTTCATTCGTCACCGCTCTTTTGGTCTTTTTCACGCTGCGTTGGTTTCTCATTCGGCCCATGCAGCGCATGACCCAATCTATGCTGTCCTTTTCAAAAGACCCCGAGAACCAGAGTCTCGTAATTCAACCATCTGGTCGCCATGACGAAATCGGCGTGGCGGAAGAGCAGTTGAACGGAATGCAGCAACAATTGAGTGGCACATTTAAACAGCAACGGCATCTTGCAGACCTTGGTCTTGCTGTCTCTAAAATCAACCATGATCTGCGCAACATTCTGGCATCCGCGTCTTTGTTCTCGGACAGGCTTGCCGACACGTCAGATCCAACAGTTCAAAGGCTGGCCCCGCGCCTCATTCGCACGATTGACCGTGCCGTAGATTATACGCGATCAGTTCTTGATTACGGCAAATCAGGAGAGGCCGTTCCGTCTTTCAATCTGGTTCGATTGCATCAACTTTGCCAGGATGTGGCCGAAACTCTGTCGCTTGATACAGACAGCGATGTGGAGTGGGTCAACCGTGTTCCTGAAGACCTTGAGATTCATGGGGATGCAGAACAAATTTTCAGAGTCATCGTCAACTTATCACGCAATGCTTTGCAAGCGATGGACGGACTGGATGGTGAGACCCAGATCAAACGTTTGAACATTGGTGCAGGCATTGAAGACGGTTATACCGTTATCCGATTGCGCGACACTGGCCCTGGTCTTCCCGCATCAATGCGCGAAAATCTGTTCACTGCTTTCAACACGTCTGGCCGCCAAGGCGGCACAGGGTTGGGATTGGCAATCGCTGCCGAATTGGTTCGTGCCCATAACGGCACCATTCGCTTAATAGAACAAGACGGACCGGGCGCGGAATTTGAAATCGCACTCCCGATCCGAAGTTGATGGTTCGATCTAGCTGAACACGTCTGCCAAATCAGACATGCCAACACCTTCCTTAATTTCTTTCAAACGCGCATAAAGCATGACGATAATGCAAGCGTAAATCGCATAACTGATTGATGAAACTGCACCTTGAAATAACATAAAGAAAAGACCTGATGTTCCCGTGAAAGCGGCTGTGAAACCAAAGCCAAGCGCTGCACTCAGCAGTGTTTGAATAATCAAAAGAACGACAATCAGGATGACCATCAAACCCAGGATGGGCCAACGATAGCCTTTGGTAAGTTCTCGACTGCGAGACAATGCTCCAAAGCCTGCATGTTCAACGACAACAGATGGCACAACCACAATCCACATGAGATAAATGATCAAGCCAGGCACTATCAACAACGCAAAACCAATTGACATCGCGATGGTGGTGATGATCGACAACAGGAACAATGTGATGAAGTTTTTAAGGCCAACGGAGACATAAGTGCCCAGTCGCATTGGTCTGCCAAGATGGGTATCGTAAGCGGCCAGTGTGATGACGGCTGTAATCAACGTGGAGACCACGATCGAAGCTAAAATAATAACACCGTAAGAAATCAAACCACTTGTTGTGGTAAACATCGCTTCCGGATTTGAGAACATAATGTCCCCAAACAGTGCGAAGTTGAACAGATTTAAACCTATTCCCAGCACCATCGCTATGCCCAAAATCAAAGGCAATCGTTTCATAAAAATAGACAGTCCTTGGCTCAAAACACTGAGTATGCCCAAAGACGGTTTTGCAATATCTATATCACTCATTAACTTTCCTCTCCTTTTTCATCCCTAAAATACTTGTCTTCGCGAGCGTCACCTAAAAGTTTGCGCCTTTCAAGGTGTTCGCGCTGCGCGGTGTAAAATGCCTCCAAGAACAGTCTGTGGTCTTTTGCATCTATCGTTTCTTCGTAATCAATTTTTTGAACAATGCGCTCGACAATCTCTTTCAAATACTGCTGTTGCTTTGCCCACGTACCCGATGTGGATTTTTCCGAAGAACGCAGAACTTTCTCCAAAACTTGAAGTTCAAATCGACCATATTCATCAAGCTGTGCGCTGCTGAAAACAAACCGCTCATCGGCATGAGTGCCGGGTTTCATCGCAATTGTGCTGGCCAGGTCGGTAAGCAAAACAGGTTTGGGATCCATAATGACCGCCGTGTTTGCGATAATGTCACCGATGCGTTTGTTGTGTTTGTTGCGCCAAGGCACGATCAACAAAACCAGCAACCAAACCCATGCAATCACAGAAAACGACCAATGCTGCTGCGGCCCTGCTAAAGCATATGTGAGTGGCAGGAAGAACTCGATTTCTTTCATTATATTGCGTACCACAATTTGATGCGCAGACAGGCTGCGACCATCAACTGAAACAACCCTCAGCCCCAACCACCGTTTTGCCAAAGTGCGGCCATTCCAGACCAATTCCGATACAATGTAATATGGTATACGAACCAAAAAGAAGGTTAGCGCAGCGACAATTGCTATCAGGTTCCAGCTCGACCAGAACGAAATAGAGAACAAAAGAACGAACAACATGGCACCGATAAAGGTCACCAGCGTATCCACTACTTGGGCGCCAAGGCGTTGACCCAAGGGGGCCAGACGGATGTTTAATGGCACACCTTCTGGTGGAATAATTTGCAGACGCTTTTCCAGTCCGTCAGAAAGTTTGCGCGCGCGCTTGATCGCGGCACGATTGGTGGCTGCCTTGTCTTTATTGCGAAATGGCCACATCAGGAATTTGCCTTCCGCTCACGCCCGCACAAAACAAACCAAGTCAGCCACATGCCACCAATGCTCCAGCCAATGATAATGCGGCTCCACAAATCTGTAACCAATTGCCTGCCGAACCCTTCAAGCAAACCCGCTGCCAAAAGCATGAGCCCTGCAACCAAAGCAAGTTTCGTAGCGTCTCGGCCCGCATGGCGCAAAGCCGCACCTCTTGTGCGTTGGCCCGGAAACAAAACGGCGGCTCCAAGTCGAAACCCCCCAGCCGCTGCAATAATAAGCGCAGAGAGTTCGGTCACGCCGTGTATCGACAACCAACCGAACAGATCGAAGGCCAAACCTTTGCTATCGTGAATTGCAAAAAACGTTCCCAGAATTGTTCCGTTATAGAATGTCAAAAAGGCAGACGGCAGGCATGCCATAATGCCCAATGTAAATGACATGATCGACACTTGGGTGTTGTGGGTGAACAATTGAGTGGAGAAAGCTGCCAGGCGTTCAACACTGTTGGAATTCTCTCCATATAAAGCCTCCCGCAAGAATGCTTCCGATGCTTCTGGCCCTCGCCCGCCTGACAGACCGTTGGGCACAAAAGCATAATACCAAGTGGGGTCGGATATGGTCAGCAGATACGCCGCGAATGCGCCACCAAAGAGCAAAATTGCAGCCACCAATATATGCAACCAAGATCGACGTATGGCTTGGGGAGCACCCGTTTTAAAGAACTTGCTGACCAAGCCCACAAGAGTGGTGCGTGGCGCATAGACAGCAAAATAAGCACGCGTCGTAAGGCTTTCCAAATAATGCAGCAGGGCTTGATCCAATGATATTTCTCGCGCCAAAGAAAGTGAATTGACCGACTGTCTGTAGAGCCCTGTGAGCTCCAGACTTTCATCAAATGTCAAACCGGAAAGGCCCTTTTTCTCAACATGGGTGACAAGTTCAGACAAACGAGCCCATTCGCCTTCACGTTCCTTGCGGAACCGCGCTGAACGCATGAGCTCAACATCTGGGCGGTCATCAGCAAATGATGTGGCCATCAAATCAACTCCTTGGCCTTGATGGCCAAATAGGTGTTCAACAAATTGGGGGTCATTTCGACGGGAGTTGTTTCAATAACATCGATGCCCATGGAAGACATTTTTTCAAACACAAGACGACGCTCAGCCAAAAGATTCGATGCCGAAACTGAACGTGCAACGCCATCCATTGTCTCGACCCTTTGATTGACCAAGTTTTGCAGCAGGGGATCGTGAAGAGACACAAAAACCAAAACATGATGCCGATTGAGAACAGCCAAATGCTCCAACAACAGTTCCGCTGAAAGCGGGTCTACAAAATCTGAGAACACCACGATCAAACTGCGACGATTCAATCTTTCATGAAGCGTGGCGAGTGCAAGTGTGTGATTGGTTTCGATTGACGAATATTGCAGTTCAGCCATTTGGCTGCGCAATCGTGCAAATGCCACACGACCAGGCTGGGCTGGGGTATATTGTCTGGGGCGCGCATCAAATGCGAAGAGACCCACTTGATCTCCTCCTTGAACACCGGCCCACGCCAATGCCAGCGCGGCGTTAATTTTATGATCGATGCGGGCAAGCCCGTTGATTTCCTCACGCATCAAATGTCCATTGTCCATGGCCAGAATAATTTGATGGTTTCTCTCAGCCCGCATTTCTTTTGCAACCAACCGATTTTGGCGTGCTGAATGTTTCCAGTCGATGGAACGCGGATCCATGCCTTGAACATAATCATTCAACTGATGAAATTCAGACCCTTCGCCACGTTGAGAAGTTTGCTTTTCGCCAAAAATTGCTGTGCGCATATCAAAGTCAATCTGGCCTGACGTGATGGGGCGAATGTTTGGAACAACCGCTGCGGCGAGATCAATCTTTCGAACGGGTATGAATTCAATCAGGCCAAGGCGGCTTTTCCAATACAACCACAGACGATCAATCGTCCAACGACCCCTTTGTTTGGCCAAAACAGGCAGGGTGATGTTGCCTTTGCCAAAACTGAATTCTTCACGGGTTTCAAAACCATCCACATGTGCCAACCGCCCTTTGATTTCTGAACGAGGCAAAGAGCCGTTTTTGCGCTTAGAATTTAGTTTGAAATCTATTTCTAAGTGTTCTCCCACAAACACTTCGCGCAGGTGCGAGATGTTCACCTCAATAGACCTCGGGCCGACACTGATCACCCAATCAAAGATTGTGGCAATTAGCACCACGGCAAGAGGAAGCAATGCCCAATCCACCGGCAGAGCTGGCACAATGACAGCAACGAGCGACAACGCGAGCGCAGCAAAAAGAAGCCATAGCAAAAGTCGGGAAGGACGCATTGAAGATTTTCCTAGCGCGGGGCTTCCACTTGATTGATCAATTGTTCCAGAACATCATCAGGTGTTGACCCTTCAATTTCCGCCGACGGGCTCAAAACAATGCGATGGCGCATTGATGGTATGAACAGAGCTTTCACATCATCTGGAATCGCATAGTCGCGCCCTTTCAATGCTGCTGTGGCTCGTACTGCACCGCACAATGCATCAGCCGCACGGGTTGATGCACCATGGGAAATGGAATTGTCTTCGCGGGTTGCGCGCACCAAGCCCAGCACATAGGCCAGAATTTTGTCATCCAAGCGGATGCTGTCCACCAAGTCTTGGCCTTGTTTGATTTTGGCTTTGCTTGCCACCGTTCGCAGATCCGCTTTTCGCGCATCATGTTCCAACGGTTGGTTTGCGTGACGACGGAGAATTTCCAGTTCTGCATCGCGTTCTGGAAAATCGAGCATAAGCTTAAACAAGAAGCGGTCCAATTGCGCTTCCGGCAAAGGATAGGTTCCTTGGTGCTCAATGGGGTTTTGCGTGGCAATCACGAAAAACGGATCGCCAACACTGTGATTGCTGCCATCAATTGTCACCGTACGTTCGTTCATCACCTGCAACAAAGCTGCTTGTGTTTTTGGCGGCGCTCGGTTGATCTCATCGGTGAGCAATATGTCGGTGAAGATTGGCCCCTTGATCAAGTTGAACTTTGACGTGTTGAAATCAAAAATATTTGCACCAATGACATCACCAGGCATGAGGTCTGGAGTGAACTGAATGCGTTTGAAGTCCAGTTTAAGGGTGGTCGCCATACTTTGCGCAAGAAGTGTTTTGGCGGTTCCGGGAGGCCCTTCCAGAAGGCAGTGTCCCCGTGCGAATAGAGATATCAGAAGTTGTCCAATCACAGCATCTTGGCCATGAACAGCTTTGCCAATTTCATTTCTAATATCAGCTGCGAGCGTTTGAAGATCGTCCAAATTCATGGCGTACCTCGTCTATGAGTTTTTCAAATTGATTGAGATTTTTGAACAAGCCACTCGAACCACCGGTTGCGAGTTGCTGAGTGTCCAATGCGGATAGTGTCTTTTGCATTTTGTCGCCAAGAGCTTTGTTTTTACGACTGATGGAAGCCAGCAATTGTGCTTCACCTTCCGCGCCGCGCTTTCGGCTAGAGCCAAGGATTTCTGCACCAAGCCCATCCATACGTTGACGAATATGTTGTTGGGCCAATGGAACATCTGTTCCAGGCGTGGCGCGCAATATAGTGACATTGGCATCGATCACTGTCGCTTTGTTGGGCAAACGACTTTCAGAATCCTTGTCTACTTCCGCTGCGCCGTAGCGACGTTGCGCGTGCCACAAAGTGAACATCACCAAACATGCAAGCGCGATCCAGAAGTACGAAAATGGATATTCAAAAAAGCGGAAGAGATCAGAAAATGATCTGTTGCGATTGTCTCGCTCTGCATTGTTGTTGCGTGCAATGATGTCTATTGGCGTGGCATCAACAATGATCTTTCCTTCCCCTGCCAAGGCAAGTGCCAAATCGTAAACGAAAGCTGCATTGTCTCCATGCCATGCACCATGGTTGTTCAAAAGGTCTGGGTCAGTGAGCAGCCAGAACTGCGTAGCCGTAGATGCCCACTCGCACCGTGCCAAGAGAGTTTCACCTTTCAACTCAATCTCAGACGAGCATGAATCGAAGGAAGGAAACCCCCCGCTTATTGTTTGTGGTGCATAAAGCGCGAGATCGCGACTGATGTTCAAGCTTGGCGGAACATTTTCACCTGTGATCTTTGGCTGCTCTGTTAAAAACACATCCGCACCATGTCGCACTTCCGGCGCGCCAAGTTTTGAACTGTCTCGAAACGGCAACCTATGGTCGGCAGGATCAATTAAAAATTCTGGATGAAACCGTTCCTGTCGCAAAGATCCGTATCGCCATTTGGGCAATACGACCAATGTTGGAATGTTCTGTATTTTGCGGCGTAACCCCCGTCTTCCAATAGAACGTATTTCTGACGACAAATCGTCTTTCGCGTTCTGAGTTCTTCTTGAAAATGAAAAAATGTCTGGATCATAGAGCGGTAAAATGCGCAGACTGATCTCGTCTTTTTTGGTCAATGGAAGACCCTCAAAAAACTGGAACTTTTGTGCAGATTTCTTGTCTGGATTTTCCGCCACATAGCGATCATTTGCGTAATGTGCAAAACCGCGCGTGCCGAGAACAGACCGGTCGAGCGCTGCGGGTTGATTTGCAAAATACCAAATCAGCACCCCTAAACCAAGCACTCCCAGCAACACCATAAGACCTTGCACTGGATTAACTTGCCCATTGTCTGACTGAACATTGGTGGCGGCTGTCTCGCTCATACACTCCTCCCAAAGCCACTTTTGGCAAAGAGGGGTTTTGAGGCTTCCAGAAGACTGAGATAGTTTTGTTGATCCAAATCTCGCCCACCGAACAAGACCGGTTCTGCATGGGCTACAATGTTTGACAGTTCTGTGCGGTTTTTCCAGTTTTCTGGAACACGATAAAAAATGTCACGTGTTGTGAAGCTGCGTCGCAGTGGAATGTTATTCTCACCAGATGCTCTTTTTAGACCGTGCAACAAGAGCAACCGTAATCCTTGTTTGGGATCGCCAATCGCTCTTAATTTTTCGAACGATTGATCATCAAGCGACACGTCTACTTGCGTATCTGCCCCGACAGCTTCCCTCAAAACAGAATCTGCAAATCTGTCTTCTTTTGCTTCTTGTCTAAACAAGCCCCCGCCAGTTCTGTTGAACCACCACGACAGTAGGATTCCCGCAATTAGACATCCAAGAACAATGAACGCGATCCAGCGGGCAGTGTTCACATCAAGATCACGCAATGGATTCGTGCTGCTGGTATCGGCGTCTTCCACCTTTTTCTCAGGGTCGGCGTTTTTAGAGAGATACTCCCCTTTGGTTCGCTGCCATCGGCGATCTGCACTGGCCTTGAATTTTTCACCTTGTTCACTTTTTGGCGGAGCGATCGACAGCCCCTTGTTTTCACCATCAACAGGTGAGGGAGGCGTTTGTGCCAATGCAGAGCTCAACACGCCCACGATTAGAACAAGTGCCAAAAACAGCCTCATTGAAATCCCACCTGGTCGACCAATCCACCAGGACACCCTCTCTTCGTTGTAGGAGCATTGGCGATGAGTTCCGCCATATCTTTTTGCGCAGAACCGCGAAGACCAACCGTCAATTCTGTGATCAACATTCGCTTTCCATCACGTTTGCAAGCAATACGAACACGATCACCAGCGCCTTTTCCAAACGCTTGATCAAAAGCACTTCTTATCTGTGCACCACTCAGTTCTTGGCCGATGGATTTAGCAAATAATTCTTGAACTTCTGATGCATTGATTTCGGCGAGCAGTTTTACGGAATCCTGATAATAGACCTCTGGCGAATTCGAGTAACACGTTCCGTGCTTGATCCATTCGTGACGATGTAAATAGGATTGTGCACCTGGCATCATCTGCCACAGTTTTTGCTTCAATTCATCTGACAAACCGAGTCCAGCCAATTGGCGCCAGCGGCGTTTTTTGTCGGTCGCTATGTCTTTGTCAGATACACCGCAATAAATATTGCTGCCGGGCTGCGGCCACAAACCGTGGAGCGCAAAATTTGTCGTGTCGTATCGGTCTGGTTTCACACGTCTGCATTCAGGACGCCGTTGTGCACGTTCGCAAAAAGCTGATTGCCATGAAATAGCCAACACCATCGCACCATCATATGGCGCTTGATTTGGATCACTTTGGCAAGCTGAAACAATCGTAGCCGTCAATGCGACCAATCCCCATTTCAGTCCAGCCCTCAATTTTTGTGATCTAATATTCAAATCCTCAATGGCACAGTGCCACACGTTTAAAATACTGGTGGGCAATTACGTTTCAACATCTTACTTTAGGCCCATGGCAATGGGAACAGGCATAACGGAAAAGCAAACAACGGGTGAAATGCCCCTAAGTGCTTTATTGTCAACAGTTTTCGAAGATTGGTTTGAAAGAAAAAAGTGGCAGCCGAGAGCGCATCAACTGAAACTGCTTGCACGTTCGCAACAAGGTGATTCGACATTGTTGATTGCGCCCACTGGGGCAGGCAAAACGCTGGCTGGGTTTTTACCTGCGCTTTACGATCTTACCACCCGTGCCAAGCGAAAACCAGGAGCCGCCAAAACAAACGACACTCGTGGTGATGGCATACACACGCTCTATATTTCTCCACTCAAGGCATTGGCCGTCGACATTAAACGCAACCTGGAAACGCCTATTGACGAAATGGGTTTGGCAATCACTGTTGAGACGCGCACAGGCGACACACCCACACACCGCCGCCAACGGCAAAAACAAAAACCGCCAGATATTTTGCTCACTACACCAGAACAATTGGCATTGTTGATCGCGCACAAAGATGCGGGCCATTTTTTCCAAGACCTACGCTATGTGGTTTTTGATGAGTTGCACTCTTTGGTTACGTCCAAACGTGGTCATCTGCTTGCGCTTGGTTTGGCGCGCCTGCGAAAACTGCGCCCTGGCCTTCAGACAATCGGCCTTTCAGCTACGGTCTCCAATCCGTCTGAACTGTGCCGTTGGCTCGTGGGACAAAATCGAGACGGGTTGAACAGCCACGAAGCGGGGCTAATTGTTGTAGAAGGTGGTGCGAAACCCAATATTCAGATTCTGGATTCTCAAGAGCGCCTGCCTTGGTCGGGCCATTCTGCACGTCATGCAGTGGGCGAGGTGTATGAAACGATCAAGAAGCACCACACATCGATTTTGTTTGTGAATACGCGTAGCCAAGCAGAATTTCTGTTTCAAAATTTGTGGCGGATCAATGAAGACAATCTTCCCATTGCACTTCACCACGGCTCTTTGGATGTGGGCCAACGGCGCAAAGTGGAAGCCGCTATGGCCGCCAATGCGCTGCGGGCGGTTGTGGCCACATCAACTCTTGATCTTGGTATTGACTGGGGTGATGTTGATCTGGTGGTTCACATTGGTGCGCCTAAAGGGGCAAGTCGCTTGGCGCAACGCATAGGTCGCTCCAACCACCGTATGGATGAACCCTCTTTGGCTGTGTTGGTGCCCGCCAACCGTTTTGAAGTCATGGAATGCCAAGCAGCGCTGGATGCAAACTATCTGGGACATCAAGACACGCCACCTTTGCGCGAAGGTGCTTTGGATGTTCTGTGCCAACATATTCTGGGCATGGCCGTAGCTGAGCCATTTAATGAAGACGATCTATATGCGGAAATTATTTCCGCAACACCTTACGCTTCATTGGACTGGGATACGTTTGAACGGTGCGTGCATTTTGTGGCGACAGGCGGCTACGCCCTTAAAACTTATGAACGTCATGCAAAAATCAAAAAAACCGAGGACGGAAACTGGCGCCTCACCCATCCCCGTTTTGCCCAACAATACCGTATGAACACTGGCACAATTTATGAAGCGCCCTCACTCAATGTGCGTTTGTTGAAATATGCCAAGCGTGACGGCAAGGGATTGGCGGCAACCACGCGCGGTGGCCGTATGCTCGGCAAACTGGAAGAGTATTTTCTGGAGCAAATGGTCTACGGCGACACGTTTATGTTTGGTGGCCAAATTGTGCGTTTTGAAGGCATCCGAGAGAACGAAGCCATTGTCACGCCAGCCGTTTCCAAAGACCCTATGGTGCCTATGTATGCGGGTTCAAAATTTCCACTGACCACATATCTGGCCGATCATATTCGCGACATGATTGCGGATCCAAAACGACGTTCAAACCTACCAAAACAAGTGGCTGATTGGTTGAATGTTCAGGGTAAGAAATCTGTTCTACCGAAGAAAGATCAAGTTTTGGTGGAGACGTTTCCGCGTGGCGATAAATTCTATCTGGTTGCCTATACATTTGAAGGTCGGATCGCGCACCAAACCTTGGGCATGTTGTTAACGAAACGTCTGGAGCGCGCACGGGCGCGACCCACAGGTTTTGTAGCTACTGATTATTCCATTTGTGTTTGGGGTTTGGACGACATGGGTGCGAAGATCGCCGATGGTTCGCTTTCCCTTGATGGATTGTTTGAAGAAGACATGTTGGGAGACGATCTGGAAACATGGATGCAGGATTCATTCATGCTGAAACGAACATTTCGTCACTGCGCCTTGATTGCGGGGCTTATTGAGAAAAACCATCCGGGAAAAGAAAAGAGCGGGCGGCAAGTGACTGTTTCCACCGACCTGATCTATGATGTGTTGCGCGAACACGAACCTGATCACATTCTTATGCAAGCGACTCGAGAAGACGCCGCATCAGGTTTGCTGGACATTCATCGGGTTGGTGATTTATTGGCGCGTGCCAAGGGACAAATTGTTCACAAAGACCTCGAACAAGTTTCTCCATTGGCTGTGCCTATCATGCTTGAAATTGGACGCGAGTCGGTTCCTGGCGAGGCCAATGAAAGTTTGTTGGCAGAGGCCGCTGAAAATCTCATCAACGATGCGATGACTGTGTAAAGTGGGTAACAATGAGTGATTCGACAGACCCTGTTTCGTCCAACACTCCAACCAATACCGAACCCTTGGACGACGACATTCTTATGGCGCAATTACAGGAAGAATTCTCATTTGCGCCTCAACAAGACGATCGCCATGATTACGCGGGGACGTGCATTCATGCTGTAAACGGTGTTGAATTGGTGACGGACGCAAGCGGGGTTGCCTATTGGCCTGCAGAAGACACATTGCTGGTGGCTGATCTTCATTTAGAGAAGGGATCAAGTTTCGCGCGGCGTGGCATGTTAATCCCCCCATACGACACCACAGCCACTTTACGCCGTTTTTCTCAGTGTTTGGATAAATGGCAACCCAGACGTGTGATCGCTCTTGGCGATTCATTCCACGATGCTCAAGCCTCAGAACGGTTGAGCATTGAAAATCTGGAAACGCTCAAATTATTGATGCGCAATAGAGACTGGGTCTGGATTACGGGCAATCACGACCCAACACCGCCCGTGGGTTTGGGTGGAGATGTGGTTGAGTGTCTGCGCGATGGAAACCTCGTTTTGTTGCACGAACCCAAAGAAGACAGCGAAAATGGCGAAATATCTGGGCATCTTCACCCAAAGGCTTTGCTTTTGCGCCGTGGCAGACGTGTCAGCCGGTCCTGCTTTGCTGGAGATAAAAGACGCATGATTATGCCGAGTTTTGGCGCTTACACGGGTGGTCTCAATGTGTTTGATAAAGCGTTTGAAAATCTGTTCGAAGCCAAAGCGTTTCATGCATTGATGAGAGGCGACAACCAGATCTATCGCATTCCTGCCAGTGAGCTGAGAAAAAAATAGCCCCGGTTTGGAGAGGGATCCAAAACCGGGGCACACGAACACTGCTTTTTCTGCGATCATTGCGAGAGGGGGAAGTGCAACTGATCAAAGCAATGTTCAAGTTCTGTGTCGTTGGGAGAAACGACATGAGTTGGCTGCTCAATCCCTATATGGGTATAGCCAAATCATAATTGTGTGCATTTACGCACACATAGAAATTTATGAGCATTTTTCTTCGATCAGATTGCTCTTTGTGCAATCTTCAGTCGTACACCAACCCGCACACTTCTTAAGAACGCAAAACGCCATTGCAGGGAGGGGCAATGGCGTTTAGTTACTTATTTTGCGGTTCAGGTTTTACGCGATTTGAGGTTCAGGCTGGGATTTATCGAGCGTGACCACAACAACCACGACTGCTCCAAGTACCCAGAAATAGGCGGCATCCAAGCCTGACAATCCCAAAGCAAGCGGAGCAAGTAAGAATGTAACTCCAACAAGGAAATCGACAGCAAGGTGCAGTTTGTATGGCAGAACTTTCATCACCCCCAAGTGGTGGTCAGTCAAGAATGTCAAAAGCAGTGCTGCAAAACCTGTCGCAACAGAAAGCCAGAACGCAAGCTGATTGGTGGACCCAATGTTAAGAAGCATTGGCATGAGAATAAGTCCGAGCCCAACAGGGTAATCTAAATATGCGTGAATGTGTTTGTTCATGAATCTTGTCATCGTTTTTTCCTTTAAGTTGAAAGTTGAGGGAAGCTCAATCCTTCCCGAGTTGGGCGATGTGAAAGCCACTGGAGAAAGCTCATCACAACGCCCTGAAAGTTACCTGTTTTCCAAATTATGTAAGTTTGGCGGAGCCGAGGGGGACGGAAAATTTGCTGCACCAGACGGTGAAAGTGTCATACGCTCTAACAAGAACGTTTTTGGGCACTTCGTAACGTTGCTCGCCTTTTAAAGACTTCAGCTTTGCAAATTCGGTTTTTTGATCAAATTTCCCGTTTTTGGTGAAACCGAGCGTGGGTGCTGGGGCACCATCAAGCGAGAAGTCGTTGTGAAGAATAACAATCGTTCTATCTCCATCTTTCTCGATTGTGATTTTGCCAGTGGTGATGTGGTCGCTTTGACCGTAAAAACTGCCAGAGGCAATTTTCTCACCTGCATTTGCCATGGAAGTTGGTACGACCGAAGCAACAATTGCCAAAGCGACAGCCGCTGTTGCAGTAGCTAGAAAGGGGCGAGGAATTCTTGAGATATAATTTGTCATTTGTTGTTCCTTTTGAGTGGCAGTGGCTTTTCATTCGATTGCCGTGGTGGCGATGAACAAAACTTAGGGTAGGAACCGATTGGTCTAATAAACTCTTGCTCACATGCTTGTGAATTAGGAACCATACGGTTCTTAACAAGGCGTTTGTCAGGAATTTTTGTGTTTTTGCTAAGCTATAAAAGGAACATAAACGGGGCAGTTCGTGATCAAACGGCAGCTAAAGGTTTGAAAAACGAACCCAATGAATACGCAAATGGCACAGTACATGCGCAATTCCTTCATACTGGTTATGAAGGAGAACGATCGAAAGCGCATAGAACTTTGAACTGGATTGAGCGCCATTTAAAAAACTAGTGGGCTTCGTCCCAGTTATCTGCGGCCTGCGCATCCACTTGCAGAGGAACCGATAGGCTCAATGCAGGCATAGGTGCATCGACCATCACCTGCTTTACAAGATCAATGGTTTGGTCCACTTCGTCTTCGGACACCTCGAAAATCAATTCATCATGGACTTGAAGCAACATTTTGGCGGAAAGTTTGGCAGCATCCAATGCTGGCTCCATTTGCACCATAGCGCGGCGAATAATATCAGCGGCAGAACCTTGGATAGGCGCATTGATGGCAGCGCGCTCTTGAAACGCTCTCATTTGCGGATTGCTTGACTTCATATCGGGGTAATGAGCTTTGCGACCAAAGATTGTTTCCACATATCCGTGTTCTCGGGCAAACGCCTTGGTTTCATCCATATAGGCTTTGATGCCAGGAAAGCGTTCGAAATACATCTTTATGTAGTCACTTGCTTCGGACCGTGCGATGCCCAAATTATTCGCCAAGCCGAACGCAGAAATGCCGTAGATGATGCCGAAGTTGATCGCCTTTGCCTGACGGCGGATCATTGGGTCCATATCTTTGACTGGCACATTGAACATTTCGCTAGCCGTCATCGCATGAATATCGATGCCATCTGCAAAAGCTTGTTTCAACTGACCTATATCGGCCACATGGGCCAAAACCCGCAATTCGATTTGGCTGTAATCGGCGCTGACCAATTTGTTGCCTTTTTCGGCCACGAAAGCCGTTCTGATTTTACGGCCTTCTTCAGTGCGGATTGGAATGTTTTGTAAATTGGGCTCGGAAGACGACAATCGACCTGTAGATGTAGATGCCATCGAATAAGACGTGTGAACACGCTTAGTCTGCGGATTGATATAGCCCGGCAATGCATCCGTGTAGGTGGATTTCAATTTTGACAATTGTCGCCAATCTACGATCTTGCGCGGCAGTTCGTGACCTTCTGCTGCCAAATCTTCCAATTGTTGTGCACCAGTTGCCCATTGGCCTGTTTTTGTTTTCTTGCCACCGGGAAGAGACATTTCATCAAATAAAATCTCGCCCAACTGTTTGGGCGATCCCACATTGAACTTCCTGCCAGCGAGTTCATAAATCTCATCTTCAAGACCAGCCGCCTTCTGCGCGAAGTCTCCTGAAAGACGAGACAGAATTTGGCGATCAACAGAGATACCACGGGCTTCCATGCGGCAAATCACATCAACCAGCGGACGTTCCAAGCGCTCGTAAACCGTGGTCATTTTTTCTGCGACCAGACGAGCTTTCAATATCTGCCACAAACGCAATGTCACATCGGCATCTTCCGCCGCATATGCCGTGGCTTTATCAACGGGCACTTTGTCAAATGTGACCATCGATTTACCGCTGCCGGCAATTTCCTTATACGGAATGGGCGTATGGCCCAAAATTGCTTCCGATAAAGTGTCCATGCCGTGTTTGGTGCGTCCGGCATCCAAGACGTAAGACAGCAACATCGTGTCATCGTATGGCGCGATTTTGATGCCGTTGCGGTTCAAAACCTGATAATCATATTTTATGTTTTGAGCGATTTTCAAAACATGGGGTGCTTCCAAAAGCACTTTCAATCGTTCTAGCGCATCGGGTGTTGGGATTTGGTTCGGATCCAAACCACCGCCCAACAAATCATCTTCTCCCGTCACATGCAGCAATGGAATGTAACAGGCTTTGACGGAACCATCAGCAAGGGCGATCGCCAATGAAACACCAACCAAATCTGCCTGCATGGCATCCAGTGAATTGGTTTCGGTGTCCACTGCCACCACTCCAAGTTCTGTGGCTTGAGCGATCCAGCGATCTAGTGCGTCCGGATCACGCACCGTCTCATAGTTTGAATTGTCAATTTTGACCGATGCAGTCGCATTCAAACGTTCATTGACCAAATCTTTCGGTTGGAATGCAGGTCCGTCTTCGCGAGAAACATCAGCATCCATAGGATCATCTGCAATGTTTGAACCGCCATCAAAGTCAGGGCCTCTTTGCTCATATCCCGCAACATCCAACGTGCCAGCATCGATGGCAGCGGCATCTGTGTCTGTCTCCGCAGCAACGCGGCGTGTAAGCGTGTTCAGTTCCAAACCCTTTAGAAAAGCAATCAGTTTTGGCCCATTCAGATTTGTGAGCGCCATATCTTCCAGCGGAACATCTATGGGCGTGTTTTGGTCTAGCGTGACCAGTTTTTTCGAAATGCGCGCCTGTTCAGCAAATTCAATCATATTTTCGCGGCGCTTGTTTTGTTTGATTTCGCCAGCGCGCTCTAACAATTCTTCCAGCGTGTTGTACTCGTCCAGCAATTGCGCGGCAGTTTTTGGCCCAATTCCCGGTACTCCAGGAACATTATCTGTAGAATCTCCCGCCAAAGACTGGAGGTCGATCATTTTTTCAGGGCCAACCCCGAACTTTTCGATCACCTCATCAACACCGACACGTTTGTCTTTCATCGTGTCGTACATGATGATTTGAGGTGTCACGAGTTGCATCAGATCTTTGTCTGACGAGATGATCGTCACGTCAGCTCCAAGTTCCGAAGCTTGCCGGGCATAAGTCGCAATCAAATCGTCAGCTTCAAAACCCTCTTTTTCAATGCATGGAACATCAAAAGCGCGTGTCGCCTCGCGAATGATCGCAAATTGTGGGCGCAGATCTTCTGGCGGCGCATCGCGATTGGCTTTGTATTCTGGATAAATCTCATTACGAAACGTGGTCGAAGAATGATCAAAAATCACTGCAAAATGAGACGGTACGACACCCAAATTTGTATCGCGGGCTTCCTGCAGCAATTTCCAAAGCATGTTGCAAAAACCGGAAACGGCGCCAATGGGCAAACCATCCGACTTCCGCGTGAGAGGTGGCAATGCATGGTATGCACGGAAAATATACGCTGAACCGTCTACCAGAAAGAGGTGATCGCCCTGTTTCATATCAGGCCTTTGAAGTGCTTTGGATTGATTGGCTTTACGATGGCCAAGCGCTGACTTTTTTACAAGTCTTGGCTCACAAAGCCCTCAACTAATTGTCATAATGAGTTGTAATGTTTCGGCCTTGAAAAAGTCTGTTTCCGGAACCATCTTCACGGTAAGCCAGCGACGTACTGGCTAGCCAGAATGAATGTTTCCCCCAATATTTCATTCAAAGGCAGTTGCAATCGCCCCTTTCCCCTCTCCTGAGGCGTTTGTAGCAAAAGCGTCCTGAGCCTCAGCAGTCTTCGAGTATAAGACTTCTGAGGCTCTTTTTATTTGCGAGGGTTCTTTCACGTCTCTCCCGCAATTGGTATTGAGAGAAAACCTCTTTTGAATACGGACGTGATATGAGCGCGCTAGAAAAGACTCTTTCCACCATCGATGACAATATGGATGGGGCGCTTGAGCGCCTGTTTGAATTGTTGAAAATCGAAAGCGTGTCCACTGACCCGGCCTACAAAGCCTCATGTGCAGAAGCCGGACGATGGTTGGTGGATGAACTGAATTCGCTTGGTTTCGATGCCAGTTTGCGTAAAACACCAGGCCATCCAATGGTTGTTGCCCACCATGAAGGACCAGAGGGGGCACCACACGTTCTTTTTTACGGACACTACGATGTGCAACCTGTTGACCCGATTGAACTCTGGGACACACCACCGTTCGAACCAACAATGAAAGAAGTGAACGGTGCAAAACGCATTTATGCGCGCGGCTCTTCGGACGACAAAGGTCAGCTCATGACATTTGTGGAAGCCTGCCGCGGATGGAAAGAAGCAACTGGGGCTCTGCCGTGCCGCGTGACTATTTTATTTGAAGGCGAAGAAGAATCTGGATCGCCATCACTTGTTCCATTTCTGGAAGCCACAGCCGAAGAGTTGAAAGCAGATATTGCGCTCGTTTGCGACACAAATATGTGGGATGCCAACACGCCAGCAATCACCACAGCGCTGCGCGGTATGGCCAGTGATGAAGTGACAATCCACGCGGCCAACCGTGATCTCCATTCAGGCTACTACGGAGGCGCTGCACAAAACCCTATTCATGTTCTGTCGAAAATTCTTGCAGACTTGCACGATGAATCTGGTGCTGTGACGCTGGATGGATTTTACGATGGTGTTGAAGAAACACCGGACGACATCAAACAGATGTGGGAAGGACTTGGATTTTCTGCAAAAGATTTCCTAGGCGCAATTGGATTGTCCATGCCATCGGGCGAGGCCAACCGTTCTGTTCTGGAACAGACTTGGGCGCGCCCAACGGCAGAGGTGAACGGAATTACCGGTGGTTATACGGGCGAAGGTTTTAAAACCGTCATTGCAGCACAAGCGTCTGCCAAAGTGTCATTTCGTCTTGTGGGCAATCAAGACCCTGACAAAGTGGCCGAAGCGTTTAGAAAACACATCAATGAGCGTTTGCCAGAAGATTGCACAGCAACATTTAAAGAACACGGCCGCAACCCTGCCACTCAGCTTGATTATAATTTGCCAGAACTGAAAAAAGCTGCCGACGCTCTAACGGCTGAATGGGAAAAAGATGCTGCCATTATTGCGGGTGGTGGTTCCATTCCCATAGTCGGAAATTTTAAACGTCAGCTGGGAATGGATTCCCTTTTGATTGGCTATGCATTGTCAGACGACGCCATTCATTCACCCAATGAAAAATATGAATTGAAGAGCTTCCAGAAAGGTGCCCGTTCATGGGCGCGCGTGCTGGAAGCCTTGGCTCAATAATTATTCAGCAGGCGCAAGAGCCGCCTTTGGGTTGCTCTTTTTCCAAGGTGTTCCGCTCAAGATTGCCCAGTTCGGACGATGGAATAAGAACATGCCAAAGCCGATCTTCTGAATGATCCAATAGCCAACCATGGGAACGGCGACCGAGAACATCAAACAAATGAGTGCCATGGTTCCGGCATCCATCCATGGCACAATTTTCAACATCACCAAGCGTGAAACAACCATCGGCAAAAAGAACGCGAGGTAAATCACGATTGAATTCGCACCCAGATGTGTGAGCAATTTTGCCTTCTGCGCAATAAGTGTTGCAAAGGCCACAATGGCCAAAGCGCCAGCGCCACCAAGGGCGAGAGCAACGATTGGCAAATCCAACCATCCGGTTAGAACAAATATCAGGTTGATCACAAACCAGACGGCAACAATCAGCATGCCCTTGGCTTTGTTGTTACGAACATAATCAGCAAGCTTGAAAATATACGGGGCAAACACATACCCGCCGACAAAATACACCAGATAGCTGGCAAACTCATCGACCAACACAAAATGCCCTTCAGTGGCCACAATGCCCAGAGTTTGAGCGACAGGCGCAAAAACTCCATGGGTGTTCACTGGAGCAATTTGCAGCACAGCCGCGATAGCCAAAAGAAGCCACTTTTGGTTCTTGAACAATTTGGCAACCACAAAAAACACGGGAAGCATGTAGATGAACCACAAAGTTCCAAACGGTTGAACGAATGTGAATAAGAAAGAACGCACCACCGCACCCATCGAATTTCCATCCAGAACCATAAATGGTGCTTTGAATGCAAATTGTATGATGACCCACAAGATATAGAAGTAGAAAAAGTGGATCACTTTGCGGTCGATATAGTGTCGCCACGAGCGATCAATTGTTGAGGCCAGAAAAAGACCCGAGATCACAAAGAAATCTGGCATACGAAACGGGCGGGAGAACTCAACCACCGCATGCATCCAACCTTGTTGACCTGACGCCGCTTCAAGACCCAGCGTGGTGTGCATCATAACTACCAAGATGATGCAAATACCCTTTGCCGTATCTACCCAATCAATGCGGTTAGCACGCGCGTTCGTATTCAAATTAGCTGTTGTCATGATCTCGTCCTCAACATGAAGTGACGCAATGAGATCAAATTTGCCTGAAATTGTTCTGAACAATCACCTCACAAAGATGCGAGATGTGAAAACTGGTTAATCATTTCCTTTACCCAAGCTTAAACTGCTTGGGATATGTTTTGCGCATTATTAAGCAAGCTTGACTTGGCAATGCCCTCATTCCCGAAAATGGTTTTCAATGGCGCGTCGGAAAAAAGACACAAAACAGCAAAATTTGCGGGTCGACCCTCATTTTGATGAAGGGGGTGGCCGTCGAGCGCGCCGCAAAGCCAAAAGGTCAAAACAACCCAAGAAGCGGTTTTGGGTTTGGAGGCTGTTGCGTTGGTTGCTGAAACCGTTCCCCATATTTGTGTATTGGGGAGCAGTCCTCGGTCTTTGGGCTGTGATCGGCGTTGCGGGCATTCTTGCATTTTACGCCACGCAACTGCCCAGCGCTGACACTTGGCATGTACCAGAACGTCCGCCAAATATTCGCATCGTCTCTGCAGAAAATGAACTGATCGCCAATCGAGGTGTCACGGGCGGCAAGGCATTGCGCTTAGAAGAGATGTCACCGCATATCGCTCAGGCTGTGATTTCGATTGAAGATCGACGGTTTCATGCGCATTTCGGGTTTGATCCCATCGGTTTCACCCGCGCCATGACCCGCAACATTATGCAGAAGCGTATGCGCGAAGGTGGCTCGACGATCACCCAGCAACTGGCGAAAAATCTGTTTCTAAAGCCTGAGCGGACATTCGGCAGAAAAGTTCAAGAGCTGATTTTGGCTATTTGGCTGGAAACCAAATATTCAAAAGCTGAAATTCTCGAACTCTACCTCAACCGCGTTTACTTTGGCGCTGGCGCAACGGGTGTTGATGCTGCGTCGCGACGATATTTTGGAAAATCCGCGAAACACGTTACCGTACCAGAAGCTGCATTGTTGGCCGGATTGTTGAAAGCACCGTCAAAATATACGCCAGCGCGCAATCCGAAACTGGCTCAGCGCCGTGCAAGACTTGTTCTGCGGGCGATGCAAGAAGAAGGCTATATCAAAACTGGCAAGATTGATGTCACCAACATCAAGCCGGGAGAATATGCAAAACACTTCCGCTCTGGCCCAGAGCATTTTGTGTCAGACATGATTGTCAAACGCGTTGCAAAGATTCTGGGCGAGCCAAAGCAAGATATAATTGTTGAAACGACAGTCTCATCATTCTTGATGACAGCCGCCCATTCAATGCTGGCAGAAAAACTAGACGAACATGGCAAAAAGAAAAATGTGTCCCAGGGCGCAATTGTTTCAATGTCTCCTGATGGAGCCGTGCGCGCACTTATTGGTGGACGCGATTATGGCAGCAGTCAATTCAACCGTGTGGTCGATGCAAAGCGTCAACCGGGTTCGGCATTCAAAACATTTGTCTGGCTGAAGGCTTTGGAAGACGGATTTGAACCCTACACACAGCTGGTTGATGAACCTGTGAAATTCGGCAAATGGCGTCCAGAAAACTATGACAAGAAATATCGTGGCCCTGTAACACTTGGTGCAGCGTTTAGCGGGTCTTTGAACACCATCGCTGCAAAACTCATCACCCGATCAGGCCCTAGAAATGTGGCGTCTGTTGCACGACGCATGGGCATTGATAGCAAACTTATCGCCAATGGTTCCTTGGCACTTGGGACATCTGAAGTCAGTCTATTTGAACTCACACGCTCATTTGCTCCATTTGCAAATGGTGGAAAGAAAGTCACTCCATATTTGATCCAGAAAATCACGGGCAAAGATGGTAAGGTGCTTTTTGAGCGCAAAGAGCCAAACCTTATCACGGCGGTCATGCCCGAAAATCTGGCCGACATGAACCAGATGCTGGCGCGCGTGGTTTCCCATGGCACAGGCAAAAGGGCGAAACTGAAAACACATCAAGCTGGCGGAAAAACAGGCACAAGCCAAGGGTTTCGCGATGCTCTGTTTGTTGGTCACACTGCCCATTATGTGACGGGCGTGTGGTTTGGCAATGACGATAATTCTCCAACTAAAAAACTCACTGGTGGTTCGTTGCCAGCACGTGTTTGGAATGAATTTATGGAACTGGCGCATTCGGACTTGAAAGCAAAGCCGTTGCCAGGGGCAAATATGTTTATTGCGAATTTACCCGGACGTTTGCCCATTCCCACACCACGCCCGACCCAACTTTTGGCCGATAGAATGGTACCACCTGAAGATGTGGGTCGCGAAACCACCGCCAGTGTGAAGGACGAAACCAAGAAAAAGGCCAAGACATCAATTCTTGACCTTATACTTGGAGACTAACCGAAAACCGTTTACGCAGCTGTTGGTGCAGCCTGACGTACAGTTGCATCCACATGGTTCTCAAACTTCCCGAAATTCTCAATGAACATAGCAACAAGTTTTTGGGCTTGATCGTCATAGGCTTTGGCATCAGCCCACGTATCGCGCGGCCGCAACAGTTGATCATCAACACCTGCCACTGACACAGGAACTTCTAACCCGAAGTTTTCGTCAATGCGCATTTCAGCATTGTTCAAAGAACCGTCCATCGCCGCCTTCAGCAATGCACGTGTGGCCTTGATTGGCATTCGGGACCCTTCTCCGTAGCGACCGCCAGTCCAACCTGTGTTCACCAACCAACATGTAGAATTGTGTTCGGCGATTTTGTCACGAAGCAGATTTCCATACTCACTTGGATGTCGCGGCATGAATGGTGCGCCAAAGCATGTAGAAAATGTCGCTTGAACGCCAGACACGCCTTTTTCAGTGCCGGCAACTTTGGCCGTATAACCAGATAAGAAGTGATACATAGCTTGTTCAGGTGTCATGCGCGCGATGGGTGGCAAAACGCCGAACGCATCCGCTGTGAGCATGATTATCGTGCCAGGATGTGGAGCCATGCCTGTTTCTGAAGCATTTGGGATGTAGTGCAGCGGGTAAGCCACACGTGTATTTTCAGTCAATGAACCATCATCAAAATCCGGAACTTTTGTCACCGGATCAAGAACAACATTCTCAATCACAGAGCCCCATTTTTGTGTGGTGGCATAAATTTCTGGTTCGGCTTCTTGAGACAAACGAATGGTCTTGGCATAACATCCACCTTCAAAATTGAAGATGCCGTTGTCAGACCAACCGTGCTCATCATCTCCCACCAAAGTGCGGGTCGCATCTGAGGACAATGTTGTTTTGCCGGTGCCGGACAAACCGAAGAACAGTGCAGCGTCACCCTTATCACCAACATTAGCTGAACAATGCATCGGCATGACGCCTTTGGATGGCAAGAAGTAGTTCAATGCGCCAAAGACGGATTTTTTGGTTTCACCAGCATATTCGGTGCCACCAATTAAAACGATGCCGCGTTTCAAGTTGATTGCAATCACCGTTTCAGAACGACAACCATGACGCACAGGATCTGCTCTGAATGACGGCAGATTGATGATCGTCATATCTGGCGTGAACGATTCTAAAGACGCAACTTCTGGGCGGCGCAACAAATGACGGATAAAAAGCGCGTGCCATGTCAATTCCAAATAGACACGAACACCGATTTGGTAATCGGGGTCGGCGCCACCGTTTAGGTCTTGAGCAAGAAGCTCCTTGCCCTCAGCGTGCTTTAAAAAATCAGCATAAAGGACATCAAATTTGTCTTCGTTCATGCCTTGATTGTTGTCCCACCAAACGGTGTTTTCTGTTTCGGAATCTCGAACAATATATTTATCCGTTGCAGAGCGACCAGTGTGTTTGCCCGTGCTCACCGATAGGGCGCCACCCGCTGCAGCCTCACCTTCACCGCGTTCAATGGCCAATTCATAAAGTGTCTTTTCGTCGTCATTCCATCGGATCCCCGCCAAGTTGGTCAAACCGACTTTCTCTGGGCCAAAAGCTTGATTGCGAATACCGGACTGTTTCACGGATTTTTCCTTTGATTTAAGAAATATGAGCTGCCACGTCCCGATTTAGGGTCGCCTGAGTTCAAATGCTTCTGTGTCAGAAGACGAGCTTTGCGGGGTTCAATTTGCACGCGACCCTATTCACCAGCCTGATATATGACAAGGCAATGACAGGGCGATTTGAGCAGTGATTGGCAGATTAATCGATTAGATTGATTACATTTTTTCGAGCGGGGTTAACGCTTTCTGATTTAAATCGTTTCGCATATTTACCGCTTCTTATGATTCGTTCAGGCCGTTGCCACAATTCGGATTCATTGCAAAATTAGGCTGCCGCAATTGAAACTCAATTCATATTGGCACCTTAGCTTTTTAACCCTACATTGGAGCGCAGATTAACTTTGAACACGTCGTTCAATTTCGAAAGCGCACGACTGGAGACTTTTACATGCCAACCATCGCTCTTGTTGATGATGATCGAAATATTTTAACGTCTGTGTCCATCGCATTGGAATCTGAAGGCTATAAAGTCGAAACTTATACGGATGGAGCTTCGGCCCTTGATGGCTTGTCTGCCAAACGTCCAGATCTCGCAATTTTTGATATAAAGATGCCACGCATGGACGGCATGGAATTACTACGGCGTTTGCGCCAAAACTCTGATCTGCCTGTCATTTTCTTAACATCCAAAGACGATGAGATTGATGAACTGTTTGGCCTCAAAATGGGCGCTGATGATTTCATCACCAAACCTTTTTCTCAACGCTTGCTTGTGGAGCGTGTTAAAGCTGTTTTGCGACGCTCTGCAGCGCGTGCTGAAGGAGCAGTACGTGCAGACGGTGGCGTTTCCAACATGTTGGAGCGTGGTCATTTGGCAATGGATCAAGAACGTCATACGTCTACATGGAAGGGCAAGCAGGTCATTTTGACAGTGACCGAGTTCCTCATTTTGTTTGCATTGGCTCAACGGCCTGGCGTCGTGAAATCTCGCGATTCGCTCATGGATGCCGCCTACGATGATCAGGTCTATGTTGACGACAGAACAATCGACAGCCACATCAAACGTCTGCGCAAAAAATTCAAAGCCGTAGATGATGATTTCGAAATGATCGAGACACTTTATGGCGTCGGCTATCGCTTTAAGGAAAGCTGATTTGGGTGACCGATGCAGATCCGACCATAAGTGACATTCCCTTTAAGCAACAACCAGATGGTGGTGTTGCCAAAGAACCTGTCGCTCATGCGGACACCAAAAAGCTGGCCAAAAATCGAAAAAACACATCTACAAATGAAACACCGCCGGTGCGGTGGTGGCGGCAATCTGTTTGGAAAAAGTTCAAGCTGAAGACGTCTCGGTTTTTCGGGCGATATATCTTCACCAGCCTGACCCAGCGCATTATCTTTTTGAATATGGCGGCTCTGTTCATCCTGTTGTCGGGCATTCTGTTTCTGAATCAGTTTCGAGACAGCCTTATTGAAGCGCGTGTGGAAAGCCTGCTCACCCAAGGGGAAATTATTTCTGGTGCTATTGCTGCACAAGCAACTGTTGATACGGATTCAATCACGATTGATCCTGAACGCTTGCTGGAATTGCAGGCTGGGGAATCTACTCTCCCCTTGGAAAATGAAAATGACAGCATCGATTTTCCAATCAATCCAGAACTGATTGCACCCGTTCTTCGCAGATTGATTTCTCCAACCAGAACCCGTGCGCGGATCTTTGATCGTGATGGGGTGATCATCCTAGATTCAGATCGTCTTTATTCGCGTGGCCAGATTTTACGTTACGACTTGCCGCCAGTCACAGAAAAAGAAAAAAACTGGTTCAGCCAAACATGGTTGAGTTTCAGAAACTGGTTTTGGCAAAACGATCTGCCACTCTATACCGAAACGCCAGATGGGCTTGGAACATCATATAGCGAAGTTCTCACAGCATTGACCGGAGGCCCTGGCAGCAAAACACGCAGAACAGAAAATGGGGACACGATTGTGTCCGTTGCGGTGCCAGTTCAGAGGTTTCGCGCGGTGCTTGGTGTGTTGCTGCTTTCAACAGAGGCTGGCGACATTGACAAAATAATTGAAAAGGAACGATTAGCTATCGTTCGCGTGTTTGGGGTTGCCGCAGCCGTGAGCGCCCTACTATCTATTCTTCTCGCTTCAACAATCGCCAGTCCGCTTCGACGATTATCTGCTGCAGCTGAGCGGGTTCGACTTGGTGTAAAATCTCGTGAACAAATTCCCGATTTTTCTGAACGGCGCGACGAGATCGGGCACTTGTCCACGTCACTGCGCGATATGACCAATTCTCTTTATGCTCGTATTGAAGCGATTGAGAGTTTCGCAGCTGATGTAAGTCATGAGTTGAAAAACCCGCTCACGTCTTTGCGCAGCGCTGTTGAAACACTGCCTCTGGTGAAAACTGATGATCAACGGACTCGGTTGATGGATGTGATCCAACATGATGTGCGCAGGTTAGACCGGTTGATCTCGGATATTTCCGACGCGTCTCGTCTTGATGCAGAGCTTGCGCGGGATGATTCAGAAAACGTTGATCTGGCATCGCTTCTTCAAACCTATCACGACAACTTCAAAAACATGTCGGACCACGCAACAAGCGATGTTCCCCAATTGAATTTGAACATTGAACACCCATCACCATTGGCGGGTCGCAAGAAATCGAAAACTGTTGGATTGATTGTATCAGGTCACAAGGGGCGCCTTGGTCAGGTGTTGGCCAATCTCATTGAAAATGCCCGCAGCTTTGTGCCCAAACAAGGCGGTCATATTGATTTAGATTTGAGACGTGTTGGACACTCAGTTCAGATTTCTGTTCGCGACAACGGCCCGGGTATCCCTGCGGAGAACACAGATCGCATTTTTGAAAGATTCTATACCGACAGACCTGGCACTGAAGCATTTGGTCAAAATTCTGGCCTTGGTCTTTCCATCACACAACAAATTGTTGAAGCGCATGGCGGAAAGATCACTGCTGGCAATACGGATATTGCTGGTGAGACGGGAGCTGTGTTTGTAGTAACCCTTCCCGCTGTGTCCCCATGACAAATGGTCAGGGCCGCCAGAATATCCACGCTTGCGCCCTTGTGCTTGGCCAGCAAGGTGTGTTGATAACAGGGCCATCTGGAAGTGGAAAAACCACTTTGGCACAGAGGTTGATAGACCACTGGCAATCCTTGAACAAATATTCTGCTTGGATCTGTGATGACCGCGTTGATGTCGAAACCAATAATTCCATATCAGTTGCAGCCGCCGTTCCTGAAATTTCCGGGCTGGCAGAAAAACGATTTCTAGGAATTGTTGATGTTGATCATCAGTCACGCGGTGTTGTTGACTTGGAAATTTGTCTTGTTCCGCAGGATGAATTGGCACGCTATCCTGAAGAGCAAACAAGTGTTCTCAACACCCGACTTGCAAGCATGAAAGCGCCGGAACGCAACGCTGAACTTGCTATCGAATTGATCATTGAACGCTTGAAACAAATTTAAGGCTTGCAAGTATGGCAAGTCATGTAAATATGGCGTTCTGATAGTTCAGAAACGGATTTGCACGCAGCTCAATGATAGGTCTCGTTCTTGTCACCCATGGCTCTTTGGCCAAAGAATTTCACTTGGCGCTCGAACATGTTGTCGGGCCACAGGAAAGCGTTGAAACCGTATCAATCGGCCCCGATGATGATATGGAACAACGTCGGCAGGATATTTTGGATTCTGTTGGCAAAGTGAATACAGGTTCTGGCGCGATTATTTTGACGGATATGTTCGGAGGCACACCCTCCAATCTGGCCATATCAATTATGGAGCCCGGTTTAATCGAAGTGGTAGCTGGTGTGAATTTACCCATGCTCATTAAGCTGGCTGGTGTGCGATCCGAAGATGATATGGACGCGGCGTTAGACAAAGCAACTGAGGCTGGAAAACGCTATATTAATATCGCAAGTCAGGTGCTTGCAGGTAAATGAGTTCAGAAGAAACTCAAAAACCAAGAGTTCTTAAAATCGTGAACGAGCGCGGGCTGCATGCGCGAGCCTCCGCGAAGTTTGTAAAAATTGCTGAACAATTTGATGCTGATATTCAGGTAACCAAGGGGTGTTACACCGTGGGTGGCACATCAATAATGGGCCTCATGATGCTGGCGGCTTCCAAGGGATGTCATATTGATGTGACAGCAACAGGTACCGAGGCATCAGCGGCACTGGACGCCATCACCGAATTGGTCGCCAATCGGTTTGACGAAGAAGTCTAAGTCACAACCTGCGTAAAGACACCAAATCCACTGAATGATCCTTGCCTTTGTGCAAAATCAAATCGGCGCGCTTGCGTGTTGGAAGAATGTTCTCATGCAAATTGACCAAATTAATGCGTTTCCAAAGATCTAGCGCAATCGCATAAGCTGCATCTTTGGAGACTTGGCTGTAGCGATGGAAAAAGCTTTCGGGTTCACGAAACGCCGTTTCACGCAAACGCAAAAAGCGATCCACATACCAGTTTTGAATGTCTTCTTCGTTGGCATCAATATAAATGGAAAAATCAAAATAGTCAGAAACGAACGGGACAGAATTTCCGTCCGACGGCAATTCGCTCACCTGAAGAACATTGATCCCTTCAAAGATTAAAATATCGGGTTGATCGACGGTTCTGAATTCTCCTGGAACACGATCATAAACCAAATGCGAATAAACTGGCGCTTGCACATTGCGTTCGCCGGCTTTTATGCGGGACAAAAATTCCAACACTTGGCGGCGGTCAAAGCTTTCAGGAAATCCTTTCCGATCCATGATGTCGAGACGACGTAGTTCTTCATTGGGGTGCAGAAAACCGTCCGTCGTGATGAGGTCAACCTTTGGGCTGGCCGGCCAGCGTGACAACAACTGTTGCAAAATTCGTGCAGTTGTCGATTTGCCCACACCCACAGATCCAGCAATGCCAATAATGAATGGCGTTTTCTGCCCATGCAGGTTTAAAAATCGAGCTCTTTGTTTAAACAGGCCAATTGCGGCCTCCACATGAGATGCCAAAAGCCGTGACAAAGACAGGTAGATTCGTTCAACTTCTTCCATTGCTATTGGATCGTTTAAAGAACGAAGACGCACCACTTCTTCTTCAGTCAAAGTCATGGGCGTGTCAGCACGAAATGTTGCCCATTCATCAATATGAAATTCTCGATAAGGAGAGGCTTCTGGCTGATCCATCTTTATTGTGTCTCAGATTTAGAACGTGACACTTTTTCCGCCAGACCACTTTGGTCCGTTCTGCGATCCAATTCAGCAATGACATCTTCCAAAGGAACATCTTTCATATGAAGGACAACCAAAAGGTGGAACAAAAGATCAGCAGCTTCATCGCGCAATCCGTCTTTGTCGCGAGCAAGAGAGGCGATGACGGTTTCAACGGCTTCCTCGCCCAGCTTTTCGGCAGCTTTTTCAATGCCCTGCCCGACCAGTTTTGCAGTCCAGGAAGATGCATCACCGCTGCCAGCCCGTTGCGCAATGATGCGCTCTAAATCGAAAAGAGAAAAAGACATGGGCCTACGTCACATTTGTTGAAACTAGGTTTTTTCACGAACAGGAACACCCGCGTTCGCCATATGAGATTTTGCTTGCGCCACAGTATAGGTGCCAAAGTGGAAAATTGAAGCCGCCAGCACAGCACTTGCATGCCCTTTTTGAACCGCATCGACCAAATGATCAAGATTTCCGGCACCCCCCGACGCGATTACCGGAACTGAAACAGCGTCAGCAACTGCGCGCGTGAGTGGAAGGTTGTAACCATCTTTGGTGCCGTCACGATCCATCGATGTAAGCAAAATTTCACCAGCACCCTTTTTCACCATGAGTTGTGCGAACTCTATTGCGTCTATTCCTGTAGCCGTCCGTCCACCATGGGTAAAAATTTCAAACCGATCTTCTTCACCTGTTTCGCTGACGCGTTTGGCATCGATAGAAGCGACAATACATTGATTGCCGAATTTGTCGGCCGCCCGAGCGATAACATCGGGATCATTGACTGCAGCTGTGTTAAAAGAAACTTTGTCCGCACCAGCCAGCAATAGTTTTCGAACATCTTCTGGCGTGCGCACACCACCACCCACCGTCACTGGCATGAAACACTGTTCGGCTGTTTGAGCCACAACATCATAAATGGTTTCACGATTGTCAGATGAAGCCGTGATGTCGAGAAAGCAGAGTTCATCGGCACCTGCTGCATCATAAGCCTTAGCAGCTTCGACAGGATCGCCAGCATCAATTAAATCAACAAAGTTCACGCCTTTGACGACGCGGCCGTCTTTCACATCAAGACATGGTATGATGCGTGTTTTCAGCATGGCTTATTCACCTCGCAACAGCGATAGAGCTGAGCTTGGATCGATACGTCCATCATACAAAGCGCGTCCTGATATGGCGCCTTCTAGAATGTGAGCGTCTTTGTCGGTCATGCGTTGAATGTCTTCCATAGACGCCAAACCACCAGAGGCGATCACAGGAATGGACGTGCTTCTGGCAAGCTCCAAAGTGCTTTGCCAATTGATCCCCGCCAAAACGCCGTCGCGATCAATATCTGTATAAATGATGGCGGCTACACCAGCATCTTCAAATCGAGCTGCCATATCTATCACCGTCAGTTCTGACGTTTCAGCCCATCCTTCAACAGCCACTTTTCCGCCTTTGGCATCAATGCCAACGGCCACTTGGTTTGGAAACTTCTGACACGCTTCACGCACGAGATCAGGGTTGCGAACTGCGATTGTGCCCAAAATAACGCGCGCCAACCCTTTGGAAAGCCAGTTTTCAATATGATCCAAGGTGCGTATGCCGCCGCCCAACTGAACGGGGTTTGATGTGGCTGACAAAATCGCCTCAACTGCGCCGCCATTTACGGCTTCGCCAGCGAAAGCACCATCCAAATCAACCACATGCAAATATTCAAAGCCTTGATCTTCAAACGCCTTGGCCTGTGCGCCAGGGTCCGTGTTGTAAACCGTTGCTTGATCCATATCACCCAACTTCAAACGCACGCATTCGCCCGCTTTAAGGTCAATTGCTGGAAATAAAATGGGGGTCTTCATGACGGTTGCCATTTCAAGAAATTTGAGATCAACGCCAAACCAAGTGTTTGGCTTTTTTCCGGATGAAACTGTGTGCCCACCATGTTGTCTTTCGCAACCATTGCGGTCACAGACATTCCATAGTTTGTGGTTGCCACACAGTCAGACACATCAACTGTCTGCATGTGATAGGAATGAACAAAATAAGCGTGCAAACCATTTTCACCCAACTCAATATTATTCAGCAAAGGGTGGGCATTTTCTATTTGCAAAGTGTTCCAGCCAATTTGTGGAATTTTTAAAGAAGTATCTTCCGGTTTCATTTCAACGACGTCACCAGAAATCCAATCTAGTCCGGCGGTGGTTTGTTTTTCCAACCCGCGCGTGGCCATCAATTGCATGCCGACGCAAATGCCAAGAAACGGGACGCCGCCGTTCAACACTCTTTCGTTTAACACATCGACCATGCCCGGAACGGCATCAAGGCCGGCACGACAATCTGCATAAGCACCCACACCGGGCAACACAATGCGGTCTGCGGAGCGCACGCGGTCTGCATCGGATGTCAAATCAATGTCTGCGTTCAGGCCGCTTTCCCTTGAAGCGCGTTCAAAAGCTTTCGTCGCCGACTTCAGATTGCCCGAGCCATAATCAATAATTGCAATGCGCATAAAAACTATGAACCCGTTTCTGGGAAAAGACCAAAGGCAAGGTTGCTTGGTTTGGTTTTCTTCAGTGCCAAATCTTTTGCGTCAGAACTTTGTGTTTCATGCTCTTTCCACTGTGCCACAAAACGTTCAATCGCTTCGGTTTCACTGACTGCCTCTACCGTGCCCACATGATACAAGCCATCTTGTTCTGCACGATTGCGGCGCAATTGATGACCTTCAAACAAGAGATAAAGACCTGGTAATCCACCCAGTAATGCTGTCACCAAAAAAAACGATGTTGTCATCAACGACAGAAAGAAGAACACCGCCAAACAATAAAGTGAAAACACCCACCACAGCTTGTAATAGGCCAACCAAACCGGGGGTGCGATGAGTGCCCATGTGGCCTTTCCTTCCGGAATGGCCAAAAGCGTGTCAAAGCGGCTTACGCCAGTTGCATCTCCAGCGATAGGTTTTGCGTCCCTGTCCATGTGAAGCGTATAGATCATAGCTTAACTGTTCAGCGTTCCCTTGGTGGAAGGAATGGCGTTCTTCGCGCGTCCATCTGATTCTGTCGCAGCACGCAACACGTGCGCGACCGCTTTAAAACAAGTCTCGGCAATATGGTGCGCATTGGCGCCATATAGATTGTTCACATGCAAAGTTAACCGACCTGCTTGGGCGAAAGCTTGAAAGAATTCACGAACAAGCTCTGTGTCAAAAGTCCCGACCTTTGCGCGTGGAAAGTCTACATCCCAAACAAGGAATGGACGGCCCGAAACATCAATTGCTGCCCGGGTCATTGCTTCATCCATTGGCAGGTCGATCGAAGCATATCGACAAATTCCTTTACGATCGCCCAATGCTTCGTGAACAGCCTGGCCAATTGCCCAACCACAATCTTCCACTGTGTGGTGATCATCAATGTGAAGATCACCTTTGGCCTTCACTTTGATATCAATCAACGAGTGCTTTGAAAGTTGTTCTAACATATGATCGAAAAAACCCACACCAGTCGAGATGTCGAATTTTCCAGTTCCATCAATATTCACATCAACGGCGATATTGGTTTCATTGGTTGCGCGTTTAACGCTTGCTTTGCGGGCCATAAATTTTGCTCCGAAACGAATTGATATAATTCAATGCATTCATTTGCGCGCTTCCTAACAGGGTTCGCGAAAAATGGCTATATTTAGCTTGTTGCAAGCTTAACGCTGATGACAATTGCAATCACAGATTCATTCCATACATATAGACCACAGTCTGCAGCCGGAATGGTGCAGAATCCACGTCACGTTTGGAGAACAAAGTGAGTAGATCTGAAGAAAGTTGGTTGCCCAAGGTCCACGCCACCACAATTATTATGGTGCGAAAAGACGGGAAAGTTGTCATCGCTGGTGATGGACAAGCTTCAATGGGTCAAACCGTAATGAAGTCAAATTCCAAGAAAGTGCGGAAGCTCGGCAATGGCGATGTAATTTGTGGCTTTGCCGGATCAACGGCAGATGCGTTCACACTGCTTGAACGCCTGGAATCGAAACTAGAACAATATCCCGATCAATTGATGCGTGCTTGTGTGGAGCTTGCAAAAGACTGGCGCACAGACCGTTATTTGCGAAAACTGGAAGCCATGATGCTGGTGGCCGATAAAAATGTCAGCCTTTGTCTCACGGGGGTTGGCGATGTTTTTGAACCTGAAGATGGCGTGATGGCGATTGGTTCTGGCGGCAATTATGCACTTGCTGCAGCACGTGCACTGTATGACACAAAAGCTAAGGCCGAGGATATCGCAACAAAGTCGATGAAAATCGCTGCAGATATTTGCGTTTACACAAACCACAACCTTGTTGTCGAAACCCTCGACGAAGACAAATAAGCGGAACCAATTCTATGACTAATTTTTCTCCCCGCGAGATCGTGTCCGAGCTCGACCGTTTCATTATTGGCCAAAACGATGCCAAACGCGCAGTGGCTGTTGCCATGCGCAACCGATGGCGCCGTCAGCAATTGGAATCACCCATGAAAGAAGAGGTGATGCCTAAAAATATTTTGATGATTGGCCCTACCGGTGTCGGCAAAACGGAAATTTCCCGACGTCTTGCAAAATTGGCTGGTGCGCCCTTTATCAAAATCGAAGCTACGAAATTCACAGAAGTCGGCTATGTGGGCCGAGACGTGGAACAGATCATTCGTGATTTGGTAGAAATTGGCATAGGGCTGGTGCGCGAAAAGAAACGCGAAGATGTAAAAGCCAAAGCCCATGAAGCCGCTGAAGATCGCGTTCTTGACGCGCTGGTGGGCGAAAATGCCAGCCCTGCAACGCGCTCGAGTTTCATCAAGAAATTGCGCGAAGGCGAGCTTGACGACAAAGAAATCGAAATCGAAATCGCCGATACTGGTTCTCCCATGGGCGGTTTTGAAATCCCGGGAATGCCAGGTGGCAATATGGGTATGATCGATCTTGGTGACATGATGTCGAAAGCTATGGGCGGCCGCACAAAGAAAAGAAAAACCACTGTGAAGGAAAGCTATGAGCTCTTGATCGCTGAAGAAAGCGATAAGCTCTTGGACGACGAACAAGTTGTGTCAGAAGCCGTGAGCGCTGTTGAAAATGACGGGATCGTATTCCTCGACGAGATTGACAAAATTGCCGTTGGCGGTGATGCGCGCGCAGGATCAGTCTCTCGCGAAGGGGTGCAGCGCGATCTGCTGCCTCTGGTGGAAGGAACAACCGTTGCGACAAAACATGGACCTGTGAAGACGGATCACATTTTGTTTGTGGCATCAGGCGCTTTTCATGTGTCGAAACCATCAGACCTCTTGCCTGAACTTCAGGGGCGCTTGCCTATTCGCGTTGAATTGCGCGCGCTGACAAAAAGCGACTTTGTGCGCATTTTAACGGAGACTGAAGCAAGCCTGATTAAACAATATGTGGCTTTGATGGGCACAGAGGATTTCAATCTGGAATTCACAGAAGATGCAATTGACGCTTTGGCTGACGTGGCTGTTGAGTTAAACTCTTCGGTTGAAAACATCGGGGCGCGCCGCTTGCAGACCGTGATGGAAAAAGTGCTCGACGAGATTTCTTTTGATGCGCCTGACAAGAGTGGCGAAACGCTCAAAATCGACGCTGATTTCATTCGAAAAAATGTTGGCGATCTTGCCAAGAACACGGATCTTTCGCGTTATATTCTTTAACACGCATATGTGACTTTTTTCACGCATCTGAAACAGTAAGTGTATTTCACACTTGCTGTTTTGGAACCTGCTCAAGTATGAGTAATACATGAGAAAATTGTCACTGATCTTTTGTTTGTCGGCTGGCCTTGCCGTGCAGGGGCCCGTTTCTGTTTCAGCAGCAGAATTGGTTCCATCAGGCAATCGCAACGCAACGCAACCAAAAATTCCCGGAGCATCTGCTCGGCGCACACGCGGCTCTTCGTTTAATGCGAAATACAATAAGATCCGCAATCTTTTGGCCAAAGATCGCAAACTTATGGGCAAGATCAAAAAGGCAGCCACCACTTTTGGTATAGACCCTATCCATATTGTCGGAGCACTGGTTGGCGAACACACGTATAATGTGGACGCTAAGGATAGATTGCAAAGCTACTATGTGAAGGCTCTCGCTTACCTCAATCAAGACCTTTCGTTTAGATACAAAGGAACAAGTGTCGAAAGACTTGTGTCCCAGCCCGCCTTTGCAAAGTGCAACAAGTTTAAAAACAGCTATTCCCTTTGGTCTTGTCGCGAAGGGGTTTGGAATGCGTCTTATCGCGGGAAATCAAAAGAAGGGAAACGTTGGCCAAACCAACGCATGGGCCGTGTGTTCTTTCAGCCGTTTTATGCGGGCCAAACATTTGGACTTGGCCAACTCAATCCGCTGACCGCTTTGAAAGTGAACGATTTGGTGCGTAGTCGTGTGCGCCGCGAACCAAAGCTCTCCACAAGACGTGCGCCTGAAATTTACAATACAATTATGGAACCAGATTCAACATTGATTTACATGGCCGCGGTTATTCGAAATTCTATCGACTCTTATAAATCCATCGCTGGTTTTGACATTTCCAAAAATCCGGGACTTACGGCGACACTGTATAATCTGGGCAATGTCCGGGTGCGTGCCTACGCTTTGAAATCTAAGAATGACCGTCGGAAATCTGCTGGTAAAAAAGCGCAACCACCGCAAGAGAACTATTATGGTTGGTTGGTCAACGACAAAGAAGCGGACTTACGATCCATTCTTTGAGGTTAGAGATTTTTCAACGATGTCTTGAATGCTTCTCAAGTCATGATCATTCAAACCAGCAATATGTTTGCCGAGAAGATTAGCTGTCAAAGTTGCTTGGCTGCTTAAATCTGAGGTGTTGATCGATACTTTTGGATCAGACAATTGAGCAAGCCTTTGAAGCTCTTCGGCATCATCCCAAATGATGTTTAAAAACCCAACAATCCGTTGCTGCATCGGCCATGAAGGCTGGCCTCTTTTGCCATGTTCCAGTGCAGACAAATAAGCGGGCGAAATGCCTATAGCATTCGCCATTTCCTTTTGAGTAACACCACGCTCTTGGCGCAGTTTGCGCAAATGTTCGCCAAACGGAGTCATCGTTTTGGATGCTCTGATTTGCGCACCCGAACATAAAGCGCTCCATCTCCGCCGTGGCTCAAATGCGCTTGTTTGATACCATTCACGTATGGAGAAAATTCGGGAAGATTGAACCAGGTGGGAACTTGTTGTCGCAAAACCCCCCGCCCCTCGTTGCCTTTGCCGGTAATCACAAGCACCATGCGGTGATTGGACCTTTGGGCCATTTGCAGAAAATCAAGCAAGGCGAAACGAGCACGGTCTTGGGTCATACCATGGAGGTCGATGCGAGAATCGATCTGTTGTCTTCCCTTCGCCAAACGCTTCAACGTTCTTTCTTCTATTGGGTGAGACTTTACAACTTTGGGAACAGGTGGGCGATAAGGCTCTGGAACAACAGGCGCAATGATCGGATTTGAACGGAACGTCTGATGTTGGTTAAACGAACTGTCAGAATGGGTGGAAGACTGCATCAACTTTTCCATCTCGCGTTCCAGTTGTTTCCCACGCGTTTCAGAACTGGGCGTGACGGTGTCTGCAACCCGCTTCCAAAGATGCTTGTCTTCGCGATTTAATGATTTTTTGGTTTCGCGCTTCATGAATCTGATAAACTGCTTAAGTCAAAATTCTCGCGCGGCATAAAAACAACCATGTTTGCATCATGACGCACTCTGCCAGCTTTCAATCCGGCTTCATCGCCACTTCCTGTAAAAATATCACCGCGTGCAGGGCCAACTATTGCGGAACCCGTGTCATGCGCAACCATCAATCGGGCCAGAGGATGAGTTTCTTCAGGAAGAGGCTCAGTTGTCGTCAACCAAATGGGCGTGCCAAAAGTATGAAGCGTGCGATCAACTGCCAGACTGCGGTTGGGGATCAATGGTGTTTTCGCCGCGGCAATTGGCCCAGCGTCTTCGTTCTTTGCCTGAACCTCTTCAAAGAAAATGAAAGACCTGTTGTGAAACAGCAAGTCGTCTAAATTATCAGGGTTTTCCAACATCCATTCTTTGAGGCGGTCAGCCGTCATGTCAGCTGGTGGCACGTTCAATTGCGCACATAGTTTTTTGGCAATGGACGAATACGGGTGACCAGATTTTGCCGCGTAAGTGACGCGCATGACACCACCTTCTTGCAAAATCAGTTTGGCCGCCCCTTGAACATGAATGAAAAACGCATCCACTTTGTTTTTCAAATATACCAATTCCAGCCCGCGACCCGCCAACGCACCCGTGCTTATGGCTTTGCGATCAAAATATTCTTCAATGCTGTTTTCCGTTATTTTTCCATAACGGAAACTCTTGTCCAGTTCCGTGGGTCGATTCTCGTCTGTCACATCAACCAAGTCTGGTGGCCGCAGATACAATGGCTCACTAAATTGAGGCGTGCGGGTTTTTGATGCAGAAACAACGGGTTCAAAAAAGCCCGTTAAAAAGCCTGCTTCGCCTTGACCCTTGTGGGGTTGAAAATTTGTCTCGAAAAAAGAGCGAGCGTCATTAACAGACATAGGTGACTGGGACACCTCTAAAGCAACTTTCCCAATCGCTGCCAGTGCAGCCCCAGATACACCGAGCGCCCGTGTTTTGTAGGGTTTGATCACCATGCGTTGAGCAGAAACGATGAAGCTTTCAAATGCGGCTA
The DNA here is from genome assembly GCA_937958815.1 of uncultured Rhizobiaceae group bacterium. GTDB lineage: Bacteria > Pseudomonadota > Alphaproteobacteria > Rhizobiales > Rhizobiaceae > Pseudahrensia. The sequence goes on along the minus strand of CALGMR010000012.1, from coordinate 22,331 downwards.
AATGATCATCGTTCTTCCAATTCGGAATGTCTTGATATCCGATTGGGACAAGTTGTGCAGGCATTTGATCTTCTTAAAACTTAGGCGTCTGTTGCCACAAGCTTCCAATTTGGATCGCGAGATTTCACAGGTCGAGCAAATGTCCAAACATCAACGATTTCCGCGACTTCTTGGAGGTCACCGTCAATCACTTCATCTTCACTGTTCAACGTTGCCGAAATCATTTGGCTGACAAATTGGATGGTGAGTTGAGCTTCTTCTTTGACTAGTTCCGCCGCAGTGAATTTTATTTTCTCAATGCCCACAAAGCTGGCTTGAACGCGTTCACCATTTTCAGCACGCTGATCAATTACGGCTTCAAAATTTTCATAGACCTGACGAGACAATAACCCTTTGAGAGCTTTTTTGTCTCCATCTGCAAAACCTGTGACAATCATCTCATAAGCCATTTTGGCTCCATCCAAGAACTGATCCGGGTCAAAAGAGGGATCGCGCGACACGATGGCTGTTAGCCCTTGCTTTAAATCTTTGTCTTTTCCAGCAATTTCAGCAATGCGCGCTTCGCTCGCTGAAATTTGATCTTTTGGAGAACGACCGCGTGCATTTGGCAAAGTCACTACATTGTCATTTGAACCATGCTCGTCCGAAGTCTCGTTATTCTTCATATCCGTATAGGGATCATAAGGGGGGCGTTCGTTTCCATTGCGCGTGCCCAGCACACTTCGCAATTTCCAAAACACGAAGACTGCAGCAGCCAGAGGCAAAAGCGTAAAAAGATCAAGTTCCATAATAGGTTCACTGTTCTGGAGTTAAGGCATTTCAGCCGCCTATATCGGCGACACATTACACTGTATATAGGACGAAGATCACTGACGTTCAAATACCCCATTCAAACGGCATAGTGATGCACCTATATAACAGTAAAGTTCTCTCTTGTTGACTCTTTGAAAGCCCCAATGCCCTTTGCGCTTATTCCATTTCTGCTTCTGATCGTGCCCGTGGTGGAGATCGCTACATTTATATTGATTGGCGACAAAATTGGGCTTTGGCCCACTCTCGGCATGATTTTTGTAACAGCGCTGGTTGGAACTTTTCTCCTGCGAATTCAAGGGTTTCAGCTTCTAAATCACATAAAAGAAGAAACCAATTCTGGCAAAATACCAGGCAGAGCACTGGGTGATGGAGCGATGATACTGGTTGCTGGCATTTTGCTGCTGACGCCGGGTTTTGTGACAGATACAATAGGCTTTTCGTTGTTCATTCCGTTTGTTCGTTCGGCAATCTGGTCGTTCATTGCTTCGCGCATCACCGTTGTAATGCCAGGCGGTACGACGTTTTCGAACAATAATTACGAAAGCCCTCGCGACAATATGGATGCCGAAGGCCCCATAATTGATCTGGAAGAAGACGAATATCGCACAGGCGAATCAGATCCTGATTCGCCGTGGAATCGAAATTCTCCTTCTGATTGATCAAATCAGATTTTTTCAACTTCCTTGCCAGTAGAACCGTGCCGTGGTAACGCCTGTGCGGATTTTTGCAAAGACAGCGCACCCTGCGTTTGTTTCATTCAAACAGGAATATCACGGGAACATTATGGCTAAAAAAGAGACCAAAAAGGCAGCTGCCAAGAAAGACAAGAACGAAGAAGTACAGGGCGGCGACCCAGCTTTGAATGTGCTGGCTCAGTACATCAAAGACCTGTCTTTTGAAAACCCGCATGCTCCGCATTCTTTGCGCCCGCGCGAAAATCAGCCCGAGATCAACATCAACATCAATGTAAACGCGAACCCGCTTTCAGAAACTGATTTTGAAGTTGAGTTGAAATTGGAAGCCTCAGCAGGTGAAGGCGCTGATGCGATGTTTAACGTCGAGCTCACCTATGGCGGCGTGTTCCGTTTGACCAATATGCCGGAAGAATCTGTAGCGCCGGCAATCTTGATTGAGTGCCCGCGTTTGCTCTTCCCATTTGCACGTCAAGTTATCGCTGATGCAACGCGCAATGGCGGCTTCCCGCCACTGATGATTGATCCGGTTGATTTTGCAGCTTTGTTCCAACAGCGCATGGCGGAAGAACAAGTAAAATCACAGATGGAAGCAAACTAGGCTTAGCTCTTCCACTTTTTCCATATTGCTTGTTCTCCAAGCGATTCTATGAAGGCGGCGTGAGCCGCCTTTGTTGTTTCTGTTTCACGCGCAGCAAGCGGGCGAGGCCGGATTCGACTTTGAGAAGTCGCAATTGTGTCTTCCTCTTCTCGTTCCACCTTTGCTTGCGGTTCATGATCAAGAGAAAACCCAGCTTGCCGCCCGCCTGTGAGTTCGATGTAAACATCGGCGAGAAGTTCGGAATCGAGCAAAGCCCCGTGCAATGTGCGGTGAGCATTTGATATTCCAAATCGGTCACAAAGTGCATCCAGTGAATTTCTTGCTCCTGGAAATTTGCGACGCGCGATCACCAAAGTATCAATGACACGATCATTTTCGATCGCTGGTCGTTTGACCCGCTTCAATTCTGCGTTGATGAACCCCATGTCGAATTTTGCGTTATGGGCGATCAATTGGCCCTCGCCAAAAAACTCCATGAACTCGTCTAAAACATCTTCGAATGATGGTTTGCCCTCAAGGTCTTCGATAGAGATGCCATGAACATTTTGAGCATCGGGGTGGATGGGACGGTCTCCAGGGTGGAGATATTGGTGATAGGTTTTTCCTGTCGGAAAGCGATTGACCATTTCAACGGCACCAATTTCGATAATTCTGTCGCCTTGTTCAGGAGAAAGCCCGGTCGTTTCAGTATCGAAAATAATTTCACGCATGATTGTTTTTGTCTCTTGACCAGTTTCCAGATTCAACAATTCGAATAATGTCTAGCACGTCGGCTTTGGTCGCTTCAAAACCTTTAGATGTATCGATGATAAAATCAGCACTAGCGCGCTTTTGTTCATCGGGTATTTGACGTGCCAAAATCGATTCAAATTTTTCAACGGTCATGCCGTCCCGCTTTAGAACTCTTTCGCGTTGAATCTCCGCTGGTGCTGTTACAACAACAATAGCATCAACACGTTTTTCGCCAGCTGTTTCAAACAGCAATGGGATGTCCAAAACGGCGACTGGATTTTGTGCTGCAGTTTGCGTTTTTCGAAACTTCAATTCTTCCCGGCGCACCAATGGATGAATGATGTTTTCCAGTTTTTTCATTTCTTGGTCGTTGCCGACCACATGTTTTCCAAGTTCGGTTCGATCGACCCCTTTTTCTGAAGTTGTTCCGGGGAAAGCATTTTCGATCAAGGCGACAGCTTCAGTTTCGTATAATCGGTGAACCGTTGCATCTGAATCATGGACGGGAATTCCGGCATCTCTGAAAAATTGAGCCGTGGTGGATTTCCCCATTCCAATTGACCCTGTCAGACCGAGAAAAATTGTCATGAAACTTCACCAAGATCAGCCAACAACACGGCACGAAGTTCTTTTGTGACTTCAGGCCGAACCCCAAACCATTTTTCAAATCCAGGCACGGCTTGATGGAGCAACATGCCCAAACCATCAACGGCTTTCATTCCTGATGTTTTGGCTTCATGGAGCAATGGTGTGATGAGCGGCGTGTATACAATGTCATTTACGATCGTATCACTGCTAAACTCATTTAGAGAGATTGGCGTGTCGGATTCCAATTCCGTGCCTGCCATTCCCACCGAAGTTGTGTTGATGATGATGGAGGATTGTTTCTCGGCATCGCCAATATCTTCATAAGCAATGGCTTGGCATGGCTCGCCAAACATTTCTCTCAATTCGACTGCACGTATCAATGTTCTGTTGGCGATGGTAATTCTTTTAAAGCCACGCTGCATGAGAGAATCAATTATGGCCCGCGCTGCGCCCCCTGCGCCCAGCACAAGCGCGCCTCGTTTCAGACGATTTTCATCACTCCAATTGGGGACGAATTCGTCAAGATTTGCCATAAAGCCATAACCGTCTGTGTTGGCACCTACGATCTCATCATCCTCTATCCAGACCGTATTCACAGCACCCAATCGCGTAGCAGTTGCATCTGTTTTTTCAATGCTGGAAAATGCAGTCTCTTTGTGTGGCAGCGTAACATTTCCGCCTATGAAACCATTCGTGTTGAAGGTTTTTATGAAGTTTTCAAAATCTTCGACTTTGCACGGGTGTCTTAAGTAATCGCCATTAATGCCAAATTGCTTCAACCAGTAACCGTGAACCAAAGGAGACCTTGAATGACCAATGGGCCAGCCGGTGACAAATGCTCTAGCCATCGATGACACCATTTTTTCTCAATGCTTCCAACAATGGCAAAAGTGGCAAACCAATTATCGAAAACAGGTCTCCGCCAATTTCTTCAAACAGCTGAGCACCTTTGCCTTCTGTATGGTAAGCGCCAACACTGGATAAAATTTCATCGCCTACGTCAGCCAAATGACGACCGATGAATTCTGGAGTCAGAGGGCGCATTGTCATTTTACACGGTGTCACATGGCGCCAAATTGTTGCGCCGTCTTTGACCAGAACAACCGCCGAATGCAAATAGTGTGTTTTGCCTGAAAGCAATAAAAGACGTCGTCGCGCATCTTCCATGTTTTTTGGTTTGTGAAGCACCTGGTTCTCAAATGCCAAAATTTGGTCGCAACCAATAACCCATGAACCCATATTTTTTTCACTGACATCCAGCGCTTTGGCTTCTGCCAATATTTCAGCTCTGTCTTCTGGCAAGACATCCGCATCATCCAGCGGACTTTCAATCGCGCGTTCATCCAAAGTGGATGGCTCTTGTCTAAAGGCCAGTCCGACATTTTTCAGCAATTGGGCACGATGTGTGCTTCCGGACGCGAGTATGAGATCACTCATTTTGGATGTGGCTCCGAGTTGATATCTGTTTTCATTAAGAGTGCTTGCGATGAAGCGCAAGAATAGCCGCAGACGTTTCTTCTATCGACCGTTTTGAAACATCAATCATGGGCCATCCGTTTTGTTTGCATAGCCTGCGTGTCCAAGCCAGTTCTTCCAAAATTGCAGCGCGGTCCACATAGCTGTCATCTGTTATGTCTCTTTCAAAGGCGAGTAGCCTGTTTTCGCGTACTTGCAGAATACGTTCTGCAGACGCGACCAGCGCAACAATAATCGGTTTTTTTGCCTTATATACCTGCTGCTGAAGATCCGCGCCTGGCACCAAAGGAATGTTGATCACTTTGGTTCCTCTCTGGGCCAGATAAATGGATGTGGGTGTTTTTGAAGTCCGGCTTATACCAATCAGAATGATGTCCACTTCTTCCAGATCATCCGGAAGATTTCCATCATCGTGCGCCATGGCAAATTTCACTGCGTCCAATCGATCAAAATATTCATCATCCAAAGCATGTTGAGCGCCCTTTCGGCCAGATTTTGCTTCGCCAAGATGCGCATCGAAAACTTTGGTTACCGGGGTTAAAACATTGAGAGATGGGACGCCTAGTTTCGCGCAAAATTCGCGCAGATGAGTTTCAAGTTCATCATCGACAATCGTGTAAAGCACGATGCCGGGAGATTCATTGACTGCCTCCAATGCATTTTCCAATTGTTTGCGTTTGCTCACCATTGGAGTGATGTGTTCCACGGCCTGCCATTTTGGATATTGTGCAGCTGCTGCACGACCAGCATTTATCAAAGTCTCGCCAGTTGAGTCTGAAATCATGTGCAGATGGAAAAATTGCTTCCTGCTTACTTTTTGCCGGGCTTGGTTTATCCAGTTACGCAATGGAACGAATCCTTGATCAGGGTGTTTTGGAACTGTCTCGATTTGTGCATCAATGTGGATAAAAGACCAGTTTTTCTCAATTCAGAGATTTCATGCCCAGTGAGCCATTTATCGTCCACAAACAGTTTGAAGAGAGGAATTTTGACCACTTGTTAACAATAGGAAGGGCTTTTTCTCTTTTGAGTTTTCATCCACACAACAGTGTCGATCGATACAAATCCACGTTTGGCTAAATATTTGAAATAAGAGATTAATTTGTTTTTATCCCCGTTTCTCTTCACAAGTGTATGGAATTGCGTTTGAATGGTGTCTCTAAGAGATTTGTGGAGGTGTTTTGTTGATAAAACATGATCCCCGTTATCCACCGACTCTAATAATAATCAAATACAATCAACAAAATTGGTTGTTAATAAACGATCTATGAAAGATTGAAATGAACACTACGAAGTCCAATCGCTTGGTTATGAATGTGATCGACGGAGATCAAACGGGAAATCTTCCAATATGGATGATGCGCCAAGCTGGTCGATATTTACCTGAATATAAGGCGACCAGAAAAGAGGCGGGTAGTTTTCTCGATCTTTGTTACAATCCTGATCTGGCAGTGAAAGTCACACTGCAACCGATAGATCGCTTTGGCTTTGATGCAGCCATATTGTTTTCAGACATTTTAGTCATACCTGATGCGCTAGGAGTGAATGTTCGCTTTGAAGAAGGCAGAGGTCCAATTCTTGAAACTGTTGATCAAACGACTATTCCAAACCTCAACGGTGATAATGTACTCACCCATCTAGCTCCCGTATTGGAGACTGTTGGGCGGTTGAGAGAAGAGTTGCCGAGTGAAACAACTTTGCTTGGGTTTTGTGGAGCGCCATGGACTGTTGCAACCTATATGATTGCAGGTCATGGAACACCTGATCAGGGACCAGCGCGTCAGTTTTCACTCAACCATCCTGATAGTTTTCAAATACTCATCGATAAATTGGTCGAAGCATCATCAAACTATCTGATAGCCCAACTTAAAGCTGGTGCGGATGCTGTGCAGATTTTTGATTCATGGGCGTCTGTTCTTGACGAACAACAATTTGAAAGATGGTGCGTTGAGCCTGTTCGGAAAATTGTAGAAAACGTTCGTATGGAAATACCGAATGCCAAGATCATTGGTTTTCCAAAAGGCGTAGGCGCTTTTTACAAAGGTTATGCCAAAAAAACAGGAGTAAACATGTTGGGTTTGGATTGGACTATTCCCATGTCATTTGCTCAAGAATTACAATCCGAAGTGCCTGTGCAAGGAAATCTAGATCCCAATAGATTAATTGCTGGCGGTCGTGCACTTGATGAAGGCATTGATGCAATTTTGGAAAATCTATCGGCTGGGCCATTGGTGTTCAATTTGGGACACGGCATTACGCCTTTGACACCCATTCCACATGTACAACAAATGGTTGATCGTGTTCGTGCTTTTCGGAGATAGATAATGGTTCTTTGGATTACAGCAGCACACGTAATTTCGGTCATAGCTTGGATGGCAGCTCTTTTGTACCTGCCGCGTTTGTTCGTTTATCACTGTGACGCAGCTGTAGGCTCCGATATGTCAGAGACGATGAAGGTTATGGAACGGCGCCTCATGAAAGCCATTATGACTCCTGCGATGATTGCCACTTGGGTTTTCGGTCTGTGGGCAGCGTCATTGTTGCATGTGTGGGGTGATACTTGGTTTCTTATTAAATTTGCTTGCGTGTTGATTATCACCGGGATGCATATGGCCAATGCGAAATGGCTTCGTGCGTTTGCAAATGATCAAAATACAAACAGCCAGAAATTTTATCGCATCGTGAATGAAGTGCCGGCTGTTTTGATGATTGTGATTGTGGTGATGGTTATTGTGAAGCCCCTCTAGTTCTGCGAAATATCGTCTTTTCATTTTTCTTGCGTATTTGAACTGGCAGATATAGATAGAGCTTAATCGGATGTGCTGTCGCCCTTATGGGTCCTGCCTTATCAGCATGAACTTGTCTTAAAATATTGAGCAAGCTTCCCGTCTTTTGTCGGACTGATTTCTTCTAATTTGGTTTTAAAGACCGTGTGTCGATAGTTATAGAACGGACTGTTTTTTATGGAACAGATGAAGCTTCAGGAACTTAAAGCAAAATCTCCGACAGATTTGATCAGTTTTGCTGAAGAGTTGAATGTTGAAAACGCCAGTACATTGCGCAAGCAAGAGTTGATGTTTGCCATATTGAAACAGTTGGCGGATGATGATGTGGAGATTATCGGTCAGGGTGTTGTCGAGGTTTTACAAGACGGTTTTGCTTTCTTGAGATCATCCAGCGCCAACTATCTTCCAGGTCCGGACGACATTTATATTTCGCCGTCTCAATTGCGTCGGTTTTCTTTGCGGACTGGGGATACGGTTGAAGGTCCAATTCGCAGTCCAAAAGATGGCGAAAGATATTTTGCTCTTTTGCAGGTCAATACGATCAATTTTGAAGATCCTGAAAAGATCAAACATAAAATTCACTTTGACAATTTGACACCGCTTTACCCTGAAGAGCGGTTCCATATGGAAATTGAAAATACGGAGAGTAAAGACCTCTCAGCACGTGTGATTGATCTGGTCGCTCCTATGGGTAAGGGCCAACGAGGCCTGATCGTGGCCCCACCTAGAACTGGTAAGACGGTTCTTTTGCAAAACATTGCTCATTCTATCACTGCCAATCATCCGGAAGCATATTTGATTGTTCTGCTGATTGATGAACGTCCTGAAGAAGTGACTGATATGTCGCGTTCAGTGAATGGTGAGGTTGTCGCATCTACATTTGACGAACCAGCTACTCGACACGTGCAAGTGACTGAAATGGTTATAGAAAAAGCCAAACGGCTCGTTGAACATGGTCGTGATGTTGTTATTTTGTTGGATTCTATCACCCGACTTGGCCGAGCTTACAACACAACAGTCCCGTCGTCGGGTAAGGTTCTAACAGGCGGTGTTGACGCCAATGCGTTGCAACGTCCCAAACGCTTCTTTGGTGCCGCTCGGAACATTGAAGAGGGTGGCTCTTTAACAATTATTGCGACAGCATTGATTGATACGGGCAGCCGTATGGACGAAGTTATCTTTGAAGAATTTAAGGGTACTGGTAACTCAGAGATTGTCCTTGATCGCAAGGTTGCTGATAAACGGACCTATCCTGCTATGGATATCTTGAAATCAGGTACGCGCAAAGAAGACCTACTTATTGAAAAAGCAGATTTGCAGAAAATCTTTGTCCTGCGCAGAATTTTGTCTTCCATGGGCAACACAGATGCGATCGAGTTTTTGATAGATAAATTGAAGCAAACAAAGAACAATGCAGAGTTCTTTGATTCAATGAACACATAGGTTTACCGGGTCGATTCGGAAACGTATCGAATATAGTGGATCACTGGTATGCATGAGAGCACGATTTTTGCTTTGTCCAGTGGTGGTTTGCCCAGTGGAACAGCCGTTATCCGCATCAGTGGTTCGCATGCTTTTGATGTGTTTCCAATTATGGTGCGTCAGGCTCCGGAGCCGAGGCGTGTTTCTGTTGCGAAGATTTATGATCCAGAGACCAACACAGTGCTGGATCAGGCTATTGTTCTTTTGTTTGATCAAGGACGCAGTTTCACCGGTGAAGACACGGTAGAATTTCAATGCCACGGTGGTGTGGCAACCGTTCAATCCGTTTTAAATTCCCTATCAAAACTGAAACATTTTCGTCCGGCTGAAGCAGGGGAGTTTTCTCGGCGCGCGTTTGAATCTGGAAAACTTGATTTGACTGAGCTTGAAGGTTTGTCAGATCTTATTTCGGCGCAAACTGAAAATCAAAGGCGTCAGGCTCTCAATCAGTCTTCAGGAGCTTTGCGACAATTGTATGAGGGCTGGCGTTCGGAGCTCATTCAACAGCGCGCCTATATAGAGGCTGAGTTTGATTTTGCTGATGAAGATGATGTACCTGGCAGCGTGAGTGAACAGGTCTGGAACAGGGTTGAAGGCCTCTTTGCTTCTATAGAACTTCACCTGGACGACAATCGTCGCGGTGAAATTGTTCGCGATGGCTACCAGATAGCATTAACGGGTGCCCCTAATGCTGGTAAGTCGAGTTTATTGAACGCATTGGCAGAACGTGATGTGGCCATCGTCGCGGATCAGCCCGGCACAACGCGGGATGTTTTGGAAGTTCAACTGGATATTGGCGGACAGTTGGTCATTTTGAGTGATACTGCCGGTTTGCGCGAGACATCAGATGTAGTCGAATTGGAAGGTATCCGGCGCGCGCAGGCTGCGGCCGATACGGCAGACTTGATTTTGTGGCTGCAAGCGGCCGACGCCGATTTATCGGCCTGTCCCTACGATGGTGCTGTAAGAGTGTGGACCAAGTCGGATTTAGGAAAACCATCTGGCGATAACGATTGGGTCACTATCCATACACAGTCTCAAGAAGGTGTTTCCAATCTGCTGGATTTTTTAACATCAAAACAGGACAGCCATACTGCAGATCATAGCGAAATTTTAATGAGCAGGTCACGGCACAGAAATGCATTGATTGAAGTGCGCGATCATCTAGATAGATGTTTGTCTGGCCCAAACGATCATGTTGTTCGTTCTGAGCATTTAAGACTGGCTGCAGATGCACTGGGGAGAATTACCGGGCGCATTGATGTGGAAGATTTGCTTGATGTCATTTTTTCTGAATTTTGCATTGGTAAATGATTCACGTGAAACATTTTGTGAGCTGAGTGAACGCGTTTCACGTGAAACAAGTCTCAATCAAAGTGTTCTTTTTGACGAATAACAATCTGCGTCTTATATCCCCACAAGAGGGAAACAGCCTCCTCATTGTTTTGGAATGAAAATATGTCTGACGATAGTTTTGATGTCATCGTGGTTGGTGGTGGTCACGCCGGAACCGAGGCTGCCTCTGCTGCTGCGCGCGTTGGTGCAAAGACCGCCTTGGTAACCCATCGATTTGATAAGATCGGGACTTTGTCATGCAATCCGGCCATTGGTGGTTTGGGAAAAGGTCATCTGGTTCGCGAAATTGACGCGTTAGACGGGCTTATGGGGCGTGTTGCAGATCAATCAGGCATACAGTTTCGTATGTTGAACAGACGCAAAGGCCCTGCCGTTCGTGGTCCTCGTACACAATCTGACAGAGAATTGTATCTCGCAGCCATGCAAGGCGAAATTTCTCACCAACCGAATCTCACCGTCATCGAAGGCGAAGCAACTGATCTTTTGATTGAAAAGGGTTCGATTATTGGTCTCGAGATGGCTAATGGAAAAAGATTGGCGTCTCCAACAGTCGTTCTGACAACAGGAACCTTCCTGCGCGGACTTATCCATATCGGTGAGACGAAGACAGCAGCTGGCCGTATGGGCGAGAACCCCGCTGTCAAAATGGCTGAAACTCTTGATCGGTTAAAACTACCTCTCGGACGATTGAAAACAGGTACCCCTGCACGCTTAGATGGTCGCACAATCAATTGGAGTAAATTGGAAATGCAGGCGGCCGATGAGCAGCCAGTGCCCTTTTCTACTTTGACAAGTTCTATCACGGTGCCACAAATTGAATGTGGAATTACGAGAACCAATTCGAAAACGCATCAGATCATTCGAGATAATGTGCATCGATCCGCCATGTATTCTGGACAGATTGATGGTGTTGGACCGCGCTATTGCCCGTCGGTCGAGGACAAGATCGTAAAGTTCGGTGAAAGAGATGGACATCAGATCTTTTTGGAACCCGAAGGATTAAGCGACCAAACCGTTTATCCAAATGGAATATCCACCTCATTGCCTGAATCAGTGCAACATGAGTTTATTGCGACAATTGAAGGTTTGGAGAACGCAACAATTCTCCAACCAGGTTATGCCATTGAATATGATTATGTTGACCCACGAGCATTGAAACCGTCTTTAGAAATGCGTGCCGTTGCCGGGTTTTATCTAGCTGGACAGATTAACGGAACGACAGGCTATGAAGAAGCTGGGGCGCAGGGTTTGGTGGCGGGCTTGAACGCTGCGCGGCAGTCGTCGGGTCAAGAGCCGTATATTTTCAGCAGGACTGAATCTTATATAGGCGTCATGATAGATGATCTCGTAACGCGCGGTGTATCTGAGCCCTACCGTATGTTTACATCCCGCGCTGAATATAGATTAAGCCTTCGCAGTGACAATGCGGATCAAAGACTTACAAATATCGGAACAGAGCTTGGATTGGTTGGTGCCAAGCGTCGCAATCATTTTGCAAACAAGGAACAGATGCTCCATGATGCAAAATTACTTTGTGAATCTCGAACCGTGACTCCAAATGAGGCTCAGAAGCACGGGTTGAAGATCACGAGTGATGGTGTTCGTCGCAACGCGTTTGAACTCATGAGTTATTCAGAAATTGGTTTTGAGGATGTCTGTCGTATTTGGCCAGATTTAAAGGCCATTGATCCTGCTGTCTCCGAACAGATTGAAATTGATGCTGGTTATTCCGTATATCTGGAACGCCAGCGCAAGGATATTGAAGCCATTCAAAGAGATGAATCTTTGGAAATTCCTGATGATTTTAATTATGATGGTATTTCTGGTCTTTCGAATGAACTGCAGCACAAGTTAAAAACTGTGCGGCCCACATCATTGGGGCAGGCCGGAAGAATTGATGGTATCACACCTGCAGGTTTGACGCTTTTATTGGCCCATATCCGTAAGAGTCAAACCCGTAAAGATGGGGCAGCGTAGTGGGTTCAGTTCCAGACTCATCCCTAAAAGCTGTCAACAGTGTTTCACGTGAAACACATGAAAGACTCACAATTTTTGCCGACCTATTGGTACAATGGCAAAGCCATATAAACCTTGTGGCACCATCTACAATTGCCGATCTTTGGAAGCGTCACATTGAAGACAGCTTGCAGTATGTGGTTCGACACACCAGTTCAAAAAACTGGATCGATTTGGGTTCTGGCGCTGGTTTCCCTGGCCTCGTTGCTGCTATCGCTTTGGCCGAACATGACGGTGGCCGCGTGGACATGGTTGAAAGTGTTGGCAAGAAGTGTGCGTTTTTGCGTGCGGTGGTGCGGGAAACAGGATTAAAACAGGCAGGTGTTGAAGTCATCGTACACAATGAACGCATCGAATCTGTTCTTAAAGACCTTGAAAAACCAGATATTGTCTCAGCACGCGCATTGGCATCCCTGGATAAATTGATTGGTTTTTCTCAACCCTTTCTGTGTGGAGATACGTTAGGACTTTTCCCGAAGGGGCGTGAGCACAAGGAAGAAATTGAAATGGCGCGAAAGAACTGGAATTTTGACTGCCACATTACGCGGAGTAATTTGGAGAGTGATTCAGTCTTGCTTCAAATATCAAATGTCGAGAAGCGATAAAATCAGATTTATTTCCCGCCATGGTCATTATTTGCGTTCAATTGTTTGCAGACTTTGGTAGTTAGACGTCAACTCAAATCGAAATGGCATTTCATCACGCATGAGCATTCATGATGACATTCGGCCGCGCGTTATCGCTTTGGCAAACCAAAAGGGTGGTGTGGGTAAAACCACAACGGCAATCAACCTTGCTACAGCTCTTGCGGCTATTGGTGAAGAAGTTCTGCTTGTAGATCTCGACCCCCAAGGCAATGCCAGCACTGGTCTAGGCATAGGGGCTGACGAGCGTGAATTGTCGACATATGATTTGATATTGGCTGAACAAAACCTCAAGACTGTTGTTCAAAGCACGGCCGTCCCACGGCTGTCGATTGCGCCTTCCACCATGGATTTACTTGGTGTTGAAATGGAAATTTCAAATGAGGCTGACCGTATCTACCGTCTTAAAAAGGCAGTCGCTGGGCATTTGGGCCGCACTCCTGACTTCACCTACATTCTGATCGATTGCCCGCCATCTCTAAACCTTCTTACTCTAAATGCTCTTGCAGCTTCCGACTCCGTTCTCGTGCCTTTGCAAACGGAGTTTTTTGCGCTTGAAGGCTTAAGTCAATTGCTGAACACAATAGAGCAGGTGCGTGCCACGATTAACAATCAGCTCACCATACAGGGCATTGTGATGACGATGTTCGACAAACGAAACAATTTGGCTTCTCAAGTGGTCGATGATGCACGCTCTACTTTGGGTGATTTGGTTTACGACACCATTATTCCAAGGAATGTTCGAATTTCCGAAGCACCATCATTTGGAAAGCCCGTTTTGTTGTATGATATGAACTGTGCGGGCAGTCAAGCCTATTTGCGGTTGGCATCTGAACTTATCCAGCGAGAGAAAAACTTATTTTCTGGCGAAAAACAGGGTTAATAATCCCTTAACTCAATTTCTTCGGTTCTGAATGGGATCGGATACTCAATTTATGAGGAGTGCTCAAAGTGGCGGATGATCAATCAAAAAAGAGGCTTGGCCGAGGTCTCGCAGCTCTTATTGGAGAGATGGACCAACCAGTTGTTGCTAAAGTTTCCGCAGCTGCCGAGGATGTTCAGCCCACGGTAACGTCTGACCGAGTTGTACCGATCGAGAATATTCGGGCAAATCCCAACAACCCAAGACGAGTTTTCACAGATTCCGATTTAGAAGACCTCAGCAACTCGATTTCTGAACATGGGGTCGTGCAGCCAATTTTGGTGCGTCCCGCCCATGGCGAAACAGACAGATGGGAAATCATTGCAGGCGAGCGACGTTGGAGAGCTTCTCAGCGTGCCGGCATACACACGGTTCCAATCATTGTGCGCGATGTGGACGATAGACAGGCCCTCGAGCTTGCGATTATTGAAAACGTTCAGCGGGCAGATCTGAACCCTGTTGAAGAGGCTTTGGGCTATCAACAATTGATTGATGACCATAATTACAGACAGGCTGATTTAGGCAAAGTGATTGGCAAAAGCAGAAGCCATGTTGCCAATACGCTGCGTTTGTTAAAACTGCCAGACAACGTGCGTGGTATGGTGTCTGTGGGCGCATTGTCATCTGGTCATGCGAGAGCCTTGATCACATTGGAAAACCCTGCCGAACTTGCTGAGAAGATTGTCAAAGAAGGTTTATCTGTGCGCCAGGCTGAACAATTGGCTGGATCTTGGGATGATCATGATTCAAACAAGAAAGCTCCTCGCACCACGTCCAACGACAAAGATGCAGATACACGTGCATTGGAGAAGAAACTGGCCGATGTTTTGGGCATGAAGGTTGCAATCAATCACAAGTCCAGCGGCAAAGGAAAAGTGGTTCTTGAATACAAAACCCTAGAACAATTAGATGAGTTGGAACGCAGATTGTCGTAGCTGCCCTAACGCCGGCTACGATTTGCCTCGATAGATATTGCAAGCAAAGCAGTGGCCACCAAAGGCACGGCGAGAGCGGCATTTGCTCGGCTGTCCAGCAACACCTTATCCAACCGTTCCAAGATTCTTTCCAGTGCTGATGTGTTCCAGATTGACAAGGAGCGCACGATGGAATCTTTGCGCTTGAAATTGATGGGAGGGCGCATGGCAGCCACGGCAGCAGAAGCAGGCTGTCGTTGAGCCTCTATTTTAACACGTGCATGATGCAACATTTGAAAATGCCGTTGCATAGAATTCACGATTTGAAATACGGCGGTTCCCTGAGCAAACAGACGCTTTAATGTGTGTTCCATGTCGGCAACATTGCCAGTCGCAGCTGCGTCAATCACAGAATCGACGGCCAGAGCAGATGCGTCGCCGACAATCAATTCGACCATATCTTCATCTATTGTTGCGTTATTACCGGCATAAAGACACAGTTTTTGAACTTCACCACGTGATGCCAAACGATCGGCACCCAATAAACTGATGAGCAGCTTGCGCGCGTTGGGCACCATGGTGGACGAACTTAAGGCAAGTTCTTCGTCTATCACACCGTTGATCGCCCTAATTTCATCTTGATAGCAAGGAAGCGCCAAACCGGAACCGGCTTTTTCGATACGGGTTCGTAATGGTGCCGATTTCTTGAGGTCTCCACCTTCGACAATGACAATTGCGTCACTGGGTGGGGTGGCCAACACAGGCTCAATTGCTTTGGCGAGGTTTTTTTGAGTGGAGCCTTTTATCCAAACCACGCGCGAACCGCCGAACATGGAAACGGTGTGAGCTTCATCTGCAATTCGAGACGGATCAGCTGCGGCATCATCAGCATCCAACTGAACGGCTGAGAATGGATCATCTAAATCAACGCCACATTGAGACGCCAATTTTTTTGCGCGTTCAGCCACCAATCCTCGGTCCGGGCCATAGATGAGAAAGACGCGGTGGGATGGGTTGGGTTTTTTTAAATAGGAATCGACTTCGTGGGCCTTAACTTGCGCCATTGGGTCAATCAGAGGCTGGTTAAGTTCTGGCCGATGGCCAGTCGCAGTTGTTGCGCCATTTGCGCTGCTGCTCTGTTCACGGCTTCTCGCTGTGCTCGCTGTGTAGCGAAGCTTTGTGGCGTATTGTTAAACGGTGTCACCACCTGTCGCTCACCTTGGGCAACCGTTTTATTTTGAACCTTGTCTACCAAAGCATAGTTGGTTTTCATGATGACCTGAGATGCTGTTGGAGATAGTGAGCTCTGTTCAATTGCGATGCGAACAATCTTGCTTTCGACATTCAACTTAACCCGATAACGGCCACCTGGCTCCAATGTTCCGCCATTCATGGCAAACAACAATTGATTCCGAACTTGTTGAGCATCTCTGGTTGTAACGGCATCAACTTCAGTTTGTTGCAAAATAGACCGAGTTGAACTGCTCACGGAGCCTGACGCAACCTGGGAATCCGAACGGGCCGCATTCAAAGGCTCCACCGTACAACCGGCAACAGAGACTGCACCAAATACAGCGAGAATAGAAAAGGTTCTAAAGGACCACATTTACAATTCTTCCAGGGACGACAATCAACTTCTTAGGACTCTTACCAGAAAGTGCCGATTGCACAAACTCCTGTTCTAGAACAAAGGTTTCAACACCCGCTTTGTCCATGTCTGCTGGCACGACAACTTCACCACGCTTTTTACCGTTGATTTGAACTGGAAGGGTTATGGATCTCTCTTCCAAAAGTGTCTCGTCCAATTCTGGCCAAGGTGAGGCGCTGACCATTGTTTGGTGACCCAATGCACTCCAGCATTCTTCAGCCAAATGCGGCATCATGGGTGCAACCATTTGGATCGTCATGGAGACAGCTGTGTGCAGTGTCTTTGAGCTGACATTTGAGCCGCGAGAGGCTTGCTCAAGAGCATTTACCAAAGTGTAGATCTGAGCGACTGCTGCATTGTAGCGCAGGCCAGGGATCATCACATCAACATTGGATAAGGTTTTGTGAGCAATTTTTGACAATTCCAAATCCGCGTCTTTGTCGCCAGATTGGTCGGCACGTTCTGCTGTGGTTTGAACCAAGCGCCAAAGACGTTGTACAAAACGATGGGCACCTTCAACCCCTGCTTCTGTCCAGATCACATCGCGGTCTGGTGGTGAATCTGACAAGACAAACCAACGGGCAGTGTCAGCGCCATAAGAAGCAATAATTTCATCCGGGTCGACAGTGTTGCGTTTCGATTTTGACATTTTTTCAATGCCGCCAATTGGAACCTCTTCTTTGTTGTCCCGTCTGAACGCACGGCGACCACTGTCGCCTTCTTCGATGGTCAACTCAGCAGGTTGGAACCAACCTATGTCTTTGTTGCCATATGTTTCATGAACAACCATGCCTTGGGTAAACAGGCCCTTGAACGGTTCTTTGATGTCCATATGACCGGTGATCGACATGGCGCGTGCAAAGAAGCGGGAATAGAGCAGATGCAAAATCGCGTGTTCAATGCCGCCAATATATTGATCTACTGGCAACCACCTATTGGCCGCCCCAGTGTTTGTGGGCGTACTGGCTGTCGGATCTGCAAAGCGTGCAAAATACCAAGATGAATCTACAAACGTGTCCATTGTATCGGTTTCACGTTTGGCAGGCTTGCCACACGACGGGCAATTTGTGTCGCGCCAAGTCGGGTGACGATCAAGGGGGTTGCCAGGTACGTCAAACGTCACATCTTCTGGCAGCGCAATTGGCAGGTTTTCTTTTTTCTCGGGAACCACACCACAATCTTCACAATGAACAACAGGAATTGGGCATCCCCAATACCGCTGACGGGAAATACCCCAATCGCGCAAACGAAACTGAACTTGCGCTTTGCCGATACCGTTTTTTTCCGCCCAATCGATTGTTTGGTCAACGGCTTCCTGTCCAGTGGCTTCTTCAATGCCAGCTGGTTGATTGACGAAGCGCACCTTCTGCGTTTTCAACGGCACAAAGGCTTCGTTGGCCACAGGTGTGTCATCGTCTAAAGCAAAGAATGTATCAATAACCGGCAAAGCGTATTTTCGTGCGAAATCCAAGTCACGCTGATCGTGGGCAGGACACGCGAAAATAGCGCCAGTGCCGTAACCCATCAAAACAAAGTTCGCCACATAAACAGGGAGTGTTTGATCGGCATAAAGCGGATGCTTTACAGTCAAGCTGGTGTCGAAACCACGCTTCTCTGCTTTCTCCAGTTCTTCTTCTGATGTGCCGGAGCGACGAACATCAATGTTGAACTCTGCAAGTTCTGCGTTGTCTTCAGCCAAAGCAACGGCCAACGGATGCTCGGGAGCAAGAGCAATAAAGCTCGCTCCTGCCAATGTGTCCGGGCGGGTCGTGTAAATTTCGATGTCGGTGTGGCCATGGCTTGGAGCCGACAATTCAAAAGCCATTTGTAAACCACGAGATTTTCCAATCCAGTTGGCTTGCATGAGTTTCACTTTGTCAGGCCAACCATCAAGACCATCAAGAGAATCCAACAAATCTTCTGAATGGTCTGATATTTTAAAGAACCATTGGGTCAAGTCGCGTTGTTCCACCAAAGCATCTGAACGCCAACCGCGGCCATCGATCACTTGCTCGTTGGCCAATACTGTCATGTCGACAGGGTCCCAATTCACCCGTGCGTTTTTGCGATAGACCAAACCGTGTTCCAAAAAGTCGATGAACAGGCTTTGTTGTTGAGCATAATATTCAGGATCACAGGTGGCGAATTCACGTGACCAATCCAAGGATAGGCCCATAACTTTCAATTGATCACGCATGGAAGCGATGTTTTCGTAAGTCCAGGCCTTCGGGTGGGTGTTGTTTTTCATGGCTGCATTTTCAGCAGGCATACCAAATGCGTCCAATCCCATTGGGTGCAGAACTTCAAAACCTTTGGCGCGTTTGTAGCGTGCAATTACGTCGCCCATTGCGTAGTTGCGCACATGCCCCATATGGATGCGACCAGATGGATAAGGA
Organism: uncultured Rhizobiaceae group bacterium; assembly: GCA_937958815.1. Lineage (GTDB taxonomy): Bacteria > Pseudomonadota > Alphaproteobacteria > Rhizobiales > Rhizobiaceae > Pseudahrensia. The sequence continues at coordinate 3,265 of CALGMR010000012.1, read as the reverse complement.
AACATTTCCAGCACGTAATATGTATCACGGCCATTTTCAGGCTCGGCCGCTGTTTCAAACAGTTTGGCTTCGTTCCAGCGATTTTGCCATTTCGCTTCTACGGGACCTGGATTGTAACGTTCGCTTGCCATTGGTTCAGACTTCGTTGAATAAGGGAATTTGCCGCCACTGGGCTTTAAGCCTAGTGACCAGAAATGCAACTGAACGTCAACCGCAACTTGACAGTCGTGTAAACGGGAACTTTCACATGAGTATCAAAGACAATCTTAAAAATGTTTTGGATGCGATTGATCAGGTCAAGTCATCAAGCAGTGGTGCTGCGGAAAATGTCGATTTGATTGCTGTATCAAAAACGTTTGACGCTCATGATATTCGCCCCGGACTGGAAGCAGGGCAGCGCGTGTTCGGCGAAAACCGTGTGCAGGAAAGTCAGGGCAAGTGGCCAGACCTGAAATCAGAATTTCCAGATGTGGAGCTTCACCTTATTGGGCCGTTGCAATCCAACAAGGCGGAAGATGCTGTATCACTATTTGATGTGATTCACACGGTTGACCGCGAGAAAATTGCCAAAGCACTTTCTGTGGCGATGAAGAAACAAGACAAAGTTTTGAAACTGTTTGTTCAGGTCAACACGGGTGAAGAAGAACAGAAGGCTGGCATTCCACCAAAAGAAGCCGTTGCTTTCGTTAATCGCTGTCGAGATGAGCACGGATTGGAAATTGAAGGCCTCATGTGCATCCCGCCATTTGATGAAAACCCCGGGCCTCATTTTGCACTCCTTCGAAAACTCGCTCAAAAAGCGGGCGTAGAGAAATTGTCCATGGGCATGTCTGGTGATTTTGAAACTGCGATTGAATTTGGTGCGACCCATGTTCGTGTGGGCAGCGCTATATTTGGCGCGCGCGGCTAGTTTCTAAACAAATTTACCAGCAATTATCATCGTGGATTTATGGATTATTGGGCAAATTTTTGGACCCAAAATTTAATAAGTAGCTGTTATTATTATATAAACTTCACCGCGTGCCAGAATGCACATTCTTTCTCTCACAAATCCGTCATTGTGTGTTTACCGGAAGAGACCTCCCGCTCTTTCGATCAATAAAGAACCTAAACACAACAATCGCCGTAATTGGCACACGAATGAGAGAGGAATGAAAAATGAATATCTTGTCTAACACAGCAATCACCGCAGCAGCGGCTTTGACAGTCTCCCTTGGCGCAGCATTTATGGCTTCCGCTCCATCACAAGCTGCAGGCTTGGTGGCCCCGACACAGCTGACGCAAAGTGCAATTCAAAGCGAAGTTGCGCCGACGCAAATCCATCACCGTCGCTATCGTCGTCACCGCCCACACTTTGGTGTCTATATTGGCCATGGTGGATATTACGGTCGCCGTCACTACCGTGATTGCTTCTGGAAAACGAAGCGCCGTTGGTCTTCTTACCGAGGTCGCTATGTCTACCGCAAAGTGCGTGTTTGCTACTAGAGGCCAACACTGAACCCAAACCAGAAAGCCTTGCTCGAAAGAGTGGGGCTTTTTATTGTTTGAGCTTTAAGAAATTTCTTCGCTGAGGCAGGTGGATTGTTGGTTCGCATACCAAGCGCGCGCATCCCAGCCGCGGCCAAAACGTCTTTGATCCATGTTGGCAGAAGGTGAATCCAAGCCTACTGAATAAAAATCAAAACAATTGGCGCCGCGTTTCCACACTTCAAAGCATCCGCCACTTAAAGATGGATCGGCATTGTATGTGAAACATAAGTAATGCCCGTTCAGCGACATTTTGCCATTGATGATTTTGCCATCTTCAACATATTGGCTTGTGCCGTCGCGGTTGAATGTTTCTGCCCATGTTTTGCCAGAGGCATATTCGCCGCTCATAGTGGTTCCAAACATGAATTTTTTGATTTCACTGGCCGTCAATGGTGCGCGTGCCAATTGCGCAAGGGCTGATTGTGCGTGGTTTTGCACCAGACAAAACAACGCGAAAGCGATGATGAAGAGACCTCTATTTGACATTTTCCAAATTGCCGTTAAAACGCCGAGCATGTTTACAATGGTACACAAAACGAAGACCACCTTGTAACCGCTCCCTCCCGAACTCTCCCCGGGGGAGAGTGGCGGGCCTTCATTGTGCCCTTGTTCAGACAACGGGAGAGAGGAGCAAAAACCATCATGGGTTATAGAATTGCAGTTGTAGGCGCCACTGGCAATGTTGGACGCGAAGTGCTGTCCATTCTGGCAGAGCGTGGATTTCCAGCGGATGAAGTTGTGGCTTTGGCCTCTCGTCGCAGCCAAGGCACGGAAGTGTCTTTTGGCGATAAAGTGCTGAAGGTAAAATCACTCGACACCCATGATTTCAATAAATCTGATATTGCGATCATGTCTGCTGGTGGTTCTTTGTCGCAAGAATGGGCTCCAAAAATTGGGACTATGGGTTGCGTGGTAATCGATAATTCTTCGGCCTTCCGCTACGATCCTGATGTTCCTTTGATCGTTCCTGAAGTGAACGCCGATGATGTGGAAGGTTTCCGCAAAAAGAACATCATCGCCAATCCGAATTGTTCAACCGCTCAATTGGTGGTGGCTCTAAAGCCCCTACATGAACGCGCAAAAATCAAGCGTGTTGTGATTTCCACATACCAGTCAGTGTCTGGTGCGGGCAAAGAAGCCATGGAAGAATTGTTCAATCAAAGCCGCGCTGTCTTTGTGGCCGATCCGATTGAACCGGAGAAGTTCACCAAGCGTATTGCATTCAACTGCATTCCCCACATTGATGTTTTCATGGATTCTGGTGAAACCAAAGAAGAATGGAAAATCACTGCTGAGACCAAGAAAATGCTCGACCCTGCAATCAAGGTTACCGCTACTGCGGTTCGCGTTCCTGTTTTTGTGTCTCACTCTGAAGCCGTGAACCTTGAATTTGAGTCTGAAATTTCTGCGGAAGAAGCGCGCAATATTCTGCGCGAAGCGCCCGGCTGTCTCGTAGTCGATAAACGCGAAGATGGTGGTTATGTCACACCGTATGAAGCAGCAGGTGAAGACGCGACTTACATTTCGCGCATTCGCGAAGATTCAACGGTTGATTATGGCCTGAACCTTTGGGTTGTGTCTGACAACCTTCGCAAGGGTGCAGCGCTTAACACGGTGCAGATTGCAGAATTGTTGGTGAATCGTGGATTGCTGGCTGATCGTCAAGCGGCTTAGGTTTACGAAGACACCACATAGTCTTGAAAATGGAAACGGCTCCAATTTGGAGCCGTTTTTG
>CALGMR010000011.1 GCA_937958815.1 uncultured Rhizobiaceae group bacterium | reverse complement strand
TGTGGCAACCGGCGCATCGTTGTCTGGCGTGATCGTAATGTCCAAAGTCGCTGTATCCGTCAGCGCGCCATCGGTGATTGTGTACTCAACCTGCGGAACAGACCCGTTGAAGTTCAACACGGGCACAAAGGCAAAGGTTCCGTCACTGTTCAGCGTCAGATCACCAACACCCGCGATCGTATAAGCAGACCCGATGATGAACGGACCACCCTCACCTGCAATCGTATACTCGGACACCGTCAATGGATCCCCATCAGGATCAACATCATCAGCTTCCACATCACCCGTGACGGCACCACCATCTTCAACACCGCTAAAGGCATTGTTCGTCGCAACAGGTGCGTCGTTCTCACCCGTTACCGTGATGTCCAAAGACCCGATATCTGTCAAAGACCCGTCGGAGACCGTGTAATCAATCGAGGGCACAGCACCCACATAGTTCAAGGTGGGAACAAACGTATAAGACCCGTCCGCATTCACCGTCAGATCACCTTCAGCAAGCGACAAAGTGTTGCCCGCCAGAACCGTCGTTGTCCCATCCGTGAACTGGGTCACAACAAGTGAGTCACCATCCACATCAAAGTCACCCACCAACACACCGGACCCGGCTGGAACCGTCAATGTCGTGTCTTCTGGCGTCGTGTTCGTCTCATCATCAGCAACAGGGGCATCATTGTCTGGCGTGATGGTGATGTCCAAAGTCGCTGTGTCGCTCAGCGATCCATCGCTGATCGTATAGGTCACCTGGGGCATAGACCCGTTGAAGTTCAGCGCAGGATCAAACGAGAATGACCCATCAGCGTTCAGCGTCAGATCGCCAACGCCTGGAATGGTTGCCGTGGAACCGGGGGCAAAGGACCCGCCAGCACCGGGGCCGCTCACACCTGTGACCACATATTGGGTCACGGTCAGAACATCGCCGTCCACATCAACATCATCAGCTTCCACATCACCCGTCACCGAGCCACCATCTTCAACACCGCTATAGGCGTTGTTTGTGGCAACCGGCGCATCGTTGTCTGGCGTGATCGTAATGTCCAAAGTCGCTGTATCCGTCAGCGCGCCATCGGTGATCGTGTACTCAACCTGGGGAACAGACCCGTTGAAGTTCAACACGGGCACAAAGGCAAAGGTTCCGTCACTGTTCAGCGTCAGATCACCAACACCGGCAATCGTATACGGTGTGCCAATCGGGAAGGGTCCACCCTCACCTGCAATCGTATATTGGGACACCGTCAATGGATCCCCATCAGGATCAACATCATCAGCTTCAACATCACCTGTGACGGCACCACCATCTTCAACACCGCTAAAGGCATTGTTCGTCGCATCTGGGGCGTCGTTCTCCGGAGTGACAAACAATGTGAATGTATTTGGTGTTGCGTCAGTATCTGTGCCGCTATTTGCCGTCCCACCATCATCCTGCACTTGGAAAGTGAAACTCGAATAGTTTGAACCCGCAGTAGATGAATTGTTTTCACCTGGCGCTGGCACGAATGTAAGATACCCACTGGCAATATCAGCAGCGGAAATGGACTGACCCGCAATGACATTTGACGTTGGATTTACCCCATCATCAAATACGATTGTGCCATCTGCTGGCAATGTGGAGACGATTACATTGAGAAGATTGTCGTCCGTACCATCAACAGGGTCTGTAAAGCCAAATTCACTCGTGGTGAACGTGTGGGTGCCATCTTCCAACACGGTTGCCGAACCGTCAGTGCCTTCAGGTGCATCATTGATGCCTAGAACTGTAATGGTCACAGTCGCATCATTGGTAACGCCGTTGGCATCTATGACCGTATAGGTGAATGTGTCATCAATTGTATCGCCTGCCTGGAGCGCCTGCAAAGCTGGAGCGCCAGAGGGATCGTAGCTGTAACTGCCGTCTGGATTAACAATTACTGTAGCCCCTAGAGCCGAAGTTGCATCATGGCTGTCGACTGTGAGACCTGCAACGGAATCAAAAGTGTTTTTCACTTCCGCTTCTGAAAGCGCTGATTCATAGAAACTAAGGTTAGCAATTTCACCTTCAAACAAGCCGAGGCCAGCAGTGCCAATGCTTGGACCATTTGCAGTGGTACCAAGACCAGATCCATTCGCACCCGCCCAATCATTGATGTTGCCATTTTGCTGACTGGCAACCAAAACACCGTTCACATAAAGAAGGACTTCATCATCTGTTCCACTGGCATCTTGATCGTAGACAGCTGTGAGCTGAATGAATTCATCCGCAATATTGCCGACGCCAATGATGTCATTGAGATCAGCAAGCAATGTGATTGAGTTGGCGCCATCCTTGAAATGAACCAAGACGTGATCGATGGAGCCTGCGCCAGTGCCTGCAGAATCCGTCAAAGCGATGGTCATACCATCGCCAGTGCCTCCAGTTTCATACAAGACCGCACCTTCACCTGACGTGTAGTCAGCAGGGTCGTATTGGAACCAGAGTTCAAACGTTGCATCTGCATTGGATGGATCGCCAGGCAAGGTTGTCAAAGACGCACCTGTGGCGCCTTCAGTGCCATCGAATACCAATGATTCTGTAATGCCGAAATAGGCCGTCGTTGGACTTGTATTTTGCGTGATGCCACCAGCCCAAGATAAATCGTGGGAAGCCGCTCCACCATTCCAAGACCCAGCCGGCGCACCAGACAGATCTACAGTGTCGTAATCCAAAGTCGAGCTTGGCAAGGTTGCAATGTCGTTGCTCAAAACGCCACTTGCAGCATCAACCGAAATCGCTGTGTCTTCGTTTGTTGAATTTGTGTCATCAACCGGCAATGGCGGTGGTGTCAAAATCACCATCACTGTTGCAGTTTCCGTAACACCGCCTGATGTGACCGTATATGTGAACGTGTCGTCAGTGACGAAAGAGCCAGCAGTTGGCGTATAGGTAATTGTGTTGTCAGGATTGACAGTAACGGTACCGGACGCGCCGTCAGTTGCTGTCACATTTGTAACAGTCCCTTCAAATGAATCATTGGCAAGCACGTTGATGATTGTCGAAGTGCCGGTTGAAACCGCTCTGATGTCGTTGTTCACATCAACAACCGGTGTCACCGAAATATCGATCACACTTGTATCGGTGGAGACAGCAGTGCCTTCATTGTCATCTGTGAAAACAGTCAGGGTGGCAGGACCATTGTAGTCTGGTGTGGGGCTGAAATAGAGCCCGTTCATTGCGGCATTCACCTCTGCGGCGGTGCCCGAGATTGTCAAAACACTGGTTCCATCACCAACAACGGTCGCGGTAACGCCAGAAGCCGCAAAAACCGTACCATTTGTCGCTGTTAAAGTGACTGTTAGATTGTCGCTGTCGGAATCTGCAACAGTGATTTCATTGCCATTCGTGGCATTGAACACAATGATTGAATCTTCTGTCGTGGTAGTTTCCGGAAGTGCAGTGCCCCCTGTTACCGGAGCTGTAATCACTGGTGCCTGATTAACGTCTGTAATCGTCGTCACCACGTCATCCAAAGCACTGTCTACTGACGAATTGGTGGCGTTGCTCAGGGTGATTTGGAAATCTTCGGAGCCTTCAAAATCTCCGTCATCTGTCGCATCTAAAGAGAATGTGAGAGACGGATTAACTGGCATGCCGAACACAATTCGGGTGTCATCTGAAAGTGTCGCATTGTTGAAAGACAATTGCGTGAAATTCACACCTGTCCCATCGCTGATGCCGATTGTCGCGCTTGCACCAGCATCATAAGTGGCATTGGTCAGTGTGACATCGTCGTACCTGAATTCAATCTCGTTGCTGCCTTCACGCAACACCGCTTGAAAGGTGACTGTCTCACCGGGATTGTCGTCAAAGAAAATGACGACATCATTGTATTGAACGATGAGCTCTCGAGAGCCTGGCGCACCTTGAACGAGCGTGTAGACATCATCAGAATTGGCTTGCGCTACACCAAGAACATCCCAAAACGGTGCGATGGTTGGTGTGTTGTTCAGTGTATTGCCAGTTGAAAAGTCTTCATTGGTGTAAGCTTCCGCTCCACCAGGATCACCTGCACCAAATGTCAGTGTGCCGAAGTCATTGACGAACACATCTGTGTAAGTGGTGCCGTAGAAATCAAAGTTGAAACCAAGGTTTACCTGTGACGTTCCAGAAGTACCTAAGCCCAAGGCGGTGGCAGCCGGATCGGTTGAGATGTCTTGAAAATTCGATCCTGGAAATGTTGTGGCGGCAAGTTGATCCGAGCCAGTGTATGTAAGTGTTGTTCCATCAAAAGTGAAGTTCGAAGACCCATCCGCAGCAGCTTGAACCGCTGAAGCGAAGTTTTCGTAGTCCAGTGTTGTGGTATCGATATTCACCGCGGATATATCGACTGAATAGGACACCCCAGCAGCAGGAATAGTGTCCAATGTGATTGTATATTGAGCAGCAGCGCCTTCCGCGACCGTTGTGGCACCAGTTATCGTCCAGATTGGTGCTTCAATCGTGATTGTGGCTGTGTCTATGCTGCCATCAACGTCTTCCAACTCATACGTGAATGTCTCCGTACCAGACAAAGTAGGTGCGCCCGTAAACGTAAGAGTTCCGTCCGGGTTCAACGTCACGGTGCCGGCACCACTGCCCAAAGTGACAGTGCCGCCAACAGATATGTTTTGGCCATCAACTTGTGTGATCTGAGGTCCGCCGTCCGGCACACTGTCATTGGCGATTGGATTGATAATCGTTGACTGATTTGGTGCGCCAAAGAACATGTCATCGTTGGCAACAACCGGATCGTCAACATTGTCGACGGTGAACGTCAGAACTTCCGTTGCAGATGCCGCGCTGAGAACATTCACACCGTTCTCGGCATTGACCTCAGAAGATATCGCAACAACATCAACGGTGTAAGTTCCAAGATTTGTTGGCGCTTCCAACTGCAAGGCAAGGAAATCTGCCGCTGAAATCGTGACCACACCTGCACCATCTGGTGTTTGTGGAACACCGCTTACAAAGAATGTCACGCCAGCTGGAATATTCGAGAATTGATACTCGGTGATTTCCTCAGATCCATCCGTGTCAACAGGCTGCGCATCCACAAGTGGATTGACGTTGATTAAAGCACCTGGACCAGCATTTCCCGCTGTAGTTGTCAGAGTTGGAACGTCAGCAACCGCATCAAAAACAAAAGTGATATCTTCACTGGCACTGGATTGCGATCCGTTGGGTTCAGTCGCTGTGATGGTCAGTGATGCAACAACATCGATGTCCGAATGTGCATCAGGGCTAGGTGGAATGAGAAAGACGTTCGTCACATCCCAATCGTCCAGAAAAGCGATGTCAGACAATCCTGTGGAAGTGAAAGATTTGTCGCCGTCTGTTAACGTGTAGCCTGCTGGCAATTGCGAAACACCATAGCGAAGTGTCTCAGACCCATCTGCATCTGATTGCGTGCCTGTTACATCAAGAGAATTGGATTGAGTGTCTTCATTGGCGGCTGTACTGGCCAAACCAGTTGGTACATTTGGTATATCTGCGACGGCTTGGATGTTGATGGACGCATATGATGTGGACAAATTGCCATCGTCATCTGACACCGTGTAGTCGAAGAACTCCACACCGCTGTAATCAGCGACTGGTACGTAATCAAAAGACCCGTCGGCGTATAAAGTAACGACTGCACCACTTGGCATCGTGTGAGATACGGGCGAACTTGCGCCCACAGCATTGACTGGAATGGAAATCCCGTTTCCATCCAATGCAGAAACGATTGTGATGATGTCATCTGGCTGCGGATCGCTGTCATTGGCGAGCAACCCTGTCGCTGCCGAAATGGCAAGAGACGTGTCTTCTGTACCGACATAAACATCACGAACCGTTGTAGGCTCATTGAGAACAGTGCGGAAAGTGATAGCTGTATTTGCAATACCACTGGCAAAAGCACCATCAAACACTTGGACGTCGATGGACCGCGGCGTAATATCCGTTGAGGTGGTCGTGAAACGGACGGATTGAATGGCCGTTTGATAGTCAACGGCACTGGCATCGCCCACCAATGATACGGTGATTTCACCTGGCACACTTGTGTCTACTGTCCCCGTCAAACCAATTGCATTCAAAACCGCTGTGTCCAACACCAATTCGTCACCCGCGAGCGCGTTGGTAAAGGTTATGGTTGCATTGGTTGCTGTACCTGCTTCGTTGGTGACGATGATGTCGCCATCTGCAATTTCAACAGGGATCGGGCTGGCCGTGCCAAACAAGAACTCTGTTTGGTAGTTTGAACCGGTTGCGCCAGATGAATCATTGTCATCTAAATCAATGCCGGTTGCGAAAGCTGTGTTTGGATTGCTGAAAACAAGGTCACCATCGCCGTCGTGGTTGTAAAACGCATAAGGTGTGCGAGTTTCATATTGAAGAGTGAGTTGATTGACAGAGTTCCAAGTGTATTGAACCCAGCTGGTTTCTTCACTGTTTTGATCAGCCGTACCTGTGGCTCGGATGTACGTGCCATCATTGTTGATTTCAAGATTGGTACCCGCCTGCACCGTATATGAGGAAAGGTCGGAAATAGCAGCTGATAGGGTTTCACGAGTTGTTGCCGGACCTGGACCAGTACCATCAATATCAGCGGTAGTGAGAGACACTTCCCCGATATTGGCGACAACAGTTTGATTGGTGCCGGATTCAAAAATTTCCCAAACAATTTCCGCGCTGCCGGTGTTACCCGTGCCTGATGATGGCGAACCTGCGTTATAAATAAAGACGCGAAAGTCATCTAATGTGGGGTCGTCGGTATCGCCTTCGTCATTGTCGCGCGTGCCAAAACCAACAAATATCTCCGTCGGTGTTGAAACGGACACAACGGTCGCCCGAACATCCACTGAAATGATGCCGCCAGCTCCATCATCTACTGTGCCTGCATTTTCCCAAACCGCTACTGATCCCGCTTCACCAACAACACCAAATGCAGGAGCAGTAAAACCATTGACCAAAGTGACGGTGGGTGCATCCACACTTCCAAGTTCAAATGCGTCTAGAACTCCCTTGAACTCCATAGGTTCAAAGGCTCTGGCTTCGATTGTGCCTTGGACAATTTCAAGGTCCCAATCTCCACCAGCTTCTGCGTTGCCTGTCAGATCATCTGAAGCAGCAATGTCTGCACCGGTGACTTGAGCCAACCGCTCAGCTGCTGCGCGACCGGCTTCGCCCGCGCCAAAATTACAGCCATAGATGAGGATATCACCCTCTTCGCTCAACGAAGCACCAATTCTCGTAAGCGCTTCCACGTGAGAGCTGCTGATGGTGTCACCAGACAACTGGCTTGACCCCAAATTCAAGAAGCCTTCGCCGCCGTGAGAGAAGATATGAACCGCAGCGAGATCTTCGCGACCCTCAAGAAGATCAGCAATTTGCTCTACGCCATCGGACTGCAGGTCTAAAATGTGCACTTCAACTTCTGGATCGAGTTCGCTGAGCAGTTCACCGATATTTTCCACATTGCCATCGATGAAAACGATGTCTTTGGACAAATCACGTTGGGGGCCTGGAACGTGACCTTCCATTGCCATCTCTTCAAGGGCAGCATTGGCGGCTTCATTGGCATCAGCCAATTCGGTATGGGTGGCGCTTTCGGCCATATCTGCGGCGGTTTCCGCACCGGCAGCATCAAGCAAAACACGGGGTTCTAGCACCCGCATTAAAGGCTTGGCAGCCTCCGGTTCTACAACCGATGTTGCGCTTCGTTTGAAGATTTTTCCAAATGCGGAAAGCATTGGCCACCCCTATCTTTTGGTGACTTCATTCAGCATCGCGATAGGCTGAATTTAGAGCACCATTGTTCACACACTGATTCCCTGCAGAAATCAGTTCGAGAAATGTGGGGCCCGTATGGTTAATGTGACGTTAATTTTGGGGAGTTACCGAGTCATTTGGTTAAGAAATACCCCTTGTAAGAAAAGGCATTTGAACAAAATTTGGCCTATCTTGGTGAAGAATTCCGTTAACGTGCGATGAATCAAGTGCCGTTGGGGAATAGGTAGCCGATGGCCAGTGCTACAGTGATCACAAGCAAAAGATAGGCGTAGCGACGGTGCATGGGCAATTCCAACTTGAAAGGGCAATTGTTAAATAACGCTTGATGAAACACATAACAGATTATACAGCGTCATCACCATGAACTCGACCAAACATAACACACATTCTGACAAAGCTGGTGCCCCCAATTACAGGGTTACAGCCCTTTATAAATTCGTCACTTTGCCAAAGCCTGTGATGTATCGCGATGGATTGCTTGAGATATGCAAGGCCAATCAGGTCATGGGCACGATATTGCTGGCCCAAGAAGGTATAAATGGCACAATCGCGGGTTCAAAAGACGGAATTGAAGCTGTTTTAAATTGGCTGCGCGGCCACGAACCATTTTCAGAATTGGACTACAAGGATTCTTGGGCACACGAAGCCCCCTTCTATCGTATGAAAGTGCGCATGAAGAAAGAGATTGTAACGCTCGGCGTTGAAGGGATTGACCCGAGCAAACAAGCCGGCACCTATGTGAAGCCCGAAGACTGGAACGATCTCATTGCCCGAGAAGACGTCATTGTTGTGGACACGCGCAATGACTACGAAGTTGCGATTGGAACCTTCAAGGGCGCCGAAAACCCTGAAACCACCAGCTTTCGAGAGCTTCCCAAATGGGTGGAAGAGAAGTTAGACGCGAAGCCCGACACTAAAATTGCGATGTTTTGCACGGGCGGTATCCGCTGCGAAAAATCAACAGCTCTGTTGCGCACCCGTGGCTATGACAACGTATTTCACCTCAAAGGTGGAATCTTGAAATATCTGGAACATGTTCCACAAGAGGAAAGTCTCTGGGAAGGTGAGTGTTTCGTATTCGACCAAAGGGTTTCAGTAAAGCACGACCTGGAGCCAGGCGACTATGACATGTGCCATGGGTGCCGCATGCCCATTCGCGAAGAAGACAAACTTCACCCGAATTTTGCAGAAGGAATTTCTTGCCACCACTGCCATGACAATATGTCAGATTCCCAACGGGCTCGATATGCAGAACGCCAAAAGCAAATTGACCTTGCTAAGGCGCGCAACGAAAACCACATCGCAGCAGACGTGCAAGCAGCAAAACAAGCAAAATTGGCCAAGAAAGAACAACAGCGAAAACGCAGCCGCGAAGGTTGATCTACGGGCGACTATCTTCTTAAAGTCTCATCGATCACTCGTTTCCCATCTTGGATTGATCCAAGGCTCTAGATTTGACTTTGGCAATGGTGTCTTTCCCAAAATATGATCCGATGCTTTTTCAGCAGTCATAATCGCTGCACCATTTAAATTGCCATTGGTGATACGAGGGAAAATCGATGTATCAATGACGCGCAAACCCTCTACGCCAATGACACGGCATTCGGGATCGACCACCGCCATTTTGTCATCAGCCGCTCCCATTTTAGCCGTGCCACATGGGTGATAGGCGCTCTCGGCATGTTCGCGGATATAATCATCCAATTGCGCATCTGTTTGAACATGCGAGCCGGGTGAAATCTCCTGGCCACGAAATTCATCAAACGCAGCTTGGCCGAAGATTTCACGCGTCAAGCGAATGCCATGGCGAAAATCGGCCCAATCGTCTTCATGGCTCATATAGTTGAAGCGAATTTTTGGACTGTCTTTCACATTGTTGGAAGCAAGCCTGATCGTACCACGCGACTTTGAGCGCATGGGACCTACATGGGCTTGGAACCCATGGCCTTCTGCAGGTGCTGTTCCATCATAGCGAATGGCAACTGGCAGGAAATGGAATTGAATATCTGGGTAGTCCACCCCCGCTTTTGAACGCACAAATGCAGCAGATTCAAATTGATTGGACGCCCCAAGCCCTGTTTTGAAAAACAACCATTGTGCACCAATCCAGGCTTTTGAAAACAAACCCAATTTTGAATTGAGTGTGATGGGTTGGGTGCAAGCCTGTTGAATATAGAGCTCCAAATGGTCCTGCAAATTGCCGCCAACACCCGGTCGATCTGCCAGAACCTCAACGCCCATTTCTTTTAAATGATCAGCAGGACCAACGCCCGACAACATGAGCATTTTTGGGGTGTTGATGGAGGACGCTGCCAACACAACTTCTTTGCGGGCACGCACGCGTTCAACGCGATCTCCACGGCTGATTTCCACACCAACCGCTTTCTTGCCTTCAAAGATCACCCTATTGGCAAAACACGACATCATGCGCAGGTTTTCACGCTTTAACACAGGTTTCAAATAGGCATTTGCCGCAGACCAACGACGACCTTTGTGGATCGTTTGTTCCATGGCGCCAAAGCCTTCCTGCTTTAAGCCATTATAGTCTTCGGTGACTTCAAACCCAGCTTGTTGTCCCGCTTTTACGAATGCATGAAAGAGTGGGTTTTCGCGTGGCCCTCGCCCCACATGAAGTGGCCCATCTGTGCCACGCCCTTCACCTTCTGCACCGCCATGAGATGTTTCAGCGCGTTGAAAATACGGCTGCACATCTGCGTAAGACCACCCCTTAGCCCCACTCTCGTCCCAATGATCAAAGTCTTTGGCGTGGCCGCGCACATAAACCATACCGTTGATGGATGATGAGCCGCCAATCACCTTGCCGCGTGGTGTTGCTAAATTTCGATTGTTCAAATTCGGTTCCGGTTCCGTGCCAAAGCCCCAATCGTACAAAGACATGTTCATGGGATAAGACAGTGCCGCAGGCATTTGAATGAGCGGCCCCATATCGGTTCCACCATATTCCAACACCAGAACATCATGTTTGCCATCTTGCGAAAGACGAGCTGCTGCAACAGAGCCTGCGGAACCAGACCCGACGATCACATAGTCGGCTTCTTGCACAAATTCCAGATTTTCAAGTCCGTGGCTCATGTCTTGTTCTCGTCACAGCGCGGATATCGCGCATCGCCTTCCAGAACATTCAAGTCCTTATGGTTGCGCATATAGCGTTCTGAGGCCAATTGAAGCGGTTGGTAGTCCCACGGATAATAATCCCCATTGCGCAAGGCTTCATAAACCAGCAGCCGCTGCTTTTGACTTGCCAACACATCTTGGGTGAAAGCATCAAAATCATAGTTGCTTTCAATGCTTGCTTTCATTTGTGCCAATTGATCGGCGTGCGCAGGATCAAATGCCAGATTGTTTTGCTCTTGCGGATCATCTTCCAAATTGAACAATTGGTCAGGGTCAACGGGACAAACGTTTAGCTTGAACGCCCCTTCCCTCAGCATCACCATGGGTGAAATTGACCCTTCCGCCGCGTATTCCGTTGTCACCTGTCGCGGCTCGATATCGCCGCCCATAGCAGGCACCAAAGAAATACCATCGATATCATCAGGCACCGTTGCACCCGCCAAATCGACCAGCGTTGGGAACACATCCAATGTGGAAGACGGTTCGGTGATTGTGGCTGGCTTGAAACGATCGGGCGCACAGATCATCAAAGGTACGCGCGACGAACCTTCGTAAAAACTCATCTTGAACCAGAGGCCTTTTTCGCCAAGCATATCGCCATGATCGGAGACAAACATCACAATTGTGTCGTCTGTGAATTCACAAGCGTCCAGAGTTTCCAGAATGCTGCCAATATTCTCATCAATGTAGGAGATATTGCCAAAATAGGCGCGACGACTGTCGATCACTTTCTGGTCTGTTGTATCGAAATTTTGCCAGTCAGACATATCCAGCAAACGCTTTGAATGGGGATCATGATCTTCATAAGCGATCGTGCCTTCATTCAACGCAGGCATTTTGTCTTCTGGATACAAGTCCCAATATTTTTGACGCGTCACGAATGGGTCGTGGGGGTGCGTGAAACTTACAGTTAGGCAAAACGGTTTGGAGCGATCTTCGCGCGAAAATTGGTGCAAAGTTTGCTTGGCAAAGAACGCGACCTCATCATCATATTCAAGCTGATTGGTGGTTTCCGCGACACCTGCGGTCGTGACCGAACCAAGATTGTGATACCACCAGTCGATGCGTTCATCAGGCTTTGTCCAATCAGGTGTCCACCCAAAATCAGCGGGATAGACATCTGTCGTCATGCGCTTTTCAAACCCGTGCAATTGATCAGGTCCGACAAAATGCATTTTGCCTGACAAAGCCGTCGTGTAACCCTGCATCCGCAAATGGTGAGCAAATGTTGGAATGCTGGAGGGAAATTCTGCGGCATTGTCATAAACGCCCGTGCGGGTTGGCAACAAGCCAGACATAAAGCTTGCCCGCGATGGCGCGCACAACGGAGACGCGCAGTAGGTGTTGGCAAAATTCACGCCTTTTTCGTACAGCGCACGCAGATTTGGAACATGCAAAAACTCGGCTGGCCCGTGTTCACCAAACAAGGTGCCATTGCATTGATCGACCATGAAAATCAAAAAATTTGGTTGGCGTTTTTCAGGCATTTCAAAATTCCGTCTGATCAATCCCGCACATAATTGTGTTGCAATTCAAAAAATACTCGCATTGCAGGACTAAAGGCGCTTCAATGGGCGCATCACCACAAATTAAGATGCGGCTATATCGCACGAATCTCAATGCAAGAGGAATCCTTTTATGAATCGTACCATCAAATCTCTCATTCTGGCCTCAGCTGCAAGCGCAGCACTTTCAACAGCAGCCTTTGCTGCAGAAGCAGACAGCTGCAAAGTGGTTCGTTTTTCTGATGTGGGTTGGACAGACATTACAGCTACAACAGCGGCCACATCCGAAGTGTTGAAAGCGCTTGGGTATGAAACAGATGTGAAAGTGCTTTCGGTTCCTGTGACCTATAAGGGTCTGGCTGAAGGCGACGTTGATGTTTTCCTTGGCAACTGGATGCCAACCATGGAAGGCGACATCAAGAAATATCGCGAAGAAGGTTCTGTTGAAACGGTTCGCGAAAACCTTGAAGGCGCGAAATACACCCTGGCTGTCAACAATGCAGCGAGTGACGCTGGCGTGAAAACATTTGCTGACATTGCAAAACTCAAAGACAAGCTGGATGGGAAAATTTACGGCATCGAACCTGGCAACGATGGCAACCGCCTGATCCAGAGCATGATCGACAAAGACGCATTCGGTTTGAAAGGGTTTGAAGTTGTCGAATCCTCTGAAGCAGGCATGTTGGCGCAAGCTACCCGCGCTTCAAAAAAGGGCGAACCAATTGTATTTCTTGGTTGGGAACCACACCCCATGAACGCAAACCTGGAAATGTCCTACCTTGAAGGTGGCGACGAATATTTTGGTCCAAATCTAGGCGGCGCAACCGTCTACACAAACGTTCGAAAGAACTACACAACAGAGTGCGGCAACGTAGGCGCGCTTTTGAAAAACCTGAAGTTCTCACTCGCCATGGAAAACGAAATCATGGGCGCGATTTTGAACGACAGTGTAGAACCAAACAAAGCAGCAGTCGCTTGGATGAAGAAAAATCCTGACATGGTGATGGGCTGGTTGAATGGTGTCACCACCCAAACAGGTGGCGATGCCAAAGCTGCCGTGAAGGCTGCACTGGGTCTTTAAGATCATCTGCAAATTTCAAAAGGCCGGTCATTTGATCGGCCTTTTTTTATCCCGCTTGTGACGCTTTAGGGGGCCAAGATGGACTGGCTTGAAGAGAACAAAATACCCGTTGGGAAATGGGCTAAAACTGTTGTCGATTGGCTAACAGATAACGCCTCTGCATTTTTTAGTGTTATCGAAACTCTGCTTGAAACCATCATCGACGCGGTGCTTGCAGGATTTCAATATCCCCCTGCATTTGTGATCATTGCAATTATCTGTGCTTTGGCATGGTGGTTTAAACGGTCCATACCCCTCGTCATCTTTGTAGCCTTGGGCATGCTATTCATCATCAACCAAGGTTATTGGGAAGAAACGACGGAGTCCCTCACCTTGGTGTTGGTGTCTGCCTTCACGTGCATGGCCGTGGGCGTTCCCATAGGAATATTTTTGGCACATCACCCCCGAGCATATTCAGTGGCGCGGCCTGCGCTTGACCTCATGCAGACCCTGCCAACTTTTGTCTATCTCATTCCAGCGATCATTTTCTTTGGCATCGGCATGGTGCCGGGATTGGTGGCCACCGTCATTTTTGTCATCCCCGCGCCCATTCGATTGACCCAATTGGGCATCTCATCAACACCCAAATTCTTGATTGAAGCAGGACAAGCATTTGGTGCTTCATCGTGGCAATTGCTCTGGAAGGTTGAACTGCCTTCAGCTTTGCCGCAAATCATGGCGGGGTTGACGCAGACCATTATGCTTTCCCTTTCTATGGTGGTGATCGCCGCTCTTGTGGGTGCCGATGGCTTGGGCGTACCTATCGTGCGCGCACTCAACACAGCGAACACCGCACTTGGTTTTGAAGCAGGCTTTGTGATCGTCATTGTTGCTATTCTTTTGGATCGACTGTTGCGTGTGGGAGGTGCCAAATGAACACTTCTCCAAAACCAATCGTGCAGTTCAAAGATGTAGACATCATTTTTGGCAACAAGCCGAAGTCAGCTCTGCCACTCGTGGATGCTGGAAAGAGCCGTTCTGAAATTCAAGAAGCCACGGGGCAAGTGCTCGGCGTGGCTGGCTGCTCGCTCGATATATATCAGGGCGAGATTGTTGTTCTTATGGGATTGTCTGGTTCTGGCAAATCCACCCTGCTGCGGGCGGTCAATGGATTAAACCAGGTCATTCGTGGTGAAGCTCTGGTGGCCATGGACGATGACATGAGTACCTATGTTAATCCAATGACATGCGGCACCAAAATGTTGCGCAAACTCAGGCAGAACCGCGTCGCCATGGTGTTTCAACAATTTGGGCTTTTGCCATGGCGCACTGTGCGTGAGAACATTGGTTTCGGGTTGGAAATATCTCGCATGAGCACTGCCAACCGGGCAACCAAAATTGACGAACAACTCGAACTTGTCGGCCTCAGCGATTGGGGCGACCGTCAGGTCAGCGAATTGTCTGGCGGGATGCAACAGCGGGTTGGCCTGGCGCGCGCCTTTGCCACCGACGCGCCGATATTGTTGATGGATGAACCATTCTCAGCACTTGATCCGCTGATCCGCGATAAATTGCAAGACGACCTTCTGGAGCTGCAATCGCGTTTGAAACGCACAATCATTTTTGTAAGCCACGATCTTGATGAAGCGTTGAAGATTGGCAACCGCATTGCGATCATGGAAGGCGGCCACATCATTCAAACCGGAACGGCGCAGGAAATCATTCTCGATCCAGCAACAGACTATGTTGCCGAATTTGTAGCCCATATGAATCCCCTGTCCGTTTTACGTGCTGCGGAAGTGGTTCAACGCCAACCGTTAAAGGTTGACAATGAGGCCATTGCAATTGGCTCTGAATTGAAATTGGGAACCTTTGCCGTTGCGCCAATCAACACGCCTTTGAAAGACATCATGAAAGCACAGATTGAAACCGCACTTCCTGTTTTGATTGAAGAGAATGGCCAAGTGGTCGGCACCATAAGCTCAGAAGATGCCGTCAATGCATTGGTGAACCGATAAAACTTATCGGCAGGCGCCTAGGCTCTGCCACGGGGAATGACTTCATAACCAGCTTCTTCTGGCTCATCGTCCACCAACAAAGCGGGAAACCCGCTCGCAGAAATTTCCAAACCTGTTGCGTCTTCCAAACGGCGAATAATATTGGGAGAAAGTTCGCGGGGCCCGTATCTGGCTTCACCATCTTTGAAGATGTCCACCATCAGCGGCGATATTTCCAACGGCACATTGTGACGTTCGGCAATTTGTTGAAACAGGCCAATATCTTTCGAGACAAGATCCATAGTAAATTCAATATCGCGGCTGCCATTCAAGATGACCTGACCTTCCGTCTCCGCAGAAAACGACGTGCCAGATGAAATCGTGATCGCCTCATATGTGGTTGCCATATCAAGACCAGCGGCTTTCATGGTGACCATCGCTTCGCAGACAGTCAGCAGGTTTGCGGTGGCCAGATAGTTGGTCATGACTTTCAAAATGGACGCAGAACCAATTTCACCTGTGTGCAAGACGCGACGCCCCAGTGTAGTGAGCAACGGCAACATGCGTTCGAATGTGGGGCGATCACAACCTGCAAATATCGAGATATTGCCTGTTGCGGCGCGATGGCAACCGCCGGAAACAGGGCATTCGATTGCGGCCCCTCCTTTGGCCTCAACCAGCTTGGCCAAACGCTTTACTTCTTCCACGTCATTGGTGGACATCTCTGCCCAAATTTTACCGTCACTCATGCCTTCCAAAACGCCGTTGTCGCCTTCCATCACAGCAGCGCAGGCTGCAGGCGATGGCAAACAGGTGATGATCAAATCACATTTTTCAGCGATTTCTTTGCCGCTGTCTGCCCAATGTGCACCCTGCTCCAAAAATGACTTTGCCGCCTCTTTGTCGAGGTCGTGAACCGTGGTGTCATAGCCGTTGCGCACCAAGCTTCCAGCCAATTTCGCTCCGGCATTTCCTAGGCCGATAAATCCAACCTTCATCTCTATTTCTCCGAAAAATCAGCCGCCTGCAAAGCGGTTTTCGCTGGCGTAATTGTAAGGCTCATCTTGCATTTCCAAATGTAAGCGGTCGCCTTCATAAGGGTTGGCGCGCGCCACATCTTCGTTCAATTCATAGCCAAGTCCGGGGCGCTTTGAAGGGATGACATAACCTTCTTCCCATTCAATTTTTCGATCCAGAAGCTCCTCATGGAAACCGCCAAATTGCTGAATGGATTCCAAAATGAGAAAGTTTGGCGTGGAGGCCGCAAGCTGAATATTTGCCAACGCTTCAATGGGTCCACAATACAAGTGAGGAGCCACTTGCGCATAATGCGTCTCTGCAATCGCCGCGATTTTTTTGGCTTCCCAGATTCCGCCAACACGCCCTAAAGCTGGCTGAAGAATAGAAGCCGCGCCCGTGCTCAGTACACGCGCAAATTCATATTTTGTGGTCAGCCGTTCACCCGTTGCAATGGGTACTTTTGAAGCGGCGGCAACCTTTGCCATTTCCTCCGGAATTTCTGGTGGAGTTGGCTCTTCAAACCACAAGGGCTCGTAAGGTGCCAAACGCTGGGCCATTCGGATTGCGCCCGATGTGGTAAATTGACCATGGGTGCCAAACAGCAAATCAGCGCGCGTTCCCACGGCCTCACGAATGGCTTTGCAAAATTTTTCTGAGCGCTCCAAATCAACCATAGCCGGTTGGTGCGGGTCGTTGACTGTATAGGGACCAGCGGGGTCAAATTTCAAAGCTGTGAAGCCTTGATCTGCATATTCAATGGCCCGTTCGGCAGACAGATCTGGATCATTGTAGAAGGTTGCGGGATCTTGGGTCTCGTTTGGATAGAGATACGTGTAAGAGCGCACACGGGGGTTTACCAAACCGCCAATCAGCTCATAAACGGGTCGATCAAGCGCTTTGCCCACGATGTCCCAACACGCCATTTCAATGGCGGAGAAAGCGCCCATAACGGTTGGGTCGGGACGTTGGGAGAAACCGGAAGAATGAAAGCGACGGAACAGGCGTTCAATGTCTGAAGGCTTCATGCCTAAGCAATGACGCTGGAACAGGTCTTCCGCTGCCGCACATTGCACCTTGGGGCCAACACTTGCAGCGTAAATTTCGCCGTAGCCAACAATTCCATTGTCCGTGGTGATTTTCACGAACATAAAATAGCGCCCACCATAGCCTGGCGGCGGGTTTCCAACGATGAAGGTTTCGATATCTTTGAGCTTCATGAAAGTTCCCGGCAAGTCTGTTGCTTGAATGCGTAGATCATCACTCTTTTTGAACAATGCATAGGGAAATTTACGCCCTTTGCACGGCGATTTCCTGACAATTGCAGAGTTCGGTTATGGCAAGCGCCGAACTGTGAACAGGGGCAAAAATAATTGCAACGCCCCTTGTTGGTAAACAAATCGTTAACTAGTGTTGCCGAATGAGTATGTTGACCATCGATTCACGGCACGCAACATCAGCGGATTCCTTTGGAATTTCTGCTGTTCATGATGCGTCTTGGCGTCATGCATACACTGGCATGATCCCCCATAAAGCGCTGGATACGATGATACGCCGCCGCGATCCACGCTGGTGGACGCGCGCGATCAAACACTCAACCCGTATTCTCGTTCTCGAAACAATGGGCCAAGTTGTTGGTTATGCCACGTTAGGGCCAAACCGCATTGATGGGCTGCCCCAAGATGGCGAAGTTTATGAACTTTACCTATTGCCAGAATACCAAGGTGTCGGCCTTGGCAAAAAACTGTTTTTGGAAGCGCGTGAAGAGCTTCTGCGCTTGGGCATGAAAAGCGTTGTAGTATGGGTTTTGGAAGACAATGAACCCGCCGTAAAATTCTACCAGAATGCGGGTGGCACGATTGTTGCCGAAGGCAGTGAAACGTTCAACGGAACAACATTGAACAAACTGGCATTTGTCTGGTTCTAGGTCTCTGCGACCTTAAAAACAGCAGTTCAAAAACCAAGTCTTTGGAAACCCCAAAAGTGACTCGCTCTTTTGAACCGATATTTGTTCCGCAACTGAAAACGATTTCAGGTCAGACCGCCGTTTGTTGAATGCTTACATCATGCGAAAAACGGCAGGGCGGATCGTGTCGTTGATGAAAATACGCAGGAACATGATACCAAACAAGAGAACGATTGGTGAAACATCAATCGACCCGAGATTTGGCATAAAACGGCGAATGCGTCCCAGCAATGGCTCGGTGGCATCGTGCACAAATTGCCCAACAGCGCGTACAAATGGATTGCTGGGGTTCACCACATTGAACGCATAAAGCCAAGACAAGACGACCGAGGCGATTACAATCCACCAATAAAGACCCAGTATGGAATCAATGAGCCAAAAAACTGCCGACATATCTTAGTCTCCAAAGCGGTGCGCAAGATGCGCTGTTTGAATGGATTTATGACTTGCGGGCGGCAACCTCAAGTGCCGGATGGTGAAATAGTGAATCAGATTTCCACCAAACGATCGTCTAGCTCGCTTTTTTGCCCCTTTGTCGGTGGGAAATGCGCAGCCAACAACTCTCCAGCCTGCTCAATTGCCAACAAATATCCAGCTGACAATTCACCCTTGGCTGCATGTTGGGTCAAGGTTGCCACCATTTCATTCCACGCCTCTTGAGGCACTTTCGAGTTGATTCCTTCATCGGCGACAACTTCCGCATAACGTTCTGCCAGCGACACAAATATGAGAATGCCTGATCTGTCTGAGGTTGCATGGATGCCATGGGCCAAGAATTGCCGCACCGCATTTCCAGAAGCGCGGCGATAGCCCAAAGATTTCGGAACGAACAACAGCCGCCATTCGGGGAAGAAGTGAAACACCAGCAAAAAGCTCGCAAATGCCGCTATGAGCGCCATGAACAATTCTATAGCGAGAAGGTCTGGCAATACGAGAGCAACGATCAAGCCCAAAACAAGTGACCACACGGCCGCTATGAAACCTGCGACAAAAAAATAGTCGTCGCTTTGATGGGCGACCACGGCAAAAATCTCGCCGCTGGTTTTCTTTTCTGCCGCACGAATTGCGTCTGTGATCTGTTCATGATCACGCGTCGACAAATTATAAATGTTCTGCTCCATCACCAACCTCCTGACGAGCCGCCGCCGCCAAAGCCGCCACCCCCGCCACTGAATCCACCGCCGCCGCTTCTGCCGCCAAAACCACCGCCACTCCCCCAAGTGCTGCCACCCACATAGCGACCACGAGAATCTCTTTTGCGTTTGGGTCTGGGGGCATTGGGACCTGCATCCATACCAAGCCAACGATAATGACCGGGTTTGATTTCGCGACCCAATTTGCGCACGAGCCAGCTTGAAATGACGCTGCCGAAAATTATGAATAACCAAATACTGGCAACAAAGGCGAATGGGATAAAACCTGCAGATTCTTTATTGCGATTTCGGCGTTTTGATTTACGGGGCTTTGCTCTGGTTTCCCATTGTTTCAACCCCGATGCATCCGCTGCCAAGACATTCACTATCGAACTAACACCGCGCTTGATGCCGCCGGAAAAATTTCCTGAGCGGAATGCCGGCGCGACCTCGTTTCGGATGATAAAACTGGCAATAGCATCGGTTAGTTTTGCCTCAAGGCCATAGCCAACCTCAATGCGCATTTTGCGGTCGTTTTTGGCAATCAGGAAAAGTACACCATTGTCTTTTTCTTTTTCGCCCAATGCCCAATTGCGGGCGACGCCAAGTGAATATTGTTCAAGGTTCGCGCCCTTCAAAGATGGTATTGTCAAAACAACAACCTGATCCCCTGTGTTTTGTTCAAGGGTTGCAAGCATGTCGCCGATTTGGGTTTTGTCATTGGCCGAGATCAGAGCGGCATTGTCCACCACCCTGCCCGTTAAAGGCGGATAGTCAGATGCATTTTGCGCTTTGCCGACGGTTGCAAACAACGCAGCAATCGTGACCAAACAGACCGCGAGAGGCATTCTAAAATGAGTCAATATCGGGCTCAACACCATGAGCCGATCAATCAAACTTCACTTGCGGGTTAACTGTTTCTTCGGGCGTCACATCGAACTCTGGCAGTGGATCATTGTCGGAATACATCAAGCTGCGCCACCAGCGACCTGGGATTGTTTTCAATTCCGTATTGTAAAGACGCACCGCCTCAATGTAATCGCGGCGCGCAACGCCAATGCGGTTTTCTGTTCCTTCCAATTGAGATTGGAGTGTCAGGAAATTCTGTCCTGATTTGATTTCAGGATACCGCTCCACAGTCACCAACAAGCGAGACAGTGCACTAGACAATGCGCCTTGGTTTTCTGTGAAGGCCTTCACCGCTTCAGGGTTGGTCAACATATCAGGAGACAAAGTCACCGAAGACGCTTTGGCGCGCGCTTCAACAACGGCGGTCAGCACATCCTTTTCTTGTGCGGCAAAACCTTTTACCGTTTCCACCAGATTGGGAATGAGGTCTGAGCGGCGCTTATATTGGTTCAGCACCTGTGACCATTTTGCTTTTGCATTTTCTTCGTAGGTGGGAATGTTGTTGACCCCACACGCCGATAGAAATGAGGCGGCAAAAATGAGAAGTAATGCTCTCATAACAATTGTGGGGGATGCTGTTCTAAAAATTGACTGCGCTTTCAAGTGAGCCTCCGTCGGCAATGTGAAAAAACCGGTGGCAATATCATCGGTTATGGTGTGAACATAAACGCCACGACACATTAATGCCAGAGACACCCTTCCTTCAATGAGCAACAAAAAACCTGCCATCATTGTCATTTCCAGCCACGTGGCGCGCGGCACTGTTGGAAACCGTGCTGCAGGCTTTGCACTGGAAGTGTTGGGCTTCCCCGTTTGGATCGTTCCAACAGTTACCCTGCCTTGGCACCCAGGTCACTTTGCAACCGCAGGCGCGGGCCATCGCATCGTGCCGCGCATCGAAGATTTCACATCCACTTTGGAAGATTTGGCTGGCTCCCCGTGGATTGGCGAAGTCGGTGCTGTTCTGTCTGGTTATCTGGGCGAAGCTGCACAGGCACAACCCGTGGCAGATTTGGTGAAGGCTGTGAAAGCACGTAACCCAAATGCAGTTTATGCGCTTGACCCCGTCACTGGTGACAATGATCGCTTGTACGTCCCGCAAGAACAGGCTGATGCCATTCGCGATATTCTGTTGCCCCTGTCGGACATCACAACACCGAACCCGTTTGAGCTTAGCCTGCTGGCGCAAACAAATGAAATGGACACCAATGAAGCTCTTGTGGCTGCTGCAAAATCGCTTCCCTCAAAAACTGTATTGGTCACATCTTCCCATGCCATGATGAAAGGCAATATCGCCAACCTTTTGGTGGAAGGTTCCTCTGTCAATTTGGCTGAGCATAGATTGGTGGACGGCCCTCTCAACGGGTTGGGCGATCTCACCGCCGCGCTGTTTCTAGGAAACATATTGCAATTGAACGATGCGACGCTGGCACTGCAAAAAACATCAGCGTCTGTTTATGAAGCCATGTCTGTTGCTGCGCGCTTGGGGTCTGACGAACTGACGCTGGAAAGCAGTTTGGGAAGTTTGTTGAAACCCAAAACCGTGGTGGAAAGCAGAAAGCTGCTGGTACGCAGAACAAAATGATCGGGCAATCCAGCTTCCGAACGCAAATGTAAACGAAGCTCCCGAAATAGGTTGAAATCGCTGGATAACAGCAATCATCGTTTGCTTTTCCAAGAGGAATAACAAAAGCCTACATAGTCTGATGACGATGTTGGGGATTAGAATGAATAAGTTGATCATGGCGCTTTTGTGCGCGGTTCTGGTTGTGTCTTCTTGCGCGTCTATTACGCGTGGCACTCAAGAAAATGTAAGAATTGAAACAACGCCGCAAGACGCCAAAGTGGTGACGTCTTTTAATCATACATGTTCAACTAACCCATGCATTGTGTCCGTTCCGCGCAAGGACAGTTTTCAAGTTACGGCTTCCAAAGAAGGCTATATCTCTCAAACCGTAAATGTCGGTACCAAAGTGTCCGGAAAAGGCGCTGCTGGGGTGGCCGGAAACATTATTGCTGGCGGTGTGATTGGGGTCGGTGTTGATGCCGTCACTGGCGCTGCGCGTGATCACACACCGAACCCAGTTATCATAAACTTGGTGCCAGAAAATGCGTCCAACAACACAAAGAAACTTAGGCCAGCAATCGGTTCGAAAAACAACCAACCGACCAATGTGCCAGTGAGCTGATTTCAGCCCTGGGTGTTCGATACAGGAATAAAGCGAGGTATCGCTTAGCCACAGAACGCATTGTCAAAGCGGCTGGACGCACGATCGCAATGACAGACTGCGCATGCGCAGATTGGTTGATCTGGCGGTCTCTTAGTCGCGTCCTGTTCGTATGTCCTCGTCAGCACATATTTGCAATGTGCAGGTTCCCGACTCGGAAGGCACGCGCACTCTTTGAAGAAAGTAGGATGTCCTTGGGCAGTTTCCTGCATTGGCAACAAAGCGATTATATACGGACCTGTTTTTGGTCGACAACCGTACATTTCCGCGTTTGGCAATCAGTCTTTTCAACCCATCGCATGTGTATGACCGTGTTTATTGCTGGGCGTTAAAAAACTTGAAGTCAACGTCAGCATGAGCACCGCGCAAACAAGTGTCAAAAAGTTCTGCATTCGCATGTCGTTCCTACTTAGCTTGGAAGTTCACACAATAATGCGTCACTCAGTAAAAGAACAATTGCCCCCCAGTCTCATACGGTCATTCGTCACAAGCCAACAACACGATTGCTGGTTCCACAACCAAGGCTTCAGCGTTTAGCCCGCTGTGACACGCTCGATGTCAGCGCCCACGGCGGAGAGTTTGTCTTCGAGAAGCTCAAACCCGCGATCAAGGTGATAGACACGGCTCACTTCGGTTTCACCATCTGCCACAAGTCCAGCAATGATGAGGGACATAGATGCTCGAAGGTCGGTCGCCATAACTGGAGCGCCGGACAAACGCTCAACGCCGGTGACAGTTGCAGTTTGACCATCAATCGCGATGTTTGCTCCAAGACGTGCCAGTTCTTGCACATGCATGAAACGGTTTTCAAAAATTGTTTCCGTCACCCGACTAACACCTTTGGCACGCGTCACCAGCGCCATATATTGCGCTTGAAGATCTGTTGGAAAACCAGGAAAAGGGTCTGTCGAAAAGTCGATGGGTTGAATGTCACCACTTGTGCGGTGAATGCGAATACCATCATTGACCTGTTCAACGCCTGTTCCCGTAAGTTCAAGAACATCAAGTGCATTTTGCAACAACGCGCCTTGCGCATTTTTCAGTAAGACATCGCCACCCGCCATGGCAACACAGGCTGCAAAAGTTCCGGTTTCGATACGGTCCGGCAAAACTTCATGGGTTGCCCCATGCAACGAAGTCACGCCTTCAATCGTAATTGTCGAAGTGCCATGCCCAGAAATCTTGGCGCCCATGGCATTCAAAAAATTGGCGACGTCAACGCATTCCGGTTCACGCGCGGCGTTTTCGATTACTGTTGTGCCATTGGCCAGACTTGCGGCCATCAGCATCACGTGGGTCGCGCCGACAGAGACTTTTGGAAATGTGTAATGGCCTCCCTGCAATCCGCCATTTGGCGCCTTCGCATTCACATATCCGGATTCAATGTCAATTTCGACGCCGAGCGCTTCCAGGCTTTCGATAAACAAATCGATTGGCCGCGTACCGATTGCACATCCGCCCGGCAAGGATACGCGAGCTTCACCACAACGCGCCAGAAGTGGGCCAATGACCCAAAAGCTAGCCCGCATTTTACGAACCAAGTCGTAGGGTGCGGTTGTGTCTACAATCTCGCTTGCTTGAAATTCAATGCGGCGGCCCGTCATGGAGGTATCGCCTGGGCGTTTGCCTTTCACGCGATAGTCCACACCGTGGTTTGAAAGAATGCTCTGCAAAGCCTCTACATCCGCTAAGCGCGGCATGTTTTCCAAAGTCACGGGTTCGCTGGTCAGCATTGAAGCAATCATCAATGGAAGAGCAGCATTTTTTGCACCGGAAATAGGAATAGTTCCGTTTAACTGTCCGTTCCCGCGAATGAGAATCTTATCCATAAATCTATTCCCTCTTATGATCTTTCCCGTTTCCCCTTAAGGGAAATGTGCACAAACTGAATGATGCGCCTGCCGATGAAAGTCTCATCGTAAGGGCGCTGGTGCACCTGTCTTGTCTCGAATTGGTCTTGGCTTACCTCAACCACAGGAATATGCCAAGAATTGGATGTGGACAGGATTAATATTGAAAACGTGGCTCGGCCGCAACCTAGCTTTCTTTGGGGGCAGATGCCTCGACATTTTTACTCAATGAGGCTTTCTCATCACTGCGCAAAGCACGGGATTTTTGTTTGCGGCGTTGCAAATTAGCGCGCAGAGCTTCTTTCATCCGTTTTTCACGGGCTTCAATGTGAGATTTTCTGTCTTTCGTCACGGCGCATGTTTCGCAAAAATTTGAGCTCTGGCAGTATTACCTATATCTACCGTGCTGTTGCCGCTTGCAAGGGGCAAAACAGTGTGGCAATAGCGTCTCGTCCAGCCAAAAGATAAGGCCCGACAAATGCTGTTGTAGCTCAGGGGTAGAGCACTTCATTGGTAATGAAGAGGTCGGGTGTTCAAATCACCTCAACAGCACCATCCTTACATTGGATAGAAAAATGCAGTGAGCCAAGTCGCCTCAGCGAAATGAGCCCGTTCCATCGTCGCTCGTTCCACCGTCGCTTGTTCCACCGTCCGTCGATTCTTCTTGACCAACTGGAACGTTGGGGTCGGTGATGCCGCTGTCATCTTCATTGTCATTAGGATCAACGGGAAGTTCAAATTCGCGTTGTCCGCTTTCTGCACCTCCTGGTTCCACATCGGCAAAGTTCACAGGTGGACCATTGGGCTCTGAACGGAGGAAGAAATCCAGATATTCCTGCATTTCTTGTGTCATTTTAAATGGGCCAATAGGTGCAGCGCCGGCAGTTGGTACAAAAACAGCATAATTCGGACGAACCAATGTGATGCTGCCAGCTGAATTGGAAACCCGAATAATGCCTGCGCTGTCTAGTGTGTTGCCACCAGCGCGGGGCCCGCGCAAAACAGTGATGCTGGCGCCCGTTGAACTCGATCCGGCAGTGCTGAGACCAGCCAGACCAGCAAGAGCGATTGCATCTTCACCCACGACCCCTTCAAAGAAGGTTCCGCGAATGCCGATAGTGGCGGACGGCGTGGAAACAGAAGCGTTGGTCGGATTTGTTCTGCCAATATTTCCGCTCATGAAACGGAACGCCCCTTTTGCAACCTTTGCACTCACTTGCCCTTGAGAAGTGGTGGGATCATAGACGAAACGGTCAATGGTCAAAGATGCGTTTTGACCTACCGTAAACGTGGTGCGGTCGAGCAAGAGAATTTGCAAGGCGCTGTCTTCTTTTGTCAGCACTTTGTCTTGCAGACTAATCGCATCGCGCACCTGCGCTTTGCGGCTTGCGCCCGATGTGGTCACGAAAACATCACCACGCACGGCTGAACTTGTTCCAATTTTGGGAGCGGCCCATGTTGTTGAAGTGAAAGAGGCCAACACCAGCACGGACGACAATGCCGTTGCAGCTAGTTTGCGTGATAGGTTTAATTTATTGTAGCGGATCTTGATCATAATTGTTTCCCTCCGCTCAAAATGAAATTCGTTTGGTGAAAAGAATGTCACCAGACAGATTGTCGTAGTCGCGCAATGCTACGTTTGAATTGTTGTTGGTGTAAGATACGCCCACCTGCAAAACCACGTCTGAAATGGCTTCGGGTAATTCCACATCGAAATTGGAAAACAGTGTCTCCAGCGGCGCACCCAGCGCTGCTCTCGCGTAAAAACGCTGGTCTTCACGTGGTTCGGTAAATGTGTAGAATTCATCTATTTCTTCGTATTCGCGATCGGTATACGAAGCCTGCAAAGACAAGAACCTGCCTTTGCCGAGCAGGGTTAGCGAACGGGCCTGCACGCCAACACTGCGATATGAAAATCCGTCAAAATCAGCATCTTTGTCGGCATACAAACCTGTGAGAACAAATTTTTGTTTGTCGGTTGGGCGCCATTGCAACCCAATTGAGCCTGAACTCAACCAGCCGTCGCGATCATCGCCCACCGAACTGAAAGAGGTTGCCTCGTAGTTTTCATAAACGGCACGCCCATGGAGTTGCAGCTCAACTTGTGACGACAGTGAGTATTTTATTTTTGCACCACCACCAAACTGGGTGCGGAACCTATCATGTTGAAGATAAGACACACCGCCAGTGACATAGGGAGAGGCAATCAAATTGGGGCCAAAAAAGGTCGCCCCTACTTTTGCGTTTGATGTTATGAGATCGGCCTGATCAACATCGAAAAACTCATTTATTTGAGAATGGGTTTCGGCAAACAAATAATTGCCGGCATTTCCGATATCCAGCTCCGCGCGAAATTTGGTTCCGCCGATGATCGCGCCATCACTTTCCTCATCGTTCAATGAGGCTGCACCGACATCATCACCTACAAACCCAGGATTGCTGTCATAGCGTGCGCCAATCGAAAAACGGCTTGAAAAGCGTAACGGACTGGATTGCTTTTCAGCGAGAGCCAAATACCGCACGCGATCTCGTTCCTGTTGCGGAGGTAAATTTCTGTTTTCCAACAAGCGCAACTCGCGCTTTGCACCTTCCAGATCGCCAAGGCGATACAACACCACGCCATAAAACAATCGCGCTGAATCCCAATCGGGTTCCAAAAGCACCATTCGTTCCAAAGCACTGGCAGCCTGTTGCAGGCGACCAGAAGCAACCTCTTGGCGCGCATAGCGCAGGTTGAGTTCCAAATTGTTTGGTTGAGCCAAAATTTGATCGAACGTCACTGATTGCGCTGCGGCAGAAGAAACACCCGTTGCCGTCGCAAGCGCCAAAGCGACATATAGACTGACCGACTTTTTACCCAAAGGTCGAATTTTCCGACAAAATTCCATTATAGAGAATCCTTATGCACCCCACGCAAAACTTAGAAGTGTGTTAAAGCAGTGCGCAATGCAGTGTGTGTGAGAAATCTCACAGCTGCAGCATATTTTATGTCATTTAGTCAGTCATGCGCCTTTTAAGCAACAAATCAGTGGTCATTTGGCTCTTTGGGCTTTCCGTTGCGTCATTTATTTGGCTGTTATCGATCATGCCATCGCAGCCCTTGCGACATTTCAATACGATGGTGTTTGACACTTACCAAGTGCTGAAACCGCGCCCGTGGGGTGGCTCTGATGTGGTTGTGGTCGATTTAGACGAAACGTCGATTAAACGTGTGGGACAATGGCCATGGCCGCGAAATGTGGTGGCCGATCTCACCCAGAAATTGGGCGATTTGGGTGCAGCGGCAATTGTATTCGATATTGTGTTTTCCGAAGAAGACCGCACATCTCCGCTTATGGCCATTGAAGGGCTGACCAAAGCTGGAGCTCAAATTCAACTGCCTGAAAAAGTGGACGTGTTGGACAATGATGCTGTGTTGGCCAGTGTGTTTAAGCGCTATCCCGTGGTGACTGGTTTTGTTTTGTCTGAGGCAGGAACTGATGCCCCCCCTACCCCCAAAGCTGGCACGGGCCAAAGTGGAACCATCCCCGATTTCTTTATGAAGCAGGGTGTCAACTCCACAAGAAACCTGACGATACTCGATGATGCTGCGTCTGGAACCGGGACTTTCAATTTTGCCACATCAGAACAGCGCGATGCAGTGGTGCGACGTGTCCCCCTGATGCAAGGCGCCAACAATAATTTTTACCCAACTTTGGCTGTAGAAGCCCTGCGCGTTGTTCAAGGTGCTGGAGGGTTTAAAATAAAATCGAGTGACGGCAGTGGAGAGCTTTCTGGCGGAAAGCTCTCTTTGGTTTCGTTGCAAGTCGGCGCGTTGGAGATTCCAACTGCTGCCGATGGGGCAATGGAGATATATCACTCCCATCCGGAGGAAAAGCCCACCGTATCCGCCAAGGCAGTTTTGTTTCCTAAGGAATTTGGATGGACGGAAGAAAAACTCTCCTCGGAAATTGCCAATCATATTGTCTTGATCGGCACTTCTGCGGCTGGCCTTCTCGATCTCCGTGCGACTCCATTGAACCCGGTTGTGGCTGGTGTGACTGTTCATGCGGATATACTCGACCAAATTGTCACTGGAACTTACATCAGCCGTCCTGACTATGCGCAGGGTGTTGAACTGACTTTTGCCATTGTTCTTACACTGTTGCTGTTAGCGTTTCTTCCCAGATTGAATGCCACAGGCGATGCCGTACTCGCATTCATCCTGATTGCGCTTGTGATCGCAGCAGCTTGGTATGCATTCACCGCTCACAAATTGCTGTTCAGCCCAATCGTTCCCGTTCTTTCATTGCTGGCTGCCTATGGTGCAGGTGTGGGCGCTGATCTGTTGATCACAGAAAAAGAAAGCAAATTCGTGCGTGAAGCGTTCAGCCATTACCTCTCACCCACAATGGTGACACGCCTTGCCGAAAATCCAGATGCTCTGAAACTTGGCGGCGAAGACAAGGAACTTACACTGCTGTTCTGTGACATACGCGGGTTCACATCATTGTCGGAAGGTCTTGATCCGACAGAACTGACAGAATTGTTGAATGATTTTCTCACTCCCATGACAGATGCGTTGATGAAAGAAGGCGCCACCATCGATAAATATATGGGTGACGCCATTATGGCATTTTGGAATGCGCCTATTGATCAAGCAGACCATCGGGAGCGCGCAATTCGCGGCTTGATGGCCATGCGCAAAGAGCTTGTAAAACTCAACCAAAATGCAAAACGAGCGATTGACATTGGTATCGGATTGAACACTGGCCCCTGCTGTGTCGGCAATTTGGGTTCGACCCAGCGCTTCAACTATTCCGCCATTGGGGATGCGGTGAATGTAGCTTCACGAATTGAAGGCCTGACAAAACAATATGGGCTAGACAATCTGATCGCTGAAGAAACATTGAGCAACATTGCAGATTACGCAGTTTTGGAAATCGACCGGGTGGGCGTGGTCGGACGCAGCGAGCCTCTCACTGTTTTCACAATTTTGGGCGATAAGGATAGTCTGCACGATCCGCTTCTCCAAAAGCTAACCGAACACCATGAAGACATGTTAGCTGCCTATCGAAACGGCGACATTGAACAAGCCATGATATCCATGGCGCGCGCAGGACGCTGCGCTGAAGAGCTCTCCCAATCAAAGGGCATTCCACCCTTGCTCAAACTCTATGCATTATATGCAGAACGTTTCGCCGATTTTCGCGAAAACGGAATACCTGAAAACTGGGATGGAGTTTATCGTTCGACTTCGAAATGACAAAACGGAGTTTGATTTTGATACCTCAATTTACAATTCGTGATCAAACTTGCCATTTTTATCACCTGATTGCGGAACCAATCTGAACATGAGACTGTTTACAATTGGGCGCTGTCATTTGCGTTTGCAGTCAATATGAAGGATTAACACCATGACCAAAATATTTATAACCATCGCCGCTGTTCTTGTTTTGAGCGCGTGCAACGCCACACAACGGGGCGCGGCCATTGGAGCAGGAGTTGGCGCTGCAGGTGGCGCGATTGTGACAGGAACACCCACTGGTGCAGCCGTCGGCGCAGCTGCTGGCGGTCTCGCTGGGGCTTTGATCGGCCGTGCGTCTGAGGACGGAAAATGCCGCTACCGCGACCGCCGTACAGGGCGCACTTACATCGACAGATGCTAGCCAGACACAAAATTCGCATCGGGCAAATGAAAGAACTTTGCCCGATGTGATATTCCCCCTGCCCATTTCCTTAATTTTATCTTAATCTACCCACAGCTTGTCATGTAACGCGTATTCAGGTGGGTAAAATATGTCCCGAGATCTTCGAAAGGCCCAAACAGGTCTTGAAACTATTACCGGTGCCACTTTGGCCATTTTGGCTTTGGCGTCGGGCGTTTACACATATCTTGGCGTTCGCGAACTTTTAAATGGCTCAACCACAGTGGTTTTTTTAGGAGCAGTGATCTATTCCGTCGCAGTGTCTGTGGGCATTTTCGGGTTCTGGTCCTATCTCATGCGGTTCATGCCCCATGTGAAATCTGGCGATGGACGACGATATCTCTATCTGGCAATGGTGATTGGTTCGGCCATGATTGTGGCCATGTCGTCCTGGTTGAACGCTGCTGCTCTTGCTGGTGGTGCCGCGCTTGAACAGCATTTGGCAAACACCACTGAACAGTATCAGCAGAAACTGGAACAGGCGCACGACAATGCACTGGCCGCACAAAGTCTGTTGCCTGACATTCAATTGGCATCGCAAAGGTTTTCACGCTTATCGACAGAAGAAGCTTCCACTGGCGCACTCACGGGGACATCTGGCAGTGGCACAGTGGTGCAGCTATTGCGCCAAATGTCGACCCAACTCACGGGACTGTCGGAAGAGGTTATTGCGTCACGCGAACCCACAAAGGCAAGCTTTGTGGAGGGTGGAAAACGATTGGCGGCCATGCGCAAGCTGGTGTCATCCCCAGGCCCCGTTGAAGCGCGTGCCAATGCATTTGCAGAAGAGGCTGTTGCTCTATCGGGAACTATATCCGCACTTCAACAATCTTCCATCGCGCCCGCAGTTAAACGAGCCGCAGACGATCTAGGACGTTCGTTCATCGCGCCTGTTGCAGACGGCAACAATGCTGATTTGGCCAGCCGTCAGGACGATGTGGTGGGACGGGTTGAAAAAGCAGTGAAAGCGCAAAGTATCGCCTTATCCGCCGCTGCCGATGAAATTTTATCGCGCCCTGCTGTGGAGTCAGTTCGTTTCACACCTTTGTCTTCGCCGGAAGCGGTATTGCGCTATGCGTCCGACTTCATGCCGTCTTGGGCGGGCGCTATTTCTATTGATCTTTTGCCAGCGGTGATGATTTTCATCCTGTGTATTGTTCAAGCCGCGGTGCGCAAGGAAGATGGTGTTGACCTAGGTGCAAATGAAGTGACAGCAAGCGAAATGATCCGCGCTGTGCGCCTTTATAAACAGCTCAATGCTCTTGAAGCTGATCAGACCGAGGACACAAACCCGCCTGATGATGGATCCGGAGTCAAAGAGAAGGAACTTCAGCAAGCTTTTGAACAGGAACTGGCGTCAGATCCAAAAGTTACACCTTTGACAACGCCTCATACAGTTCCTGCCAAAAGCTAACGTAGGAATGGAACAGCAACCAGCACAGCGTCCGTTGTCGTGGATCATATCGACCATTCAAGATGGTCGGTTTTTGAAGCTTGTTTTCTTGGGCATGCTTGGTCTTTCGGTTGGCGCTGTTTTGCAAGACTTTCGTGAAATGGTGGCCAATGCGCCGGTTGATTTTCCTGCCACAACGCGAACGGACCCAGCCCCGCTGGAATTGCCTAAACCCGGAGATCAAACACGGCCGTATTTTCCTCGAACCATGCCGCTGGGCCCTGGGTCGAAAAAGCCAAGCCTGCCTGGATATTTCGGTCCTTTTGACAGCGAAGTTATGGCGGGACCATTGCAATTTCATTTTGGGGAAGGCGATAAGGCAACTGCAATTGGCACTATGGATGCTGGTGCCGCGGCACGGTTTGCTGAGTTCCTGAAAACCCACGACCGAGAGATCACCGAACTGCATTTACATTCACCTGGTGGGTCGGTCACGGATGCTCTTTCACTCTCGCGCCAAATTCGCAGCGCAGGTATCAGCACCAATGTGCCAGACCATGCCTATTGCGCATCAGCCTGCCCTTTGGTTTTGGCAGGCGGCTTGTATCGTTCGGCTGGAAAGCAGGCATTTATAGGCGTGCACCAAGCCTACGCTTTGCCCACAGCGATCGGCAGTCTTCACCGTGGAATGGCTGAAGCGCAAACAATTTCAGCTGCATGCCAACAGCTGCTTGTGGATATGGGCGTTGATTTAAAGGTTTGGGTTCGGGCCTTGGAGACACCGCCACAGAGCCTGTATTTTTTCACCCAAGACGAAATGAGCAGATATCGACTGGCAAACAATCGTGGAAAAACAGGAACCCCAGAATTTCGCGAAAAAATTGCAGATGTGAACAATTTGAGCGTGACTGAATAATGTGTTGAAAATCAAAGGTCTTAACGGTAATTATGGGCATATAGGGGCCGGTAATTGCAACTTACGATCATGTATTGATCGTAGGGAACAACGTTTTTGGGATTCTCTAATGGACACGCTGGACGAATTTCCTCTCTTAAAGGGAATGACCGACGAGCAGTTGAAAGCGTTCGGTGATCGATGCTTGTGGCGCAACTATGAAGCTGGCGAAACCATCATTGACCACCAGGAAAACTCCAAAGAAATTCGACTTATTTCGCATGGTACCGTGCGTGCATTGGTGCGCATGATTGAGGGTCGAGAAGTCATCCTCAACGATCATGGACCCGGAGAATTTTTCGGCCATTTGGCTGCCATTGACGACGGACCACGCTCGGCCAGCATTGTTGCGCTTTCAAATTGCCGCATTTGCATTATGCCAAAGGCCGTCTTCCAAGAAATTATTGAGGCAGTGCCAGAAATTGCATGGCGCGTGATGAACCATTTGACCGCCGATATCAGGCGCTTGTCTCACAGATTGTCTGAGTTCAGTTTTCTAAAAGCAAAATACAGGCTTTATGCTGAGATTTTGCGCTTGTCGCGGCCACGCACAAGTATTCCATCTGGTCTGCATTCTGGCCATCGAATAATAAGCCCTGCCCCACTTCAAAGTGATATTGCAGACCGTATTTCAAGCCGCAGAGAAATTGTCTCTCGCGACATGAAAGAACTGGAACGTTTGGGTATTTTAGAACGCACCCGAGGCGGATTGGTCATTTTGAAGCCCGACGCATTGGCCAATATGGCCGCAGAAGGCTGGGCATCCTAGCGGGCCGTTGAAATCAGAATTCGCAGCTGTTGCGCGATAGCGCATGTGAGTTACGTTCATATCATTGGAGGTCTTGAAACCTCAGTTCGCCTTAGGAGCAAGATCAACAATGCTGAAAAAATTTTTCTAGGGTTTTTAACGCTTGTCATTTTGACACTGGCCATTGGAGCTTGGGTCTATCGGCCTATCGCTGCGACACACCCAGAATTGGTGAAAGCAGATCTGCCTCCAATTATTCCCCTGCGCAATTTCTATGCAAGCACAGATGCGCGTTGGAATTATCAATTGTCTCCGGACGGTAAATATTTGAGTTGGTTGGAATCCAAATGGTTCAAGCCTGCTTTATGGGTAAAGCCTGTTGAAGGAGAACAACGCAACATTTTTCAAACCAGTGATGAAGTGCGCGGATACACATGGTCAGCAGACAGTCGTTACGTTCTTTATCTTGCGGACAGGGACGGTTGGGAAAATGATGTCTTGGTATCCATCGACACACAAAAACCAAACGCCAAACCACGATCCTATAATATGGGCAAAGATGTGAAGTCTTTTTTGGTTCAAGTGCCGGATGCTTCTGGCGACAGCGTCATCATCGCGCATAATGGAACTGATCGACGACGATTTGACCTTTACCGCTTGAACTTGACGAGCGGTGAAACAGAGCCCCTTGGACAATCACAACAAAGAGGCGTTTATTGGCATCTTGCTCGAGATGGCGATGTTTACGCGCGCACCCGTTTTCTACCACAAGGTGCTTGGGTTTTTGAACTCGATCTAGGCGGATTATGGAAACCAGTGGTTCGTGGAAAATTTGGAGATTCTTTCACCCCCCTTGGCACATGGGACAAAGACGAGAAGCTTTACGCTTTGTCAAATATGGGTCGTGACAAGCAGGCTTTGGTGAGATTTGACATTAAACATCAAAAAGAAACGGTTCTTCATTCGGATGAGAAAGTCGATATTTCTCACGTTCTAATGGATCGCGAGAAGGGAAAACCGCAAGCTCTTTTCTCCTATCCAGGCCATCAAAAACTGACAATTCTTGATCCAAAGCTTGGCTCACTTATCGACAAGATTGAAAGGCCAAACAACGCCAACCTGAACTTCCATACCATCTCCAACGACCGTTCAAAAATTGTGTTTTCCGTTGAAGAGGCCGATGCAGGCTACGAAGCCCAAATGATCGACAGCAAAAGTGGTGAAATTACAAAAATTTCAACCCCACAAATTGCAAGATTTAGAGATCGCCTGTCGCCGGTAGAACCTGTGACCATTGAAGCGCGTGATGGGCTAAAAATTCCTGCATATCTGTCGCGACCAAAAGGCGTATCTCGGCCTGCTCCGCTGGTCATCATGATCCATGGCGGGCCAATTGCTCGTGTTTTTGGTGGATGGAATGGTTTCCGACAACTTTTGAACAACCGGGGTTATGCCGTTCTCGATGTCAACTATCGCGGGTCACATGGATATGGTCGCGCGTTTCGTAACGCTGCCTTCAATGCTGTTTCGCGTGCCATGGACGACGATATATCGGATGCGCGTGCTTGGGCAGTCGGCCAAGGAATTGCAGACCCTAAGAAAGTAGCCGTTTTTGGCGGTTCTTTTGGCGGACTGAAAGTTTTGACCGCAATGACCCGCAACCCAGAGCTTTATGCAGCTGGAATCGACGTCAACGGCATCAGTGACTTGGTGTCTATGCGCAGCGAAATTCCCCCTTACTGGCAGGGTTGGGATTTCTGGTACGATAAAAATGTTGGCAATCCAAAAGACCCAGAACAAAGAAAAATTATCAAGGATCGGTCACCTTTGACCCACGCCGCCAAACTCGCTGCTCCCATGATGGTTATACAAGGCAGCAACGATGTGCGTGTGATCCAAAGTCAATCAGATCGCATGGTCGAAGCTTTGCGCGCTGCCGGGAAACCCGTTGAATATGTTTTGCTAGAAGGGGCGGGCCACCAATTCAGGAGTTGGGGTTGGAAAACGCGCATGAAAACATATCGCAAAATCGAACGTTTTTTAGCAAAGCACTTGGGAGGCAGAGCTGATGGATTTGATTATGCACTGCTCGGCGCTCAAATTCTGCCAAAGGGAATTGGCAGATAAAGTGAAAAACTACTCTTCTTTGAAAGCCCGTTCGAAGGAATCTGTCAGCGGTTTTGCGATATATTCAAAGAAGGTTCGGTCGCCTGTTTCAATATAGGTTTCCACAGGCATGCCCGGGAATATTTGTTCCGTGGATAGTCCATCCGGTAACTTATCTGAAATTTTCAAACGCGCCGTATAGTAAGGTTCATTGTTGGATGGATCCACCAAACGGTCGGCAGAAACATAGCT
Organism: uncultured Rhizobiaceae group bacterium; assembly: GCA_937958815.1. Lineage (GTDB taxonomy): Bacteria > Pseudomonadota > Alphaproteobacteria > Rhizobiales > Rhizobiaceae > Pseudahrensia. The sequence continues at coordinate 48,898 of CALGMR010000011.1, read as the reverse complement.
GACAGTTGCGGGAACTTCCGGTGTTATGCGTGTGTTCAATGAGGAAAACCGCAAGTTGGCAGATTGTCCAACCGTAACCACATCAATGTCTTGAGGGTTCAAGCGAGCTTCCACGATAAGTTCGCCGCCTGTTGGCAACAGCACCACCAAGTCTTCCCCCTGACGCACCACACTTCCTGGCGTGTTTTTAGACAGGTTCACCACCACGCCATCTGACGGAGCACGCACCACAACACGGTTCATAATCGCTTCGGCATTTGCGATTTGTTCTTGCGTATCAGCTATTTGACGACGCACATCGTTGAGTGCTGTTACAGCCGTTTCTGCTCGTTCGGTTTGCAAACGCGACTGACGTTGTTTGGCACCAATGATGCTGCTTTTTGCTTCACCAATGCTGGCCAATAGTCCGCCGATTCGACCTTGAAGTTCAGACCGATTGCGTTCCAGACGAAGGACTTCTGAGCGGTTGGTCAGTTGTCGTTTCAACAGAGCACGTTTTACTTTGATCTCATCGGACAAGACGACGATTTGCTCTTCCGTGGACTTTACTTGCGAATTGAAGCCACCGATTTGCTCTTCCAAAGCTGCGATCTGTTGGTCAAGTATTCGCGCGTCCGTGAGGTAACGTTCGCGACGCTTGTTGAATTCACTCGTTTGTTCACGAAGGTCATTTTCCAAACCATTTTCGGTTGCCAATTTGCGCAACTCATCTGAAATCACAAACTCGGCGTTATCACGTTCTGCCAGAAGTCGCTCTGCACGCGCTTGAGACGCCACCAAGGATTTTACAAATCGATTTCGGTTGGATTCTGCCAAGGTCGGGTCGATCTTCAGCAAGGCTTGCCCTTTGCTGACCTTGTCACCTTCTTTGACCAGTATCTCTTTTATGATTCCGCCTTCAAAATGTTGTACTTTGAGGTTCTGCCCGCTGGCAGCAATGACACCAGGAGCAATGGCAGCGCCAGAAAGCGGTGCATTTGCTGCCCAAGAACCAAAACCAAACACAAATAGGCCGATCACGGCCACGCCAAATATCGCCGGCTTTGCGATACTTGTTTTCACTTTTTCAGCCCAGTTGGACCCATCATTCATACCTGATGTGCTGGCAGGGTTTTGCATGTTTGCCATGAGCTTTGCATGTTCTGCATTGCCCGCAATGGCCTGTGAAGCTGGAATTTTTGTCGTTTGGATGCGACCAAGTTCTTCTGCCATTTTAGTTCACTTTCACAGGAGGTTGATTTCCAGATTGTGCAGACTGAACCGCTTTCGCTTGTGCTGCGCGCTTTGCCCGCATTTCTTGCAAAGCCTGCACAAATTTTTCTCGCGTGCCGTAGAAGTCTACTTTGCCACGATGCAAACGCAAAATCTTGTCCACTTCATTCAAAATTTGTTTGCGTTGGGTGATGACGATAACTGTCGTTCCCGACTTTCGCGCCGTACGAAATGCCAGTTGCAAAGCCATTTCTCCATCGTCGTCCAAATTTGCATTGGGTTCGTCCAACACCATAATTTCAGGATCGCCATAAAAGGCGCGCGCCAACGCAATGCGTTGTTTTTGCCCGCCCGACAAGCCGAGCCCACCAGGGCCAACATGTGTGTCGTAGCCTTGTGGCAGGTTTTGAATGAGTTCATGAACCTGCGCTTTGCGCGCCGCTTCATGCACAGCCACATCATCGGGTTGCAGAGACAAGCGCGCGATGTTTTCAGCAATTGTGCCAGGCAATAGTTCTACACCTTGGCCGAGATAGCCAATATGTTTGCCCAATTGAAGTGCATCCCAGTTTTGTATGTCAGTGCCGTCAATGCGAACCGTACCCGCACTGGGAAACTGTGCGCCTACAAGCAACCGCGCCATGGTGGATTTGCCCGAGCCAGATGGGCCCACAATTCCCACGACATCTCCTGCATTCACCGAAAACGAAACGCGGTTCAAGATCGGCTCTTTCGATCCGCCGCCCGCTGGCATGACCAATGCTGCTTCAACGGAAATATTTCCATTAGGTTTGGGCATTGAAATCTTTTCAGATTCATCACCGGCTTTTTCAAGAATAGCGGTCAGGTTTTTCCACGAACGCCACGACGTTACATATTGTTTCCAACCGCCAATAACCTGATCAATTGGTTGCAAGCCACGCCCTGAAATGATTGACGACGCAAAAATCATTCCTGCTGTCATCTCTCCACGCAGAACCAAAAGCGCACCAACACCCAAAATAGCAATTTGCAGCCCCATACGAATTGTTTTCGAAATGCCGGAAAGCACGGCATTGCGTGTATCCACACTGCCTTGCGCTGACATGGATTCAGCATTGGAATTGCCCCAAACACTGATGCCGTTGCCGGTCATGCCCATAGCGCGCAGGGACTCTGAGTTGCGTGCAATCGACTGGGCGGTCGCAAATGCAGCCCCTTGCAGTTGGCTTGCATCTTGCGAAGGCGTTTTGGTCACCATTTGATTGAGAATGGCGATTGCAAACAAAATCACTGCTCCAGCAATAGTGATGTAAAACAGTGTGGGATGAATGAAATATAAGATGCCAATGAACAAAGGAGCAAAGGGCAGATCAAGAAGTGCAAACACGGCGCGCGAGGCGATAAAACTGCGCACTGCCGCCAAATCTCGCACAGGCTGAACATTGGCCTCGCCAAGTCGACTGCTCAGCATGGCGACGCGTATAGCATCAGCGCCCAATTGCACTTCAAGCTTAGCTGCTGCTCGCGCAGCAACAATGGCCCGAATGGCTTCCAACAAACCCAACACCACCAATGCAGCCACAGCAATAACTGACAAAAATTTCAGCGTATCCATGCTTTGGCTCGGAAGGACACGATCATAGATTTGAAGCATGTAGAGAGGCATGGTCAAAAGGAGCAAATTCACGATGAGTGAAAACGCAGCCAGTAGAATTATAATTCCACGGAACTGAGACCGCGCAGTTTTAAGACTTTTCATGAACAGCCCTCTTTCACGTCATGGCTTGGCAACGCCATCCCCGCACAACATTATCGCCTATGAATTCCGTTTAGGTTTTATACACCAAACGTTTAGGGGCAATTAAGGCAAATCAGATTTCAATTCATACTGGGTTTATACTGCTAATCAACCGGATTGACGATGACCTACCCGCTGGCCGTATCATTCGCTCGCACCGCAGAAAGAATTTGAACAAGACATAAAAAAAGCCCCGCTGGTTTCCCAACGAGGCTTCAAATGATCTGTGAAAAAATTTATTTTTTCAGAGCATCACGAATTTCAGTCAAAAGAACGATGTCAGCAGCAGGTGCTTCTGGAGCTGCCTCTTCTTCTTTTTCAGCAGCCGCTTTCACTTTATTCACGTAGCGAACCAGCATGAAGATCACAAAAGCGATGATGATGAAATTGAAGATCGTTGTGATGAAGCTACCATAAGCCAACACAGCGCCTTGTTCTTTCGCAGCTTCCAAAGAAGTCGCGGTGACGCCATCACCCAATGCGATGAAGTAGTTTGAGAAATCCAAACCACCGAAAATCCATCCAACGAATGGCATAATAACATCGCCAACCAGCGAAGCAGTAATCAGTGCAAATGCACCACCGATGATCACACCAACAGCAAGATCCATCACATTGCCCTTGGCAATAAAGTCTTTAAATTCACTCAGCATTTCATTTTCTCCCTCTAGAGAACACACATTAAAATTCAAGGCTGTTTGTGCTAGATGGTTCCAGCATTGGTAAATCCCCGCCTCGGTCGGTCGCATAACACATAGTTAACGTAACGTTAAGTGTTATTTTCATTAAAATTCTTGCCAAAATTTCCCCGACAAGAGCTCTAACTGGACACTCATTAACGTGTGTGGTGAATTAAAGCCAGTCTGCGGCCATTTGGGAGTAAAGCATGCAGGGTTGGGGCATTGTTTTCGCAGCTATTGCCTATCTGTTGTTTTTGTTCGTGGTTGCCAGTTACGGAGACCGTAGACCTGCGCGCAATCGCAGTTTCTTTGCACGACCGGCAATCTATGCGCTTTCTCTGGCGATCTATTGCACATCCTGGACATTCTTCGGCTCTGTGGGCTTAGCCACCACAAGTGGCTTTGATTTCTTAGGCATTTACGTAGGCCCCGTCTTGATGATTACGCTGGGTTATCCCCTGTACAGTCACATCATTCGTGTGGCCAAATCCGAGCGCATCACCTCTATCGCCGACTTCATTGCCTCTCGCTACGGCAAAAGCACGAGCGTAGGTGCCGTTGCTGCCACCATCGCGGTGCTTGGTATTGTTCCTTACATCGCACTCCAATTGAAAGCTATTTCCACATCGGTTGATACGATGTTGACGCGATTTGAGCCGTCGCTCACAGCGGTGCAGTCTTCCACAATCGATACGTCTTTTTATGTTTCTCTCGCCTTGGCGTTGTTCACCATTTTGTTTGGTACCCGCCATGCAGACGCTACCGAACACCAAGATGGATTGATGCTGGCTGTGGCCACAGAATCTGTTGTCAAATTAATCGCCTTTTTGGCAGTGGGGTTGTTTGTCACTTTTTATCTCTTTGGTGGTGTGGGTGACATGATTGCGAAATCACAAGAATCGGAGTTTGTTCAACAATCATTTTATGCGGGAATTCATCCAACCAAATTTGCGGTCTACACTTTGTTGAGCACTTGCGCATTTCTGCTTTTGCCGCGCCAATTCCACGTAGGTGTGGTGGAAAACCACTCACAGGCTGATCTTCGCACGGCGCGTTGGATGTTTCCGCTCTATCTGATCTTGATCAACCTCTTTGTTATTCCTGTTGCTGTTGGCGGAATGTTGACGTTTGGCTCCAGCGTTAATGCAGACAACTATGTTCTTGCTTTACCTCTGCAAGAAGATTCCATGACCATCACGTTTCTGGTTTTCCTAGGCGGGCTTTCTGCTGCGACTGCCATGGTGATTGTAGCTTGTGTTGCCCTCGCCATCATGATTTCGAACAATATCATTCTGCCATTTGTTCTGCGGCGCCAGAACGCGCGCCATATTAGAGACATGGCGCCCGTTCTTTTGAACATTCGCCGCACTTCGATCTTCATCATCTTGGCAATGGCCTATGCGTATTTATTGGTCTCCGGCAATTCGGGCGCACTGGCTTCATTTGGTCTTTTGTCATTTGCAGCGGTTGCCCAATTCGCGCCGGCGTTTATTGGCGGCATGTTTTGGCGAAACGCCACAGCCAGAGGTGCCCTTTGGGGTATGATGGCAGGCTTTGGCGTCTGGTTTTACACTCTTTTCTTGCCGACGGTTTTAGACCCTTCCTCCCCTCTTCTTGTCGAGGGCCCTGCAGCAATTTACGCATTGCGACCACAAGCGCTATTTGGCGTCGAGGCCGCGCAGTTGGATCATGGGGTCTTCTTTAGCTTACTGGCAAACTCTGTCGTCTATGTCATTGCGTCTTTAAGCCGTCGTCCATTGGCAATCGAACGTATGCAAGCCAATACATTTTGGTATTGGGGACAAAGAGACGGAAACGATGTGGTACGCGATGGACGCGCCATTTCAGTTGCAGAACTTCGTGGAACGATATCCAACTATCTTGGTCATGAGCGCAGTGACCGTTCATTCAAGCAGTTCTATCTGAACAAAGGTTCCGATTACGACCCTCGCGAGTTGGCTGACAGTGAGATGATCACGTTTTCCGAACAGTTGTTGGCCAGCGCCATTGGTGCAGCATCATCAAGACTGGTGTTGTCGTTGCTTTTACAGAAACACGAGCCAGCGGGTGAGACAACAATTCAACTGCTCGATGATGCTTCCGAAGCCTTGCAATACAACCGCGATCTTCTGCAAACCGCGTTGGACCAAGTCGAACAAGGGATTTGTGTGTTTGACAAAGAATTCCGACTGTCCAGCTGGAATAAGCAGTTTCGCGTCTTGCTTGACCTGCCACCCGAAATGGGTCGTGTTGGGATAGCATTGACCCAACTGTCTGATGCCATTTGGGACAGATTGGATCACACGCAGGTGTCACCAATCGATCTTACGAAACAGATGTTGACCAGTCAGGAGCCGTTTCTCCTGCATTTGGCAGGCTCAAAACGCATTATTGAGGTACACACCAATTCTGTACCCGATGGCGGTTTGGTTATTTCATGGAATGATATGACCGAGCGCACCACGGCAGCACGCGCCCTCAAAGAAGCCAATGAGACTTTGGAAAGGCGGGTGCGCGAGCGTACGGAAGAACTCACCCAACTGAATGATGACCTGGCGAGGGCGCGAGAGGCTGCTGAAACGGCAAATATTGGCAAGACCAAATTTTTAGCAGCCGTCGGTCATGACATTTTGCAACCGCTCAACGCCGCACGACTTTATGCGTCCAGCTTGGCCGAGCAATTAGACGATAGCCCCAAAAGCAAGCTTGCCAACAATGTGGATGATGCTTTGGAGAGTGTAGAAGATATATTGGGGTCGGTGCTCGCAATATCGCGTCTGGATTCTGGTGCGCTCAATCCCAATGTGAGCGTGTTTGATGCAGCTAAACTGCTGCAAAAACTTCAAGTGGAATTTCAACCCATTGCAGAAAACAAGGGGCTGAATTTTCGTGTGGAGACCAACCAGTTCCAAATCCGTTCGGACTTCAGCTTGCTGCGCAGACTTCTGCAAAACCTGGTTTCAAATGCCATAAAATACACGGAAACAGGCAGTGTCGTTTTGGATTCTCGCGTGGTGCGAAATCAGTTGGTCTTTGAAGTTCGCGACACCGGTTCGGGTATTCAACCCAAAGATCGAGATTCAATATTTGAAGAATTTAAAAGACTGGAAGAAGGCAAACGTGCCGCACCTGGTCTTGGTCTCGGCCTTTCGATTGTGCAACGATTGGCAGACACTTTAGGCCATCAGGTTCGCTTCGAATCTGATATCGACAAAGGCTCGACATTTTTTGTCACGGTTCCACTTGTCCTCGATGGGATCAAACCGACTGAAAGGGTGGCACACCCTAAACAGGCCAATGACAATCTAAACGGGCAGTTGGTTTATTGTATCGACAATGAGACGATCATCTTAGATGGCATGAAAACTCTTCTCAGCGGTTGGGGCTGCAATGTGGTTTGTTTTGAACATTCCTCTGCTTTGATCGAAACCGTTGCAAAAGATGTTCCTGCAGTTTTGATTGCAGACTATCATCTTAACAATGAGGATGGATTAGATGTCATATCCAAAGCTCGTTTGAAATCACAACAGGAATTTCTTGCTGTTTTGGTAACGGCAGACCGAAGTGCAGCCGTGCGAAATGCGGCCAAGGCCATCGACGTCACAGTAATGAACAAGCCGTTAAAACCGGCGGCCCTTCGCGCGCTCCTCACTCGGATTTCAAAAGTCAGTCGTGCAAACAACACTGACAGTGACACTGTAGCAGCAGAATAAACCTTGCTTGGTATGCTAGATGGAGTTGTGGGGACTCATTGCATCGGCGCCCAATTTATTGACCGCAATCACAGCTTGTGTGCGACTGTCTACACCAAGTTTTTGTAGAACAGCTGACACATGTGCCTTTACGGTGGCTTCAGACACCGAAAGCTCATAAGCAATTTGTTTGTTCAAAAGCCCTTGGGATATCATGGACAATACGCGGGTCTGTTGCGGCGTGAGCGTGGCCAGCCGATTGATCAATTCCGCAATTTCCGGATCGGATTCGATGGACAATTCCACATCGTCCGGTTTCCAGACATCACCTCGCAGCACACTGGCTATGGCTTCTCGAATGGTCTCAATACCTGCCGACTTTGGCACAAACCCAGATGCGCCCAATTCCAAAGCTCGACGGATCGTTGCCGGATCATCGCTTGCAGAAACGATGACAACTGGAAGCAATGCATGTTCTGCACGCAACGACAGCAATCCAGAAAAGCCGCTCACACCCGGCATAGAAAGGTCGAGCAACACAAGGTCAATTTCATGAGATTCTGTGAGAATGGCCTGCAATTGATTGAAGTCGCCAGCTTCAAGGATCTCCGCTGTGCCTAAACCTTGCGCTCCCGCATCAAAGCCACCCTCAAGTGCTTGGCGCATGGCACCGCGAAACAAGGGGTGGTCATCCACTATAACCAGACTGACCACGGGGGACGAGGTTGGACTCATTGTGATCTTTCCATTGCCGCTGTGACTGGTATCATTGGTAAGAACTTTACTGACATGAGTCCATGAGACATTGGTCGGATGGATGAAAATTTGCTTCAGATTGTGTGAACTGCCCTAAAAACCGAGGTTTTTATTGCGCTTTGTCAAAAAGAGCGGCAAATCTTTCTCACCTGTAACTTGCATCATACTAGATGTTGGAATTTGAATGAGCCTTTTTCAACGAACGCGACTGAGCTGGTGGCAGAAGAGCCGACTATTGTCTTTGTGCGGTGTGGCAATTGTTGTGGCGCTGTTGCTGGTCGTTTCTTTGGTTTTGCGGACACCGCCAACCGATGAGAACGTTGGTCGGTTGAGTGCGCTTATGATGTCGATCATTCCCCTGTTTGTTGTCTTTTCTATCGCCGTGTTTGCGCGCGTGAGTGAATACATCAATCTCAAATCAGGCGGACAGACTGCACAGCAAGAACACAACTCATTGGCGGGCCAAAAATGAGCCTCGCTGATCATATTTCGCGCAACGAAAAACAGCTGGACGCAAAACGCGTTGTCACGATTTTATGGCTCGGTGGGTTTGCCTTTGTGTTGGCTTATTTTTCAATGGTTCTGCTGAGCAGACTCGGCCTGCCCATTCAGATGGCCATGGCCATTATTGGAATTTTCATGATTGTTGCTGCCCTCGCATGCGGATGGCTTGGGCGAACAATGACAAGTCGGATTTTCTTTTTCACCAATAGGTCCATTGGCGTAGCGCCATCGGGTTTGAGCGGATGCACCGATTGGTTGAGTGGCACATTTCTAGGGCTGCTGCTTATGGCAGGAACAACTGAGCGTCTCATTCTTGCACCATCAGCTATGATTGGGATGCTGATCTGCACAATTCTATTCGCCACAGCATTTCAAAGGTCGAATGTCTCCACATTGCCGGGCTTTTTGATCATGCGATATGGAAAGCGCAGGGTTGGTCTGATTTCATTGATATTTGTGGCTTTGGTGCTGAGCTTATTGTTGATCGTCGAGACCCGTCTTGCGTCTCAACTGATTGCCACAATGATGGATCTTACCCAACTACAAGCTCTAGCTTTGGTGATCGTACTGATCGCATTGCCGACGCTCATTGGAGGGTGGTTGGCATTGGTTATCATCAACGCGATACTGGTGGTTTGGATTTTGATCTGCCTCCTTCTTCCTGCAACTCTGTCCGGATTTTTCTCCAGCTATTTGCTGAACGCGATTTCGTACCAAGAAGTTTTGAACCCTCTTAGCAGTTTACAACTGGCAAGTTTTTTTGGTGTCGAGCAGAGCGGACTGCAATTGAATGGGATTTTAGACACAGCGCTCGCGGTGCTCGTCTTAAGCTGTGGCTTTGCCTGCTTGCCACATGCATTATCTCGGTTGACGCTGAGTTTTCACCACGTGGTCGTGCTGGAAAGTTTGGGATGGAGCGCACTTTCGGGATTTTTGATCTTAAGTGCATTTCCACTTTCGATTGGTCTGCTTGCCGTGGGAGCAAGTGCAAGCGAACTATCGATTGCTCTTTCCAAACAACCCATTCTTCAAATGTTGCCCGCACTTGCATTGCTGTTGGCTGCCATGAACGCTGCGGCAGTAACTGTGTTTGCCTTATCAAGTTCAATTGTTCGATTGCTGCGCCGGACCCGAAATCTGGACCCGGGTGAACGCACGATGTTTGGTACAAGAGCATTGTGCGTTCTCTTGTGCATTGGGCTAATATTCTTTTTGCAAGACTATTCCCCCGCGATTGGCCCGTTGTTTGTTTCCGCTATTTGCATTTCAGCAGGCGCTTTATTCGCCCCACTGACAATTGCGGTCTGGGCGTCACGCATTTCATCTTGGGCGGTTGCATCGGCAATCTTTTTCGGTGGAAGCGTCACAACGTTTTTGATTACGGCAGATTACTTTTCACGAGTATCGAGTGAGACGGGTGCTATGTTGTCTGCATATGCAGGTTTCCCAACCATTTATGCCGCAGGAACCGGCATGCTGATAAGCGTTATCATATTGGGTTTCGGTCGCATCGCAGCATTGATTACAAAAACCTCAAACGATGACACGCTTGATGATCTGCGACTGTTAAGCAAAGAAGCTTAGGGGTACATGCCAGTGCAATTTTCAATCGACTCCAAACTGTTTTTAAACGAAGCGATTGATGATGAAACCCGGAATCACAATGAGCGGATCATGGCGCTGCAGGCTGAGGCGGGTGACATGTGGGAAAATACGGCAGCACAAATTCGACAAGCGCGACTTGATGGAGGCGGCCCTTTTCCACTTGAAGCCGCAGAACCAACAGCAGAAAATATTGATATTAAAAACCGCGACGGTCGATCCATCGGGCTGCGCATCTTCAAGCCAAAATCGAGCGCAGTACGCGGCACTTATCTGCATATCCATGGTGGGGGCTGGGCGTTGGGCTCCCATGACGGCCAAGACGAACGTTTGCAGGAAATTGCTGACAATTGTGCGTTGAACTGCGTATCTGTTGACTACCGATTGGCTCCAGAAAATCCTTACCCAGCTGGGCCTAATGATTGTGAAACGGCTGCCATGTGGCTGCTTGAGGGCGGTCACCAACTTAACACGCAAGTGCTCGCCATTGGTGGCGAAAGTGCTGGTGCCCACCTTTCTGTGCTGACCATGCTGCGCCTGCGCGATGCTTTGGGAAGCTGCCCTTTTCATGGCGCAAATCTGACCGCCGGTGTTTACGATCTTGGCCAAAGCCCGAGCGCCAAAAACTGGGGCACGCGCAAACTGATTTTGAACACCAGAGACATGCAAATGTTCGCTGCCGGATACTTGCAGAACGGAGAGAACATGCGCGACCCTGATGTTTCACCGTTCTTTGCCGATCTACATAGCATGCCACCAGCCTTATTTTCTGTCGGCACCAAAGACCTTTTGCTGGATGACAGTTTGCTCATGGCCAGTCGTTGGCACGCGGAGAATGGAAATGCCGAACTGCACGTTGCACCTGGCGGTTGTCATGTTTTTCAGAGCTTCAGACATCTGCGCATTGCCAAAGAAAGCAACGCACGGATCGATGCTTTCTTGAACACACTTGGACAAGGCAGCACATGAGTTTTGGAATCATCACCCACAAGAGTTTTGTCAATTCCTGGGAATGCGATGAAAATGTGCATCTCAATGTCCAATTCTATTGGAAACGCTTTGGGCAAGCTGCACAGATTTTTCAACAAGCTGAAGGTTTAACTCCCCAGCGTTGGACAAACCGTCACGTTCGCTATCATGCAGAACTCGCCATGAGCGCAAACACTATGGTCCGCTCCGCTTCGCTGGCAAACAACAAAACAATTGTCCATCTGCTTTATGGTGCTGGTGGTGATGTCTTGTCGGCCACTGCTGTGGACGATTATTCCAGCACTTTTGAAAAGACCAATTCCCATGTTGAGGCCGTTCCCAGTGCCGCTTTGCCGCGCAGCTTAAAAAAAGAGCCGCTCGACATTGTTGATACTAATGCCATCCTTGAAAGCCACAACGGTGTGCGCAGTCACCTCTCTGTTATTGCGCGCAATGAATGCGACGAAGATGGTGTTTTGCTGGATGAAAACCACATAAGCCGGTTCAGCGATGCCGCAGGGCATTTCTGGCATCATATGGGCATTGACCGCGCATGGATGCAGGATCAAAACTTGGGAAGTGTCGCAGTTGAAATGAAAGCGACACGCCATGCGCTGCCCGAGGCCGACATGATTACTGAGATCATCAGTTGGATTGACCAAGTCAGCGAAAAGACATTCTCGTTTCGCCATCAGGTACAAGATCGTATTTCAGGAACTGTGCTTTACAGCGGCGCTGTGACCGCTCTTATGATGGATATGACAGAACGCAAGGCTGTCGTTTTGCCTGATGGCTTTCGCGCCAAAGTGTCTGGCAACTAGGACTATTTCTACTCCGCACTGAGGTCTTCAAACACTTTATAAAATCGGCGAACCGTACCTTCTATGAAAGTCATCGCCTGATCTGTTGTCGATTTTTCGTTTGTTGTGGATTTGTCGGTAGCGTTTGGTTCTGGATCCTTTGAAGGCGTCTCCAATATTTTCAGGCGCGCTTCCAGGCGCTCGATGCGTTTGGACAGTTCTTCAGTTTCAGAAATCCAAGCCTGGCGTTCATCTGCCGCCAAGCTGCAAATCAACTTGCCCTCTTTTTCGTGGCAATAAGAAACCGCGCCTGTCTGGTGATCCAGACGCAAGGTTCCATCAGATAATTTCGTGACGGAATACCGTTGATCGGCGAAGCTTTGAGTTGCAAGAACTAAGAACGACAACACGATGACAAAAACAAATTTCATTAATTCTCTCCCGAAGGCTTCAAACTGTATCTAAGCCAACAACTGCACACAGGACATTGCAGCACGCGCCTGTTCTTTGAACTACATTTGTGGCAACACCCAGACTTAATGGCAAATTGCAACATGCAGGTATCCCATCCAAATGGACCCGATCATTTATAAAATAACACCGAAGGATGCTTGGCACAGTGCCAAGGCGAAGGGTGTGTTTGAAGGCGCGCCAATTGATTTGAGCGATGGATACCTTCATTTTTCCACGGCCGATCAAGCTCGTGAAACGGCAGCAAAACATTTTGCAGATCAAGACGATTTGTTATTGATCGCCGTTGATGCTGTGGCGCTTGGCGACGCACTGAAATGGGAACCGTCTCGGGGGGGCGCATTGTTTCCTCATCTATACGCCCATTTGGCGATGGAACATGTGCTTTGGGAAAAGCCAATGCCGCTAGACAAAAACGGCGTGCATCAAATGCCTTTGGAAAATACCTAGACCATGAGCCTCTACTCTAAAATTGGCAAAGGGCTTCTCTTTCAATTCGATGCAGAACGCGCACATGGATTGTCCATCCGTGGACTGCAAGCCGGTTTGCACCCTCGATTTGACGCTGCATTTGACCCACGTTTGTCGGTGGACATTGCCGGACTAAAATTTACAAACCCGTTGGGCATGGCTGCTGGTTACGACAAGAACGCAGATGTACCGGGCGCCCTATTGGCATTGGGCTTTGGCCATACTGAAGTTGGAACGGTGACACCCCTGCCCCAACCCGGCAATCCAAAGCCTCGCATCTTCAGATTGAAAGAGGACAAGGCTGTCATCAATCGGCTTGGTTTCAATTCAAAAGGGCATTCTTCTGCACTTGCACAATTGAAAAGGCGCTCCAGCAGAAGTGGCATTGTTGGCATTAATATTGGCGCGAATAAAACAAGCGAAGATTTTGGTGGGGACTATGTGACAGGCATCGAAGCTTTTGGCGCGGTTGCAGATTATTTCACGGTCAATATTTCCTCACCCAACACGCCGGGTTTGCGCGCCTTGCAAGGTGCAGACCCACTGACGGACTTGTTGCATAGGGTCGATGAAGCCGTTGAAAAGACAGGGCGCAAAACACCCGTCTTTTTAAAGATCGCGCCGGACCTCACTGAAAACGAGATGGACGATATTGCCAAGGCTGTGTTGAATTCCAACATCAACGCGCTCATTGTTTCCAACACAACACTGGCGCGCAACGGATTGAAAAGTGGAGCGGTGGCGCAAGAGGTCGGTGGATTGTCTGGTGCGCCCTTGTTTGAGCGCTCAACCATTGTTTTGGCAAAAACCCATCAACGACTCGAAGGCAAGGTGCCATTGGTGGGCGTCGGTGGCGTGAACAGTTTAGACACAGCATGGCAAAAAATTGAGGCCGGCGCGTCGCTTGTTCAACTCTATACAGGGCTGGTTTATGAAGGGCCGACGCTTCCCAAAACCATTTTAACGGGAATGAGCAAGATGCTCGATAAGGAGCAATTGCCGTCTATCAAACATGTATGCGCCCGACGGGTCGACGATTGGGCAAAGAAAGATTTGCTTACGAATTAAAGGTTTCTGCAGCTTTGACCTTGAGACGGCGATAAAGCGTGATACCGCGAATGCCGAGAAACACTTCAAGCGCCAGCCATAGCCCGTGATTTTGTAGATAGGGCACGGATACATACCAGACAATCAGATAGACGACCAAAGAGACAAGCATCATATTGCGCATGTCTTTTGACCAGGTCGCGCCGATGAAAACACCGTCCATCTGGAAGGCAACGACACCGAACATTGCCGTCAACGCAGCCCAAGGCAAATAGACATAGGCTGTTTGCCGAACCGCCTCATTGACGACCAGAAAGTCGATCGCGCTCTTTCCAAAGGCGAAATAGATCGCGGTTGCAAACCCTGCCAGCACAAAGCCCCAGAGCAAGCAAAGACGAACGGATTTATCAAACGCTGGACGATATTTTGCGCCCACTGCACGACCCGCCAATTGTTCGGCCGCAGTGGCAAATCCATCGAGGAAATATCCAGACACCATAAAGAAGTTCATCAAAACAGCGTTTGCAGCTAGCGTGTTCTCATCAAACCGAGCGCCTTGAGCCGCAAAGAAAGCAAAGGCAAAGAAGAGAACAAATGATCTGATCATGATGTCACGGTTCACACCGAACAAACGTTTCAAGGCCGGGCCATCAAGTAAAGCCTCCAAATTGGGCATGCTGTGACCGCGATAATGACGATACGCAATTGCAAGCCCGAATATCGTGGCTATGCCTTCAGCGGCAACGGTTGCCCAAGCAACCCCTTCGATGCCCCAACCAAAGTGCAACCCGAGCAACAGTGACAAGACAATGTTCGATCCGCTGAGAATAATTTGAAGCGCCAGACCCAATCGCGCTCGCGCCTGCCCGAGTATCCATCCCAAAATTGCATAGTTCAAAAGAGAGAGCGGCGTTGCCAATACGCGAATTGAAAAATAGGTGCGGGTTGCGGCTTCGACCTCGCCCGTCACACCCATCGCCCAAACACCCACATGCAGGATGAACGGCGAAGCAAGCATCACCAAGACACCGATCGCCACCGACAGAACCAAAGCTCTCACCAGCACAATTTTTTGTTCTGCCTCATTTCCAGCACCCATGGCCTGGGCCACCAAACCAGTGGTGCTGGAACGCAGAAAATTGAATGTGGTGAAAATGATATCGAACAGAATAGCGCCAATGGCCAAACCACCCAGAGCAGCCGCACTGCCCAACTGACCAATGACGCCCGTATCGACAATTCCAAGAAGCGGCGTGGTTAAATACGCAAGGGTGGTCGGCCAAGCGATGGCCAATACCATGCGATTGTCGACATTGAATGGCTTTTCAGCTTTTAAATCTTTGGTGGCCTCAGCCACGCGGCGAGCGGAAATTCAATATCCGCAGAATGAGAAACACCGGAACGACTATTGCGGCTCCGAGCAGAAGATACTCAAGAGAATTTGTTATGGCATCGAAGCCCAAATTCCAAAGGCGCGAAAAGAAGTTCAAAATTCCGTTGTAAATATCACGCGGTGCCCAGCCGATTGTGCTCATGACAACACCCACGATGAGTGAAATCACAGCAAGTTTAATCACCACCCGAATGGGTGAATCGCCCAAAAATCTTGTAACTGCGTTGCTCATTTTCGGCTCCAAATCGGCACTGTTGTGATCTTCAATATAGGGCGTGATGTCGCTCGATCAACGACAGTGGAAATTTGTTATAGGGACGCGATGGCCGCAACGAAAAGAGACAAAATCACAATTCCGGAAACAACCATACGCAATTTCACAAACCATTCCTGCATCACATCGGTGCACCATGCACCATAATCCCAAACACCTTGGGCAAAGAACGCAATTGCCAAAATGAAGAACCCGGTGGATTGTCCAAGCAACACTGCCCCCCAACCAATGAGCGCAGGGATAACGGACAACACAAACACTTGGGTTGCAGTACGACCTTCCGCACGGGTGAGTGCAACACCCCAGCGCACGCCTCCCAAAAAAGAAAGAATGATCGCGCCATACGTCAGCAGCGCAGAGCTTGAAGAACTCACATAAGTGCCATCAGTGGGTGCAAAGACGAGAACGATCGCAAGACCCAAAAACGGAATAGTGCCGCTCAAAGACAGCAACCAAGCCATCCGTTTCGATTTATCGGAGATCTCGCCATAGTCTGCTTCAGACATGTTTAGTCCTTCTTGAAAATCACACTCGCAAGCCAACCTGTGGCCATTGCGATCAGAACAGCCAGAATACCATAGATGAGTCCATGGTTGTGGGCCAATTCGTAAGCTTGTTGTTCAAAGCCTTTTTTGCGCACTTCAAGTTCCGTAAATTGCGATGCAACAAATTTTCCTTCATCGAACAAATAGGCATGGGCAAGATGTCGACCGATGGGGACGTTGGCAGGAACGGCTAAAGTGGCTTTGAACAAGGTAGGTGTCAGAAATTCAATCCCGCCAATATCCACCAGATAGAGTCCCTTATTTATTTTCAAACGCACAAGAGAATCTCTGAACAGTTTGACTTGTTCAGCGCTCAAATCATTGCCCAAAGGTACGAGATTGAGATGATCCAGTCCGACTTCCAAAATTTTCAGATTTTCCGCACTGGAAATTTCTTTCACCGGACGTGTGGCCGCCATGGTGTAAGAAGAGGGCACGTCTGAAAACTGTTCAGACAATCCATTCACCCAAATACCAAACTTGTTTTCTTTGCGGCGAACGGTGCTGATGTCGTTGGGCCCTTCGAGAGAAATAACGAGATCATATTTCCCGTTTTTCAAACGCTCTTTCTCACCATTTTCAATGGAACCAAACACCACGATTTCGGTGCCATCAAAACTCGACGTGATACCGACGGTTTCATTTGAAAGACCAATTTGAACGCTTGGTTTGGTTTGCGCTGCAACAAGTGTAGGCAATACAAAAAGAATTGGGGTCAAAACCAATGTGAGGAAAAGACGCGTCATCAGTGTCCTCCTCCTTCACCCAGCGAGAACAATTCACTGGGCACGGTGACCAAATCCCAACCGAGACGAATGCACACGGCTAAAACGATAAGACCGAGCAATGCCCGCAATTGCTCGCCACGCAGCTTTTGTCCTGCGCGTGCTCCAAATTGTGCGCCGATCACGCCACCCACCATCAATATTAGGGCAAGCACAATATCAACGGTTTGGTTGGTTGCCGATTGAGCAATGGTTGTGAACATGGTCACAAACATGATCTGGAAGAGCGATGTGCCAATCACCACATTGGTGGGCACGCGCAAAATGTAAATCATGGCAGGCACCATGATGAAGCCACCACCAACACCCATGATGGACGCCAGAACTCCGACCAACATTCCCAACACCAGCACAGGAATAACGCTCAGATAAAGCTGGGAACGGTGAAACTTCATTTTGAACGGAAGTTTGGAAATCCAAGTTTGTTGTTGCGGCAGCGCTGCCGGTGCTTGGTCTGGATTGCGGCTCTTGCGCAACGCATTCAAACTTTCAACCAACATCAACGACCCAATGGTTCCCAAAAACACCACATAAAGAATAGAAATAATGAGATCTAGTTGCCCTGCTTCGCGCAATGAGGAAAACAGCACCACACCGATTGCCGAGCCTGTTATTCCACCGATCAAAAGGACAATGCCAAGCTTGATATCAAGCGTGCCCTTTCTCAAATGCACCAATGCTCCCGAGAAAGAAGACGCGACGATTTGATTGGCTTCTGTTGCCACAGCTACAGCAGGCGGAATGTTGTAAAAAATAAGAAGCGGCGTCATCAAAAAACCGCCGCCGACTCCAAACATTCCCGACAAAAAGCCCACGCCTGCGCCCATGCTGAAAAGCACGAGTACATTGACCGACATTTCGGCAATAGGAAGGTAAAGGTTCACAGCGACAAACCGTCAAAAATATGAATAGCCAGCGAACGCTCGATCGAGCGGTTCTCGTATCAGCGTTTGCGCTTCATGCGCCTGTGATGATCGTGTGTCAAACGGTTTGATCCCATTTATTGGGTCCAAACCGCTTTTATCTTTTGGGACAGAGAAAAATTGAGTTTAAATTTCTAAATGTCCGCGCAACTAGGTTTGCAAACCTAGTGCAGAGAGCAGCTTCCCATCCACTTTTCCTGTTACCGGAATGCCGGCAGAACGTTGGAACTCACGGATCGCATTTCTGGTTTTAGGGCCCATCAAACCATCTGGAGTTCCGACTTCAAACCCGCGGCTGTTTAACATGGCTTGTGCCTTAAGAACCAATACCTGCGTGTTGTTCGCAGCAGAATTCACACCACCGGCACCATTGCCCAACCAAGATTTCGGTGCAGTGACTCGGTTTGCCTCTTCAACCAATTTGGTTGGCTTCCATTGGTTGACCTCTTCGCGTGCCGCATCAAGATCATCTGGGTCCATTGCATTGGCAACTTCATCGCGTTTTTTGGACGCGTCTGTATCGCCCGTTTTGGCGGCGAGAGCGAACCACTTGTAGGATTCTTTCAGGTTTTGAGGGACGCCTTGGCCTTGGCCGTAGAGAATGCCCAAATTGAACTGACTGTCTTTGATGCCGAGATTGGCCGCCTGTTGGAACCAAGTGACAGCCGTGTCGATGTCAGCAGTTTTCACAGGCGGATTGCCTGTCGCGTTTATGACCGCCAAGTTGTGCATAGCACGAGCATTGCCTTGAGCAGCGGCCTTGGAATACCAGTCGCTCGCCACAGCCAAGTCGCGTTTTACGCCAATGCCCTTCTCGTACAGGCTGCCTATGGAATACTGCGCTGGCGCAAAACCTTCGGTTGCTGAAGCTTCAAACCATTTTGCGGCTTCGGCCATATTGCGTTTTGTATCTTTACCATCGGAATATCGCACGCCCAATTGGTAGAGCGCTTTGGCATCGCCGCCAGAAGCTGCAGCAATCAAAGGTGCTGGGCCAGCGTTTGACGGCACTTCATATTGTGATGTTGCAGGTGCGGTGTTTTCAGCTGGTTGTTCAACGTTTTCTTCTGCTGGAGCGGACGCTGCAACAGCATCTGATGCAGGTTGGGTTTCGCCTTCCGCCGCCGCTTTTGTGTTTGTAGAAGGACCGTCAGGCAGAACACTTTCCGTTGCCTGTGTCACTTCGTCAGCTGTATTCTCAATACCTTCTTCAACATTGCGAACAACTCGATCGGTTGTTTCTGCAACTGCATTTCCTGCCTGTTTGGTGCCATCAATGAGACCGTCCACAGCGCCTTCAACAGCAGATGTAGTGCCGTCTATGGTTTTTTCAATCGCTGGACCTTCGACCTTTGCAACCGGCATTTCTTTGTCACCAGCAAACATGGTGTAGCCTTTGAAGGCGACGATAGACAGCAACAGTGCCGCGGCAGCCATGACAACTGGTTTGCGAAGGCGGTCAAAATTTATTCCGGAGAACATTCCGCCTGCTTTGGACTTCAAGTCATCCATTTTTGGCTTTGCTGATTTAGATGCAGATTTTGTTTCGTCACGTACTGCATTCATTTCAGCAGTTGTTGCCTGCAAGGCACGACGTGCCGCTGATACCGCATCGGTGCGAATTTCATCGGTCGGAACCGCATCATCAAGTGTACCGGCAGCAGCACCGAGGTTTGCTTTGGTTTCATCTAATTTTGCGGTCGCCTGTTGAACAAGTTTGTCAATATCCGGCGCGCTTGATCCCGGTTCTAGCGGGCTATGATCCTCAGCCGTTTCCGGCTCCAACTTCATAGCCGCTTCAATGTGATCGCTAGGGTCCACAGAAGGGGCATCAACAAAGCCCGTTTCCACAGCCGCACGTTGAATTGCGCCCATTTCGTCGGATGCACTATCAGCTGCGCCATCGGCAGCAAATGCTGACATATCAGCGGCAGCCTCTGGCTCCAGTTGATGGGCAACTGCTTCTGCGGCCGCAGGTGCGGCCATAGCTGCTGCGGATACAGCTGCGGCTGGCGCAACAAATGTGGCTTCGCGCGTTTCAGCAACCTGCGCAATTGACCCTTCAATCGTATTAAGGCGTTCGATCACCTGATTCAGCGTCGAGTTGACTTGGTTTACTGTTTGGGCGTTGTTTGCATTTCCGGCTTCAGCAACGGCTTGAAGCGACTGCAGGTCTGCGGACAAAGCAGAAATGATTTGCCCCGCTTCACTGGACGATCCCATCATGGAGACCGCCTGTTGCGCAGCTTGTTGAGCTGCTTCTAGTGAAAAATTCTGGTTTTCAACCAATTGGTTTTCAATTTGACCGAGACGCGCTTCAACTGGTGCGAAGTCTACGTTCACATCACCAACTGCAGCGCCGTCTGGCTGCTTGTTCATAGTACGTATGATCTGACCAATTTGGGCTTCCAAGTTGGACATCTGCGCTGCTGTCGAATTGACGTTAGCGGCTTCTTCAACACGTGCATAAAGTTGTTGGATTTGCGCTTCGATCGTTTCGACACCAGCAACGGGTTGGGCAGCTTGCTGTTCAATACGATCAGACAGACGTTGAATTTGTTGTTCCAGCTGCTCGGTTTGCGATTGCCCGGCATTGTGTTCCATTTGCGCTGTCAAAGTGCGCAATTGTTCTTCGATGACACCAATGTCTGGTGCCGCAAACATCGCACTGGCTCCGCCCAGGTCTCCATTTTCTGCATATTTTTCAAAGGAGCCCAAACGCTCTGTCAAACCATCGATACGAACAGCGAGCTGTTCAAACTCAGCTGCATTGTCACGCTGGGAAATCATGTCGATTGTGCGGCTAAGCTCGCTGATGCGGGCTTCCACACGATCAACCGCAGTCAAATCCACTTCTGGGGCTTTGTTGCCAGAATTTGAAACGGCCACCAAACCTCGTGCAATTTCATCCATACGTGCTTCAAGTGCACTCAAATCTTGTGGTGTGATACCTGGAGCAACGGCAGCTGGCTGTTGAGCCATGTGCGCAAAACCTTCGATCTTTGCGGTCATGTCCTGCAACCGCTCTTCCAATCGAGACATTGCCAATGTCTGAGGAAGGTCTTCAACAGACATTCTGAGCGTGTCGAGTTGGGCTGTCAGATTTTCAACGGCCGGACCCACCGAATTACCAGATTGCAGTGACATTTGGTCAATGCCTTGCGCCAATGCATCGATGCGAGCCGAAACGATTCCAGCCTGGTTGTTGGTGGCTTGATGAATTTCCTCGCGCACACTGCTTACAGAGTTTTGGATGTCTGACACGGAACCCTGCAGAGATTCAGTGCTGCTTTGAATGTCTTGGGCGATGTTTGTGCGCAGATCTTGTGTCAGGTTGTCGCGAAGAGATTCCAATTCGTTTTGCAAACGAACAAACGCTTCTTCGTCAATTTGCGAGCCATTTTGCATGTCAGCCACGGCTTGAGCGATGCGGTCAATTTCTTCTTGTGGAACGTCTTGTTTGATCGCAATTGGTTTTTCGACCTGTTGACGCATTGCGGCCATTTCGGCCTTCAATTCTTCCAAGGCTTCAGCAATCGAGTCTCTGGCTGCTGACTGCACCGTTTGTTGGATCGCTGCTTGTTGTGGATTGTGCGAAAGAGCGGCCGCGCCCATTTGCGGTGTGGTTTGGCGCAACATTTGCTGGCGCTGAGCAATTTCTGCAGCAGCTGAATTCATATTCGGAGCGAAATTAGGCTGCCCCGCAGTAGAATTGTGCATATGAGTTTGGCCATGTGCCGGCGACATAACCTGGTTTGACAGGCGTGCAATTTCTTCCTGCAGCATGTTTAACTGAGCAGCATCAGGCGAAGATTGGGAAGCCATATTTGGATTTTGGCCGCCAAACGCCCCCGCATTCATCGGGTGATTCGGGTTATGAGCCATCGCAAAAGTTGGCGCCTGCGGTGTGACCGACTGCTGATTCATTGCACTTGCGTTGAGCCTTTGTTCAATCGAATCAACAGCACGCTTGATGTTCAGCAAACGGTCATCACCCGTTGAAACCCCAGCATTTGCGGCGTTTTGAGGTGTTTGTCCGTACAGTCCTGGATAGGCTTGACGCATTTTACTTTTCCGTTCCCGTGTCACTTTTTCAAAATGACCAAATTTTTTAAGTCGTGCGGGTAAACAGATTTCTGCCAACCGCTTAGACTGCACTTTCTTCAAACATGGTAAACAGCGCGTTAACTCCGGTTAATTGAATGGGTCTGATAACAAAATCGTCGGCCCAGTTGACCTAGGGTCAACATTGGTGAATATTAGAGAAATGACAAATGCGAGGTTCTGCTCTTTTATTCGAAGGAGCCTCTATAGTTTCCAAAGTGCGCATATCGACAACTCAGTGCCCCGGGTGTGCGTTTTGTCACTTTCGAAACTTCGAAGATTGGAATACTAAACAAGCAACGGAAAGGGCAATGCCGTTTCCCATTCTAGAGGCAGCGGCTCAGGGCATGGTATATAAAATTGGCGATCTAGCGCGGGAGTTTGATGTTACTTTGCGCGCACTACGTTTTTACGAAGACCGAGGTCTGGTCACACCAGAACGGTCTGGAACAACGCGGCTTTACAGTGCTGAGGACAGAGAACGTCTTCGCATTGCACTCTTTTGCAAACGCATAGGTTTGTCCCTTGGGGAAATTGGAGAAGTCCTTGATTTGCATGAGTTTGATGAAGCAGGCGGGTCTATGGACAAGGTCCGAGACGTTTACAGCTTGCAGTTGCAAAGCTTGCGCGAAAAGCAAAAAGAGACTGAGCAAACCATTGCAGACTTAGAGACTGCAATCGAAGGTCTCTAGATTTAACGGCTGAAATCGTTTTCGGCCGTTTCTCACCTCACATTTTTTCAGTTCGTTAACACTCTGTATTAATGAGTTTTTTCAATTTGACGTTTACGCAAACGTCAAAATTGTAGACTTGCGCCAAAATTGGGTTATTGTAATTTTTTACAATCAGCGCCAATCTTTAAAATGGATTGGTCGACAATCTGTGCCGAGCCTGCGGTCAAATGGTGAAAAACGAGTTGGAATAAACCTCTAACTCATGTGAGGAGACATAAAATTATGCCAAGCTATGCTGCCCCCGTTAAAGAGACGATGTTCTTGCTCAATGATGTTTTGAACATCGAGAAATACAACAATCTTGAAGGGTTTGCTGACGCAACACCTGATATGATTGAGGCAATTCTAGGCGAAGCTGGCAAGATGGCTGAAGAGTTGCTGCAACCTCTCAATCAGGTTGGTGACAGTGAAGGCTGTGTTCGCAGCGATGATGGCTCCGTGAGAACCCCAACAGGCTTTAAAGCTGCATATGACCAATATTCTGAAAATGGTTGGGGTGCCCTGCCCTTTCCAGAAGAATTTGGAGGTCAAAACCTTCCAGCCACAATCAATGCATGTGTGGCTGAATATGTTTCTTCCGCGAATATGGCTTTCGGTATGTATCCAGGCCTGACCTCTGGTGCGGTTGCGGCGTTGTTGGAACACGCTTCTGAAGAACAAAAACAGACTTACGTTCCTAAAATGATTTCTGGCGAATGGTCCGGCACCATGAACCTGACAGAACCGCATTGCGGCACCGATCTCGGCATGCTGCGCACAAAAGCGGTGCGTCAGGACGATGGATCGTTTAAAATCTCTGGCCAGAAGATTTTCATCTCTGCCGGTGAACATGATCTCACATCCAATATTATCCACCTTGTGATTGCACGTATTGAAGGCGCGCCAGAAGGCGTTGACGGGATTTCTTTGTTCATCGTTCCAAAATTTGTTTTGGACGCAGATGGAAACCCCGGTGAACGCAACGGCGTTGTGTGTGGTTCGCTTGAAGAAAAGATGGGCATTCATGGCAACTCGACTGCCGTTCTCAACTACGATGATGCAACTGGCTATCTGGTTGGTACCGAAAACCGTGGCTTGAAAGCCATGTTCGTGATGATGAATGAAGCGCGCCTCGGTGTTGGTGTTCAGGGTTTGGCGCAATCTGAAGTTGCCTACCAAAATGCAGTGACCTATGCGCAGGATCGTCTTCAAGGCCGTTCCATCTCGGGCACCAAAGAACCTGAGAAAAAAGCGGACCCAATCATTGTGCACCCAGACGTGCGTCGTGTTTTGATGACAATCAAAAGCTTCAACGAAGCTGCACGTGCATTGGTGATGTGGACTGCTTTGAAAGGTGACATCCACCGCCGTTCAGACAACGAAGAAGACAAACAAGCCGCTGACGACATGATGGGCTTGCTGACCCCAATTGTTAAAGGCGTGATCACTGACAAAGGGTTCGACAACACTGTGATGGCCCAACAAATGTATGGTGGCCACGGCTATGTTGCTGAGTGGGGCATGGAACAGTTTGTGCGCGATGCGCGCATTGCCATGATTTATGAAGGCGCCAACGGCATTCAAGCGCTTGATTTGGTTGGCCGTAAATTGCCAAGCAAGGGCGGTCGTGCGGTTCAAGCCTACTTCAAAGAAGTGGGTTCTTTCTGCTCAGCGCACAAAGACAATGACGACATGAAGCCGTTTATCGCGCCCTTGTCTAAAGCGCTGACCGACCTCCAAACAGCCACAATGTGGTTGATGCAAAATGGCATGGCTAACCCCGACAATGCGGGCGCAGCGTCAACAGACTACATGCATCTGTTTGGTCTCGTGGCATTCGGTCACATGTGGGGTCTCATGGCAGTTGCGGCACATGAAAAAATTGCTTCTGGTGATGGTGACAAAGAGTTTTACGAGAAGAAGCTCGTGACAGGAAAGTTCTTCATGGAACGCGTGATGCCGGAACACATGGCTCATCTTGCGCGCATTCAAACAGGTGCGGACACCATGATGACGCTGAACGCGGAGGCGTTTTAAGAACCGCTACGGGAGGAGCACCACATGACCCTGCCCGCCGAGGCTCTGGATATTCCAACTCCCACATGGCGCTCTGATGATGAGGTCGTCATGGTGGAGGATATGGCCAACCGTTTCATGAGAGACGAAGTGCTGCCGCACTATGAGCGCTTTGAAAAACAAGAAATGGTTGATCGTGAGACCTGGGAAAAGGCAGGCGAAGCTGGTTTGCTTTGCGCCTCCATGCCGGAAACCTATGGCGGCGCTGGCGGCACTTACGCCCATGAAGCCGTGATCGCAGAAGCCATTGGGCATGTGGGTGTCGACGGGTTCGGCCTCGCGCTGCACAATTCCATCGTTGCACCTTACATTCTTCACTACGGATCTGAAGAACAAAAGCAAAAATGGCTGCCGCGCATGGCATCAGGCGAATTGATTGGCGCAATTGCCATGACCGAACCTGGTGCGGGGTCAGACCTTCAAGGCATCAAAACCACCGCTGTCAAAGATGGTAATCACTACAAAATTAACGGCTCCAAAACCTTCATTACCAATGGTCAACACGCCAATGTAATTGTGGTTGTCGTGAAAACCGACCCTGCGCAAGGCGCAAAAGGAACGTCGTTGGTTGTTCTGGAAACGGATGGGTTGGAAGGGTTTGAACGCGGGCGCAATCTCGACAAGGTTGGCTTCAAAGCCAATGACACATCCGAACTTTTTTTCAACGATGTGCGTGTGCCAACTTCCAACTTGTTGGGTGCTGAAGAAGGCCGAGGTTTCTATCAATTGATGGAACAATTGCCGCAAGAGCGGCTGTTGATTGCAAATCAAGCCATTTGCGCCATCGAACGGGCTTTGGCACTGACCATTGACTACACAAAAGAGCGCAAGGCATTTGGCAATCGTGTGATCGATTTTCAAAACACCCAGTTCAAACTGGCGGAAATGAAAACCGAAGCCAGCATTGCACGGGTCTTTGTGGACCATTGTGTCGAGCAACATTTGAAAGGTGGCTTGGACGCGACCACCGCATCTATGGCGAAATATTGGGTCACGGATTTGCAATGCAAAGTGATGGATGAATGCGTTCAACTGCATGGCGGTTACGGCTACATGAATGAATATCCAATTGCCCGCATGTTTCGCGATGCACGCGTGCAACGCATTTACGGCGGCACAAATGAGATCATGAAAGTTTTGATCTCGCGGAGCTTGTAGTTTTGGAAGTCTCGGCATTCACCCGCGATATGGCGCCACCTTCCGCCCGCTGGATGGGTATGGATTTGATCGAACATGACGCAGAGCGCTTGTTCACCCGTGTATCGTTTCAACCAAACAACGATATGATCAATTTCGGCGGCGTGATCCAAGGTGGATTTCTTGGCGCCATGATGGATGATGCCATGGGGTTCAACACGTTCATTTCGCTTGGCATGAAATTCTCGATGGCAACGATTGATCTTCACACGCAGTTTTTGAAGGCCGCTCCATTTGGCCCAATCACTTGCGAAGCGCTGATCACGAAAGCTGGAAAAACAATTGTTTTTGCCGAAGCCAAACTTTTCACCGCTGAGGATGAATTGGTTGCACGTGCAACTTCAAGTCTCAAACTTCGTCCATTTGCTGGACTGCAATATGATATGAAAGAAGCCAAAGATGGTTGACTACTCGCTGCATTGCTTTTTGGAGTCGGGCAACTCTTACAAACCCGCTCTTATGCTCCAACTTTGCCAAGCAGACTGGCAGGCCGAGTGGGTCGATTTTTTCAATGGTGCACATCGTTCGCCAGAATATCTGGCACGAAATGCCATGGGCGAAGTGCCCATGCTGGTTGACCATACAGAAGGTGATTTGGTGGTGAATCAAAGTGGTGTCATGCTGTATCATCTGGCAGGAAAATTGGGAAAATTCGCTCCGGAAAATGCCGCTGAAGAACGCGAAGTGATGCGTTGGATTTTGTTCGACAATCACAAGCTCACAGGCATGATCGCCACCTATCGCTTCCTGAATAAATTTCTGAAAAAGGGGGATACGCCTGAAGCATTATTCCTACAGGGGCGTATGATCCAGGCGATTAAAGTTCTGAACCGCCATCTGGAAAACAATGATTGGGCGGCAACCGATCAAGCCACAATCGCCGATATTTCCATGATAGGCTATCTCACATGGCCAGACCATTTCAACGTCAGTTGGGATGACTACAAGAACATCAAGGCATGGTTGGAACGCATGTCCAACCTGCCACACTACGCAACACCGGAAGATCTGCTGCCGACCAAAGCTGCAGCGTAAACAATAGACCCATACGGGTTCCAAAAGGAGACCAACAATGGCAGATGCATTTATTTATGATCACGTGCGCACACCACGCGGGCGCGGCAAAAAAGATGGTTCACTTCACGAAGTAACCCCAAACCGCTTGGCGGCAGGCGTTCTTGAGAGCCTTCGCGATCGCAATGAACTGGATACAACACTGGTTGATGATGTTGTGTTCGGTTGCGTTGACCCTGTAAAAGAAGCAGGTGGAGATATCACAAGAACAGCATTGTTGCAGGCGGAATATGACGAAAGCGTTGCTGGTGTTCAACTGAACCGCTACTGCGCATCTGGCCTTGATTCTGTGAACTTTGCAGCCTCTAAAATTATGGCTGGTGCCGATGATGTGGCCATTGGTGGCGGCGTTGAAAGCATGTCACGCATTGGCATTGGTGCGGCTGGCAATGCTTGGCCGATGGACCCTTCTGTTGCTGTGCCGTCATATTTCGTGCCCCAAGGAATTTCTGCAGACTTGATCGCTACCAAATATGGTTTCTCGCGCGATGATGTCGATGCTTATGCCGTGGAAAGCCAAAAACGTGCCGCGAAGAGTTGGGAAGATGGGCGTTTCAAAAACTCTATTGCCCCTGTCAAAGATATAAATGGATTGACCATTTTGGATCATGACGAACACATGCGTCCGTCAACAGATATGCAATCGCTTGCATCTTTGAACGCAAGCTTTGCCATGATGGGCGAGATGGGTGGCTTTGATGCGGTTGCAGTTCAGCGTTACCCAGAGTTGGAAGATGTGAACCACGTCCACCATGCAGGCAATTCCTCCGGCATCGTGGACGGTTCTGCTGCAGTTCTTTTGGGGTCTAAACGCGGTGGCAAATCCATGGGGTTACAACCCCGTGCGAAGATTCGCGCATTCACCAATATCGGGTCTGAACCAGCCATCATGCTGACCGGCCCTGTTGATGTGACTGAAAAGCTTCTGAAACGCGCCAAGATGAAAATCGAAGACATTGATCTCTTCGAGTTGAACGAAGCTTTCGCTTCCGTTGTTTTGCGCTACATGCAGGCCTTCGATATCCCGCACGACAAAATGAATGTGTGCGGTGGCGCGATTGCCATGGGCCATCCACTCGGCGCAACGGGGGCGATGGTTCTTGGCACTGTCCTTGATGAACTGGAACGTCGCGATCTCAACACGGCACTCGTGACCCTCTGCATTGGCGGCGGCATGGGCACTGCAACAATCATTGAACGGGTGTAAGGAGAAAAATCATGACTTACACAAATTTCAAAATTGAAACAGATGCAGACGGTATCGCTCTCATCACGTGGGACATGCCAGATAAAAGCATGAACGTCATTGACGGCACAGTGATGGACGAAATGGACGCTCTGTTGGAACAGATTGAAGGTGACGAAGCGATAAAAGGCGTTGTCATCACATCAGGCAAAAAGACTTTTGGCGCTGGTGCGGATCTTACAATGTTGCAAAGCATGTTGGGCGACTATGCGGCTGAGAAAGCCAAAGACGAACAAAAAGCAGCGCAAATGCTGTTTGATGGTGCCTACCGTTTGAACAAAACTTTGCGCCGTATCGAAGCTGGTGATAAACCTTGGGTGGCTGCTCTCAACGGCATGGCATTGGGTGGTTGCTTGGAAATTGCACTTGCGTGCCATGCACGTGTGGCATCGGACGATGAGAAAACAAAGTTCGGTTTGCCAGAAGTGAAAGTTGGACTTTTGCCTGGTGGGGGCGGAACGCAACGCATCGCGCGTTTGGTAAACCCGCAAGACGGCATTCAAATGTTGTTGCAAGGCAAAACCCATGCCGCAAACAAAGCCAAGCAATTGGGATTTATCACGGAAGTTGTCCCTGCCGCTGATGTTGTTGAAACATCCAAACAAATGATCCGTGATGGATTGAAAGCTGAAGCGCCTTGGGATCAGAAGGGCTTTAAAGCTCCGATCAATGTTTGGTCTCCCGCTGGCGTTCAAATGCTGTCTGCGGGCAATGCAATTTTGCGCAAAGAAACTTATGCAAACTATCCAAACGCATTAAACATCATGAAATGCGTTTACGAAGGTCTGTTGCTGCCGTTCGACACAGCGTTAAAGGTGGAAAGTCGCTATTTTGCACACACGCTGACAACGCCGGAAGCAAAGGCGATGATCCGCTCGCTCTTTATCAATATGCAAGAGTTGAACAAAGGCGCGCGACGTCCCGACGTTCCACAGTCGAATCTGAAGAAAGTGGGCGTTATAGGCGCTGGCTTCATGGGTGCCGGTGTTGCCTATGTGACTGCAAAAGCTGGTCTGGAAGTCGTGCTGCTTGACCGTGATCAAGATGCCGCAGACAAAGGCAAAGCCTATTCTGCCGAACAAATGGACAAGGCAATCAAACGCCGTCGTGCCACCGAAGAGAAAAAAGAGGCTTTGCTTGGTCTCATCACAGCGACCACAGACTATGGAGCATTGGAAGATTGCGATTTGGTGATTGAAGCCGTTTTTGAAGATAAGGGCATCAAGAAAGTTGTGACCGAAAGCGCAGAGGCGGCAATTGGTAAAAACGCAATCTTTGCGTCCAACACATCAACTATTCCAATCACCGAATTGTCTGAAGCATCCGTGCGCGCCAAAAACTTTATCGGCATTCACTTTTTCTCACCGGTTGATCGTATGATGCTCGTTGAAATCATCATGGGAAAAAAGACAGGCGACAAAGCTTTGGCCATGGCCATCGATTATGTTTTGGCAATTAAGAAAACGCCAATCGTGGTCAACGATTCACGCGGCTTCTACGTCAACCGTTGTGTGATGCGCTACTTGAACGAAGCGTGGAATATGCTGGCCGAAGGCGTGCCTGCGCCAATGGTTGAGAACGCTGCTAAAATGGTTGGTATGCCCGTTGGCCCGCTGACGTTGAACGATGAGGTGGCGATTGACCTTTCTCAAAAGGTGATCAAACAAACCATCGCTGACCTCGGGCCTGATGCAGTTGATCCGCGTCATGTGAAACTGGTCAACACATTGGTGGATGATCATGGCCGTGTTGGCAAAAAAGCTGGCAAAGGTTTCTTCGACTACCCACCAAAGCCTGCCAAAAAGAAGCTTTGGCCAGAATTGAAAACTCTGTTCCCACAATTGGATGCGGACGATTTGGACATAAACGATCTGAAAGATCGTTATCTCTACACGATTGCGATGGAAGCAGCCCGCACGGTTCAGGAAAAAGTTGTGACTGACATCCGTGAAGCGGACGTGGGTGCCATTCTTGGTTTTGGCTTTGCGCCTTACACAGGTGGTCCACTTTCGTTCATTGATGAAGTGGGACTTGTGAATTTTCAGAAGCGGGCGAAAGAGCTTGCCAAGAAGTATGGCGACCATTTCAAACCAATTAAGCTGATCAACCAAATGGCCAAAGAAGGCGATACGTTTTACGAACGTTTCAAAATCGAAGCTGATAAAGAAGCTGCTTAAACGTTTCTCGCTTCAAATAGACCCAATAAAACAGGCGGAGATTTCTTCGCCTGTTTTCTTTTGTGCGCTTGTAACGTTAACTACACGCGAAGTTCATCGACACCACCACTGACAATTTTTACCCTCTAAGAGTACAATTGGGTTCGGGTGGCGGCCGCAATTGGCTGAAAAAGGACGAAATAGTGTCAGATAGTTTTGCATATTCCGCGCAACAAAGCGCAGATGAAGCTTCAAATGCTGACGTCCAGTGCGAAGCTGAAACGCCAGTCATTTCAGGTGAATGGCGTATTGAAACACTTAAATCGCTTGCAGATATCCGGCGCAATGCATTTCGTTGGATCGCTCTGGAAGAACACTCAAAAGACCCGCAAGCAGTTTTTCAAGGGTTTGCGTGGTGTGAGGCATGGGCCGAGACCTATTGCAAACCTCAAGACAGTTCTTGTGAACCGCGCATCTTTTTTATTTCCAGAGGCGAAACTCTGGTAGCCATTTTGCCAATGATGCTCGAGACGCATATGGGCGCAAAAGTGCTGACGCTATTTGGCGAACCCCACTCTCAACTTGCAAATGCTTTGATACACAGCGAAATTGATTCTGGCGACGGGCTGACTTTGTGTCTTGCACAGGCGGCTTTGTTGGCTGGTGCCGATGTTATGGCTCTTGGGCCCATTCCCGAAGACAGCCCAATTTTGGCTTCTGCAGATAGAAAATTCATATCGACAGATCCTGCTGAAAGCATTTCGATTTGCCGATGGCCCAACGGTGAAACCGTAGATGGCCATTTAAAAACTCTAACGCGGAACACACGCAAAAATTTCTATCGTCGCCAGCGCCGGATGGAAGAAGAAGGTTCGCTTCAATTTCAACAATTCACACCTCAGGACAGCGAATTTAAATCACTGGTTCAAAAGTCACTGGATTGGAAACGAGACTGGCTTGAGCGCAGTGGTGCCTTTTCACTTGGCCTTTCCATGTCTGATGTCGATACGTTTTTGAGCGGGTTTTCGGGTCGAAACACAGTTTTCAGACCCGTGCTTGATGTGCTCTTTGTTGACGACGAGCCAATTTCAATTTCGATTAATATAGTCGGGCACGGAATTGTGCATTGCTATTTGTCTGCTCACAATCACGAATTCAGCGATCTTTCACCAGGCACGCTTGCAACACATATGGCCATTCACAACGGTATTGAAACTGGAGAAAGCGGCTACAGTTTTCTTGGCTTTCCCACGCAGTTCAAATCCATTTGGACCAATGAAAGTGTTCCGCTGCTGCGCTATCATCATGCGCTTACTTTGCGCGGTAAAATTTGGCTGCAACTGTGGACCCGAGGGCTGCGTCCGGTGGCCAAACGCGTTTTGACTTATGCCCGAAGCGCTGCACACAAACCGGTTCTCGGAAAAGTGTTGAATGGTTTTTTGAACCTCCTATCGAAGCGGCGTGGAAAGCGTTAGTTTGATTTCAAACACACACGAACATGCTAGGCTTTCAAATGGCAGCGACTATCGACTACTATTTCTTCGGAATTTCACCCTTCACATATCTCGGACATAAAGCGATCTGTGATGTCGCTGCCAAACATGGCGCGACGCTGAATTTTAAACCAGTTGGTTTGATGGGTCTTTGGGAAGTCTCTGGAGCTGTGCCTCCTGGCCAACGTCCTCCTGTCCGTCAACGCTATCGCTTATTGGAACTCAAGCGTGCCGCTGAAATGCGCGACTTACCAATCAATGTGGAACCAGCGCATTTCCCGGTCGACATCACACTGGCTGACAGTTGCTCGATTGCACTGACCGAAAAAGGACTGGACCCAACGGATTATCTCGATGCTGTGTTCAGAGGTGTTTGGGTCGACAACGCCAATATGAGCGAAGAGAATGAAGTGGCTTCACGCCTCACAACCGCTGGTTTCGATGCAGATGACATCATTGCGTCGGCAAAATCTGATGAAATTGCAGCTCTGCGTGCTGCTTACACAAAAGAGGCCGTCGAAATGGATGCCGTGGGCGTTCCTGCATATGTCTTAAACGGCGAAGTCTTCTGGGGCCAAGACCGCATCGAATATCTCGACAGTGCGCTTACTTCTGGTCGAGAACCTTTCACTGCATAAGTTCGAATTGAAAGCGCCTGTTCTCTGGACAGGCGTTTTTTAAAGACTTACAATAGGATAAAATTCCTTGTTCATGAGACCAACATGTTTTCTCACAACCAAGTTTGGGCCGCGATTGATGCTTTGGCCCAAGACAAAGATATGTCGGTGTCACGCTTGGCTCGAAATGCTGGATTAGATCCAACCACATTCAACAAATCCAAACGCACGTCCGCAGATGGTCGCCAAAGATGGCCATCGACGGAATCCCTGCACAAAATCATGCAAGCAACAGATACGGGCATCGATCAATTTGTTGCCCTTATGCAAAATGACCGCGCAAGCTTTGAAAGCGCCTATGGAAAACTGCAAACTGGGTTTGGTGAAGGCGCCCAGGCAAGCTTTCAAGTTCCTCCATCTGTTCCTCTTCTTGGCCTTGCGCAAGCGGGAGCTGGAGGCTTCTTCGATGATGCCGGCTTGCCGACTGGTGAAGGTTGGGATGCGGTAGAGTTTCCCCGCCCCGATGGCGAAGCTGTCTACGCGCTTGAAATCTCTGGCGACAGCATGATGCCGCTTTATCGTGACGGCGATCGCATAATTGTTTCCCCCGCGGCTTCAATTCGGCGCGGCGACAGGGTGGTGGTGCGCACCCACGAAGGCGAAGTGATGGCAAAGGTCTTGGCGCGCCGCACCGCAAAATTGATTGAATTAGAATCCATCAATCCTGAACATGAAAACCGTGAATTCCAACTTACAGAGATCGATTGGGTTGCCCGCATTGTCTGGGCCAGCCAATAGTTTTTTCACAAGCTGTTTGCACTCGGCTCGCTGGCAATCACTTCTGACCTAACGCTCTAGAGCTTCGTTGATCATAACCACGGTGGCATCTTTTCCATAAAGAGCCGTGAAAGACCCAAAGCGCGGGCCTTGGTCTTGTCCCAAAAGAACTTGATAGAGTGCTTGGAACCATTCCCGCAGATTTTCAAATCCGTGCTCTTTGCCGACGGCGAAAACTTCCGTTTGCAAAGCTTCTGCATCAGCATCAGGGGACATACTGGCCAGACGTTTCGCCAGGTCTTCCATAGCACCACGTTCTTGATCGGTTGGCGCACGGAAGTTTTTGTTGGGTTTTACAAAGTCTTCAAAATAACTGATCGCATAGCCAACCAACTCATCAAGCTTTGGATTGTTCTGCGGTGTTGCGCTTGCATCATATTGGCTGATGAAACCCCAAAGGGTTTCTTTATCGGACGCATTGGCTGCACTGACCAAATTCAACAGCATTGAAAATGAAATTGGCATATCAATTTCAGGTGGGTTGCCACCGTGAATGTGCCAAGCAGGACTGTTCAAACGGGTTTTGGCATCTTCAGCTTTATGATAACCGCCAAGGTGCTGGAAATATTCATCCACCTGTTTGGGGATCACATCAAAGAACAGACGCTTGGCCGTCTTTGGCTTCGTGAACATAAACAGTGATAGGCTTTCTGGCGAAGCATAGCTCAGCCATTGCTCCATGGTGATGCCATTGCCTTTTGACTTTGAAATTTTCTCGCCTTTGTCGTCAAGAAACAACTCGTAAATGAAATGCTCTGGGGCACGTCCGCCCATGATACGGCACATTTTGTCATAGAGATTTGAATTGTTCTGATGGTCTTTGCCGTACATTTCAAAGTCCACATCCAGCGCCGCCCACCGCATGGAGAAATCTGGCTTCCATTGCAATTTTACATGGCCGCCTGTGATCGGCAGCGTAACTTCACTGCCATCTTCATCGTCAAAGGTGACCGTTCCGGCTTTCGCATCCACAGACTTCATTGGCACATAAAGGACACGGCCGGTCGTTGGCGAAATGGGCAAAAACGGGCTGTATGTGGCGCGGCGCTCCTCACCCAGTGTTGGCAACATTGCGCCCATGATCTCATCATATTTTTCAGCGCACCGCAAAAGCAGCTCGTCAAATTTCCCGCTCTTGTAATACTCGGTCGAACTGGCGAACTCATAGGTGAAACCGAACTGATCCAAGAAGGCACACAAACACGCATTATTGTGTTCACCAAACGAAGGGTGCTCGTTACCAAATGGGTCAGGCACCTGTGTCAGAGGTTTGCCCAAATGCTCTTCCAGCATGTCCTTGTTGGGAACATTGTCTGGAATTTTGCGCATGCCATCCATGTCATCTGAAAAACACAACAAACGCACTTTGACTTTATCTTCTGTCAGCAACCGAAATGCATTGATCACCATAGACGTACGGGCAACCTCACCGAAAGTGCCTATATGAGGCAAGCCCGAAGGGCCGTAACCCGTTTCAAACAACACTTCGTCTGGCCAATTGTGCTCCAATGCACCTCCCGGCCCGCGCTTCTCATAACGTTTGACAATCTTGCGTGCTTCTTCAAATGGCCAAGCCTTACTCACCTTCGCGGCTTCCACATATTCAGGGGAAGTATCAAGCTTGGAAAAGGCAGAATTGGTCATTGAGATTGGCCTGTATAAGGAGACTAAAAAATGCAGAGTTTTGATTGATATATGCAGCGCTAGAGATTGCAATCTATCAGCGGGCGGAACCTATGGTGTGACTGCATTAACGTCAACCACATCACAATTTTCGTATTCAAGGATCATGTTGTTGAAACAAGTGACAGGCCACAATACACTAAACCAACACATCAATTTGGACGCATCCCTATGGACGGCATTTCTCATCAAGACACTCTCGTATACGTTATGGTTTCTATTTCGGCGGTAGATCGCGAAATGGATGAAAACGAGATGCTGCGTATCGGCAATATCGTAAAAACCCTGCCAATTTTCAGCAGCTATAACAGCGATCAAATGGTCAATGCTGCAAAGACATGTCGTGACATTCTTCAAGAAGATGAAGGGTTGGAGACCATTTTGGGTATTGCCGCAAGTTTGCCGCGCAATTTGCAAGAAACCGCTTATGCTTTGGCAGCAGAAATCGCAGCGACAGACTTGAATGTCAGTCCTGAGGAAGTGCGACTCTTGCAACTCTTGCGCAACCGTCTTGGTCTCGACAAACTCACTTGCGCAGCCCTTGAGCTTGCAGCACGTGCACGACATCAGGATGGATAACGCAATATGGAACTGCAGTCTTTGATAGCGGATCATGAGGGTGCTGTTCGACTGAGTGTATTTCTCGGCCTGTTTGCTGTTTTGGCTTTTACAGAATGGGCCAAGCCAAGGCGAAAGCTGACAATGGCGAAAGGGCAACGCTGGACAACCAATATTGCGATCGTCGTCTTGGACAGTGTTTTGGTGCGGCTCTTGTTTCCAACAGCTGCTGTTGGCCTCGCACTTTGGGCGCAAAGCTCTGGCCATGGACTTTTCAACCTGATCGATATTCCTTTCTGGTTGGCCGTATTGGTCAGTTTCATCGTTCTCGATTTTGCAGTTTGGCTGTCGCATGTGCTTTCGCACAAGGTGCCGTTGTTCTGGCGCTTCCACCGTATGCACCATTCTGACCGTGACATTGATGTGACCACGGCCATTCGATTTCATCCTATTGAAATTGTCGTGTCGATGATCTGGAAAGCCGCTTGGGTTGTGGCTCTTGGCGCACCGGCTGTTGCAGTGATTGTGTTTGAGATTGTGTTGAATGGTTGTGCGATGTTCAACCATTCCAATACCAAACTGCCCTTGTGGCTGGATCGCGTTTTACGATTGGTATTGGTGACACCAGACATGCACCGTGTGCACCATTCTGCAATTGGTGACGAAACGGATTCCAATTATGGGTTCAACCTGCCTTGGTGGGATCGCTTGTTTGGAACGTATATCGATCAGCCTGAACTTGGCCATGATGGCATGACTATAGGCCTCAGCGAGTGGCAGGACGAACGCCCTGCCCAACTGGGTTGGTCTTTAAAAGTTCCGTTTATCCAGCAAAAGTAACAAGAACGCTTTTATCAATAGAGGCTGATTGGAAAATATCTCAAATAGAGTTCGCCAAATATGCCTTTGTCATTGATAGAGCGCAGAGCGAAGTTGACCGCGATTTCCAGATCGGTTTCTTGGGGAGCCAAAGTCACCGCCAAACCCCGACCAAAATAGGTTTCGTCCAAATAGGGGCCGCCCACAAATTCGCAACACGCCTGTGCCCCTTTGTTTTGAATCCAGAATGACAAAGCCAATCCATCTGAAAACACCGCTGCCACCTCATCTTTTTCAAGCGCTGCCATAGCTGTGCCGATGGAATCAAACTGTCGCAATGCCGTGTTGCCAAAATTGGCTTTGGCGTAGGCTGCATGTGCTGTGTCGACCACAATGCCCAGTGTTTTTCCCACCAAGCTTTTTGCCAACGGCTCTGAAAGACCGGTTGCTGGCTTGGCAATAAACCTTGCAGGTAATCTAAAATAGGGACGCGAAAAGCCAAAGCGCTGACGCGATTGGGCAGTAATCGCATGACCTGCCAGCGCGGCCTCTGCTCCACCAGACTTTAAAACCCGCTCAATCTCTTCAAATGGAATTGCCTGTATCTGACATACATTGGTCAAATTCAATTCAGCGCAAATGGCGCGCGCCAAATCCACGTGGAAACCGCGCAGTTGTTTTTGACTGTCGATGAAGGAAAATGGCGGGAAATCCGTCACCGTTAAAAACTTCATGCGTTGCACGCCTTGCAACCCCGGTTTGACCACCCGCTCTTGAGGATCCCAGAAATTCGGAATCACAGGGTCTTTGGTGCTTTGCGCCCATGAAAACGGCACGAATGCCATAAATATCAGTGCGGCCAAAAATGTGCGTGAAAGAAGCATTTGAGTGTGAGCCGTTATTGGTGGTTGTCACAAACTCATAAACCGCATTTTGGCGCAGGCAAAGACTTGCGTTTCATTGCAATTGAGTCTACATCACCGCTGCTTACAGAGCGGTCAGGCAGGGCATGCCTTGGCGGTTCAAAATGCAGAAAAGCCTCGCTATTGGTTTGTGCGGCTTTGTTTTTTTCAAAACGAACAAGAACATCGTTAGGGCAAAACCCTTATTCTATGCGGTGTTGAAGGAGTGCAAAATGCCCAAGATGAAAACCAAGTCGAGCGTTAAGAAGCGCTTTAAAGTGACTTCCACCGGTAAGGTGAAAGTAGCAGCTGCCGGCAAACAGCACGGCATGATCAAGCGGTCTAACAAATTTCTCCGCAATGCACGTGGCACAATGGTTCTTTCCGAGCCAGACGCACGCGTCATCAAGAAATTTATGCCTTACGCAGGCAAATAAGCCGCAACAACCGAGATTTCAGGAGTTTAGATCATGGCACGTGTAAAACGCGGCGTTACCGCCCACGCAAAACACAAAAAAGTTCTCAAAAAAGCCAAGGGCTATTACGGCGCCCGTCGTAAGCAGATTAAAACTGCAAAGCAGGCCGTTGAGAAAGCACAACAGTACGCATATCGTGACCGTAAGGCACGCAAGCGCACATTCCGTACACTTTGGACACAGCGTATCAACGCTGCTGCTCGTGAGCACGGTTTGACATATTCACGTCTCATCGACGGCCTCACAAAAGCAGGCATCGAAGTGGACCGTAAAAACCTTTCAGATATGGCAATCAACCAGCCGGAAGCATTTGCTGCCGTTGCTGCAGCTGCCAAAAAGGCACTTGAATATTTGAAAGACACAACACCGAACGCTTTTGAAGGCGCAGTCAAAGGCTGACCCGCGCTTCCAATTAGAGTGACATAATTTGGAACCCGTGGCAGCTTAACGCTGACGCGGGTTCTTTTTGTTTTAAGGCATATCCATGAGCGACATCGACTCCCTAGAGAAATCCATTCTGGCAGACATTGAGAGCGCCGCAGACGAGAACGCACTTGAAGCCGTTCGCGTGGGCGCCATCGGCAAGAAAGGCTCTATTTCCGAGCAAATGAAAACGCTTGGCAAAATGAGCGCCGAAGAACGCCAGACCATGGGGCCATTGCTCAATGGATTGAAAACCAAAATCACCGACGCAATCAATGTTCGCAAAGACGTTTTGAAACGTGCAGGCATTGAAGCACGCCTTGCCAGCGAGCGCGTGGACGTCACCCTGCCCGTTCGTCAAAATCCATTGGAAGCGGGCCGCATTCACCCGATCAGCCAGGTGATGGACGAGATCACCGCCATCTTTGCCGATATGGGATTTACTGTTGCCGAAGGGCCAGACATTGAAACCGATTATTACAATTTCACAGCGCTGAACTTCCCAGAAGGTCACCCAGCGCGAGAAATGCACGACACGTTTTTCTTCAATGAAGATGAAAAAGGTGAACGCCGTGTTTTGCGCACGCACACGTCTCCCGTGCAAATCCGCACGATGGAAAATCAGAAACCACCGATCCGCATTGTTATTCCCGGTAAGACCTATCGCCAAGACAGTGATGCAACTCATTCGGCTATGTTCCACCAGCTTGAAGGTTTGGTGATCGACGAGAAGGCCAATATTGCGAACCTGAAATGGACATTGCTGGAATTCTGCAAGACATTTTTTGAAGTCGACAATATCGACATGCGTTTCCGCCCGTCCTTCTTCCCGTTCACGGAACCACGCCTTGAAGTCGATATTCAATGTGATCGCTCGGGCAGCGAAGTGAAATTTGGTGAAGGCGAAGACTGGATGGAAATTCTGGGCAGCGGCATGGTGCATCCGAATGTCTTGCGCAATGCGGGTCTCGACCCAGATGTTTATCAAGGTTTCGCGTGGGGCATCGGCATTGATCGTATCGCTATGCTGAAATATGGCATGCCAGATCTGCGTCCATTTTTTGAAGCAGATCAGCGCTGGATCGACCATTACGGTTTCCGCCCACTTGACATGCCAACCCTGTTTGGAGGGTTGAGCGGATGACACGCTTTTCAGACGCAGCGCTCCTCAAAGGCGACTTTGCTCATATGGCTTCCGAATTTCGGGCCGGCGATCGCGCCGCGCCTAAGAAAAAAGATTGGCGGAAGGCGGCTTGTGACAACCAAGCTGAAGAAGCAGCCCAAGAGATTGCCAAACACATTTTTGCTTTGCAGCAGGATATTGATCCTGAAAAAGAAGCGCTCGAAATTACAACTTTTACTGCTGCTGGCCCGATGAAAGTTATGGGTCTGCTGCCGGGCGAAGGGGATATTATTCGCATTGACGGTGTTTTGCCCAATGGCAACCCAATCGCCCACGTGGTGCATGCAACCCAATTGGCTTTGACCTTCACCAAAGCCGTTTTGAAAGCAGATGAACCTGTTGATGATGGTTTGGATATTGGCTTCGTTATTTTTGAAGAGCTGAAAGAGCGCAAAAAGAAACGAGCTAAAAAGGCGAAGAAATTAAGCCTCTCCACCTCGCGTACGATTAAGGCACCAGCAAAAAAAGCTGCGCCGAAGAAGAAAGCATAGACACATGAAATTCACGCTCTCTTGGTTGAAAGACCATTTGGAAACAGACGCTTCGCTTGATCAAATTGTTGAGACGCTCACAATGATCGGGCTTGAGGTGGAAGATGTGGATGATCGTTCCGCGTTCCAACCCTTCACCATTGCCAAGGTTTTGACCGCTGAACGCCATCCCGATGCCGATAAATTGCAGGTGCTTTCTGTGGATACCGGCAACGGCAAACCCTTGCAGGTTGTCTGCGGCGCGCCCAATGCCCGTGCAGGTATGATTGGTGCCTTTGCTGGCCCTGGCACTTATGTGCCCGGCATTGATGTGACATTGGGTGTCGGCAACATTCGCGGCGTGGAAAGCTTCGGCATGATGTGTTCCGAGCGCGAGTTGGAAATGTCCGAAGATCATGACGGCGTCATCGACTTGCCGGAAGATGCTCCAATTGGAACGCCCTTTGCCGACTATGCAGGATTGAACGACCCCGTCATTGAAATTGGCATCACGCCAAACCGTCCGGATGCACTTGGCGTATCCGGCATTGCAAAAGACTTGGCCGCGGCTGGACTTGGCTCGGTTAAAACAGCAGCTGTAACAAAAGTATCTGGCGAAGGTGCTTGTCCGGTTTCTGTTGATCTTGGTGCAGAAGGTGCAGCAGAATTCTGCCCAGCTTTTGGACTGCAACTTGTGCGCGGTGTGAAGAATGGCCCATCACCCAAATGGATGCAGCAGCGCCTAAAGGCTATTGGCTTGCGTCCGATTTCAGCGTTGGTGGATATTACAAACTATGTGACCTTCGATCGGGGTCGTCCGCTTCACGTTTTTGATGCGGATAAAGTCAAAGGCAACCTTGCTGTGCGTCGTGCTTCAGACAAAGAAGAATTTCTGGCGCTCGATGGCAAAACTTACACGCTTACTGCAAACCACTTTGTCATCGCCGACGACAATGGTGCTGAATCTCTTGCAGGTGTCATGGGTGGCGAAGAGTCTGGTTGTTCTGACGACACTGTAAATGTGTTGGTGGAATCTGCCCTTTGGGACCCACTGACAATCGCACGAACAGGCCGCGACCTCGGCATCATCACTGATGCGCGCTATCGCTTTGAGCGGGGTGTTGACCCAAGCTTCATGGAAGATGGTTTGGCGCTTGGCACACAGTTGGTGATCGACCTTTGCGGCGGCACCGCCAGCGAGGCTTCGATAACCGGTACGGTTCCAAAACCTGATCTCTTGATCGAATTTCCAGTGAGCGAAACGAAGCGGCTGACAGGTATTGATGTCTCATCAAAGGAGTCTGCTGACATTCTCACACGCCTTGGTTTTGGTGTTGAAGGGTCTGGTGACGTTCTCACTGTTTCCGTTCCGGGAAACCGCCCGGATGTGCATGGCAAAGCCGATCTTGTGGAAGAGGTGATGCGGATTTATGGCATCAACAATATCGAGCCACAACCCCTGCCCGCCATGGGCGCTGTTGGGCAGAAAATTCTGACCACGGGTCAATCGCGCACCCGCAACACACGCCGCACCCTTGCTGCGCGCGGCATGAGCGAAGCTGTTCTTTATTCTTTCATTCCAAAAAACCACGCAGAAGCATTCGGTGGCGGACAAGAAGAGCTGTCGCTCTTCAACCCCA
Organism: uncultured Rhizobiaceae group bacterium; assembly: GCA_937958815.1. GTDB lineage: Bacteria > Pseudomonadota > Alphaproteobacteria > Rhizobiales > Rhizobiaceae > Pseudahrensia. The sequence continues at coordinate 7,327 of CALGMR010000011.1, read as the reverse complement.
TCGCTGCTGATATGTCGGACATGCGCCCAAGCCTGTTGCCAAGCCTGTTGGCTGCCGCAAAACGCAATGTGGATCGCGGCATTGGCGACCTTGCGATTTTTGAAGTCAGCCATGTCTATCAAGGTGCTGAGCCATCAGATCAAATTCGCACAGCATCAGGCATTCGACGCGGCGCTCATAAACTAGAAGGATCAGGACGTCATTGGTCTGGTGCTACAGAACAAGTTGGTGTTTTTGATGCGAAAGAAGATACACTTGCGGTTCTTGCAGCTTGCGGCATGGACCCAAGCAAAGTGCAGATTGAATCAGGTGGGCCAGAGTGGTTTCACCCGGGTCGAAGCGGAACGTTGAAACTTGGCCCCAAAGTCGTTTTGGGAACGTTCGGTGAATTCCACCCCATGACGTTGGAGCTTATGGATGTTGCTGGCCCACTTTGTGGTTTTGAAATAAACCTAGAAGCCATCCCGGCGCCACGCAAAAAAGCCAATCGTTCAAAAGGCGCTGTCACCATGTCAGCACTGCAAGCCGTTCGTCGCGACTTCGCGTTTGTGATGGACAAAACAGCAGATGCAACCACATTGCTTCGGGCGGCTTCTGGCGCAGATAAAAAACTCATCACCGATGTAAAAGTGTTCGACTTGTTTGAAGGCCCATCGCTTGGAGAAGACAAAAAATCTGTTGCGATTGAGGTCACAATCCAGCCGATGGACAAAAGCCTGACTGACGAAGAGATCGACGCAATTACTGCTAAGATCGTTGCAAATGTTGAGAAATCTACTGGTGGTGTATTGCGAGGGTAATCCTCTTAAAAACCCACGAGCGCCGCTTTGCATTTTACATTGGCGTTTCGTGATTTGGCCGTCTGTCCAGTTTCGGGGTATTTGAAAGAACAACACCTGTGCCACTGATTCGGCACAGTTCATGGCTATTGAAATTTTATAATTTCATGAGGTTCTTCAAATGCGTTTTCCAAGTTTGGTCATAGCAACCACAGTCGCAGTAAGCTCGTTTGCTGCAGCTGATTTGCCAAGCACCCATGCACATGCAGCAACAGCAGCCAAAAATCTGTTTGGCGCAAAACGTGATGGGGCCGCATTGCAACCTGCTGTGTTTGGCTCTTACGCCAAAGGCTGCGTGGCTGGTGCAGAAAAGCTGCCTGATGATGGCGCCACTTGGCAGGCCATGCGCCTGTCGCGCAATCGCCATTGGGCGCACCCCGAACTCATTCAACTGGTCAAGCGGCTTTCTGTCGATGGTCGTAAGGTTGGGTGGAACGGGTTGCTGGTGGGTGATCTCACTCAGCCCCGTGGTGGGCCGATGCTCACAGGCCATGCATCCCACCAAGCTGGGTTAGATGCCGATGTTTGGCTGACACCTATGCCCAACCGCAGATTGAGCCGCAAAGAGCGCGAGCAGCTTTCTGCGACATCCATGCTTGCAAGGCGCAGCAACGGCAAACTGACCAATCAACAAATTGACAAACGCCGTTTTACGAAAGCGCATGCGGGTATCATTCGCACTGCTGCGCAATATCGTAATGTGGAACGCATCTTCGTTCACCCGACAATCAAGCGCGAATTGTGCCGTCAAAACCCAAACCGTCCTAAATGGCTCGGGAAAGTGCGTGCCCAGTTTGGACACCACTACCACTTCCACATTCGCATTGGATGTCCTGCAGGCTCCCCGGGGTGTAAACCACAGGCGCCCGTGCCATCATACGGTTGCGACAAAGCCAGCATGGATTATTGGTTTAAAGTGGCTTACGGCCCACCGCGCAAACCAAAAAAGGGCGAAAAGCCAAAGAAACGTCGGCCAAAGCGCCAAATCCAATTGGCTGATCTTCCACGCCAATGCCGAGTGGTTTTGAATGCACCCGGAACAGGCCGCTCCAGAAGCGGGCAAGCGTATGTCTCTTCCGCTGAATCCTCTCAGGCCGCGCGTGCAATCGATTCTGTTGTCATCGAAAAAGTGGCATTGCCCACATTCAGACCAATACAGGGTTTGCGCTAATAAACGACTACAAGCCAAGCTCCGCGCGTTTTGCGCGCGTGAGCTTTTTGGAAATGATGGCATGTGCCGCTTCAATGTAGGCTTGCACATCACCATCATTCATTGCCGCGTCATTTTCCAACTGCACCCATTTAAACCGTCCAAGATAGGGAGAAGGTTGAATGCCTGACTGTTCAGTCAAAATCTGAAAAGCCAGATCATTGACTTTGAAAACGACTTTCCAGCGTTCACCTCCGTCCTCGTCGCCCCATGGGGCACACAGGGCAAAAACCTTGTCGCCAACTTTCCAAACATGCGCGCCGCCCCACTGAACCACCATGGAAGTAGCTGGAAGCAACCCACAAAATTCATCAAACGCTTTCAGATTCATTCAAGTTGCGAGGGCTAGGATTGAGGTGGCGCGGGACATGCCACTCCTGTTCCTGCGAGATTGCAATATCCATTCGGGTTTTTGGCCAAATATTGCTGATGGTATTCATCGGCATAATAAAACACAGGCGCATCTAGAATTTCAGTTGTGATGGTGCCGCGCCCTTGTTCCGCCAGCGCCTTTGCATAAGCCGCTTTTGATTCTTCCGCTGCAGCTTTTTGCTCAGCAGATGTTGCATATATTCCAGAACGGTACTGCGTTCCCGTGTCATTGCCCTGTCGCATACCTTGTGTTGGATTATGGGATTCCCAAAAAAGCGTGAGCAATTGGCCAAGAGAAATTTCAGCTGGATCAAATACCACACGCACAGTTTCGTTGTGGCCGGTCAATCCGGTACAGACTTCATTGTAAGTCGGGTTTGGTGACACGCCGGCCTGATAGCCAACAGCAGTGACCCAAACACCCTGCTTTTCCCAAAACAACCGCTCCACGCCCCAAAAGCAGCCCATGCCAAAGAAAATTTCTTCCATTCCATCGGGAACAGCTGCAGCTATGGGCCGACCGTTGACGTGGTGAAATTCTGAAGTGGGCAGAGCTTCTTCACGGCCAGGCATGGCGGTTTCAGTCGTCGGCATTTTCATTTTGCTCGTGAGTCGATCAATTAAAAACATGACACTTCTTTCCCTGTATCTATTTTAGCGGCTGGCAAAACGTCCAAAACGGCTGCTCTTCTTGCGCCCTAGCCACAACAGAACCATTGCCAGGAGACAAAACACAAACCAACTCGGCAACATCAAAATGAAAGCGATCACACTTTCCCACATTGCAGGATGAAGCGCAGTGGTGACGGCCTCTTTTGCTGCTTCAAAACTGACGGGATTAAATCCCGCCCATGCATCGCCAAGCGACGTTAAAATCAAGGAACTCGCTGTGATGCTTCGCGTTATATCCAGCACTGCCAGAACCAAAGCGAGAGCAAGAATAACAAGTCCCAAGAGACGAAATACAAAACTGAACAATGCTTGATCCGTGTTTTTGTCAGCAGGCACAACGTCAATCGCACCTTTTCATGACAATCTAACTATTTGAGGAGCGTGTTACCAGCAATTTTCAACCAGATTTCAACGTGGCCAAAGTTTTGGCCGATCACCGGTAGTTTAGTGTTGAAAACTGGCCACGCTTATGTGTATACCGTGGCCGCTTCTCAAGAAGCATAGCGATGACATTTGGTCTTTTGTTTTCGTTTCGGAGTGTCACTCTAACATCCATCGGGATTATCCCGTTTCAAGACCTTCTCTGATATTCCAGTCAGGGCGATACAGCGGACAGGTGGCCGAGTGGTCGAAGGCGCACGCCTGGAAAGTGTGTAGGCGGGTGACCGTCTCCAGGGTTCGAATCCCTGTCTGTCCGCCACTTTAATTTGATAAATTATTGATTTATATAATTTTTATAAGAAAATTTTCTCTTCCTGTCCACGTTATTGTCCACTTTCAGTATTTGAATCACCTGAATTTCGCAGCCAATTTCGATGACTGAGACTCAAGTTGTTATCTCTTCTTGGTTCTGCGCATCGTTGGTCTTCAAATAGGAGCACCGACCCAAATGCGTCTTGCGTACACTATAAAAGAAGTTTGCGAACTTACGTCCCTCGGACGCACGACTATTTATGAGCACATTGGGCGCGGCGAACTGCTGGCGCGCAAAGTGAATGGCCGCACGCTTGTTCTCGCTCAAGACCTAACGCAATTCCTCGAAAGCCTTCCACCGCTGATGCAAAGCAGTCGGCGCGATGGCTCAAGCTAGCTTGCAGCATAGCAAGCTTGGTCATAGCACACGCGCTCGGACAGTTTGGGGCTCTTCTCACCGGTCGTTCGTTTTGTGCCCAATACCTCACCATCATTAGTCTGCTCAAGGAGATCCGCTATGAACCACGACACAATGCACGATGACGATATTTTTGAACCGTTTCTCCCGCCCAAGGTGAAGAGAGATTTGAAATTTTCTCCGAAAGGACTTGGTCCGTCATTTACACGAACGATTGCTAATGCGGCGAAGGCGATCGGTACGCATCCCCGATTCCTGTTAACCTTTCTGATCGTCCTATGCGCTGGCATGCTAGGAACGAGAACAAAGTACCGCATTTCGCCCTCGCGTTTCGAGTATACGTCTTTGCACACAGTCCTTATTGGACCATCAGGAGCTGGCAAATCGCGCCCGTTTGCACTCTTTGAAGAGCCATTGCGGCAGATCTACGAAGAAGAAAATGTCGGTGCGCCGGACCATGCTGACGCAGGATGTCAGGCAGTATTCAAGGCGCGGTTAAAGCGTCATGGTGAGGCTTGCATTGACGCGGACGCGATCGGAGCGAAGTGGCCCAAACTTGATGAGGAAACAAAACCGTTTTCGCTCGGTCTCGGTGATTACCCCGTGGTCGTCACAAGTTTCACTCCGGAGGGTTTGTTTAGAGCATCCGTGGCCAGTAAATGCGGCATCACCCTCGTCTGCGATGAAGTGGCTGATAAATTCAGCGGGAAGAACGGCACAGCATTCCGGGACTTGGTCCTAAAAGGTTATGATCAGATGTTCGAGCGTAAGCAGCTGGTGAAGACTAATTTAAGTGGAATAATGGCAGCTTCACTCCTCGGCGCAACCGTGACGGAGCGGGTCGGCGAACTTGGTCTCGATAAGGGTGATGGACTGACGGGACGCTTGCTGCTCTCGCTCGCCAACGGTCCGGTCGAACCATTCGACGGAGAGCCTTGCTTAGAATCGGTCGACGCACTGCAGAAAGGCTTGCTGAACGTTCGGCGTATGATCTTACCAGACGTTATCGACGTCGACAGCACCGGCTGGGAGGCCGCTGAGAAGGCAAAAGACGACCTTCGTCGGGAGAATGTCGGAGCCGCTCCCGGCCTGGCGGCGGCAATTGATCGTGCATCTGGTCAAATCGTGAGAATTGCCGGCGCAATTTCGGTAATCTACAGGGCTGACCACTTGCGGCGCTTTCCGTTGACTGCAAAAGACAATTCGCAAATGCGAGTCTCCGGCGAAGCTATAGCTACGGCCATCCACCTTTTCAAGGACCACTACTTTACCTCGCTTGATGCAATATTGAATCGCGAGACTACAGGAATAGCCAAGCCGGCGGGCCTGCGGTTCGTGGAAGCCCTCATTGATCGACATGATACAGATAGGGTCTCGACCCGGGCGCTGGCGCGTCAGCCTGGCCTCTACGGTATCACCGCGGCAGAATTTACAAAACTGGAAACCTCGCTGATCTCACACGGCGTTGCGACGATCGAGAGAGTTACGGTCGAGGCTGTCGGGCGTCCGCGCAAGCAGATAACGCTGACAAAGTCGTTTCTCGACGCCTATGCTCGCCGGAAAGTTAGCCCGGACCAAACCTGATCAGGGCACTGTTACGCTCTGCCAGCTTGTCGTTTCGGCAGTTCTGTCGGTTTTGTCAAAAATTCTGGCGCATCAAATAACAGCGAAGATTTTGTCGATTTCGACAGTTTTGTCAGCTGAATTTCTCATAAAGTCGTCAAGCAAAGGAGGCTTGAAGCAATGTCGCCAACACCCAGTTCCGATCTTGATGTAGAGCCAAAAGCCCCGTCGGAAGAACCGTCGGGTAACATAGGTGTTGACGACTTTTTGCAGATTGCAAGCTCACTTTTGCCAGAAGGATATCGGCTCGAAGATGACCGGGATCATCCTCGCACCCATGCGCCAAATGCGCGCCCAATGTTTTCTGGCCTTGATGATCCGCACACCAAGGTCATTAAATTGAAGATGTGGTTGGATGAAGCCAATCCGAGCACGATGCGTGCATATTGCAAGCGCGGTAAGAAGTTTCAGAACGCCTTGGAGCGAGATGCCGGGACCGCCCAATTAATCGAGTTCGCTCTGTATGTACTTGGGCGCATCCAGACCGTTGGCAGCAGCTCACAGCGTCAATACCGGAACGCTGTGGCGTTATTTCTAGTGGCTCAGCTCCGAGGTGACGCATCCGAGCGCAGACAGCTTCTGGTCATGACGGCAATTGCAATCGTCACAGCGAGAAAGCTTATCACTGATGCGTCTGAAAACGGTAAGGAGGGCTCCCAAGGCCGCAAGACATGCAAGTCGAAGTCGCTGCAGAAATTTGATCCTGATCATTTTCAGATCCTGTTAAATCACTTCGCCGAAATATCTCGTTCGAGCCGACGTCGACGACTGACCGGCCTTCTGCTACTGGGGTGGTGGACCGGAATCCGTCCTATTGAGGCCCGGACTTTATCAATCGAAGTCAGCAAGTATGGTGGATCCATCTTTATCAGAAATGCGAAATCCGAAACTGGTGACGGTCGCGGATGCGGCATTTGGCGCTATCACCACTACGATGAACAATCTGATTGGGATCTCGTCGGACCGAACATAGAGCGCGGCATTGCGCTATTGGGCGCGGATGTTGAAGCCATGAGCGATGCCGAATGGGAGATCGAGAGAGACGCATGCCAGCGCCTTTTGCGTGATACCTGCAGAATTTTGAGACTACCGAAATACGAGCTCTATGATCTACGCCACCAGTTCGCGGCTGATATGAAACTACATTTCGTCGGTGCACTCGATCGCGATTTATTGATTGCTGCGTTGATGGGCCATGCTAGCTCACGGACGGCAAACTCGCACTACGCGCGCGCTGGCAAAGGCAAAGTTCGCATCGCGCCAGAAGCGGACGAGGCGGTAATCGAACTGGTTCGAACGGTCGATCGGTCGTTCATCAATAGCACTGAGTTGACCTTGGAAGAACCAAGCACAAAGCCTGTGATCCTCCCTCATTGAATTGGTCCATCCTATAGTTGAGTAAAAGGAGGACTGAAGATGGCAAGAAAGCGCCACAAACCCGAAGAGATCGTATTGAAGCTACGTCAGGTTGATGTGCTGGTTGGACAAGGAATGGCTCGC
>CALGMR010000010.1 GCA_937958815.1 uncultured Rhizobiaceae group bacterium | reverse complement strand
CGTCTTGGCGGTGCTGAGATCGCGCGTATGGAATGGTACCGTGAAGGCCGTGTGCCGTTGCACACGCTTCGTGCAGACATCGACTACGGTGTAGCTGAAGCTGATACAGCTTACGGCATCTGTGGTGTGAAAGTCTGGATCTTTAAAGGTGAAATTCTGGAACATGATCCAATGGCGTCTGAGCGTCGTTCGATTGAATCCCAGGAATCCGGTGGCGGTGGAAACCGTCGTCCTCCGCGCAACTAACAGCGGCTGAGACCGGAAACGAGGTAAAGAATAATGTTGCAACCAAAACGCACAAAATTCCGTAAGGCCCACAAAGGCCGTATCCATGGCAATGCCAAGGGCGGAACACAGTTGACCTTCGGGCAATACGGGCTTAAAGCCCTCGAACCAGATCGTATCAATGCACGTCAAATCGAAGCTGCTCGTCGCGCAATCACGCGTCACATGAAAAGAGCTGGTCGTGTATGGATCCGTATCTTCCCTGATCTCCCGATTTCGTCGAAGCCGACCGAAGTTCGTATGGGTAAGGGTAAGGGTTCACCAGAATATTGGGCTGCTCGCGTGGCTCCTGGTCGGATCATGTTTGAAATTGATGGTGTGAGCGAGCCTATTGCCCGCGAAGCACTTCGTCTCGGTGCCATGAAATTGTCTGTAAAGACAAAATTTGTGCAACGAATTAGCGACTAAGCGCGAAAGCGCCGAAACGAACATTGAAAGGTTGAGGCAATGAAGCCCAGCGACATTCGCGCCCTGAGCGAAGACCAGATGAAAGACGAACTGGTCAAGTTGAAGAAAGAGCAGTTTAATCTGCGTTTCCAACGTGCCACAGGCCAATTGGAAAATACCGCACGTATGCGTCAGATACGCCGCGATATCGCCCGTATTCAGACAATCGCCCGCGTAAAGCAGGCCGAAACCGCAACTGCGGACGCGTAAGGAATAAGAAATGCCAAAACGCATACTACAAGGCAAAGTCGTTTCCGATAAAAACGACAAAACAGTCGTGGTGAAAGTGGAGCGTCGCTTCAACCACCCGTTGTTTAAGAAAGTTGTTCGTCGTTCAAAGAACTACAAAGCGCACGACGAAACAAACGCGAAGAAGGTTGGTGATTTGGTTTCCATTCAGGAAAGCAAGCCAATTTCAAAAGACAAGTGTTGGGTTGTGGTAGAGAGCTAAGGCTCTTTCCCAAAATTCACACCAAAGGGTAGGGGGCAAAAACGCTCCCTTATAAATGGCAAAGAGACTTTGTCTCAAACATATAGAAGAGAATAGCCATGATTCAGATGCAAACTAACCTGGACGTTGCCGACAATTCCGGCGCGCGCCGTGTCATGTGCATCAAAGTGCTTGGCGGCTCAAAGCGTAGATATGCTGGCGTAGGCGACATTATTGTTGCGTCCGTTAAAGAAGCTATCCCACGCGGCCGTGTCAAGAAAGGCGACGTAGTGAAAGCTGTTGTTGTCCGCACTGCGAAAGACATACAGCGCGCTGACGGTAGCGTGATCCGCTTTGATTCCAATTCAGCTGTTTTGATCGACGGTAAAGGTGAGCCAACTGGCACACGTATCTTTGGCCCAGTTCCTCGTGAATTGCGCGCAAAGAAACACATGAAGATCATCTCACTGGCACCAGAAGTGCTGTAGGAGCCGCCCCAGCGGAGCGGATAAGGATAAGTCGATGAACAAGATTAAAAAGGGTGACAGCGTTGTAGTGCTGTCCGGCAAGGACAAGGGCCGCACCGGCACTGTTCTTGAAATGATCACAAAAACCGATCGCGTGCTTGTGCAAGGGTTGAATATGGTCAAGCGCCATACGAAACAGTCCCAAACCAGCGAAGGTGGCATTGTTGCTAAGGAAGCTTCAATCCACATTTCAAATCTGGCTTTGGCAGACCCTAAAGATGGCAAGCCGACACGCGTTGGTATCAAAACAAACGACGATGGCACGAAAGTGCGTTTCGCCAAGCGTTCAGGAGATTTGATCGATGGCTGATGCAGCTAACGAGCCACGGCTCAAGAAATTTTACGACGGCACTGTACGTGGCGTGATGCAGGAGAAATTCTCCTACAAAAACGTGATGCAGATGCCTCGTATCGACAAAATCGTCATCAACATGGGCGTTGGTGAGTCTACTGCAGACTCCAAAAAAGCTCAGGTTGCTGCAGATGATTTGACACTTATTGCTGGTCAAAAGGCAATGGTAACACGTGCTAAGAAATCCATTGCGGGTTTCAAGGTTCGTGAAGATATGCCTTTGGGCGCGAAGGTAACACTTCGTGGCGCTCAAATGTATGAGTTCTTGGATCGCTTGATCACAATCGCACTTCCACGCGTTCGTGACTTCCGTGGTCTGAACCCAAAAAGCTTTGACGGTCGTGGCAACTTCGCCATGGGCATCAAGGAACATATCGTGTTTCCAGAAATCAACTACGACAAGGTAGATCAGATCTGGGGCATGGACGTCATCGTATGTACGACGGCTGAAACGGATGATGAAGCTCGTGAATTGTTGCGCGCTTTCAACTTCCCATTCCCTGCACCAAAGGAAAAAGAAGAAGCTGCGTAAGCAGCTTCCCCGAGGTGCAGAAGGGCAATAGTGCCCAGTCGTAACGGCAAACGTTTTAGAAGGATGAACCCATGGCAAAAGTGAGTGCCATCGAAAAGAACAACATGCGTAAGAAGCTTTCAGCTAAACACGCGAAAAAGCGTGCAGAATTGAAAGCGATCGTGTCCAATCGCGAGCTTCCAATTGAAGAACGCTTTAAAGCTCAGCTCGAGCTTTCCGCAATGCCACGCAATGGCGCCAAAACACGTGTTCGCAATCGTTGCGAAGTGTCTGGTCGTCCGCGCGGCAATTATCGTAAATTGGGTGTATCCCGCATCGCGCTCCGTGACCTAGGCTCTTCTGGCCTAATTCCCGGTCTCGTGAAGTCAAGCTGGTAAGGACGTACGATTATGATGAACGATCCTATTGGCGATATGCTCACACGTATCCGCAACGGCCTGATGCGTGGTAAGGGCAAGGTGTCCACACCTGCTTCCAAGCTTCGCGCAAGCGTTCTCGATGTTCTCGAGGCAGAAGGCTACATCCGTGGTTACACACGCACTGATTTCGACAACGGCAAAGCCGACATCGAAATCGAGCTGAAATATTACGAAGGAACTCCGGTTATCCGCGAGATAAAGCGTGTATCGAAGCCCGGTCGTCGTGTGTACTCATCTGTAAAAACTCTGCCACGCGTGGCCAACGGCCTGGGGATTGCGATCCTTTCAACACCTAAAGGTGTTATGGCTGATCATGATGCGCGTGACCAGAATGTAGGCGGTGAGGTGCTCTGCCAGATTTTCTAATCTTGCAGACCCACTTAATTTCAATTTTTCGAACCCGATAAGGGTTCAGACAAGAAACAGGCGAGAAAACAATGTCACGCATTGGTAAAAAGCCGGTCAGTGTTCCAGACGGAGTGACCGCATCGCTGGTCGGACAGACTGTCACAGCTAAAGGCCCTAAGGGCGAGTTGAACTTCACCGTCAACGATCAGGTATTGGTTAAACTGGAAGACAACGTTGTAACTGTTGAGCCGAAGGACGGCACAAAGGCTGCACGTTCATTCTGGGGCATGTCCCGTACAATGATCGAAAACATCTTTGTGGGTGTTAAAGACGGTTTCACGAAGACACTTGAAATCAACGGTGTTGGTTATCGTGCAGCAATGCAGGGCAGCAATGTCCAGCTTTCTCTTGGTTTTAGCCACGAGGTTGTCTACACACCACCACAAGGCGTCTCAATCACATGCCCGAAACCAACTGAAATCGTGATCACAGGTCACGACAAACAAGTTGTTGGTCAAACGGCTGCTGAGATCCGCGCTTACCGTCCACCTGAGCCATACAAAGGCAAGGGTGTTAAATATGCGGACGAAGTTATCTTCCGCAAAGAAGGCAAGAAGAAGTAATCCATCATGGCAAACAAACTTTCTACAAAGCAGCGCCGCGCTGCACGCGTTCGCCGAAGCCTCAAAAAGGTTGCTGGTGGTCGTCCACGTTTGAGCGTTCACCGTTCCAACGCCAACATCTATGTTCAAGTTATTGACGATGCCAACGGCAACACGCTTGCCGCAGCTTCTACGCTTGATAAAGATGTCAAAGGCAATGGCGGCAACGTTGCAGCAGCCCAGGCTGTTGGCAAATTGATTGCTGAGCGCGCTTCAAAAGCTGGTGTTAAAGACGTTGTCTTTGACCGTGGCGCTTTCCTCTATCACGGCCGCGTCAAAGCTCTTGCTGAAGCAGCCCGTGAGGGTGGTCTCCAGTTCTAATTTTTGGAACTGGTTTTGATAAAAATTCTTCCCGCAGCAGTCTTTTGGGTGTTGCGGGACAGTACTAAGAGGGCTTAAGCCCCTTCACCGTCGACAGTTTTAATCCCGTGCGCGGGAAATTGTTCAGTCGATTTATGTTTGTGCTACCGGAAAAAAATAAGGAACAGGATATGGCACAGAGACCCCAACAAGGCGGACGTAACAACCGTCGGGAAGAAGAGCAGGACGACGGTTTCGTCGATAAGCTCGTACACATCAACCGTGTTGCTAAAGTTGTGAAGGGTGGCCGCCGTTTCGGTTTTGCTGCTCTCGTAGTTGTTGGCGACCAAAAAGGCCGCGTTGGCTTCGGTCACGGTAAAGCAAAAGAAGTGCCGGAAGCGATCCGTAAGGCTTCTGAAGCTGCAAAGCGTGACATGATTTTCGTGCCGTTGCGCGATGGCCGCACACTTCACCACGATGTCAACGGACGTCACGGTGCGGGTAAAGTGGTTCTTCGTTCGGCACCTCCAGGAACTGGTATTATTGCCGGTGGTCCAATGCGTGCGGTTTTCGAAACAGTCGGCATGTCTGACGTTGTTGCAAAATCTCTCGGTTCTTCGAACCCATACAACATGGTTCGTGCCACATTTGATGCTTTGAAGCGCCAAATGCACCCGAAAGACATTGCTGCACAGCGTGGCTTGAAATTCTCTACACTTCAGGCACGTCGTCGTGACCTGATCGGCTCGGAAGAGTAGGAGAATTATCATGGCTGATAAGAAAACAGTAACAGTTCAGCAAATCGGAAGCCCGTTGCGCCGTCCTAAGGACCAGCAACAGACTTTGATCGGTTTGGGCCTGAACAAAATGAATCGTCGTCGCACTTTGGAAGATACGCCTTCCGTGCGCGGCATGATCCGCAAAGTCTCGCACCTTGTGCGCGTGATTGAGGAGTAAGTTCGATGAAACTCAATGGTATTTCCGATAATGCTGGTGCAGCACCGTATCGCAAACGCGTAGGCCGCGGCATTGGTTCTGGCACAGGTAAAACTGGTGGTCGCGGTGTGAAGGGGCAAAAGTCTCGTTCAGGTGTGGCGATCAATGGTTTCGAAGGTGGGCAAATGCCTATCTACCGTCGCTTGCCAAAGCGCGGCTTCTCCAACGCAATGTTTGCTTCTGATTTCAATGAAGTTTCTATTGCCCGCCTTGAAAAGGCTGTGGAAGCTAAAAAGATCGACGCTAAGAAGCCAATCACTGCAGAAGTTCTCAAAGAAGCAGGCGTCATTCGCCGCGTTCGTGACGGTGTTCGCGTTTTGGGTGGCAGTGAAGCGAAGTCCAAGATCACGCTTGAGGTTGCTGGTGCTTCGAAGGGTGCAATCGCAGCCATCGAAAAAGCTGGTGGTTCCGTAAAAGTGCTTGAGTCTGGTTCTGCGAAAGCCGCTGAAGTTGCTGCTGCACAAGCTGCAAAATCGGCTGCTAAAAAGAAGTAGTTCTTAGACGATCTAGATTGAAAAAGCCCGGGCTGGTCTCGGGCTTTTTTACGTTTTCAGCTTGGGTTTTTCACTTTGCAGGTGCCTGTGGAAGAATTCACTGGTATTCACAGCCAATCGACCCATATTGAAAAAACATGATTCACCTTTTGCGCATTTGACTGGCCTGCTTTAAGACAAGCGCAATAAGATTTTACCAGCCGCTGATTTGGGGCTGATGGGAGACGGAAATGGCATCAGCCGCCGAGCAACTCGCCGCTAACTTAAGCTTCTCGACATTCTCGAAAGCGACAGACCTGAAGAAACGTCTTTGGTTCACGCTTTTCGCTTTGATTGTGTATCGTTTGGGCACGTACATTCCCGTTCCTGGTATTGATCCTGCCCAGCTTGCAGCTGCTTTTGAGCGCCAAAGCCAAGGGGTTTTGGGAATCGTGAACATGTTTGCGGGTGGGGCGGTTGAACGTCTGGCCATTTTCGCGCTTGGCATTATGCCTTATATTTCGGCGTCGATCATCATGCAGTTGATGACATCTGTGGTTCCATCTCTTGAAGCTCTCAAGAAAGATGGAGAGCAGGGGCGTAAGGTCATCAACCAATACACACGCTACGGCACTGTTCTTTTGGGCACGGCGCAGGCTTACGGCATCGCGATAGGTCTTTCCAATGCCGAAGGCATGGTGTTGAACCCCGGCTGGTTCTTTATTCTGACCACGGTGATCACACTCGTCGGTGGTACCATGTTCCTGATGTGGCTGGGTGAACAGATCACTGCACGTGGCATCGGCAACGGTATTTCGCTGATCATCTTCGCAGGCATTGTGGCTGCGTTTCCTGCAGCGATTGCTCAGCTTCTTGATGCTGGTTCCACAGGTTCAATTTCCACTTTGGTGATGTTGGCCATTTTGGTATCGATCATCGTTTTGATCGCATTCATCGTGTTCATTGAACGTGCACAGCGTCGTCTGCTTATCCAGTATCCAAAGCGCCAGGTTGGCAACAAAATGTTCCAGGGCGATTCTTCGCACCTGCCTTTGAAGCTCAACACTGCTGGTGTTATTCCGCCTATCTTTGCCTCGTCTCTGCTATTGCTTCCTGCAACAATGACAGGATTTTCTGGAACCGAAGGCCAGTCTGACTGGGTGGTTGCAATTTCAACCTTCCTTGGTCGGGGACAGCCAGGCTATTTGATGTTCTACGGTGGGTTGATCGCTTTCTTCGCATTCTTCTACACAGCGATCACGTTTAACCCAAAAGAGACCGCTGATAACTTGAAGTCTCACGGCGGTTTCATTCCTGGCATTCGCCCGGGTGAACGCACAGCCGACTATATCGACTATGTGCTGACTCGCATTACGGTTCTGGGTGCGCTTTATTTGGTGTTCATTTGTTTGATCCCAGAGATGTTCTTGTCGAACCTCGGTATTTCAGCTTTCCTCGGTGGTACGTCGCTGCTGATTATGGTGAGTGTGACGATGGATACCGTTCAACAGGTTCAAAGCCATCTCTTCGCTCAGCAATACGAGGGATTGATCGCAAAGTCGAAACTGCGTGGTGGCGACAAACCAACAACGCGTGGCGGCACCAAGAAAGCTCGGGGGAGCAAGCGTAGAAAATGAGACTGATACTTTTGGGCCCTCCAGGGGCGGGCAAAGGAACACAGGCCCAGCGTCTTGTCGAAGAACACAAAATCCCGCAGCTCTCCACGGGGGATATGTTGCGGGCCGCTGTGGCGGCTGGAACCGAAACAGGTCTGCGCGCCAAAGCGATCATGGATGCGGGCAATCTTGTATCCGATGATGTGGTGAACGCGATTGTTGCAGACCGTATCGACGAGGATGATTGCGCAAACGGTTTCATTCTAGATGGTTACCCGCGCACTTTGCCTCAAGCAGATGCAGTCGAAGCCATGCTGGCCGAACGCGGCACCGCACTGGATGCTGTAGTTGAACTTCGCGTAGACGATGATGCAATGGTGGAGCGCGTGGCTGGCCGTTACACGTGTTCAAATTGCGGCACAGGCTATCACGACACACTGAATCAACCTGAAACCGAAGGAACATGCGATAAGTGTGGTTCCACCGAGTTTAAGCGCCGCCCAGACGACAATGCAGACGCCATGCGCACGCGCTTGCAGGTTTATTACAAAGAGACTTCGCCATTGATCGGTTATTACTATGCCAAGGACAAACTTAGGGTTGTCGATGGCATGGGATCTATCGACGGTGTTAGCGAAGAAATTCGCGGCGTTTTAAGCTCCATTTGACCCCGATTTGGAACGGGGCAAGGGCGAAATTTACTTTGCCCATCGCGGTCTCAAAAATGACTCCGTGTTGGTGTTGACGCACGAAGCGAATGGGCCTAGATAAGCTCAACAATTCGCGACAATTGTGCGATCGGATTCGGGTGTCTTAGATGCGCGGAACGGTCGTTTTCGGGTTTTACTGCCCGTAATAGTTCGCATATTGCAAGAATACAACTTGTCGAACAGGTGGTTAAAACCTGAAAAACGACATAATTTCAAGGAGATCAGCGTGGCTCGTATCGCTGGCGTTAACATTCCAACTAACAAACGTACTGTGATTGCACTGCAATATATTCACGGTATCGGTCAAAAACATGCTGCTGACATCATCGCAAAAGCAAATATTCCTGCGGAACGCCGCGTGAATGAACTTTCTGACGCTGAAGTTTTGCAGATTCGTGAAATCATCGACCGTGATCACATGGTTGAAGGTGACCTTCGCCGTGAAGTGTCCATGAACATCAAGCGTCTTATGGACCTTGGTTGCTACCGTGGCTTGCGCCATCGTCGCAGCTTGCCTGTTCGCGGCCAACGCACGCACACCAACGCACGCACCCGCAAGGGTCCTGCGAAGGCGATTGCAGGTAAAAAGAAGTAATTCAATTTCGAGCAGGACACCGCTGGAATGCTGGCGTTGTCTTATCGAGGTTTTCAGGTGTAGCCGCCGGAATTACGGCGGCGCTTATATCATAAAAGGGACTGACATATGGCAAAAGATGCCGCTCGCGTTAAACGCCGCGAAAGAAAAAATATTGCGTCAGGCGTGGCTCACGTCAACTCAACATTCAACAACACAATGATCACAATCACCGACGCGCAAGGCAACACCATTTCTTGGTCTTCTGCTGGTGCTCAAGGTTTCAAGGGCTCTCGTAAGTCTACGCCATTTGCGGCGCAGGTTGCTGCTGAAGATGCGGGCAAGAAAGCTCAAGATCACGGCATGAAGACTTTGGAAGTTGAAGTAAGTGGTCCTGGTTCAGGTCGTGAATCCGCGCTTCGTGCGCTTCAGTCTATTGGTTTTGTCATTACGTCTATCCGTGACGTAACGTCAGTGCCGCACAATGGTTGCCGCGCGCGCAAACAGCGCCGCGTTTAATCTGCTTCTTAAAGCCCCGACATCCATTTCGCGGGGCTACGACGATTGTTGTTACGAGTGGATGGTAACAACGCTTTCATAAAGGATTTTTCCATGATCCATAGAAATTGGCAGGAACTGATCAAACCAAACAAACTGGAAGTGAATTCTTCCGGCACTAAAGGCACAATGGTTGCTGAGCCGCTTGAGCGCGGTTTTGGTTTGACACTTGGCAACGCTCTGCGACGCGTTTTGCTGTCTTCACTGCAAGGTGCGGCTGTAACGGCTGTACAAATCGATGGCGTTCTGCACGAGTTTTCGTCCATTCCGGGCGTTCGTGAAGACGTGACCGACATTATTCTCAACATCAAAGAACTTGCCATCCGTATGGAAGGCGAGGGCCCGAAACGCATGGTTGTGCGCAAAGAGGGTGCTGGTGTTGTAACTGCTGGTGATATCCAGACTGTTGGCGATATTGAAATTCTGAACCCTGAACTTGTGCTCTGCACACTCGATGATGAAGCTGAAATCCGTATGGAATTCACCGTCAACACTGGTAAGGGGTATGTGGCTGCAGAGCGTAACCGCCCGGAAGATGCTCCAATCGGTTTGATCCCAGTTGATAGCCTCTACTCACCTGTGAGAAAAGTCTCGTATAAGACTGAAAACACACGTGAAGGTCAGGTTCTCGATTATGACAAATTGACTTTGACTGTGGAAACAGACGGTTCTGTAAGCCCTGACGATGCTGTGGCTTATGCTGCGCGCATTATGCAGGATCAGCTGTCTATCTTCGTAAACTTCGAAGAGCCACAAAAAGAAGTTGTTCAGGAAGAAGTGACAGAACTCGCTTTTAACCCTGCGCTTCTCAAAAAGGTCGACGAGTTGGAATTGTCTGTGCGTTCTGCAAACTGCTTGAAGAACGACAACATTGTTTACATCGGCGATTTGATCCAAAAGACAGAGGGCGAAATGCTTCGCACTCCAAACTTTGGCCGCAAGTCGCTGAACGAAATCAAAGAAGTTCTGGCCACAATGGGCCTCCATCTTGGCATGGAAATCCCAGCATGGCCGCCAGAGAACATCGAAGATCTCGCAAAACGCTACGAAGACCAATACTAAACTGAAATTGGGCACTCACATCTGTCATCGCCGTAACAACGGCGATCCAGAGCCAAAAACTGAATGTTTAATGAGTGCTCGAGTTCAATTGTCTGGATTGCCGCTGTGGCGGCAATGACAACAAATGGATGCTGATTTTCAGCATCAAGAGTTTAAATCCCGCCCTTAAGTCCTAGAGCGGAATAAGATAGGAGAAGGCATATGAGACACCGTAAACAAGGGCGCAAGCTCAACCGTACAGCCAGTCACCGTAAAGCAATGTTCAAGAACATGGCTGTGTCGATTTTGACTCATGAGCAGATCGTAACAACTCTGCCAAAAGCAAAAGAGATGCGTTCCATCGTCGACAAGCTGATCACACTTGGCAAACGTGGTGATCTTCATGCACGTCGTCAGGCAGCTTCCCAGTTGCAAGATGCTGAAACAGTGAAGAAATTGTTCTCTGTATTGGCTGAACGCTATAAAGATCGCGCCGGTGGTTACACCCGCGTTTTGAAAGCAGGCTACCGTTACGGTGACAATGCACCGATGGCAGTGATCGAACTCGTTGAGCGCGATGTAGACGCCAAAGGCAAAGCTGATCGCGAACGCGTTGAAGCTGAAGAAGCTGCAATGCCAGCAGAAGCTGCTGAAGAAACCGCAGCGTAAGCGACCACAAAGTTTAAAGTAAAAGGGCTGCTTGGCGTATTGTCAGGCAGCCCTTTTTGATTCACGGTGTATCATCATCTAAATTAAAGTAAGTGCCTAAAAACGCACAACCTTGGTGCGATTTTTAGCGCGAGTTGATGTGAGAAGCCGAGCCTGTGAGACCAAAACATGACCAAAACAGTGCTTGTGACAGGTGTAACGGGTTTTATTGCAGGCCATGTGGTGCATGAATTGCTGTCGCGGGGATACACAGTGCGCGGAACCGTGCGCAGTATGGCAAAGGCGGAAAAGCTTAAGGCGCTCTATGCAAGCCTTGGCCACAACCCCTCAAATTTTGAACTCGTGGCCTTGGATTTGGAAAGCGACGAAGGGTGGGCCGCGGCAATGGCCGATTGCATTGCCGTGCAGCACATCGCGTCGCCATTTCCTATGGAGGAGCCCGACGATAAAATGGCACTCGTGCCAGCGGCAAAGGGTGGGGCGCTGCGTGTGCTCAACCATGCCCGCAATGCGGGTGTGCCCAAAGTGGTGCTCACATCTTCCACCGTGTCCATCACCAACGGCGTGAAAAATACGCCTGATTATGTGTTTACGGAGGCCGATTGGTCGAACACGGACGCAGATGACATTCGAGCTTATGCCCTGTCAAAAACACTGGCTGAAAAGGCCGCATGGGACGATGTGGAGAAACATGGTGGGCCAATTCTCACAGTCATGAACCCAAGCTTTGTGGTTGGTCCTCTTTTGGACGATACGATCAGCACTTCGGGAACGCTGATCAAGCAGTTCTTTGATGGAAAGTTTCCAGCCGTGCCAGAACTGTGTTTCGGCATCGTGGATGTACGGGACGTTGCCAAGGCACATGTGAACGCCATGGAGCGCGATGTGGCCAACGGCAAACGCTATCTCTTGTCTGCAGGCACGATGAAGATGATCGATATCGCAGAAACTCTCAGACAAGCATTTCCCGAAAGAGGGAAGAAACTCCCGAAATTCCAATCACCCGCATGGCTGGTGCGCATTTTGTCAGTGTTCAACAAATCTGTAAAAGGCATTTTGCCTGAAGTAGGGCGCATGTATCAGGTCGATGGAACCCGCGCGCGAGAGGAATTGGATATCGACTTCATCACCCGCAAAGATGCCCTGATTGCATTGGGGAATAGCTTGATTGAGCGGAAGATGGTTTAAGGTGTGGCAATATCGGGTTGCTCCTTGCGTGCCTGCTTCAAACGCCACATTTGCACCAGCCTCCAAACCCCTTATGCTGTGGGCCTGACACAAGAGGGGATTCTATATGCACAGAGTTGGTTCAATTCCATTCGACATTAAGGGCGATCAAATCGCCGTTTTGTTTGTGACGTCACAAACGCGTGGGCGATGGATTTTGCCGAAGGGATTGATGAAGTCTGGTGAGAACCATGCAGAGGCTTGTCTGCGTGAAGGCTTTGAGGAGGCTGGGGTGAACGGCAAAGTTTTAGAGGATTTTCCACTCACCGTGTCCATCAACAAACAAACCGACGACGGCAAGCAAGCCGTGCCCGTAACTTATTATCCAGTGCATGTGAAAGAACAGGTGGATGAATGGCCCGAAATGGCCAAACGGGAGCGCCATTGGGCTTTGTTGAGCGACGCCTTAAAAGTTGTGCACCGCGAAGATTATCTGGCGCTCATAAAACAGTTTGAAGCGCTTGCACCCTGGATCAAAGAAGTTGCAGAAGCCCGTAAATAGTTGCGGCCAACAAGGCTGATGCCGGAACGGTGATCACCCAGGCTGCAGCAATCGACAACACGAATTTGCGACGAACCAAACGTCGTTTGCGGCGATTGACCTTGGTGGCAAACGCATCTTCAGCTGTGGCATTGAGTTTGTGGCCTGGGCGCAACTTCTTTTTGTTTGGGTTTTCTGAAAACTCCCGCAAGAATCCCACACCAAACACAGCACCCACAGCGATATGCGTAGAGCTAACGGGCAAGCCAAGCGTCGTCGCGATCAACACTGTGACTGCGGCAGACAAAGCCACGCAATAGGCGCGTGGTGAGTTCAGGCGAGTGATTTTTTCACCCACAACAGCAATTAGTTTCGGGCCGAACAAGCCAAGACCAAGCGCAATGCCGAAGGCACCCACAACCATCACCCACAATGGAATCGACACTTTGCTGGCGATTTCACTGGTGTCGCCAATGGTGGAAACAATTGCGGCAAGGGGGCCAACAGCGTTCGCCACATCGTTGGCACCGTGAGCAAAAGACAGCAATGCTGCACCGATGATTAATGGCAGATCAAACAGGCGGTAGATGTCTTTCTTGCGGTTCTCCAAACCCAACGTGCGTTTTGCAATGTAAGGGCGAGATGCAAAATAGGCTGCTGCAAAACAGAAAATGGAAAACAACACAATCTCGATCAGGGATGGTTTCCAGATCTTCTTCAAACCTTTCATGGACATGTATGCTGCAAATGCAGCAGCCATGAGGGCGATGAGAACAGGAACCCATTTGCGTGCAGCTGCCAGTTTGTCGTCCACGTTCAGAATTTTCACTTTGATGAAGAACAATAGCATCGCGGCGACCATCGCGCCAAAGACAGGCGAGATCACCCAGCTCGCAGCAATTGCTGCCATCGTTCCCCAATTCACCAAGCCAACACCTGCTGCGGCGATACCTGCACCCAATACGCCTCCGACGATAGAGTGTGTGGTGGAAACAGGAGCACTCAATATTGTGGCCAAGTTAATCCATAAACCCGCAGCCAACAAAGCACTCAACATGAGGTAGCGAAACTGCTCAACCGACACTTCACCACCTGGTGCAATAATGCCTTTGGAAACTGTGGCCACAACATCGCCGCCAGCAAGCAAAGCGCCAGCGGTTTCGCAAACCGCGGCAATGGCAACAGCTGCAAATACGGTCAGCACCTTGCCACCAACAGCAGGTCCCATATTGTTAGCCACATCGTTGGCGCCAATGTTCAACGCCATGTAGCCACCAACAACCGCAGCAATCACAATGAGCAGGGTTTCTTCACCCAGCCCAGTGTACGAGCTGCCGATGAACACGGCGACCAAGGCTAGGAACAGAATGGAAAGTCCAACAGGAACAATGATGCCGCGCAGACCTAAAGCTTGGTTTTGACCAAAGCTGAAACGTCTCAAGTCGTTGACATATCTGTTTTCTGGACTTTTTGGTGGATTTTTCACGTTTTTTACCCCAGATCGTCTTGGCTGACGTCTCAAATTTGAAAACACCCTAACGGTGTCACGTCTCAAACTGAAATCGCTTTTATTCTTTATGCACAGAGCAGCGCAGGGCAATATTTGCGAATATTGGGCTTTGAACATCACATTTATGTTCTGCCAACGAGTGAAACACACCTTTGCCACATGAATGGCTTGGTCTAGACTCTCTGGAACAGTTGAATCGTCCTCGGGTCGTATTTGGAGTTTTTCATGTTCGTTCAGTCTCGTTGGCCGTTGATCAAATCGATGATTTTAGCGGTTTCTCTTAGTGGTATTTTTGTAAGCGGAGCCTTTGCTCAAGAGGCGTCATCGGCATTGCGTGGCACGTCTTCTGAATTGAAGCTGGTGCCTGAAGACAATGCACAGTTGCGCTATTCATTTGCACCATTGGTCAAGAAAACAGCTCCTGCAGTGGTGAATGTGTATGCGGCGGTGCGCGTGCAACAACGCCAATCGCCCTTCGCAGGCGACCCGTTTTTCGAGCAGTTTTTTGGCGGTAATGTCTTCGGCAGGCGTCAGCGTCAACGCACGTCTCGCTCGCTTGGGTCTGGGGTTATTGTGGGTGAAGATGGTATTGTGATCACCAACCACCATGTCATAAAAAATGCCAGCGAAGTAAAGGTGGCACTGGCGGACGGACGAGAATATCCCGCCGAGATTAAATTAATCGATGAGCAGTCTGATCTCGCCGTTTTAAAGATGAATGTCGAACGCACGTTTCCTGTTGTGCCATTGGGCGATTCAGAGAATTTGGAAGTTGGCGACCTCGTGTTGGCTTTGGGCAACCCGTTTGGGGTTGGGCAAACGGTCACCAGCGGTATTGTTTCCGCATTGGCCAGAAGCCAAAAGGGCAAGCAAGATTTCGGGTTTTTCATTCAAACAGACGCGTCCATCAACCCCGGCAATTCCGGCGGTGCATTGGTGGATATGCAAGGCCGATTGATTGGCGTGAACACTTCAATTTTTACAAAGTCCGGCGGCTCCAACGGCATTGGCTTTGCAGTGCCATCCAACATGGTGAAAGTGGTTTTGGAAAGCGTTCGCGGCGGGAGTGACCGTTTGTTACGCCCGTGGATTGGCGCGAGCTTTCAATCCGTCACATCGGACATTGCAGATTCAATCGGCCTTGAAAGACCGCGCGGTGCGTTGGTTGCGGGCGTGAGCAAAGGCGGCCCAGCAGAGGCCGCTGGTTTGAAATTAGGCGATGTGATTTTGACTGTGGACGGCAAGACGGTTGATCATGCCGATGCTCTAGGTTACCGGCTGGCCACCGCCGGTGTTGGACGTTCTGTTACGCTTTCAGTGCTGTCTCGGAACACGAGAAAAGAATTACAAATTGCTCTCAACACGGCTCCTGAAAAGCCAGCCAGAGATACCCGTACTGTGGGCGGACGATCTCCCTTCACAGGTTTGAAAGTTGCAAACCTTTCTCCACGCCTTGCGCAAGAAATTGGTGTGAGCACGGACAAACGCGGCGTTGTTGTTTTGGAAGTGAAACGCCGCAGCCCCGCATCTCGCATTGGCTTTCGCGCTGGCGACATTCTTCTAGAAGTGAACGAAGAAGAAGTTTCTTCCACCAACCAGCTGGATGAATTGTCTAAGGCTGGAGGGCGAGGCTGGGAGTTCGCACTGGAGCGCAACGGCAGACGTTACGAAGAATATGTCCGATGAAGGGTCACGCTTTTGGCTGATCTTTTTCGAGAAAACTCTTCAGCAGATGTGAGCTCCAACAGCGATCGCCCATTGGCCGATCGTATGCGTCCCCAAAACCTCGGCGAGGTTGTGGGGCAAGATCATTTGCTTGGTGAAGAAGGCGTGTTGAGCCGTATGCTGCAGTCGGGCTCCTTGGGCAGTCTGGTGTTTTGGGGGCCGCCCGGAACAGGTAAAACCACCGTTGCCCGCCTTCTTGCTGATGACAGCGCACACCATTTCGAACAAATATCGGCGATTTTTTCAGGCGTTGCCGATTTGAAGAAAGTGTTCGATGCCGCGCGTCTGAGAGCAGGCAATGGTGTGAAAACACTTTTGTTCGTGGATGAGATTCACCGCTTTAATAAGGCTCAACAGGATTCCTTTTTGCCTGTTATGGAAGACGGAACCATCACGCTTGTGGGCGCGACAACGGAAAATCCGTCGTTTGAACTGAATGCTGCGGTCTTGTCTCGCGCGCGAGTGCTGACCTTTCACGCCCATGATGAGAACAGCTTGTTGGCACTGCTCGAACGGGCCGAAGAACTGGAATCAAGACCGCTGCCATTGGATGAAGAAGCGCGCGATGTTTTGGTGCGCATGGCAGACGGAGACGGTCGAGCCATTCTCACTCTGGCAGAAGAAGCTTGGCGCGCTGCACGACCTGATGAAATTTTTGACGCTAAAAGCTTGCAAGATGTTTTGCAGCGCCGCGCTCCGATTTACGACAAAGGCGCTGATGGGCATTACAATCTCATTTCCGCCTTGCACAAGGCGGTGAGGGGGTCTGACCCTGACGCTGCACTCTACTATCTGGCGCGTATGATGGATGCTGGTGAGGATCCATTGTTTTTGGGGCGACGGTTGGTGCGCATGGCGTCCGAAGATATAGGTATGGCCGACCCTCAGGCACTTGTGGTCGCCAATGCTGCCAAAGACACCTATGATTATTTGGGCTCGCCCGAAGGCGAATTGGCATTGGCACAAGCCTGCGTGTACTTGGCGACAGCCCCGAAATCCAATGCGCTTTATGTGGCTTTCAAATCTGCCATGCGGGTTGCCAAAGAGGCAGGCTCCTTGCCACCCCCTAAACACATATTGAATGCGCCAACAAAGCTCATGAAAGAAGAAGGCTACGGCACGGGATATCTGTACGACCACGACCAACCCGACGCCTTTTCAGGACAAGACTATTTCCCCGAACGTTTGGGGCGTCAGAAGTTTTACGACCCCGTCGATCGTGGATTTGAACGCGATATCGGTAAACGCATCGACTATTGGGCGAAACTCCGCGCTGAGCGTGAAACTGGTTCCTAATCAAGACTTTCCACACCCTTTGTACGTCACATTTGCAATTTCCCTAACGTCACTTTAAGTTCCGTACATTACGTAACGTAAGATTTTTTACGGAAGTGAGGAGAAGACTATGAGGAAGCAATTGGCAGCCGAGACTTTCGGCACATTCTGGCTGGTATTTGGAGGTTGCGGCAGCGCTGTTTTGGCAGCTGGTTACCCAGAACTCGGCATTGGGTTTGTTGGGGTATCTTTGGCATTTGGTTTAACTGTGCTCACGATGGCTTACGCCGTTGGCGGCATATCAGGCGGTCACTTCAATCCGGCCGTTTCATTGGGGCTCGCAGTGGCTGGAAAATTCGATTGGAAGTCATTTTTCCCTTATGTGGTGGCTCAACTCGTGGGCGGTGTGCTTGCGGCAATTGCCCTTTATTTGATCGTGTCCGGTAAGAGTGATTTTGCCGGCGCTGGGGGCTTTGCATCCAACGGGTATGGCGCCAACTCACCTGGTGGGTTTTCCATGATGTCAGCCTTGATCATTGAAGTTTTGCTTACGGCATTCTTCCTGATCATTATTTTGGGGTCTACAAGCAAACTTGTTCCCGCTGGATTTGCACCAATCTCGATTGGTTTGGCTTTGACACTCATTCATTTGATTTCAATTCCTGTAACGAACACATCGGTCAATCCAGCGCGTTCGACCGCCGTTGCTTTGTTTGCAGATGTTTGGGCCTTGCAGCAACTATGGTTGTTCTGGGTTGCACCGTTGATTGGTGCAGCAATTGGTGCGGTGATCTGGAAGGCATTGTTGTCGCCTGACACTGCCGAATAGACCTAACATACATTGAACTTTGAAACGGGCCCATTGGGCCCGTTTTGCTTTGTGAGTTGAGAAAGTCCTTTTCATTGGCCATGCGCTGAGCAATCGGCTAAACGGCTTAATATGTTGCACATTGCTCTTGTATTTCTAGGTGGTGGCCTTGGGGCCGCAGGGCGTCATTTGGTGGGGCTTGCCGCTCTTCGCCAATTGGGCCCAGGGTTTCCATTCGGGACATTGATCGTAAATGTGGTTGGCTCTTTGTTGATGGGCTTTATCATTGGTTGGTTGGCACGTCGCGGTGTCAGTGGAAGTGATTGGCGTTTGTTTTTGACGACTGGCGTTCTGGGCGGGTTCACAACCTTCTCTGCGTTCTCGTTAGACGTGGCCAATATGTGGGAACGCGGTGAGCTTGGGCCTGCAGCGCTTTATGTGGGCAGCAGTGTGTTTGTTTCTATTTTGGCGGTGTTTGTGGGGCTATGGGCTGCACGAACATTTGTGCCTGTTGGAGTTTAAAATATGGCGCTCACAGGTGTGTCGCAGAAAACCGTAGAAGACGATGAATCTGGAATGCGTCTGGACCGTTGGTTCAAAGTTCATTTTCCAGGTCTTGGTTTCGGTAAATTGCAGAAGCTTTTGCGTTCCGGGCAAGTGCGTGTCGATGGTGGCCGCGTGAAAACTGCTTCACGACTGGAAGCAGGGCAGGTGGTGCGCATTCCTCCGCTTGATACCGATGCCTCTGAAAAGCCTCTTCATATGACAGCCAACACCATTCGTGACCGGCACGATGAAGACGTGTTGCGCGATATGATTTTGTATGAAGACAAAAAGGTAATGGTGTTCAACAAACCAGCAGGCTTGGCAGTGCAGGGCGGGTCTGGCATCAACCGTTCTGTGGATTCCATGCTTGAATCTCTGCGGGACAAAGGCGGACAAAAGCCACGCCTTTGTCACCGTTTGGACAAAGACACATCCGGCGTTTTGGTGGTTGCAAAAACAAGAGGTGCAGCCGCTGAACTGACGAAAAGCTTTCGACATCGTGATACGGACAAAACCTATTGGGCCTTGGTGCAGGGTATTCCCCGCGACCGTGAGGGCCGCATCTCTACCTATTTGGTGAAGGAACAAACGGAGGATGGTGACCGTATGCGCGTGGCACGCCACGGAGAACGCGGTGCTGATCACGCGGTTTCCTTTTATCGGGTGATCGATACGACGCCGCGTTCTGTATGTTGGATTGAGATGAAGCCGCACACGGGGCGCACGCACCAATTGCGTGTTCACGCCCAACATCTGGGCCATCCCATCATTGGGGATCCAAAATATTTCTACGTGCAGAATTTCGAAGTGCCGGGCGGAGTCCAAAAACGTCTTCATCTGCATGCCAGACGCATTCGTATTCCTCATCCTGATCCAGCGCAGCCGATGCTTGACATCACCGCGCCTTTGCCACCGCATATGGTGCAAAGTTGGAATTTGTTTGCCTTTGATGAAGCGGACGGTCTGAACGATGAAGACGATTTGGCCTAGGCTCTATTCTTTACAATTGTGGACTTCAAATTGCCTGATGATGCGCCTAGTTTAAACGCATTGGCATTAGATACTGGAAACCGAAATGTCTGATATTCTTGGCGAACGCGATGACACTATTCCCGATCGCCCAACCCGTGTTGCCGAACCCTCACGTGAAAGCCAGTTGCCAAAAAAGTTTTACCAATCTGCCACGGTTGCAGAAGAAGACGGACTGTTTCGTGTTCTGCTGGATGGCAGACCTGTGCGCACGCCAAGCAAGTCGTTGTTGGAATTAAACAGCGAAACGGTCATGCAACATATTGCCCAAGAATGGGATGCGCAGGTTGACCACATTGACCCAATGACAATGCCGTTCACGCGCCTCATCAACACCGCCATTGATGGTGTGGCAACCGATATGCAGGCTGTGAAAGAAGATATCATCCGCTACGCGGGAACAGATTTGTTATGTTATCGGGCAGAAACGCCCGACCAATTGGTCGATCAGCAAAACGAGTTGTGGGACCCGGTGATTGACTGGGCGCAGAGTGCGCTGGGCGCACGCTTTGTTTTAGCGGCGGGCGTGATGCATGTGGATCAACCGCCAGAATCCCTCTCAGCATTCAGTGTTCATGTGGGACAGATCAATGAACCTGCAGTATTGGCGGCAACCCATGTGGTTATGACGCTGACGGGTTCAGCCATTTTGGCCATGGCCGTCTGCAAAGGCCATTTGGAAGCCGATGAAGCTTGGAAGCTGGCCCATTTGGATGAAGATTGGAATATTTCGCTCTGGGGGGAAGACGAAGAAGCGATGGAGCGCCGCGCGAAGCGCTTACTCGATATGACCGCAGCCTGTGATGTGATCAAGGCGATGGCATGAAAGATATCGCAGCGGGCACTGCCAAATCTTCAAGACCGTGGATCATAAAGGGAATCGTTATTTCCTTGGTGGTCGCCGTGTTCAGCGGACTTGTAGGCGAAACCTATGCCGCAGTTTTTTATCCCGTGGAAAGCGCCCAAAATCAGCAGGGTTTTCGCACCGGAGCGTCCATCGGGTTCATTTCTACACTGATCGAATATTTCTACATCAGAAACGTACGCCGCAGTTGGATCAGACGCGTGGCTTTCTTGCCCGGCCTTCTTGTTCGCATATTGGTTCTCACACTCATTGTACGCGTGTGCTTGGTGGGCAATGATCTGCTCACCCAATATGTGCGTGGTTTGCCGCTGGTTGTGGAAGAATCAATGCCGCAGCAAGTGCGTGACACCGTGTTTAGTATGGTGTTTGTGATTGTTTTTGTAACCTTGTCCCAATTGTCTTCGGTCATTGGTTTCAAGCGCTTCATCAATCTTGTTGTCGGGCGTTATTACCGCCCCGTAGACGAAGAACGTATTTTTCTCTTTGTCGATTTGGTGGGATCATCCCGCTTGGCCCGCCAACTGGGCAATGTACGCTTTCACGAATACCTTTCAGAATTTTTCTACCAAGCCGACACCGCTATTGTGGGAACAGGTGGGGAAGTAGTGTCCTATGTGGGAGACGCGGTGATTGTGACCTGGCCATTGGGCAATGACAAACGCAAAAACGGGCGATGCTTGAAGGCACTGAAGATTTTGGATCAAAGAATGCGTAGAAGCGCACCTTTTTTCAAAGAAGAATATGGCGTCAGACCAGAGTTTCGCGCGGCCGTGCACGGTGGCCCGGTTGTTGTTGGGGAATGTGGCGACAGCCGAAGACAAGTGACTTTTTTGGGCGATGCTGTGAACATGACCGCCCGGATAGAAAGCGTGGCCAAAGAACATGGCGTACAGGTTCTGGTTTCCTCTGAGCTCCTGGAGCGCATGACTGTGCCCAATGGAGTGTCCGTTGAGGGGTTTGGGTCTGTCGAATTGGAGGGTGCGGACGCAGAATTTAGTTTGAACAAATTGGCTTTTGCGACAAACTGAGTGTCACGCGTTGGGTGAGACCGCGCTGAATGGGAACCTCGCTCATGACTGCCAATATTAGTTCACCACCCACCAAGGTTTCCCAAAACTCTGTTGCACGCGGAATGGTGCTCATGGTGATCGCTATGTTGCTGTTGCCTCTAATGGATGGCATGGCGAAAATTCTGGCGGTCAACTATCAAGTCACCGCTGGACAAACCACATTTGGGCGTTTCTTGGTGCAAGCTTGCTTGCTCGCGCCTGTGATCCTCATGATCTATGGGCCCAAAGCTCTTTTTCCAAAGCAGATTTTCATCAACCTTTTGCGGGGCGCAATTATGAGCCTTGCTGTGATGATCTTCTTCGCGACGCTCCGCTACATGCCCATTGCTGATGCCATTGCGGTGTTCTTTGTCGAGCCGTTCATCCTTACTGTTTTGTCGGTCATCATTTTAAAAGAAAGAGTGGGGTGGAGACGCCGCTTTGCCGTGGTGTGCGGTTTTGCAGGCGCGATGTTCATTATTCAACCAAGCTATCAGGTGTTTGGCGCTGTTTCGCTCATGCCCATTGCCACCGCCTTTTTGTTTGCAGTCTATCTCATTTTGACCCGTCAATTTGCAGCGGACGACAATGCGCTTTCTATGCAGTTTGTGGCAGGTATTGGCGGCGTTTTGATGCTGACTTTGGTGTTGAGCATCGGCAATACGTTGGACTGGCAAGATTTTTCATCACCAGACATTCCCGAGTTCGGCATTCGTTGGTTGCTCATCTTTGCCATCGGTGCGTTGGCCGCTGTTGGCCACCTCATGGTGGTGATGGCATTTCGTTTGGCAAGTGCGTCCATTCTCGCGCCGTTCCAATATTTGGAAATCGTCACGGCAACCGCCTTGGGCTACTGGCTGTTTGGTGAATTTCCCGACGCCTTAAAGTGGCTTGGTATCGCCATTATCGTGTCATCGGGCATTTATTTGTTTCTGCGCGAAAAAGCAGTTTCAGAACAAGAATCGGAAGAAAATCCCGAGATATTCAAGTAGCCGATCTACAAGCGCTCGGCATGCCACTTGATGTGGTCTTCCATGAATGTCGAAATGAAAAAGTAGGAATGGTCATATCCAGCTTGCATCCGCAAGGTGAAGGGAATGCCTGCCTTGTCGCAGGCTTCCTGCAGCAGCCAAGGCCGCAAGCCATCATCCAGAAATCCGTCAGCGTCGCCTTGGTCAACCAGAATTTCCGAGAAGCGGCC
The DNA here is from genome assembly GCA_937958815.1 of uncultured Rhizobiaceae group bacterium. GTDB lineage: Bacteria > Pseudomonadota > Alphaproteobacteria > Rhizobiales > Rhizobiaceae > Pseudahrensia. The sequence goes on along the minus strand of CALGMR010000010.1, from coordinate 51,365 downwards.
ACCGCTTTCGATCAATAGTGTCGCATCATAGTCAGCCCAAAGTTCAGGATTGTCGCCGAGATATCTCGCAAATGCACCTGAAGACCAGTCGGCTGTTGTGGGTTGCACGATGGGAGCAAAGGCGGAGCAGGATTTGAATGTTTCGGGGTTTTTCAATGCGATGGTCAATGCGCCGTGGCCGCCCATAGAATGGCCAAATATGCCTTGGCGTTTCATATCAACGGCAAAATTGTCGGCAACCAGTTTTGGCAATTCCTGCGTGATGTAGGAATACATATTGTAATTCTTGCGCCACGGTTCGGCGGTGGCATCCAGATAAAACCCCGCACCAGAGCCAAACTGCCAATTGCCATCATCATCTGGCACAGTATCGCCGCGCGGGCTTGTGTCCGGGCAGACAATCGCAACCCCGTGTTTTGCGGCGTGCGCACGATATTCGCCTTTGTCCATCACATTTGCATGGCTGCAGGTGAGGCCAGAGAGATACCAGAGCACAGGCACAGGGCCATCTTTAGCCTGTGGTGGCATATAGACAGCAAATGTCATATCGCACCCACAAACCTCAGACGCGTGTGTGTGGACGGTTTGAGTGCCGCCAAATGCGATTGCTGTTGAGACCGTTTCCATCGTCTGTCCTATCCGTTTGTTTTCAAACCTTGCGACACCATGCGATCCAACACTTGTAAAAAGTTGGACCGATCTTTGGCATCAAAGCTTTTGTTGTAAGTCTGGCTCTGGGTGCTTTCGCGAAGGTGTTGTTTCAATTCCCGCATCGCAAGCGCCATCCCAATGGTTTCTTCGGTAAATGGCTTGCCCGTTGGTCCCAACGGGTGCGCTTCCTTTTCTAAAATGCGTGCAGCCAATGGAATGTCTGCCGTGATCACAATATCGCCCTTGGTGGCTTGGTCAGCAATCCAATCGTCCGCCACATCAGCACCAGCGCTTACGATGATGTTGTGAATACGTGGGTCACGGGAAGGGCGCATACCTCCATTGGACACCACATAAACCTCCACACCATAGCGCTCTGCAACCTTGTGGGTTTCGTCTTTTACGGGGCAGGCATCGGCATCAATGAAAATTCGCAGGCTCATAGGATGCAAAACCACTGTTTGTTATTGGCTGGCCGACGCGGGGCTGCGAATGCAACGCAAGTAAATGCCGTCATTGGTGGCCACAAATTCATGGGTGCCGCGGCGATTGCTGGTATTGGTGAAGCGCAACAAAACCCTGAAGCGGTTGTTGGTCAGGTGCCAGACAACCCGTCCTCCATTCGTTGTGGTCTTTTCCACTTTCGGCAACAATATCAAGGTGTCGTTTCGGTTGTCTAAACTCTGTATGCCCTTTGGAGTTCTGTAAAAGACAATATCACCCACCAGATGAGCCGTGTTTGTGGGCAAAGCGCGCACCACATCAGAATTAAAATTCAAGCGGCTCAACTGCATGGTTGTTTTACAGCGTGCCACAGCTTTGTTGCTCACTTCATTGGTCAACGCTGTGTTGGTCCGTCCCGTCATTCTGGCCCACGGCCCAAGCAGCAATGTGTCCAGTTCTTGCTCTTCCGCTGAAAGGGAAGGCTGCTTCGTTTCAGTCGTTCCCGGCGTTTCTGGTGCCGCGTCGTCTGCATCTGTTGTTTGCGATTTGATGCTTGGCGCAGCTGTATCTCCCGTCGGCTGCTTCACCTCTTGCGCGAAAGCAGGCACAACGGTGGCGCCCATGCAAATGCAGATGGCAATTGCGGTCTTCGCGAACAAGTCTTGAGGTCTTGAGGCCAAGTCGGACGTCCTAGAATTCAACCACGGCACGAATGGATTTCCCTTCATGCATCAGGTCGAACCCTTTGTTGATATCTTCCAGCGGCATTGTGTGGGTGATCATGGGATCGATTTCGATCTTGCCATCCATATACCAGTCCACGATTTGCGGAACGTCTGTCCGCCCTCGTGCACCACCAAACGCAGTGCCGCGCCAAGAGCGCCCAGTCACCAGCTGGAAGGGACGGGTGGAGATTTCTTGTCCAGCTCCAGCCACACCGATGATAATGCTCTCGCCCCAGCCTTTGTGCGCACATTCCAGCGCCACACGCATGACATTCGTGTTGCCGATACATTCGAATGAATAATCAGCGCCACCGCCTGTCATTTCAACCAGCGCATCAACTTGTTCTTGGTGGTCCATGCCTGTCGGATTCAAGAAATGGGTCATACCGAACTTCTCGCCCCATTCCTTTTTGTCGTCGTTCAAATCCACACCCACAATTTTGTTGGCACCGATCAAACGCAAACCTTGAATGACGTTGAGGCCAATGCCGCCGAGGCCGAAGACCACGGCGTTGCAACCCGCTTCCGCTTTGGCCGTATTGATCACCGCGCCAATGCCCGTGGTCACGCCACAGCCGATGTAGCAAATCTTGTCGAAGGGCGCGTCTTCACGCACTTTCGCAAGGGCGATTTCAGGCAGAACGGTGAAGTTCGCGAAAGTCGATGTGCCCATATAATGCATGATGGGGGTGCCATCGAGGCTGAAACGGCTGCTGCCATCGGGCATCAAACCAGCGCCCTGAGTCGTGCGGATCGCCTGGCAAAGATTGGTTTTCGGGTTCAGGCAATACTCGCACTCGCGGCATTCAGGCGTATAAAGCGGAATGACATGATCGCCTTTTTTCAAAGACGTGACGCTAGCGCCCACATCAACCACAATGCCAGCGCCTTCATGGCCAAGGATAGCAGGAAAAATACCTTCAGGGTCAGCGCCTGAACGGGTGAATTCATCCGTATGGCAAATGCCCGTGGCCTTGATTTCCACCAGAACCTCACCCGCCTTGGGGCCTTCCAGCTGAACCGTTGCAATTTCCAAAGGCTTACCAGCCTGAAAAGCGACCGCTGCTCTAACATCCATAACCAAACTCTCCCCGTACGGATTCTCTCAAGCAGGAGTCTTGCAAGCAGGGAGGCAGGAAGGCAAGGGCGAAGTTTACGAGCGAGGTGTGGAAGGGCTGGTTGGAAGCCATCGCAGGCACGACCATTAAACCGTCTAGCACGATGGCTGCCTGATTGACTTGGTGGAATAGAGCTACCTAATATTACGATATGGATATTTTGCTGTAACCATTGTTATACTATTTCTGTTCAAGTTGATGGAGAATGATTTGATGATACAACGGACGATATTTTTAGCCGCGCTGCTTGCCATACTTTTTTCTGGTTCTGCAATTGCCAGCGAAAATCAAAGTGGAAAATGTCGCCAGTTCAACCCGCGCACAATCAAAGCTGTGACTTGTGAGCTCTGGTCACTTAACGATAAGATCAGGCAACTTCAGGATCAGTATGGGAACTATTTTCAAGTAGTAGCAAGCACCAATCGACTAATTGAAGCGCCAGAGAAATTTATCGATCCGCGCTCAACTAATGATAATGTGATTTTTTCAATGATAGATATTATCTATACTGTTGGTAACGGCAATATTGACTACCCAAATGCTATGAATCAATTTTACGAACGGTATGCTCGAAGCCAATATCCGCTCACCGATAACTACGGGTTATTGGCTTATTGGGATAGAGAGATTGGATATTGGAAGTTTGGCGACTGCAAGAAGGCGACAACTTGTAAACCTCACTCCTGGACAGCTGATGCACAGTAATCAGGCGGAGTACTGGGTGGAAGAATAGCAGGGAACATCAAGCCTCGAATCCACAAATTGTTAGTTGGTTTGATACCTTACAAATAGTTCGCACGATCTTTATTCGAATTGATTGCTTCGTCAGCGCACCTCCATCAAACCGCCCCCCTAAACCCCACCCAAATTTCACAAATGATTAACAAGACCTTTTTGCAATATCTCAATTTGTAACTGTCATGATGACGGTCACGAATTAGGGTGGAAGGGCCGTAACATGAGTGAACTTGAGCTTCCGACCAAGCTGGTCTCTATGATTGAGCGTGGACGCATTTTGGATGATGATGTGCGCTATCTTCGTCAGGATTATTTCAAGGATTCAAAGCTTTGTAAGACGGAAGCGGAATCGCTTTTTGCTCTTGATGCTGCTGTAAAAGACAAGTCTCACTCTTGGCATGAATTCTTCATCGAAGCGATGGTCGATCATATTGTGAACCAAGCAGAACCTGTTGGGCATATCAGCGAAGACAACGCTGAATGGCTGAAAAACTGCATTTCACGCAATGGCTTGGTCGATGGGCCTGTGCGCCTGGAAATGTTGGTCAAAGTGCTCGAAGTTGCAAAATCTGCACCTCAATCTTTGCTCACTTTCGCTATGACGCAAGTTTCAGAAGCTATTTTGAACAACCAAGGGCCTTTGGCTGAAAGCCGTTTGAGCGAAAAACAGGTTATTTGTAAATCAGACGTTGAATTGCTGCGCCGCATGATTTTTGGCTTTGGCAGTGACAATGGCTTGGCTGTTTCTAAAGCAGAAGCGGAATTCTTGTTTGAACTCAACGACCAAACAGCAGAATTTGAAAATGATCCCGCATGGACAGACTTGTTCGCCCGCGCTGTTGGGAACTATCTTCTTGCCACTTTGGATGGGGCAGAGCCATCGCGTGCTGCAGTCCTCTCAAAAGATGATTTCTTGCAGGGCGATGGCCTGTTTGATGTTGCTGTGAATTCGTTGAAATCGGCTCTTGCAGAAATGCGCCCGTTGCACCGTGTTCTGGACAGTGAACGCGGCGTTCAAAACGAAGAACTGACTGCGAGCTTCCATGAAGCAGCAAAGGTAACACCTGATGAAGCCGCTTGGGCGATCGAGCGCATACAGCGTGATGGCGAAAAGCACGAAAACGAAAAAGCGCTGTTGGCCTTCATCAAGGAAGAGGCCAGCGAGTTGCATGCGTCGTTGAGCAGTGCTGCATAAATCGAGATAACACGGTTTCCAATATCGAATGTGGGGACAATTTCAGAACTGAAATTGGGGATATTGGCATAACGGGCGACCATCTGGGGGGAGGGTCGCCCGTTTTTCTTTGTGAGCCAGAAAGCGATCAGGCGCGGGTCTTTAGAAGAACTTGCGCTGCCACCAGCCACCCTTTTTAGATTTAGGCTCGTCATCTGTTGGCGTGTCAGCGGCTTCTGAAACGGTCTCCGCAGGTGCTTCTGCAGTCGATGCTTCTGTTGATGCTGGCTTGCGACGCGTTGTGCGACGAGGGGGCTTTGGAGCTTCTTCAACAGATCCAGCGTCTTCCGTCCTTGCCGCAACTTCAGCGGTTTGAACGTCTTCTTTAACGTCTTCAGAAGCAACAGGCTCTTTCTTTGGCTTGCGAGGGCGTGATGTTCGGCGCGGTTTTTCCGTTTCATCGGTGGTGTTTGATGCAGTTTCTTCAGGCACAGGGTCAGAAGCTTCAGCGCTCTCCACCTTCTTCTTGCGGCGTGAGGTGCGTTTTGGTTTGGTCTCTTCTGCGGTCTCCGCAGCTGCGTCTTGTGGCGCTGCGTCTTTGTCGCTTGAAGCTTCCGCCGTTTCAGGGACAGCAGCTGCATCTGCATCTGCAGAAGCATCAGCTGAATTGTCTGCACCTTCTGCATTGACTGTCTCATCGTTGTTTGATGAGCCACCACGACGGCGTCTTCTGCGGCGCTTGCGCTTTTTGCCTTCGCCCTCTTCACCTTCTTCATTGGTGGGGGTGTCAGGGGAAGCTGCGGTCGTTTGCTCGTCCGTATTTTCACTTGGGGCAATCGTATCAGGTTGAACAGCCGATTCACCAGCCGGGCGGCGATTGGATTGCTCACCACGCTCGATCACACAAGGGTTCAAGCCCAGCGTGTGATCGGTCTCAATGGTGATGGAGACGCCAAAGCGGGTTTCCAGATCGCTGATGCTTTCGCGCTTGGTGTTCAGCAGATACAGCGCCGTTTCGGTGCTGACCTTAACTGTCAAATGGTTGCGCGAATTCTTATTCAGGTGATCTTCAATCGCGCGCACCACGGTGAGAGCAACAGAAGAGCTTGAACGCACATGGCCAAGGCCATCACAAGTCGGGCATGTTTGTGTGGTCGATTCCAGAACACTGGCACGAATGCGCTGGCGCGACATTTCCATAAGGCCGAAATGCGAGATGCGCCCCACTTGAATGCGCGCACGGTCGTTTTTCAAAGCATCTTTCAGGCGCTTTTCCACATTGCGCACGTTGCGCTTGTCTTCCATATCGATGAAATCGATCACGATCAGGCCAGCAAGGTCGCGCAAGCGCAATTGGCGGGCCACTTCATCGGCAGCTTCTAAATTGGTCTGGGTAGCCGTGTCTTCAACCGAATGCTGGCGCGTAGAACGGCCAGAGTTCACATCGATCGCCACCAATGCTTCGGTTTGGTCGATGATCAGGTAACCACCAGATTTCAAAGTCACCTGAGGTTGCAACATGGCATCCAATTGAGCTTCCACACCCATGCGGGTGAACATGGGCACTTTATCGCGATACAGCTTCACGTTTTTAGCCTGTTCGGGCATCAACATGGTCATGAAGTCTTTGGCTTCTTTGTAGCCGTCTTCACCAGCAACAAGAATCTCACTTGTGTCTTTGTCGAACAGATCACGGATTGAGCGTTTGATCAGGCTGCCTTCCTCGTAAGTGAGGCAGGGGGCAGTGGATTCCAGCGTGAGCGTGCGCACATTTTCCCAAAGGCGCATGAGGTATTCGAAGTCACGTTGAATCTCTTCCTGGCTGCGGGAGGCACCGGCTGTGCGCAAGATAACGCCCATACCCTGCGGCACTTCCAATTTGGAAGCGGTGGCTTTCAAACGTTTCCGGTCTGCAGAATTGGTGATCTTGCGTGAAATGCCGCCACCGCGCGCAGTGTTTGGCATAAGAACGGAATAACGGCCAGCCAAAGACAGGTACGTTGTCAAAGCCGCGCCTTTGTTGCCGCGCTCTTCTTTCACAACTTGCACCAGAAGAATTTGGCGGCGCTTGATCACTTCTTGAATTTTGTAATGGCGACGGTTGGCACGGCGCACAGGCACGGCCACTTCTTCCAGCGCATCTTCTGCGCCCACAGCTTCAACTTCCGCAGTGTCATTGTCTGAATCGGTAGACTCATCGGAATTGTTGTTTTTCTTAGAGCGGCTGCGGCGCGAACGGCTGCGCGAACGTTTTTTTGGCTTTTCTTCACCATCTGTTTCTTCAGAAGCTTCGCTGGCTTCCGCAGGCGTATCGTCTGCAGCAACGGTTTCTTCGCTTGTCGCTTCAGCTTCGTCCGATGCCTCAACCTTCTTTTTGCGAGATGTGCGGCGTTTGCGCTTTTTTGGCTCTTCTTCGCCAGTTGCGTCTTCGCTTACGGAATCAGCAGCGGCTTCGTCTGATTTGGTGTCCGCTTCTGCAGCAGGCTCTTCAACTTTTTTCTTGCGTGAAGTCCGGCGTTTTGGCTTTGGCTTTTCTTCTGCTTCGGGCGTAGTTTCAGAAACGCTTTCTTCTGTTGCTTCTTCGGCGACAGGCTCTTTTTTCTTTCGTGTCGTGCGTTTGCGGGGTTTCTTTGCAGGCTCGTCTTCCGCAGCAGCAGGTTCAGAAACAACGTCGTCGCCGTCATTGTCAGCAGACATTGTTGTGTCGTCGCTGTCGCTTTCTTCATCTGTTGTAACTTCTGGGGCAGGGGTGTCATCCGTCTCTGACACCTCGTCAGATGATTTTGCCTCTACGCTTTCGTCAGTCGCTTCTTCTGAAGCGTCTTCACTGGCATCCGTATCAGCAGATTTTTTGCCACGACGGCGTGAGCGGCGTTTACGAGCAGGCTTTTCTTTTGCATCAGCTTCTATGCTGTCTTCGGCCTCACCATCCACATCATCATCGCCGTGCGCTTTTGCTTCAGCTTCTTCGGCCATGCGCGCATCTTCTGCCTCTGCATCGAGCAAAGCTTGGCGGTCGGCCACAGGGATTTGGTAATAATCCGGATGAATTTCGCTGAAAGCGAGGAAGCCGTGGCGATTGCCACCGTAATCTACGAAAGCCGCCTGCAGGGATGGTTCTACGCGTGTAACTTTGGCGAGATAGATGTTGCCGCGAAGTTGAGTTTTGTGGTCCGACTCAAAGTCGAATTCGTCAACCTTGTTGCCGCGCACCATTGCGACCCGAGTTTCTTCCGGGTGGGCCGCGTCGATCAGCATCTTGTTGTTTGCCATTGAATTGTCTTTCCGCAATTCCGGCACGTCTCACTCTCGATCGTCTACCGCGTCCGGGAGGGGCGGGTGGAACAGAGGTGGTGAAAATGTCGGAACTGACTGTAATTTGGACTGGCAAATCTGGTATGTGCCGTGTCGCGCGCCGCGCGTGGCTTGCAATCGCAGGTCTTAAACAAACGGAACGTTTGTCTGTTGCAAATGCCGAACACCCAACGGGGCGGAACTCAATTACGCGCCCTCCGTCGGTTTCTAACATTTGCTTTTTTGCCTGCGCCATTTGCTCAGTCTCAGCCTAAATAAAGATCGCACACGGTTTTCCGTGCATGAACGGTGAATGCGTGCTGTCAACACGCTTGCCCAAAACGAGTGTCGCCGGGCTGTTTGTTCGTGAAGCGCAGCCCGCTCTTGTGGGGCGTGCGGTCACAAATTTGAATTTCCGATAAACTGCGCGAATAGGCTCATGCGCGTGTCGAGAGATCGTTCACTGCAGGCAAACGCCTTATCACAAACGAATCTCGTTTTTCACTGCTCAAAAGTTGATATAGAAAAATACCAAATAAAATCAGTGATTAAGGACTGCAATGTTGTACATTCCCCGACACGGCTTTGCGTTTTCGCGCTTAATTTACCGCCCCAAGAATGTATGCGTGCATCAAGCGAAAGACAAGCGCCAATTTTTCGCCTTAGATTGATTGAATAGGTATTCACGGTTTTGTGCGGGCAATATTGGGCCGCAAACGCCAATCCTTACCAGCTATTAACCATAAATTGGCTACAGGTCTTTTATGAGAACACTCGTTTCACTTTTTGCACTGGTTTATACGCTTTTGGCGCTCAGTCTTGCGTCCGCTTGGGCTGCGCAGGAAGAGACGGCAATCGCATTTGCCGCGCGTGTGGTGGGGGATGATAAAAGAGCGCGTTTGATCGTCGATTTCGACAAGTCGGTGAAATATGATGCCTATTTACTGGCTGATCCTCGGCGGATCATCATTGACCTTTCCCAAACAGCTTTCAGTCTCACAGGCGAGGCCAAGAAATTACCAACAGGGCTGGTGAGAGATTTGCGATACGGCACGATCGGGCCCGGGCAATCTCGCATCGTTTTAGAATTGGCGCGTGATGTGGTGATTGAAAATCATAGCCTCCGCAATGTCGCGGCAGAAAACCGGCATAGATTGCTGCTGGACTTGGTCACCGCTTCTGCTGAAAAATTTGCATCTGCTGTAAGAAAATCGGCACCAAAACCCACTCAAAGCGAAACCAGTGCAAATCCTCAAAAAACACAGGATAAGAAAACGTTCACGGTGGTCTTAGACCCGGGGCATGGCGGAATAGATGGTGGTGCAGAAGGGGCAGGCAAAACCGCTGAAAAGACGGTCACGTTGAATTTCGCGAAACATCTACAAGCCAGCCTACAAAACATCGACCAACTCAAAGTCTTGATGACACGTGAAGACGATCGGTTTGTCTCTCTTTCAGACCGTGTAGACTTTGCAAAGAAAAATCATGCCGATTTGTTCATTTCCATACACGCGGATTCTTTGCGTCAAAGAAATATCAGAGGCGCAACCGTCTACACATTGTCGGAAGAGGGGACTGATGACCAATCTCGCGCGCTGGCACAGAAACAAAACCGTGCAGATCTGGTGGCTGGGTTGTCGTTGCCCAAAACCCAGCCCAAAGTGACTGACATTCTGATCGATCTCACCCGGCGCGAAACGCAGGCATTTTCTGTTGGCATTGCCCGTTTGATCGTGCGGCAGATGAAAGATCGTGTGCGATTGCTTCAAAACCCCCATAGGTCGGCAGATTTCTACGTCCTGAAAGCCCCCGAATTCCCATCCGTTTTGTTGGAGCTTGGATATCTGTCCAATGTGGAAGATGAAAAATTGATGAAATCGGAAGAGTGGCAAACGAAAGCTGCCAATATCATTGGTGATTCTATCAAAATGTTCTTCAAGCCCAGATTGGGGAACAATTGATGGGAGGCAGACAATGAACGCGATTTTTCAGGACATATTGCGTGGCTTTTGGGCCACAGTTGAGAAATGGTTTTCCAAGATTGGGAGAAGGGTCACAAAATCTCCCATTTTATTCTGGAAGCGTCCTCTAGCTTCAAATATCTATACACCCGTGCCCCTACAGGATTGCTGATCAAATGTTTCTAAGATTATTCGGATATCTATTCGGTATTGGAACCGCTGCATTGGTTCTGGTGGCGGCTGGTGTGTATCTCTATTCCGCAGATTTGATCAAAGAACTTCCCGACTATGAAGTTCTGAACAATTACGAACCGCCCGTAACAACCCGCATCCACGCTGGTGATGGCGCTTTGATGGCTGAATATGCCCGTGAGCGTCGTCTGTATCTGCCCATTCAGGCCATTCCCAGCCTATTGAAGAACGCATTCATTTCAGCTGAAGACAAGAAGTTTTATTCTCACAACGGCATTGACTATCTGGCGCTTGGCAAGGCGGGGTTTGACTATTTTGAAGCCAAGATCAGCGGCAAGTCTGCTCGAGCCCGTGGCGCATCCACCATCACACAACAGGTCGCAAAGAACTTTCTTTTGACCAGCGACCGAACGGCTGACCGAAAAATCAAGGAAGCAATGCTGTCCTTCCGCATTGAAGAAGCTTACTCAAAGGACAAAATCCTTGAGCTTTATCTCAATGAGATTTTCTTGGGGCTTGGATCTTACGGCGTTGCTGGTGCTTCGCTTGCGTATTTCGACAAATCTGTCGGAGACCTTGATGTTCATGAAGTCGCTTACTTGGCCAGTTTGCCGAAGGCCCCAAACAATTACCATCCGTATAAGCACACTAAGCGCGCTCTCGAACGCCGCAATTGGGTGATCGACCGCATGGTCATCAATGGCTACATTTCTGCAAAGCGCGGTGAAGAAGCAAAGGCCAAGTCTTTGAGCGTTAATCCCCGCCAGCGCAGAAACTTGCTGACTTCAGCAGACTATTTCTCCGAAGAAGTGCGTCGCCAGATCATCGACCGCTATGGCAACAAAGCACTGTATGAGGGCGGATTGTCCATTCGAACGACGCTTGATCCCAAAATGCAATTGATGGCGCGTAAAGCTTTGACAAACGGTCTCGTCACTTTTGACCGCAAAAAGGGCTATCACGGCGCCTATGCAGAAGTTGAACTGGGTGAGGATTGGGGTCTTTCATTCGAAAAGGTCAGAAGACTTTCAGACCGTCCTGATTGGACCCAAGCCGTGGTGCTTGATGTGGATGCGGTGTCAGCGCGCGTTGGCTTGCGCCCTAAGGTCGAGGTCAGCAGACAGCTTTCTGACGAGCGCATCGAAGCGCGAATTTTCTTTGATGATGCACCATGGGCCAAATTCCTTTCCGTCAAAGAAAGAGGCAAAGAGCGCAAGCGCGTAAAAGCCGAAGGCTTTGATGATGTTTTGAAACCAGGCGACGTCATTCATGTTTCCGAAAAGGGCGGTGGGCAGTTCAAACTGGAGCAGGTTCCGGAAGTTTCGGGCGCGCTGGTTGCTATGAACCCGCACACAGGTCGTGTTCTGGCGATGATGGGTGGCTTCTCTTTCTCCGATTCACAGTTCAATCGTGCGACACAGGCCAAACGTCAGCCGGGCTCATCGTTCAAACCGTTCGTCTATGCGGCAGCGCTAGACAATGGCTACACGCCGTCTTCTGTGGTGCTGGATGGCCCGTTTAAGAAAAATCAGGGTGGTACGCTGGGGATTTGGGAGCCCAAAAACTACAGCGGTAAATATGGTGGCCCGTCCACATTGCGCCTAGGCATTGAACGCTCACGCAATCTGATGACCGTGCGCCTTGCAAACGATATGGGCATGCCGTTGATTGCTGAATATGCCCGCCGCTTCGGCATTTATGAAAAGCCTATTCGCGGCCTCGCTTCATCTTTGGGCTCACGTGAGACAACTGTGCTGAAAATGGTGTCTGCCTATTCGGTGCTGGCCAATGGTGGCAAACGCATCAACCCGTCTTTGATTGACCGTATTCAAGACCGTTATGGCAAGACAATTTTCAAACATGAAGAACGTGTGTGTGATGAGTGCAAGACCGCCAATTGGGAAGGGCAGGAAGAACCTGAACTGACCGACAATCGCGAGCAGGTGCTTGATCCAATGACCGCCTATCAGATCACATCCATGATGGAAGGTGTGGTTCAGCGCGGCACAGCTAAAAACGTTGGCGCACTGGGCGTTCCGATTGCGGGCAAAACGGGCACAACGAATGAAGAAAAAGATGCATGGTTCGTTGGCTACTCTCCTGACCTTGTTGTTGGTGTCTTCGTTGGTTATGACCGCCCCGAACCCATGGGCAAAGGCAACACCGGTGGTGGGCTTGCCTCCCCAATCTTTGTTGATTTCATGAAGGAAGCCTTGGTTCACACATCAGCCATCGATTTCCGCGTGCCGGAAGGCATCAAGCTTTATCCCATCAATGCGAAATCGGGTTTGTTGGCCTCTGCTGGCAATCCAGGCATCATCATGGAAGCTTTCAAACCAGGCACAAAACCGCCAAACCGCAGTTCAGTGATTGGCTTTGAATCAGACCTTTTGAAAGGCAAGCTGACCAAGCAGCCCAAGAAGAGTAAAGCTGTGATTTCTGGAACAGGCGGCTTGTACTAAGCCGTCCTTCCTTACAGCCTCATGCCAAAGCGAACTTCCGGTTTGCGGAAATTCTTAAATCAGGCATAAACAAAGCAAGATATCGCTGTTTGAGTCACCAGAATGCTTGCCTTTTATCGTGAGAATGCGCGCTGGTTGTTCGGCGGCTTCTTGCTCACATTCTTTTCCGCATTTGGACAAACTTTCTTCATTTCAATTTGGGGAGCTCAAATTCGAGCTGAATTTGACCTGAGCCACGGGGGATTTGGCACTGTCTATATGGTGGCCACACTGGCCAGTGCACTGAGCCTTCCGTTTGTTGGTCGATTGGTGGACAAAACATCGGTTGCGTTTTGCTCTGTCGTTGTCATTTCCATGCTGGCGGTTGCCACTACATCAATGGCAATTGTCACCAGTGTGCCGCTTCTGGTTGTGACGCTCTATTTGCTGCGCCTTTTTGGCCAGGGAATGATGGGCCATACGGCAATGACGGCAATGGGGCGCTGGTATTCGGCCAACCGCGGCAAGGCTGTGGCATCAACTTCTATTGGCCATCAATTTTCAGAGGCCATTGCACCAACGCTGTTTGTCGCTCTGGGCCTTTATCTCGGCTGGCGCGGTACATGGTTTGCAGCTGCAGCTTTGCTGATACTGGTCGCGCTTCCTGCCGTGTTCTTATTGATGAAAGAAGAACGCATACCACGCAGTCAGTCTGGTGAAGCGGCCAGCGCAGAGGAGTTCGGAAAACAATGGCGGCGTGGGGAAGTTCTACGCGATCCCATGTTTTGGCTGATGTGCATGGGCGTTTTGTCGCCAGCCTTTATTGGAACTTCAATCTGGTTCCACCAAGATTATTTGATCGAGCTCAACGGATGGTCAAAACTCGCTTGGGCCAATTCATTTGCGCTTATGGCAGCGACCACCGTTATCGGGTCTATTGCCACGGGCTTTGCAATAGACCGCTGGAGTGCCATTCAATTGCTCCCTCTGTTCATGGTGCCCTTGGGCGTTGCGTGTCTCATTCTGGGTGGATTTGGCACCGTCAGCACAATCTTTGTCAGTATGATTTTTATTGGCCTGAGTTACGGCGTGTCTTCTGCGCTGTTCGGCGCGTTGTGGCCGGAAATTTATGGCGTGAAACATCTCGGTTCCATTCGCGCTTTCGTCATGGCGGGCATGGTCTTTTTCTCTGCTGCAGGACCAGGCGCAACGGGCCTGCTGATAGATCAAGGCGTCTCGTTTCCAACTCAATTGCAGTTCATTGCCGCATATTGCTTTGCAGCTGCACTTTTGATGCTGTTTGTTTCGCGGACACTGTTTGCGCGGCGCAAAATCGAATGCGGTGGCGCGATCAAACGTTGAGTTTTTCGTCCGGCTCAACTAGAGCAGGGGCAATCTTATCAAAATCGCAATTGTCTCAACAAACGCGTCTTTCTTGGTGCGCCTACGGGGCAATAGACATGAGACAAGCTTAAGGCTCTCACATGACCAGTACATCATCTCCAATCGTTCGTTTTGCACCATCGCCAACTGGGCGCTTGCATATTGGCAATATGCGCACAGCTTTGTTCAATTGGCTTTACGCCAAAAAGAATGGTGGCCAATTTGTGCTGCGTCTTGATGATACGGATCAAGAGCGTTCCACCCAAGAGTTTGCAGACGGCATCGTGGAAGACTTGGCATGGATGGGCATTCATCCTGATCGGGTTGAAAAACAATCCAGCCGTTTTGAACTTTATGATGAAGTTGCCAAACAATTGCGCGATGCTGGTTTACTGTATGCCTGTTATGAAACGCCCGATGAGATCGACCGCCGCCGTAAGCGCCTGATGGCGCGTGGTTTGGCACCGGTCTACGACCGTGCAGCCTTGAAACTGACACAAGAAGAGCGTGATGCATTGGAAGCAGAAGGCAAGAAGCCTCATTGGCGCTTTTTGTTGCCCAACTTCGCCGACACACCGTTTGAAACTCGCCGCACGGAAGTGAAGTTTGACGACGTTTTGCGGGGCGAACAAACGGTTGATCTGGCGTCTATGTCAGACCCGGTTCTGGTGCGCGGTGACGGCACTTATCTTTATACCCTTCCATCTGTGGTGGATGATCTTGATATGGGCGTTACCCACGTTATTCGCGGTGGCGATCATATCGCCAACACAGGCGCACAGATTGCAATTTTCGAAGCCATAGGCGACGTGGTGCCGGAGTTTGGTCACCACAATCTGTTGCAAGATGCTTCGGGCGAAGGCCTGTCCAAACGCACAGGTGCACTGTCGGTTATGAGCCTTCGTGAAGATGGCCTTGAACCCATGTCAATTGCATCAATGGCAACACTCACGGGCACAGGGCAGGCGATTGAGGCGTGTGTGAGCATGGAAGTGTTGGGGGACACCCTTGATTTTACAAAGGTCTCCAAGTCCAATTCAAAGTTCGACCCTGCAGACTTGGTCGCATTGAACGAAAAACTATTGCACGAGATGTCGTATACGGATGCTCAACCTCGCCTTGAAGCGATGGAGTGTGATCTGGGAGAAGCGTTTTGGGAAGCGGCACGTCCAAACCTGTCACGCTTTGCCGATGTTAAACAGTGGGCGGATATCGTGGCTGGCAAGTTTGAAGCGGCAGAGATTGATGCAGAAGATGTGGACTTCCTCAAAGAAGCCAAAACACTTTTGCCTGCTGCCCCTTGGGATGCATCCATTTGGTCCACCTGGACGTCAGCCTTGAAAGAAAAAACAGGGCGTAAGGGACGTGGATTGTTCATGCCCTTGCGGTTGGCGCTCACAGGGCAGGGCCATGGCCCTGAATTGGCCGACTTGTTGCCGCTTATTGGTTCGGAAGAAACTCTTCGCCGATTACCCTGATCTTTGAACTGCGTGAAGCGAGTTTTGTTTCACCTTCGGTTTGTTTCAAAGTTTTGACGGTTTCCATTGTCAGCAATCCTTTGCGGTTGCTGATGGTCTCCGGGTCTTGACCGCGATCTGAGCGCCAAACAGGGAGTGCAATGCGCGAGATCATTCTGCGTTGCGCTTCTTCATCCAATTGCTCTTGTTGTTCGGGTGTAACTTCAACCGTTGGTTTTTCACGCTTCAACACGCGATAATTACAGCTGCAATTTGCGTTGTAACTTTCCTTATAAGCAAAAGCGTTCGGCAATTCGCTGTAGGGAAGACCGGTCAGCACAGATGTCATTTTGGCAGACGATTCCCCGCCTGACTTATGAACGTAGAGCTCTGTCTCCGTGCCGGGGCAAAGGTTGGCACACGCGGCTGAATCTCGCTCAACATTCGACTTGCGGGTCGAGAAGCTGACGGGGAAATGGTAGCCGTCGCAGGTGCGCACACAAACAGTTCTAACGGTGCCGTAATTTCGAAGATTTGGATTGGACTTTGATTTCTTGCGCCGATCGCGCTTCAATTCTTTCCAGTCTTTTTCTGCACTACCTTTTTCGCGAGCCTTTTTCTTTTTGGATCTGCCAAAAATTTGTTCAAGAATGGTGCGGCGTTTTTCTTTTCGATTCACACTGGCATATTGCCCGCAGCCGTTGCGTTTCAAAGACCTTTGAATGCGTCTTTTTTCGCTGCGGCTCAGGCCTTTCGAGCCACCCTTGCGTTTTAGGGACGCCAAATTACTCTTCATACGGCCCAAAGTGCTGCGCAAATTTCCGCAAGAGGCATGAGCTTCGCGCTTGAAAAGACGTTTTTTAGAGGCGCAACCGTAGCTGCGCATGGAGCGTTGAACCTTTTTGATCTGTCGATTTTGCGACCGAATGGCCTTTGCATAGCGTTTGGAGATGCGCCCACTGCCAGATGACGCCAATTGACGTTCAAGACGCTTACACGTGGCTGATTGGGCGTGTGCAGAAGTTGAAACCAAATCCACGGCTGCAGAAGCTACAAAAATTACAACCAAAGCGCCTGCAAGCAAAGACAAGGTCTTTGGCAGTGACAAAAGGCATTTTTGGCGCAATTTCAGAGGCAAGATAGTTCCTTAGCACAGGTGACGCCCACAAAGAGCGTCGTCTGCGCCAAGAAATATCAGCAACACTTTGCGATTGGGTTAAGCCCCAACCGCTTTAAGCAGTTTTTAGAACGAATGCGGATAAAGCCCGCCATCCATCAAAATGTTCTGGCCCGTAATATAACCGGCATATTGTGAGCACAAGAATGCACATGTGTTGCCGAATTCCTCCGCTGTGCCGAAGCGCTTTGCAGGAATAGCATCACTCTGCGCTTTTGCAGCTTCTTCAACGCTGATGCCTGCAGCTTTAGCTCCGGCTGCAATGCCACCTTGCAGGCGTTTTGTGTCCATTTTACCCGGGAGCAGATTGTTCATGGTGACATTGCTCGAAGCGTAAAGCGGGCGAACGCCTGCCAGAAACGCGGTCAAGCCAGCACGCGCTCCAGAAGATAGGTCAAGACCTTCAATAGGCATCAATACAGAGAGCGATGTGATGTTGACGATGCGGCCGAATTTCCGTTCCGCCATTCCGTCAGCAACGGATTGGATCAGCTCAATTGGTGTGATCATGTTTTGCACAACACCGTCAATCATGGCTTGGCGATCAAGCTCATTGTAGTTTTTGCGCGGCGGGCCACCATTGTTGTTCACCAAAATATCTGGGTTGGGGCAGGCGGCAAGAATAGCCTTTTGCCCTTCCGGCGTTCCAACATCTGCCGCAACACCAACAACTGTTGCACCCGTGGCAGCCTTAATTTCGGCAACAGTAGCTTCAACCGTTGTTTCGGTGCGTGCATTGACGATCACTTCGCAGCCCGCTTGCGCCAACGCCACGGCACAGCCTTTGCCGAGCCCTTCGCTAGATGCACATACGATTGCCTTGCGGCCACTGATTCCCAAATCCATGGAACAAACTCCTAAAATGTTATTGGCACCAGTGTGTAATCAATTGATGGCGTTTGCCAACTCTACAAATGAAAAAATGCTGTTTTCCCTCGATTGCGTCAGGTTCAAAAGCACGCATTGTCTAAAGATTTTCAAAAACCGTCAGAAGACGCGCAGCGTTAGTGCAACGTCTGTTGCATATGAGATGAGACATGCTTTAGCGTTTTCACATCTTGAGTTTGGACCGCCTATTATGAGCCTGCCCACATATGCCGACATTGCTGCTGCTGCTGACCTTTTGAAAGGGCAGGCCGTGCGCACGCCGCTTGTCACATCGCAAGTGCTGAATGATCGCTTAGATGCGCAGATCTATTTCAAGGCGGAATGTTTGCAGCGCACGGGCAGTTTTAAATTTCGCGGTGGGTATAATGCAGTTAGCAACCTGCCAGAAAGCGCGAAGCAAACAGGCGTTGTGGCGTGTTCATCAGGCAA
This sequence comes from uncultured Rhizobiaceae group bacterium, assembly GCA_937958815.1. Taxonomy (GTDB): domain Bacteria; phylum Pseudomonadota; class Alphaproteobacteria; order Rhizobiales; family Rhizobiaceae; genus Pseudahrensia. The sequence continues at coordinate 33,293 of CALGMR010000010.1, read as the reverse complement.
CCATGCTCAAGGGGTGGCAGAAGCAGCGCGCATGAAAGGCATTCACGCCACAATCCTCATGCCATCCGATGCGCCACAATCGAAAAAGGACAGAACAATGCGTTCTGGAGCTGAGATTGTGGAGTATGACCGCGCCACGCAAGATCGTGAAAAATTGGTGGTCGAATTGGGCGAAGAACTCGGTGCACCAATCATTCACCCATACGAGAATTTCCATGTCATTGCAGGCCAAGGCACAACGGGGCTGGAAATTGCCGAAGACATGGAAGCCATGGGGAAAACGCCTGATCATGTTTTGGTGTGCACGGGTGGGGGCGGCTTGTTGGCAGGAACACTCCTTGCCATGCAAAAGCATTTCCCCAAGTGCACCATGCACACCGTGGAGCCGGACGGATATGACGATCAACGCCGTTCCCATGAGGCTGGCGAAATTGTTGGTGACAATTCCAAAGCACCAAGCATTTGTGACGCCATTGTCACCCCAAGCCCGGGCGAACTCTCCTTCGCCATTTGCAAAGGCAATGTGGGCGAAGGGCTTACAGCTTCCGACGATGAAGCGTTAGCTGCCGTCGCTTTCGCCTACCACGAACTCAAACTGGTTGCAGAACCAGGTGGCGCAATCACGCTCGCCGCATTGCTTGCAGGGAAGTTGGACGTAAAAGGCAAAACAGTTGTCGCCACACTTTCAGGCGGAAACATCGACCCCGAAATGATGGCGCGCGCGCTGGCGGGGTAAATGAAGGCGGGACAAATTGATCACGCCCGCATTGCGAGCGTGATCTTTGTTTTCAGCAATTATAATTGCAGTTGATAGCTTGCAGGAACGTAATGAAAACCGCTGCCACGGGTGTCTACATATCCGAGCGCGGGGAAGGGCAGGTGGTAGCCAATAACAGGAATGCGGTCGGCCGCAGCTATCCCCAATATCTTACGCCGTGACGCAGCGGCTGCGGCTTTATCTGCATCAAAACGCACTTCCCAATCAGGATAAGCCAAAGACCACACATAGTGATTTGCCAGATCACCAAGTATCATCAGTTGCTGTCCCTTGCTTTCCAAACGATAGCACATGTGACCAGGGGTATGGCCGAAAGACTCCTCGGCAGTGATGCCGGAGACAACTGTCCCACCACCTTTGAGAAATGTCATTTTCTCAGCCAATGGATTTACATTGCTGATCATCAGCTTGCCGATTCGATTGTCGGCTCCTTTCGGCGACCAGAAATCATATTCTTTCGACCCTGTGACGTAGCGCGCATTTGCAAATGTGGGTTTGCCGCCTGTCATGAGGCCGCCAATGTGATCCGGGTGCATGTGGGTGATGACCACAACATCAATTTGTTCGGCTGTGTAACCAGCGCTTTGCAATGCTGATAAAATGCCCGGTGTTTCGCCGCCTAAACCAGCGTCAAAGAGCACCAGTTCATTGCCCGTATTCACCACAGTTGGTGTGAAAAAGAATTTAGCAATATCGGTCGGTAGAAAATGCTCTTTTGAAACCCTTTCAAATTCTTCCTTTTCCACATTCATTGCAAATGTGCCTTGTGGGTCGCCGGGTGCCGTTCTTTGACCAGCGAGTAAGGTCGTGACTTCAAACTCACCAACCTTAAACCGAGCAAAACTTGGAATGGCTGGACCTTTTAGCTCTGCCTTTGCCAACGCTACGTGAGAGGCGATGGGAGACGCTGCAGCAACAAGGCCGGCGGTTGCACTCAACAAGACATTGCGGCGGGAAATAATAACTTCAGGCATATGCAGACTCCTTGAATAAAACACTCAATTTGAGATTCAAAACACTACAATCAGAAGACCGTGGGATGTAATAAAACACTTGTTCAAATCATTGTAATAAGCGTTTGACCCTGCCGCCCTCATTCTGGTCTACGACGCAGGCAAACCGCGGCGCGCCCATTGTGAGCGCGGAATGACTGTTCCGATTTCAAATCTGAAGGAAACAACTTCGGTTGCGGCCTTGTCGACTTCACATCGAAATTTGAGATTGATCCAACGAGAGTTTTCGCGGAAGGCAGATCTGTTCACTTGCAACACATTGCCATTTGTCAGTCGGTAAGTTGGCAAACGGTCGGGCAGGCGTGGAGGATTGGCCGTAACCAATTGACTGCGCAATTCGCTCACGCACAACTGCCCTGCACGACGGCCACGCTTCACATTGCCTTTGGCCGTTGTCGCAACAGACTTTTTGGTTTTGCGACGTGACAGAGCAGCCTTTTGAACCTTCCTTGGTTTGGCCGGTCTGGAAGCCGGTTTTGAAGGCCTTGGAACAAAGGCAGCAACCGGCTCCAGCTTGGACACATCAGGTTTGCTGACAATCGGGTCTAAACTGGCTTGTTGTTGCTTTGGTGGCTGCGGATCAGGAGCCTTTGTGAGTTTTTTTTCAACATCCGTTTTCGTTTGTTTCTGTGTCTTTGCTTCCGTGGTTTTTTCATCGAATTTTTGCACTGGACGCAGGGTTTTTACCGGTGGCCGCTTTGGTTTTTCAACCTTCACAGTTTTCTTTGGCAAAGGCTTCGGCTTATCGATTGCTTTTGGCTTCTGCAGCGGCTTGGGGGCTGGCTTTTTAGGTGGAGGCACCAGTTCCACTTGGATGGCTTTGGGCTTTTCAGGCTCCAAAGCAAAAGTCGGCAAGCCAACAACCAGCACGTACACTAAAAATCCGTGTAGGAAGAGTGAGGTAAGACTGCCAGACGTGAATTTCATGATGACCTGGTGGGCGGTTGCGACAAGCACATGAAGAAAATATTGCGAAGCCTGCAGACTAACAATGCAACTCCAGCACACGGTTAGTCAAATTTGCGCCAGTTCAGCAGCTATGGAACCATTTCCTCGCTTGAATGTTGGACGTGCAGTCACAATCTGTGCCATTGTTGTTTTATGAAATTTGATGAGAACATCACCCTTTGAGCGATCATGAAATAGGCGGGAAGGCCCGCTTTCAAATAGACACGTCTGAAGAACATTCTTCAGGTGTAGCCATTGTGCTTGTGCCAGTGATTGCGGCCAATGCTTTGCCTGCAGCAGAGCGCAACCGCCGCTTGCACAAGCGCAGCGATGAGGCGCGCTTGGAGGAAGCGGTTGGTCTGGCCCGCGCTATTGATCTTGACGTGGTGCATTCAGGCACAATTGGTCTTACTAAAATCAAGCCAGGCACATTGTTTGGGTCGGGCAAAGTGGACGAACTGAAAGGTCTGATTGTCGCGCTGGACGCTGGCGTGGTGATTGTCGATCATCCGCTGACACCCGTTCAGCAGCGCAATTTGGAGAAAGAATGGACCGCTAAGGTTCTTGATAGAACAGGGCTCATTCTTGAAATTTTTGGTGCCCGCGCCCAAACCAAAGAAGGGCGCTTGCAGGTGGAACTTGCCCACTTGAATTATCAAAAAGGGCGGCTCGTTCGGTCTTGGACCCACTTGGAACGCCAGCGCGGTGGTGGCGGTGGCAGCGGTGGCTTTTTGGGCGGGCCGGGTGAAACGCAAATCGAATCTGATAGACGTCAATTGCAGGGGCGCGTGAATAAGCTTGAGCGCGAATTGGAACGGGTGCGCAAAACCCGCAATTTGCACCGCGCCCAGCGCAAAAAAATTCCCCATCCTGTTGTGGCGCTCGTGGGCTACACCAATGCGGGAAAATCCACACTGTTCAACAAAATCACAGGCGCTGGTGTGTTGGCAAAAGACATGCTGTTCGCCACGCTAGACCCCACAATGCGCCAATTGCATTTGCCCGAGGGCACGCAGGTTATTCTGTCTGACACGGTGGGTTTTGTGTCCGATCTGCCAACCCATCTCGTGGCGGCTTTCCGTGCCACATTGGAAGAGGTGATTGAATCCCAACTCATCTTGCACGTGCGCGATATTGCCGATCCTGACACTGCAGCGCAGGCAGAAGATGTGTACAATATTCTCGATCAATTGGGCATCGCAAAAGCAGGCCATGAGAACGTGATTGAAGTCTGGAACAAGATTGATCTGCTGGACGCAGAAAACGTAGCGGCCCTTCAAGACCGCATGACGGGTGAGAATGATCCCATTCTGGTCTCCGCCGTATCGGGGCAGGGCTTACCTGAATTGGAAACGGTGATCGAAGAACACATCGCCGGAGGCGACAATGTGCTTGATGTCCAATTGCCAATTCAATCCATGGGCAATCTCAATTGGATTTACGAAAACACCCACGTGATAGAACGTGAAGACAAAGAAGACGGTTCCCTTGCATTGAAAGTGCGCGTCTCACCGCAACTGAAAAGCGATCTTTTGGGACGCGTGGCTTAGGTGTTTCTTCGTCATTCCGGAATTTGCATTGCAAATATCCCGAACCCAGAGCTGGGCGTTTTTCAACTTCCCATTGATAGTTGAATTCTCTGCACTGGGTTCCGGGTTCAACTGCGTCGCCCCGGAAAGACGGCGGTGGGGTTCAGTACCCACGATTGCAACCTAATTTCCATTACAAAAACCCATATATCGTGATGAAACGCAACGTGTTTTTCCCGTTCTGATTTCGGCCAGACTGTGCCGTCAACGTCTCCTCATTCGCTGATGTGTTTCCCCCAAATCGGCGAGTAGTCCGCAATCCCTGCGGGCATTTCACAATGAAGGAGTATACCTATGAAGAAACTTATTGCAGCTCTCGCGATCACAGCTTTCGCAGCCAGTGCATCTTATGCGCAGGCGTCTTTTGAAACGGTCGATGCCGATGGCAATGGCGGTGTAACCATGGAAGAAGCGTCCGCAGCGGGCCTTCCATGGACAGAAGATCAGTTCAAAGCTGCTGATACCAACCAAGACGGTGCGCTGGATGCAACTGAGTTTGCAGCAGCCACCGCTGGTTAAAGTGTAAGCGGCCGGAATGACGAAAACTCCCACAATCGTCATTCCGGCATTTGCACCGTCTGAGCACTTTGCATGATGTTCCCCACATAGCGTAGGGTGCTCAGGCTTCCGATTTCGCGTCTTGCCATAGGCTTTCCAGCATATCGAGGTCAGCGCTTTCCATAGTTTGACCTTTGGAACCAATATGTTGCTCGAGATAACTGAATCTTTTTCTGAACTTGGCATTTGTGCCGCGCAACGCACTTTCAGGGTCAATGTCTAAGTGCCGCCCAAGATTGGCAAGTGCAAACAACACATCACCCAACTCATCTTCAATTGCGTGTGTGTCCTTGCGGTCTATCTCTTCTTCCATTTCGTCCAGTTCTTCACGAATTTTAGCAAGAACTGCTTTTGGGTCATTCCAGTCAAACCCGACTTTTGACGCTTTGTGTTGAAGCTTCACGGCCTCAAGAATGGCGGGCATGGTTGGGGGAACATCATCCAGCAGGGATTGTTTTTCACCCTTTGGCGACAAGCCCATGGCCGCGCGTTGGGTGGCGCGCTCTGCCTTCTCCTCTGCCTTGATGCGATCCCAAGCGCCTTTCGCCATGCCAGCTGTTCGCGCTTTTTCATCGCCAAACACATGAGGGTGACGGCGGATCATCTTTTTGGTGACACCTTCCACCACATCGCCAAAATTAAAGGCATCTTCTTCGCTGGCCATTTGGGCGTGGTAGATCACCTGCAACAACAGGTCGCCGAGCTCTTCGCGTAGATCATCCATATCGCCACGTTCAATGGCATCGACAACCTCATAAACCTCTTCAATTGTGTAAGGCGTGATGGAGCGGAAATTTTGTTCCAAATCCCACGGACAGCCTGTCACAGGTGTCCGCAAAGCGGTCATGATTTCAACAAGGCGGGAAACGTCGCGGGAAGGCTGCATGGACTCGGTGCACCAGAATGAGGATTCTGATGCAATCTAACGGTCTCGCGCTCTAAAGGGTAGGGCTTAGCGCGCTCTGCGTTTCAGATGGAAGTTCATCAACTCTGTCATATGCTTGTTGCGACTTTTGCCAGAGTTTTCACCCATAATCACACCCACAAGGCTGCGACCACCATATTGCACAGATGTTACAAGGTTGAAGCCCGAAGCACGTGTGTAACCTGTTTTGATGCCATCGGCTCCGCGAACAGTGCCAAGCACGCGGTTGTGGCCGCGAATGGTTTTGCCTCTAAATTTAAAGCTGCTTTTTCCGAAGTAATGATAATATTGCGGGAAACGTTTGCGAAGGGCGACCCCAAGTTTTGCCATGTCCCGTGCAGTAGACACCTGACGTTTGTCTGGCAAGCCTGATGCATTGCGGAATGTCGTGGAGCGCATTCCCAAAGAACGCGCCTTAAACGTCATACGGTCCGCGAATGCTTTTTCAGATCCGGCCAAAAATTCGGCGACCGCATAAGCCACATCATTGGCCGACTTAATCGCCAAAGCATGCATGGCTTGATCAACAGTGATCGTAGATCCCGCTCTCAAATAAAGCTTGGAAGCAGGGCGGGCAGCGGCTCGTGCTGAAATTGGAATGGGCGTGTTCAGCGAAACTTTGCGTGCGGCAAGCGATTCAAACATCATGTACATCGTCATCATTTTCGTCAGTGACGCTGGGAAGCGGATGGCGTCCGCTTTAGTGTTGTGAAGAACCTTGCCGGAACGCACATCAACAACGATGGCAGTGTAACGCTGTGTTGGCGGCAAATAAGGGGATGATTTGAGTGTAGACGAAGCTGAGCATCCTGCCAGAATGGCAAGAGTCACAAAAAATACAGCCAGCTTTTGAAGCAGCTTGGAAGTGTCCGACAATTTAAAAATCACGTTCAGCCCTAAAGTACGAATCTAAGCGGCCCCAATTTCATTCAATACAAAACAAAAGACTTGCTAATCAATGAAGCCTAACAAGGTTTTCGTGTTTGAATGGTGTGCAGAGTGACAAAAAACACGTATCTGGCGTAATTGTGATCAGCAGCCGACTATTTGGCCAGCGCCAAGGCAATTTGCCCTGCCACAGCAGCGTTGTTTTCAATAAGCGCAATATTGGTTTTCAAGCTGTCACCATTGGTGAGTTCCACCATTCGGCCCAACAAAAAGGGTGTAACACCTTTGCCGGAAATTCCTTGGCTTTCCGCTTCGCCAAGGGCTTGTTCAATATATGCATTGATGTCCTGCGCTGGTATTTCGCTGGCTTCGGGAACTGGATTGGTGATCAGCGTGCCGCCTTTGAGGCCACATTCCAGTCGCATGCGGGTGTGAGTGGCAATCTCTTCTGGAGTGTCGAGACGCAAAGGCGCCGCCAATCCGCTGCTGCGAGACCAGAATGCAGGCAGTTCATCCGTGCCATAACCGATCACGGGGACGCCTTGGGTTTCCAAGACTTCCAGTGTCTTTGGCAAATCCAAAATCGCTTTTGCACCCGCACACACCACAACCACATTGGTTTGTGCCAGTTCCAGCAAATCAGCCGATATATCAAAAGACGTTTCCGCACCTTTGTGGACGCCGCCAATGCCGCCAGTTGCGAAAACGGCGATACCTGCCATTTGCGCAGCGATCATGGTGGCAGCAACCGTGGTGGAACCCGTTTTGCCCTTTGCCAAAGCGAAGGCAAAATCTGCGCGCGACAGTTTCATCACGTCCTCGTTCTGGCCAAGTGCGTTTAATTCATCTTCTTCCAGGCCAATATGAAGTTTGCCGTCGAGAACCGCGATTGTGGCAGGCTCTGCTCCTTGTGCCCGTACTGCGGCTTCAACACCCTTGGCGGTCTCCACATTTTGGGGCCATGGCATGCCGTGGGTGATGATGGTTGATTCTAAAGCCACCAAAGGTGTGCCGCTTTCACGCGCAGATTGCACAGCAGTTGAAAATATGATGTCCACTTATTTGTCCTTAGAAATCGCCAGCTTTGATTTTAGGTCAGGCACGTAGGGCCCAGAAACCTTCAATATTTCTTGCGCAACGCGTATGCCCGTCTTCACAGCTTCATTCAATGGTTTGCCGCGCATCAGGTCATAAAGACAACCAGCAACCATTCCATCACCGGCACCTGTAACATCTGTCACGGTTTGTGGCTGTATGGCCACTTCGTGAAGCAGATCGTCGTTTGATACGATAACACTATCTGCACCATTGGTGATGACTGCATTTGACACCCCGCATTTGCGCAAGCCCGTCACAATATCATCTGTTGTGGCTGCACCACCCAAATCCATCAGAGCTTTTGCCTCCGATATATTGGTGAACACAATATCGACCTTATCCAAGACCGGAATCAACCGATTGGCCTTTGCGCTCGACACGGTCATCGCAGCAATCTTGCAACTGGCCATAGGGATTATGGTTGCAATTGCAGGAGCAGGCAGGTTGGCATCAATCAACAGCCAATCAGACGGCGAAAGTTTCGCGATGCTTTGAGCTGCGGTCTGTGGGTCGAAGTGATGGTAACACGCCATATCTGCAAGAGCGATCACGAGGTCACCTTTGTTGTCTACGATCGCGGTATAGGTGGCCGTTTGGTGCTGGGGCAGGGGAGCGATGTTTGGTGTTACATCACGTCTTGCCACTCCATCGATCACTTCATGGCCGGATGCATCATCTCCCACACAACTGACCAAAGTGACATCTTGGCCAAGTGCTGCAAGCGATGATGCCACATTGAGCGCAGCGCCCCCCAACGTGTTGTAAAACGAACCAGGGTTGGACTTTTCCAAAACAGAAGGTGCAGTCGTTTGTCCCAATCTGTCTAAATGGGCTGCTCCTGCCACAACAATCATTTGGAACCTCCGTCGCTTAGCCTGCTAAGGTTCGCGTCGCACACGTGCTGCGCGCAATCAAGCGGGTTTCGCCCAGGCGCACTCGAATCGTCTTCGGTGTGTTTGACGCAAAACCCAAAGACGCATTTTGTTCTTTGGTTCCAAATTAGTCTTGATGTACGAGAACAAAAATGGATCATAATACAATTTATTGTTTTATTTTAGATGTTTAAAAGGGGGTTTACTAAAAAGAACAAAAGCGGTACAAAAGGAAAAATTGCAACACCTAATGACCCGTGAAATAAGGAATTCGACAATGGCTGCACCAAACCTGAAATTGGTCGAGGAAAATAAAGTGGACAAATCTAAAGCTCTTGAAGCGGCGCTGGGTCAGATTGAAAGAGCCTTTGGTAAAGGCTCCATCATGCGGCTTGGTGCAAATGAACAAGCTGTTGAGATTGAAACAATTTCAACAGGCTGTCTTGGCCTTGATATCGCGCTGGGCGTTGGTGGTTTGCCAAAAGGGCGGATTATTGAAATTTATGGCCCTGAATCTTCGGGCAAAACCACATTGGCTCTGCACGCGATTGCGGAAGCTCAAAAGAATGGCGGCATTTGTGCATTTGTAGATGCGGAACATGCGCTGGACCCTGTTTATGCACGTAAGCTTGGTGTTGATCTTGAAAACCTGTTGATTTCCCAGCCTGACACAGGTGAGCAGGCTTTGGAGATTACGGATACGCTCGTGCGCTCAGGGGCTTGTGACATTCTCGTTGTGGATTCTGTAGCGGCTTTGACGCCGCGTGCAGAAATTGAAGGTGAAATGGGTGCGTCGCTTCCAGGCCTTCAAGCGCGATTGATGAGCCAGGCTTTGCGCAAACTCACAGCGTCAATCTCTCGTTCCAACACGATGGTGATTTTCATAAACCAGATTCGCATGAAAATTGGTGTTATGTTTGGATCTCCTGAAACCACAACAGGTGGCAACGCCCTGAAATTTTATTCATCTGTACGTCTCGACATCCGCCGCATTGGCGCGATCAAGGATCGTGATGAAGTCGTGGGCAATCAGACGCGCATCAAAGTTGTCAAAAACAAAATGGCACCTCCATTCAAACAGGTCGAATTCGACATCATGTATGGCGAAGGCGTTTCCAAAATGGGTGAATTGGTTGATCTTGGTGTCACGGCAGGCATTGTCGAAAAATCTGGGTCATGGTTCTCCTATGACAGTCAAAGGCTGGGGCAGGGTCGTGAGAATGCGAAGACCTATTTGAAAGAAAACCCGGAAGTGGCCGAAGAGATTGAAAACAAGATCAGGCAGAATGCTGGTTTGATTGGCGAGAAATTGCTGGATGAGCCCACAGGCAAAGATGAAGATGGCACAGAGCCAGATTTTGGCGAGGCTGCATCAGACGCTTAATTGGCGTAGATAACGTTCTTTCAAATGGCTCAAAACAAGATGAAAAGGCTGCCGACAGGCGGCCTTTTTGCTTTTCAACGTGCCATCCAATTGTTCAAGCTGCAGTTGAATGAAATCTCTCCCAAACTGACTGTTGAATTATCGTTCAAAACTGGTCAAAACCCTTAACACTATCAACCCGTATGTGATCAAAAGGCTGACCCTCATGAGTGGCGTCAACGATATTCGTTCTACCTTCCTGTCTTACTTCGAAAAGAACGGACACGCAGCCGTGGAGTCATCTCCTTTGGTGCAGCGCAATGATCCAACCCTTATGTTTACAGCAGCGGGAATGGTGCAGTTCAAAAACCTGTTCACAGGTCTGGAAACCCGTGACTACACCCGCGCGGCCACGTCGCAAAAATGTGTGCGCGCTGGCGGCAAACACAATGATCTCGACAATGTGGGTTACACAGCACGTCACCACACATTTTTTGAGATGTTGGGCAATTTCTCGTTTGGCGACTATTTTAAAGAAGACGCGATTGAACTCGCTTGGAACCTGCTGACCAAAGAATTTGGCATTGACGCTGCCAAGCTTATTGTCACCATTTACCACACCGATGATGAAGCGCACGCGCTTTGGAAAAAGATTGCAGGTCTTTCGGATGACAGAATCATTCGCATCGCCACGTCAGACAATTTCTGGTCAATGGGGGACACTGGCCCTTGCGGACCATGTTCCGAAATATTTTTTGACCATGGTGATCATATTTGGGGTGGCCCTCCAGGATCGCCTGAAGAAGATGGCGACCGATTTGTAGAAATTTGGAACCTCGTCTTCATGCAATACGAGCAATTGTCTGCAGATGAACGGATCGACTTGCCCAAACCGTCTATCGATACTGGCATGGGGATCGAGCGTGTTGCGGCTGTGCTTCAAGGCACTCACGACAATTATGAAACAGATCTCTTCAAAGCGCTCATCAGTGCCAGCGAAGAGGCGACAGGTGTGGGCTCAAACGATGAAACCCGCGCCAGTCACCGCGTGATTGCAGACCATTTGCGCGCCACAGGGTTTCTAATTGCCGATGGTGTCTTACCGTCAAATGAAGGGCGCGGCTATGTGCTGCGCCGCATCATGCGCCGCGCCATGCGTCACGCAAGCCTATTGGGGGCTGAAGAACCCTTGATGTGGAAACTGGTTCCTGCATTGATCTCGCAAATGGGCGATGCTTATCCGGAACTGCGCCGCAACGATGCTTTAATGAGCGAAACTCTAAAACTGGAAGAAACGCGTTTTCGCAAAACCCTGTCTCGTGGTCTTGATCTTCTCGATACCGCTTCAATCGATTTGAAGGCAGGCGATAGCCTTGATGGTGAGGTGGCTTTCAAACTCTATGACACATTCGGTTTTCCTCTCGATCTCACGCAGGATGCATTGCGCCGACGCGATATCGAAGTGGATGTGGATGCCTACAACAGCGCTATGGAACGTCAAAAGGCTGAAGCACGCGCATCATGGCAGGGTGCTGGTGGTGCTGCTGATGAAGCCATTTGGTTTAAGCTGCGTGAAACGCTCGGCGCGACTGAATTTCTTGGTTATGAAACACAAAAAGCTGAAGGTGCTATTTTGGCGCTGTTGGTGGATGGCAAGGAAGTCAGTTCCGTAAAGTCGGGTGATGAAGTTGTGGTCGTGTTGAACCAAACACCATTCTACGGCGAATCTGGTGGTCAAATGGGCGATGCTGGTGTGCTGCAAACACCGGACGCTTTGATTGAAATTTCCGATGTGAAGAAGAAAGCCGATGGTTTGTTCATTCATATGGGCAAAGTAGCGAAAGGCGCGGTTGCTGTCGGCGATGGCGTTGAGTTGATCGTCGATCATGAAAGACGCTCAAAACTGCAGGCAAATCACTCGGCCACCCACTTGGTGCACGAAGCGTTGCGCGAAGTGTTGGGCGATCACGTTTCGCAAAAGGGGTCGCTCGTGGCTCCCGAGCGCTTGCGCTTCGACTTTGCGCATCCAAAACCTATGGAAAGTGATGAGTTGGAACGCGTTGCAGCCATGTCCAATGAGTTTGTGCTTCAGAACAGCGATGTGTCGACCACACTCATGGCCGTCGATGATGCCATTGAACTGGGTGCCCAGGCTCAATTTGGTGAAAAATACGGCGATGAAGTGCGTGTTGTCTCCATGGGTGTTGGCGAAACGGGCAAGCCTTGGTCTTTGGAGCTCTGCGGAGGAACACATGTGTCCAAAACAGGCGATATAGGATTGGTCACTTTGTTGGGCGAAAGCGCAGTCTCTTCAGGGGTGCGGCGTGTTGAGGCTTTAACGGGCAATGCGGCGCGGGAATATCTGCAGGCTCAAGATTCCAAACTGCGCGAAGCCGCTGCGGTTTTGAAATCTGCGCCTGCTGATGTGCCTTCGCGCGTGGCAGCACTTATCGAAGACCGAAAGAAGCTTGAACGTGAGTTAGCCGATGCACGCAAAGCCATCGCCATGGGTGGTGGTTCTGGTGGCGATGCTTCGGCACCGAAGAAAATTGGTGATGTGTCCTTTATTGGCCGCATCGTTGAAGGTATTTCCGCAAAAGAATTGAAGGGTGTTGTGGATGAAGAAAAACAACGCCTCGGTTCAGGTGTGGTGGCTCTGGCTGCTAAGTCCGATGACGGCAAGGCTGCGATCGTGGTCGGTGTCACGGATGATTTGACCGACAAGTTCAACGCCGTTGACCTTGTTCGCGTGGCTTCAGAAGCTGTTGGCGGGAAGGGTGGCGGTGGCCGTACCGATATGGCGCAAGCCGGTGGACCAGATGGTGGCAAACTTGAAGCTGCGTTGCAGCAGATTGAAGCCACACTCGCAGGCTGAACCTCAAACCAGAATTCAAGATAAAAAAAGGGCGGCTCATGGGCCGCCCTTTTTGCATTCGGTGCAAGCGTTGAGTGAATCAGCTCATTGCTTTTTGAAGGTTCGCATCGACCATGTCGAGGAAGCCTGTTGTCGACAACCAAGGCTGGTCTGGACCGATGAGCAAGGCCAAGTCTTTGGTCATGTGGCCGGATTCAACAGTCTCGATGCAGACGCGCTCAAGCGTGTCTGCAAAGGCTTTCAATTCTGGATTGTCGTCCAGTTTCGCACGGTGGGCGAGGCCACGTGTCCATGCGAAGATAGACGCGATGGAGTTGGTGGAGGTCTCTTCACCTTTTTGGTGCGCGCGGTAGTGACGTGTCACTGTGCCGTGCGCCGCTTCTGATTCAACAGTTTTTCCGTCTGGTGTCATCAAAACAGATGTCATCAGGCCAAGAGAGCCAAAGCCTTGCGCCACGATGTCTGACTGAACGTCGCCATCATAGTTCTTACAAGCCCAGACATAGCCACCAGACCATTTCAGCGCAGCAGCCACCATGTCATCGATCAAACGGTGCTCGTACCAGATTTTTGCTTCGTCGTATTTTTCTTTGAATTCAGTTTCGAACACGTCTTGGAAAATGTCTTTAAACTGACCGTCATAGGCTTTCATGATGGTGTTTTTGGTCGACAAATAGCAAGGAACACCGCGCTGCAGGGCATAGTTCATGGAAGCGCGTGCAAAATCTCTGATGCTTTCATCCAAGTTATACATGCCCATAGCAACGCCAGAGGCTGGTGCATCAAAGATGTCGTAATCTTGTTCTGTGCCATCTTCACCAACGAATTTCATGGTGATTTTGCCCGGGCCAGGGAAGCGGAAATCGGTGGCACGATATTGGTCGCCAAATGCATGACGGCCAACGATGATCGGCTTTGTCCAACCTGGCACAAGGCGCGGCACGTTCTGCATGATGATAGGCTCGCGGAAAATAACGCCGCCCAAAATGTTGCGGATTGTGCCGTTTGGTGAACGCCACATTTTCTTGAGGCCAAACTCTTCCACGCGCTGCTCATCTGGCGTGATGGTCGCACATTTTACGCCTGCGCCATATTTCTTGATCGCCTCAGCTGAATCGATGGTAATTTGGTCGTCAGTATCGTCGCGCGCTTCAATACCAAGATCGTAGTATTTGAGGTCGATGTCGAGATAGGGGTGGATGAGTTTGTCTTTGATAAATTGCCAGATGATGCGAGTCATTTCATCGCCATCAAGCTCCACAAGCGGGTTTTCTACCTTGATCTTTGACATATTTCAGCGCCTTTGTTGTTGTTCGTTTGTGCAGCAACATGCGAAGTGGAATGCTTCAATTGCGCCGCTTTCGCCGCGTCTATAGCACCACAAACACCGATGGCAAACAGGCCTTTCGGCCCAGCTGTGCATTTAATTAAGGAGCTCTTAGTGTCGATGTCGCCATTGTGCGCAAAACACGGCGCACTTCTTCTTCAGAGACAGGCCACGTTGATGGGACTTCAGCCTGAAATGCCTTGCCACGCCACTCCCGATACAGTCTTGCAGACGTGTTTCCGTTTTTGAATAAAACAAAGGCGGCAATTTCACCTATATCGCGCTTTTTTGTGTAGCTGCCACAAGCCACAACGATAACGGCTTTTTTGTTGTTTCCACCGCCGGGTTTGACGGAAAGATTGGAAGGGCGACAACCCGTTTTAAACTGATTGACGATTAATTTCGCATGTTGCTGATTGGAGCCGCGAAAATTGGCCATTCCCACCACACCATAAAGATTGGTCCAATCTTTAAAGCTCTCTTCCTTTGGCACCATTTCAAGGCTGAATACATTGCCTTTCTGTGATCGGTTGAAGCGCGATGCAGTCAATGGCTGTGCGCTGCGCTCTGTTGGTGACCAATCCGGCAACGGATAGACCAGCACAGAATCAAACAGTTTCACCGTTGCGTTCAATCCGCGATATTTTGCGCCCGGCTGGGGCGGCGGCAAAAGATCATCCAATGATTCATTTTGTGCATATGCATTTGGCGCGGTGACCATAGCCAGCGCAATGAGCGAAGCAGAAAGACTTGTCTTAAAACTTAAGGAGAAACGTTTCACGGGGCAGGGAACTCGGTTATAGCAACCTGAATTTCATAACCCATGGAACGGGCAAATAATATGGCAGGAACAGATCGTCGCCAAAAGTTGATCGCCGAAGGGCCCGTGATTGTTTTGGTCAACCCGCAATTGGGCGAGAACATTGGCGCAGCCGCACGCGCCATGGCAAATTTTGGCCTGGCGGAATTGCGGTTGGTGGATCCCCGCGACGGATGGCCGAACGCCGTTGCTCGTGCGAACGCTGCCAAAGCTGATCATATCATCGATTCGGTGAAAGTGTTCGACACGCTGGAAGAAGCCATTGCCGATTTAAATTTTGTCTATGCCACCACGGCCCGTCAGCGTGAAATGCTGAAACCCGTCAGAGGGCCAAGAGAGGCTGCCGAAACACTGCGTAAGCGACATACCGCAGGCGAACGCACGGGCATTTTGTTTGGGCGTGAGCGTTGGGGACTGGAAAGTGTGGAAGTGGCTTTGGCCAATGAAATTGTGACATTCCCCGTCAATCCATCATTTGCATCATTGAACATCGCGCAAGCCGTTTTGTTGATGAGTTATGAGTGGATGGGATCATCGCAGGTGGAGCTTCCCATCCATGAACCGCCCAGTTTGCCTGCGCGCAAGGAAGACCTTTTCGGGTTGTTTGATCATCTGGAAGGGGCGTTGGATTTGGAAAACTATTTTCGCCCCGAGCACAAACGGGCAACAATGGTTGAGAACCTGCGCAACATTTTTCAAAAAGCCGAATTGAGCCAACAAGAAATCCATGCCTTGCGGGGGGTTGTAGCCACTTTGGAAGGGCGCAAAACCCGTCCGCGCAAAGATCGTCAGGAACCTAAGAAAAAACCAAAAGCCTAAGCCGCATTCCCGATTCCGGCACTGGACTTAGACAACGATTCAGCGCAAAAGACGGTCATGTAAATTCAGACTCTTCGCAGAGGCGCAATATGAAGAATTTTCTTCTACAGTTTTTCACATGGTGGAGCGGCCAAACTCTTGGCACGCGCTTTTTCACATGGCGCAAAGGCACCCGTGTGGGAGAAGATCAGTTTGGAAACGTGTATTACAAAAGTGCAGATGACCGCCGTTGGGTCATTTACGCCGACCAATCTGAAGCAAGCTCCATCCCGGCGGGGTGGCACGGCTGGATTGCACATCGCACTGATGTTGCGCCATCTGATGAAGACTACAAAGCCCATGAGTGGGAATTGGGTCACAAAAAAAATATGACAGGGACGAGTGGTGCATACCGCCCTAAAGGGTCAATTGCGAATCAGGAAAAACGCCCGGAAGTAACAGGCGATTACGAAGCCTGGTCTCCGTAAATTCAGTTTTGACTTCGGTTGCGATTTTCACCCATTAATACAATATTTGCCTTAATTGCTTTGTATGCATAGACAATGAGTTGCGGCTTTTAGTTTATCCAATCGATTCTTGATGCGTTTTTTTATTCCAGTTCTAAGTGCAGCGGCCTTTGTGTGCTCGACCATGTCGTCTACGCATGCTGCCCGCATTGAAAACCGCGTTGCTGTTTTCTCTGGCATCGATAAAATTTCAGGACGTATTCACACGTTCGATGTGTATATTAACGAGACAGTGAAGTTCGGCCAATTGGAACTCACACCGCGCGTTTGCTATTCTCGCGCTGTCACTGAGGAACCCAAGACCACATCTTTTTTGGAAGTGAACGAGATCACTCTAGATCGCCGTATCAAGCGCATTTTTACGGGGTGGATGTTTGCGGAAAGCCCAGGATTGAATGCGATTGAGCATCCAGTAAACGACGTTTGGCTGGTGAGCTGCAAACAAACTTCAGATATTCCGCCACCGCCTACCAACTAGACGAGCGTGTATTTTCCGAACTCTTCGTCGGTTAGAAACGAAACATCAATTTCCAAAGCGTGATCTAGCAGTTTTCCGTATTCGGTTTTGGGTATTTCTATTGTTCCGAATTGGCTTAGATGTTGGGTATTGAATTGCGTGTCTAGCAATCGAAAACCTTGGCGTTTCAACCGTTCCACGAGGTGGGCGAGGGCCACCTTTGAGGCGTCACGCGCGCGCGAAAACATGCTTTCGCCAAAAAACGCACCACCAAGCGAAATGCCGTAAAGCCCGCCAACCAGCTCTCCATTCAAACGGCACTCGACACTGTGGCAATAGCCCATGCGGTGCAGTTCGGTGTAGAGATCCACAATACGTTGATTGATCCAGGTTTCTTGGCGTTCGTTTGTGGCTTCCGCGCAAGCTGCAATAACCTGCTCAAAGGCCGTGTCAAATGTGACTTGGTAAATTCCTTGTCGAATTGTGCGGGCGAGGCGTTTGGGAACATGAAACTCATCCAGCGGCAGTATTCCGCGCAACTCTGGCTCCACCCAAAACAATCCCGGATCATCTACGGATTCTGCCATGGGAAAAATTCCGCAGGCATATGCTTTCAGCAAAACCTCCGGAGTTATTTCCATCATCAGATCATCGACGCCAGACATGGAGACTCCGTTGATCAGTCTTTCGCGAGATAATTTTCCAGCCAGTGAATGTCGTAATCGCCAGCGATCACATCTTCATTGCGCACAAGATCTTGAAAGAGCGGGATCGTGGTTTCAATTCCATCCACCACAAATTCATCCAATGCACGGCGCAAACGGTTCAAACACTCAGGGCGATTGCGTCCGACCACAATGAGTTTGCCGATCAGGCTGTCATAATAGGGTGGAACTTTATAGCCCGAGAAGACGCCAGAATCGACACGAACGCCCAAGCCACCAGGTGGGTGATAATAGTTGATTTCACCGGGTGAGGGCACAAATGTCCGCGCATTCTCCGCATTGATGCGGCATTCAATGGCATGGCCCTGATAGCGCACTTCGTCTTGCGTGAAAGAAAGGCCATTTCCTGCTGCAACGCGCAACTGCTCATTGACCAAATCAATCCGTGTAATCATTTCTGTTACTGGGTGTTCCACCTGCAAGCGGGTGTTCATCTCAATGAAATAGAACTCACCGTTTTCATAGAGAAATTCCACGGTGCCTGCACCCGAATAGCCAAGGCCAGCGACTGCATCGGCACAAATTTTACCGATTTTGCTGCGTTGCTCTTCGCTGATTGCAGGAGAGTTGGCTTCTTCAAAAACCTTTTGGTGGCGCCGCTGCAAAGAACAATCGCGTTCGCCCAAATGAACGCCACCACCTTTGCCATCGCCCATAACCTGAACTTCGAT
This sequence comes from uncultured Rhizobiaceae group bacterium, assembly GCA_937958815.1. Classification (GTDB taxonomy): domain Bacteria; phylum Pseudomonadota; class Alphaproteobacteria; order Rhizobiales; family Rhizobiaceae; genus Pseudahrensia. The sequence goes on along the minus strand of CALGMR010000010.1, from coordinate 15,061 downwards.
ATGACGCGGCTTGCCGAGATACTTTTCGATGTACACTGAATCATCGCCAAAAGCAGCGCCCGCCTCGGTGCGCGTGGTTTGCAGCGCGGTCGCCATTTCCTTGTCGTTGTTCACAACCTTCATACCACGACCACCGCCACCAGACGCGGCTTTGATGATGACCGGATAGCCAATGTCCGCAGCAATACGGCGGGCATCATCCAATTCTGTCACAGCACCGTCAGAACCGGGGACGACCGGAATACCAAGATTTTCAGCCGTTTGTTTGGCCATAATCTTGTCGCCCATCACATTGATGTGCTCAGCGGACGGGCCGATAAAAGTGATGCCATGGGCATCAAGAATTTCGGCAAATTTCGCGTTCTCGGATAGGAAGCCGTAGCCGGGATGCACAGCGTCAGCACCGGTGATTTCGCAGGCTGCGATAATCTCGTGAACATTGAGGTATGAATCGCGGGATGCTGGCGGGCCAATACAAACGCTTTGATCGGCCAAACGCACATGCATGGCATCAGAATCTGCTGTGGAATGAACCGCAACTGTTTCGATACCCATCTCTTTGCAAGCGCGCAAAATACGCAGCGCAATCTCGCCTCGGTTGGCAATAAGAACCTTGTTGAACATCAGTGTGCCTAACCCAATACGATCAGTGTTTGACCAAATTCTACCGGCTGGCCATCTTCCACAGCAATGGAAGCAACCACACCATCTTGTGTGGCTTCGATCTGGTTCATCGTTTTCATGGCTTCAACGATCATGACCGTTTGGCCTTTTTTGATTTTGTCACCCACTTTGATAAATGGATCCGCGCCTGGGGCTGGTGATAGATATGCCGTTCCAACCATTGGTGAAGGGATGCTTGGGCCAGATGCAGCTGCAGGTGCAGCACTTGGCGCAGTTTCAGCCGCTGGTGCAGGTGCGGCAACTGGGGCCGGGGCCGCCGCAGGTGCCATCATGGGAGCTGCTTGCATAACAGAATAACCATCGGCACCGCGCGCGAGGCGAATGCGTAGATCACCTTCTTCAACTTCAATTTCGTTGAGTTCCGTTTCATTTAGCATGTCTGCCAATTGGCGGATGAGTTTTGTATCAATGGCTGATTTTGAAGATGCCATGTCGGGCTCGCTTATGGTTTTGGTCGCAATAACTGCAACATCATTGGTTGTTATTTTAGGTGGTCGATCAAAGCTTGCAGTGCGAGCGTATAACTCCTCACCCCAAAACCGCTGATCTGACCGATACAGGCCGAAGCCATTATAGATTTATGACGAAATTCTTCACGGGCATGAACGTTTGAAATATGCAACTCAACCACGGGGTTGGATATCCCCTTTATGGCATCATGCAAAGCGATTGATGTGTGCGTATAAGCGCCAGCATTGAAGGCAACTCCGACAGCATTCTCATCGGCTTCGTGCAGCCACGTCACCAATTCGCCTTCGCTGTTGCTCTGGCGAAAATCAATGTCATATCCAGCTGACTTTGCATAATCGCGGCACATGGTTTCCACATCAGCCAAAGTGCCGCTGCCATACACGCCTGGTTCCCGCTTCCCCAACAAGTTGAGGTTAGGGCCGTTCATGACCAACATGGTTTTGTTTTGTGCCATCGCGTGACGTGATTCATTTATGTTCGAATTAGCAAACTTGATGGCACAAATTGGCCAGTTGGTCGATGAAAAAGGCTAGGTGCAAACGGTTTTCCCGCATTTGCGAACATTTTCGATCTTTCCGCGCAAAACATCCACGCCCAAAGCGCCGAAAATGACTTCATCCCCAATGACGTAAGACGGCGTGCCATTCATACCCAGCGACGTTGCCAGATCGTTGGCTTCACGAAACGCGTCTAACACATCGTTTTTAGCAGCTTCCGCTTCCAGCTTGTCCATGTCGAAACCCATCAACCCTGCAATCTCCAGGGCGCGCGCGCCGTCCTTCGGTCCATCAAGGCCCAATAGGTCATTGTGGAAACGTTCGTATTGGTCAGGATAGAGGCGGTAGACCGCCGTTGAAATACGGCTGGCCTCAACCGAACCCGCGCTCAAGATCGGCAGTTCTTTCATCACAAATTTGAGGTTGTTATCCTCCTTGAGCAGAACGTTCATATCGTTCATTGCTCGTTGGCAAAAACCGCAATTGTAATCGAAGAATTCGACAACTGTGACATCACCACTTTTATTGCCGATAACGCCCTGATTTTTAGAATTGAAAATCACATCGCTGTTCTGCGTTAGAGCGATTGCAGCGCGTTCTTTGGCTTCTGTTTCTTGCTGTGTTTGAAGCGCTTGTTGCACTTCAAGAATGATTTCTGGATTGGACAACAAATAGTCGCGAACGATTTTTTCGATGGCTGGTTTATCTTCAGGGTCCAGCGCCGAAGAGGGAAGGGTTGTTGCCCCCATCGCAACAGCTGCGACGAGTGACATTTTCCAAATGTTTTTTACTGAAAGTCGTTTCATGTTTTGTATCCAGAATCGTTCGTTCGACAAAGTTGTATTATCTTTGATCAAGAATGTCTTGTGCGCGCAACCATTGGGGTGAGCCACGTTTAAAGGCCTTTTGCACGCGGAGTGCATATGCTTTTGCCTGTTGTTTTCGTCCTGTTTTTGACGCGAGTTGTGCTGAAGCTAAAAGAGCACGCGCTGGTTGCCCAAGTTCGTTGTAGGCCATTCCAAGATATCGGTAGCCGGCAATCGCTGTCGGGTCTCTTGTGAGCCCTTTGTTGATGACGTTGACTGCCTCTTTCATGTTCTTTTTGCTGCCCGTTTGCACCAGGGCATGGCCCAACTGCACTCTGATAAACCCAGCACCGTAACGATCCAACTTTACGGCCTTTCTAAATGCACTGGCAGCCTGTTTCGCTTTGCCAGAACGCAAATAGATTTCACCACGCATTTCATGGGCATAGGCATTGCGCGGCTGCGATTTGATCAGGCGGTCAATCAAAGGGATCGCCTTTCGTGGAGATCCATAAAGATGCGTGGTGATTGCGCGTCCATAAAGACGCGCAGATGGCGCGAGCTTTTTTCCTGCAAGCAAAGCGCGGGCATAGCGGCCGCCGTTGGTATAAGCCGCGATTTTAGCACGAACCATGTCGTGTCGCAGGCGCAGATTGGCAGGCGATTGCGATTTGAAATACTTGCTCTTTCGGATGGCGTTACCAAGGTTGAGAATGCGCTCTCGCGGCAATGGATGGCTTTGCAGATAAGGATCAACCCGTCGACTGATGCCACCCAATTGTTTGCCCAATCTTTCAAAAGTCGTCAGCATTCCTTTGCCGGATTGTTTGGTGCGGTTGAGCAAGCGCACGGCGGTGGAATCCGCAGCGCTTTCCTCTGACCGTCTGTATTTCAAAATGGAGCGCAGCCCTGTTGATGGGCCGCCAGCGGCGACACCAAGGCCTGCAGCGGCTACCTCACTATTGCCAGATGCCGCGCCAGCAGCGCCGATGCCCAATCCGAGCAATGTTTGAATTCGGGAAATGCGCTGGGCGGCATCAATGCGTTGGCGCAGCTTAACTTGGTGCGCCCCGACGATGTGACCCAATTCATGAGCGACAACGCCGATAACTTCACCAGGCGTTTCTGCCTGCAGCAACAAACCCGTGTTGATGAACATTCCGCGGCCTGAAACGAAAGCGTTGAAGCTGGGGTCGTTGACGATATAAAAAGCTACAGATCCCTGGCGCAGACCTGCTGCCTTCATTAAGGGGCGTGCATAGTCTTTCACCAATGCTTCGATTTCTGCATCACGCACAAGAGAAGGGCCGCGGCGTTGTGCATTCGCTGACGTGGCAAATTCCCCGACCATCGCAATCAATACAAATGCGATCACGCTCAGTCTGGCAGCAGTGATTGATCCGGCACGGTTCAAAAGGGAATGGTTCAAAGTAAATCCTTTAAAAATCAAATCAGGAGACGCTGCGCGAGCTTAACAGAAATTAGCTGTCACAATATAGACATTTGGGGCGATTCCGTGGCTGAATTTCACGTGATCGATGAAGTTGAACAAACGGGGTTGTACCCTTTGAGGCAGAGTAAATGGACAAAGAGTTTCTGATTGAATTGTTTCAACCCTTTGGGGTCGTGGCTGTTCGCAACATGTTTGGCGGGCAGGGCATCTCTCACCAAGGGCTCAATATTGCAATCGTCATTGAAGGCGCCCTCTGTCTCAAAGCCGATGAAGAGACCATTCCCATGTTCGAAGGCGAGGGGATGACGGCATGGAAATATCAGCGCAAGGACGGTAAGCTCATCGATATGGGATACTGGACAGTTCCAGAACGGCTGTTTGATGATCCCGATGAATTTGCCGGATGGGCCCAATCGGCTTTTGAAGCTGCCTTGCGCGCTGACGCCAAAAAACCCGCGTCAAAACGCAAATTTAAAGAGTTGTTTTAGGCCCTAGTTGTTCAATGCTGCCGATTGCAACAAGAATGCCGGAACATGATCGCCCAAACCTTTTGGGGTTGGACCATCATCTTGCGAACGGCCAGATTTTTCGCGTGGTTCGCGTTTTGGCTTTTCTTCAGATTGAGCTTTGACCTCTTCAATCTGATTGTCTTCCGTAGGTTTTTTAGATTTCGCAGCACGAGGCTTTTTTTCAGCACCATCGGATTTCTTGGGGCTGCGCCCACGTGATTTTGAAGACTTCTCATCAAACTTGGTTTCGCCAGCAACATATTCCAGTTTGTCGCCAGTCAGTTCCAAAATCGCAGATAGATATTTGTCATCTGCAGGAGAGACCAGTGTGAACGCCCAACCGTCACGACCAGCACGGCCGCAACGTCCGATACGGTGCACATAGTCTTCCGCATGAATTGGAACATCAAAGTTGAAAACGTGGCTCACATCAGGAATGTCTAAACCGCGCGCGGCCACATCACTGGCAACAAGCAGTTTGATGTCGTTTGCGCGAAATCCATCCAATGTTTTTGTGCGTGTCAGCTGATCCATATCACCATGCAACGAGCCGACGGAATATCCCCGTTTTTCCAACGAACGATAGGTGGAAGCCACATCGACCTTGCGGTTGCAGAAGATAATGCCGTTGTTCAGATTTTCAGCATTGTCGATCAAACCACGCAACACTGCGCGTTTTTCAAAATCTTTCTTCGGCGTTGAAACCAGTTTTTGCTCAATGTTTTTAGACGTGGACGACGCAGCCGCCACAGCAACTTGAACAGGATTTTGCAGAAATTGATCGGCAAGCTTCTCAATAACGGGTGGCATCGTTGCAGAAAAGAACAATGTTTGGCGCGTGAACGGCACCATTTTCACAATGCGTTCGATGTCGGGAATGAACCCCATATCGAGCATGCGGTCGGCCTCGTCGATAACGAGAATTTCCACACCCGTCATCAAAATGCGGCCACGCTCGAACAAATCGAGAAGTCGGCCCGGCGTTGCGATCAACACATCGGCACCACGGTCGAGTTTCTTCATCTGGTCTTCAAACGATACGCCACCAATTAACAGCGCCACATTGAGTTTGTGATTGGCCGCGTATTTTTCAAAATTCTCTTCAACCTGAGCCGCCAATTCACGGGTTGGTTCCAAAATAAGCGTGCGCGGCATGCGGGCACGTGCACGACCTTTTTCAGAAAGAGAGATCATAGGCAGCACAAATGCTGCCGTCTTGCCCGTACCTGTTTGCGCAATACCCATAACATCGCGACGGTCTAAAACGTGCGGAATGGATTGTTCTTGAATAGGGGTTGGTTCGCTATATCCAGCAGCTTCTACTGCAGCGAGCACTTTAGGACTGAGTCCGAGTTCGTTGAATTTCATGTATATTTGTGTCTTTTCGACTCTGATTGGCAGCCTCAAATCATAGAAACGGTCAATTTAACCGATGAGGCTGCGCGTGATTGCTTTGCAATTGCTGCCTGTGAGCTACCCAATAGTGCGCGGAAAGTCAATAATTGCAAGGATTTGTATGGCGTCACGCTGCCGCATCTCGAGCAAGAAAGACATCATTAACCTTTCTTCCAAAGCGTTTTGCAACTTCTGTTTGTCACAACACGTGAACAAAATCTTTCAATATTCATTCGGATTGTAATCAATGACACGAGTTTTGACTTCTGCTCTTGCAGCTATTTTGGCGTCTGTTTCACCAAGTTTGGCAAACGATGACGTCTACGACTGGTCAGGGCTTTTTGTGGCGGTTCACCTTAAGGGTGAGAGAGCAGAAATCACGGGCAGATTTCAAAATGATACAGGTGGTTTCCAATTACCAAGCGGTTTGGGTGATGTTTCTAGCGCCACCTATGGTGTGAGTGCTGGTTACAACTTTCACGTTGGAAACTTTGTTTTAGGCGTAGAGGGCAGTTATTCTGGCAAAACGGCTGGCAAAAAGGACAAAGTAAATTTTGGCAGATACCGTCAAACGCGCGAGATTGAAGACACGCTGAAACTTGGGCCTCGTGTTGGCTTGGGTTGGGGTCATTGGCACGTTTATGCAACGGCCGGCGTTGCATCATCTGGTGTCACAGTCGTGACCCAAGAAATAGGCATCTTGACTGGTGCAGACGCGACCGTGAACCGTGCTGACGATCAGGTTTTTGGCCAATATGTGGGGGCAGGTGTTGAATTTGCCTTTGGCAAAAACATCATTCTCGGTGCGCAAATTGACCGCACAAATTTGTCAGGTGTCAGCTCCACCTGGAGAGATGCCGCAGGCGAAAGACTGACCTTCAGCAGTGACGATCCAGTTGTGGATGCAGTTACTTTCAAGGCTGGGATTAAGTTCTAAGTTGAAGCGGTTGGTTTCACAGACTTCGCTATTGGCGTGATCGGCGATGTGGATCTCACTGAGGATGATTTCATTCTGTAAAGTCCGATTGTCGAAATATTGCAGAAAGGCGAGGCTCTAAGTCTCGCCTTTTTTGCGCAGACGTTCTGCTTCCCAAAGATATGTGTTGCGAGCCGTCGCATTGATTTCGACCTCAGCAAGCGACTCCATAGCCTCTGCCTTGAGCAGCGAAACATCTTCCCCAAGGGCGATGAGGTGGTCGCACAGTTCCAAGCGCCATTGAAGGTCTTCAGTTTCAAAAGCAGCTTGTTTCAAAGCTTCAATACCACCTGAAAGTTGCGCCATATGAGACGCCCGTTGTTTGTCTGAGAGCGTTCCCAAATGAGTTGGATTGCCATCATACCAGCCCAATGTGCCTGTAGCGAAAGCACGCGCAGACCAGCTGGCCTTGCCGTAATATTCTGCCAACCATGGCTTGTCAGCCAAATGATCCGGCAGTTGAATGGACGCCGCAATATCATCCATCGACAGGCCTGCATTCATACCATCTGCGGTGTGGTGCATGACATAAAGAATGGCATCGCGTGTGGTGGTGAGCACTTCGTTGATTTTTTTAGCACCGAACACAGGTTGAGTGTGTCCGGGCGCTAAAACTTCAGGCTTCAGGTCGGCAAGCAGTGTCAGCGTATCGGCCCAAGCTGCAAAATCGCGGTATGGCGTTCCACGAATGGCGTAAAGATTGGGAAAAGCGTGATACCAATTATCGCCCGGTATGAGCACCTTTGCTTTAGGAAACCAAACGACCATATGGTCAGCGGTTTCGCCAGGTGCCATAATCAAGCGTGCTGTCACTCCGTCGAGATCAATTTCCGTATCGTTTGCAATGAATTGATTGGGCGGTATGTGCCCTGCACCCAAACCGCTCATGGGGCGTTCGCCAGGTCCACACCCCAATGATATGCGTTGTTGCGACGTCAGTCCGATGCCAAATTGCGCCACGGTTCTACGGTTGAGTGCATCATGTGGGGCAGGTCTGTTGTTATCCTGATCCACAAGATCAGAACTAAACGTGGAACTGGCAAGGATGGGGATGTCGCGACCTTCAGCAAACACTTCCGCGCCCGAAATATGATCACGGTGACTGTGGGTGTAAATAATGCGCTCAATGGGTTTGTCTGAAATCTTTCGAAATTCAGACAAAACATCTTTGGCAGCACCGGTGCTTTCAGAAGTATCAACAATGGCGAGAGAGGATTTACCTTCAATCATATGCTGTGTGGAAGCCGCATAGCCAACCGCAGTCCACATGCCGGGAGCGAGTTCCACAACACTTTTCTTGAACTGAGTGGCGTTGTGCTCCACGAGTCGTGCGTTTGGCATTCAAACCTCCATACAATGGAGCGAAGATAGCTCAAATGGAGTGACTGTAAACCAACTCGGCAATGAGATTTTTACAAGAATGTCAAAGTCCTCAGTCGATAAATATCGCTGTTGCAGCGCTAGAGCTGCAACTCAGGCATCAAACATCCAACAATTCATCATCGGCGAACTGTGCATTTTCTTGGATGAACACAAACCGTTTTTCAGGTTTCGTTCCCATAAGGCGATCGATGGAATCCTTGGCGCTTTCCGGTTCGTCGATGGATACACGCAAAATGGTGCGTTTTGCAGGGTCCATAGTGGTTTCTTTCAACTGCGCTGGCATCATTTCGCCAAGGCCTTTGAAGCGTCCGATCTCGACCTTTTTGCTGCCGTTGAACTCCGTTTCCATCAATTGGGCGCGGTGGGCGTCATCGCGGGCGTACATGGTCTTGCCACCTTGGGTGAGCTTGTAGAGCGGTGGTACGGCAAGATAGAGCGCACCTTGCTCAATAATGCCCGGCATTTCCTGATGGAAAAACGTGATGAGGAGGGAAGCAATATGTGCTCCGTCCACGTCGGCATCGGTCATGATGATCACACGATCATAGCGCAAATCATCAATGTGAAATTTTGAGCGTGTGCCGCAGCCCAAAGCCTGAGCAAGGTCTTGGATTTGTTGGCTGTTCGCCATCTTGTCGCGCGTGGCAGACGCCACATTTAAAATCTTACCGCGCAGGGGCAGAATGGCTTGGCTCTTGCGATCACGCGCCTGTTTGGCAGAGCCGCCCGCGGAGTCACCCTCCACGATGAAAATTTCCGTGCCGCCCTTGGCGTTCTTTGAACAATCCGCAAGTTTTCCGGGAAGGCGCAGCTTGCGCGTGGCATTCTTGCGATTGACTTCTTTTTCCTGACGACGGCGCATGCGCTCGTCTGCACGATCCAAAACCCATTCAAGCAGCTTAGCGCTTTGACCGGGTGAGGCGGCTAACCAATGGTCAAACGCATCGCGAACGGCACTCTCAACGATCTTGGAAGCTTCGACCGTTGCCAGCTTGTCTTTGGTCTGACCAACAAATTCGGGTTCCCGCACGAAAACGGATATCATCGCCGCAGCAGAGGTCATGACATCGTCAGTTGTGATGATAGAACCTTTTTTATTTCCAATAAGTTCTGCGTAAGCTTTCAAGCTTCTTGTTAACGTGACGCGCAGGCCTGCTTCGTGGGTACCACCATCATTGGTTGGAATGGTGTTACAGTAAGACTTCACAAATCCATCGTCCCCATACCAGGAGATCGCCCATTCCACCGCGCCGTGGCCGGATTTTTTGGCAGTAGAGCCTGCAAACGGTTCATCCGTCACCTGCATCTGTTTGCCGAGAGAGGCTTTTAGGTAATCCTTCAACCCGTCAGGAAAATGGAACACCGCTTTATCTGTGACTTCATTCTTGCCCGTGATGTGGCTTTGTCCACACGACCAACGGATTTCAACACCGCCAAACAAATAGGCTTTTGAACGCGCCATTTTAAACAAGGTGAGCGCGTCGAATTTAGCCCCTTTGCCAAATATCTGCTCGTCAGGGTGAAAACGCACTTTTGTGCCGCGTCGATTGTTGATCTCGCCCACATTCTCAAGCTTGGTTTGCGGATAACCGCGCGAAAACGTTTGGCGATAAAGCTGCTTGTTGCGTGCCACTTCCACAATGCAGTCATCAGACAATGCGTTTACGACGGAAATACCCACGCCGTGCAAACCGCCAGAAGTCTCATAGGCTTTGCCGTCAAATTTACCACCTGCATGCAGTGTGGTCATAATGACTTCGAGCGCAGATTTGTCTTTGAATTTCGGGTGTGGATCAACAGGGATACCGCGGCCATTGTCTGTAACAGTCAAATAGCCTTCATCATCCAGATCAACTTCAATCCAGCTTGCGTGGCTGGCAACGGCTTCATCCATCGAGTTGTCGATGACTTCTGCAAACAAATGGTGCAGCGCTTTTTCATCCGTACCACCAATATACATGCCCGGGCGATGGCGAACGGGTTCTAATCCTTCAAGAACCTCAATGTCCGAAGCGTTGTAATCATCACCACCCGCCCTTGACGCTTTGGCTGCAGCTTTCTTCGGCGCGGCCTTTGGTTTTGGGGCGGGAGCAGGGGTGTTTGCAAAAAGATCGTTGTCAGTGCTCATGAAACTCTTCGGGTAGGTGCAAATTCGATTGGCTACAGTTTGGTCGAATCGGAACGCAACAAAAATCCGAACGCCCCGTGAATACGCCGCAGATGCTGCGGGGGCAAGTCGCATTGTTCACGTGATGTTCTTTATGTCACGTTTTAGCAATAATGTGTGTCCAGCAAACCATTTGGCTTGAATTTACGCCGCTATTCTTCATACATCTATGGAACGAGAATTGTTGCAAATCAGAGGCACTATGTTTCCGCTTTCCCATATGATGAAGTCTTTCGTGCAGAACGGTAAGCTCGAAGTTATCGACGCTGACAACAATCGCCACGTGTTTGGTGGCAAAGCTGATGGTCCTCATGTGGTCATGCGGCTGACCGACAAGTCGCTTTACCGGAAACTTGTGTTCAACCCAGAACTGAATGCTGGGGAAGCCTACACCGACGGGCGCATGAGCTTTGAAGAAGGCACAACATTGCGTGATTTTCTGACGCTGTTCTCGGTCAACCGATTGAACATCGGCAATTACCCGCTGCAAAAGGTCATTCGCAAAGTCTCCATGTTGTTCCGCGGAAAACAACAATCCAACAAGCGTGGCGAAGCGCAAGGCAATGTGGCCCACCACTATGATCTCGGCAACGAGTTCTACAAATTGTTTCTTGACAAGAACATGCTCTATTCCTGCGCCTATTTTCACAACGACAATGAAACTTTGGAACAGGCGCAACGCAACAAATTGCGATTGTTGGCGGCGAAACTTGATCTGAAACCTGGCCAGCGCGTGCTGGACATTGGCTGTGGCTGGGGTGACCTCGCGCTCTATTTAGCATCAATGGAAAATGTGAGTGTTGTCGGCGTTACGCTTTCCAAAGAGCAACAAAAGCTTGCCAGCCAACGCGCCAAAGACATGGGATTGGATGACCGTGTTGAATTTCGCTTGCAAGATTATCGTGAGCTGGATGAACAGTTCGACCGCATCGTGTCGGTTGGCATGTTTGAACACGTGGGTGTGTCTCACTACGACGAATATTTTGCCAAGATCAACGATCTGATGCCAGATGAAGGCATTGCTGTGATCCACTCCATTGGTCATATGAGTCCTCCAGGCATGGCTTCCACATGGATGCGGAAATACATCTTTCCTGGTGCTTATTCGCCTGCATTGTCGGAAGTGTTTGAAAGTGTGGAAAAGAACTCGCTTTGGTGCCTTGATTTGGAATTCCTGCGTGTTCACTACGCAAAAACGTTGGCACATTGGGAAAGACGGTTCCAAGAAAATCGCGCGGAAGTGGAAGAGATGTATGACGAGAATTTCGCACGTATGTGGGAGTTTTATCTCATTTCGGCGGAAGCCATGTTCCGTACAGGGTCACAATTGGTGTTCCACATGCAATTGAGCCGCAAACGCGACGCCACGCCATTACAGCGCGATTATATGATCGACACCCAACGCGATTACGAAAAGCTTGAGGCTGAAAAGAAGCTTGTTTTATAGCGCTGCATCGAAACGAGCGGCGCAATGACACCTGCCTGCAACATATGTGGTGGCACGGAATTTCGTGAGTTTCGTGGCCGCAAAAACGAGCAATGCATCAATTGCAATTCCAAAGCGCGCCATCGTATTGGGTTGCACGTGTATGAAACGCACTTGTTTCCGCTCATGGCCGAACGGCCAAGGGGGAGGGTTCTGCACATGGCGCCTGAGGCAGCGCTACATGGCCTAATTCAAAGAGAGTTGGGCGCGCGGTACATCACTTCAGATCCTCGCCCTGAAAAATATCCCCATGCAAAGTGCCAACCGCTCTATTTCCCTCAAGACTTTCAGAAGTTCGCAGACGGACACTTTGATGCGATTTTGCACAACCATGTTTTGGAACACATTCCTGGTCATTACGGCGATCACCTGTTGGAATTTACGCGCTTGTTGTCGGCTGGTGGCAGAATGATTTTCTCTTTTCCCGGGCCGTATAAGGGGATGCAAACCCGCGAGGGTGGAGAGCATCTGGCGACAGATGCGGAGCGGCTGGAGCAATTTCGACAGATCGATCATTTTAAGATGATCGGCGACGATTTCCATGACACGCTGCAAAACCTGCCCAACGGCAAGGTTATTCCCGACGGTGTGAGCAATCAGCTGCGAGCGACGCTTGGGGTGCGTCCCAACAAAGCGCCATTCTTCATCTGGCAGCGCAATTAGGCTGTAAATCACTGCATTTTCTGCCTTTTGGCGAAACGTAGGAACAAAAATCCTCCTTCCTGAAAAACATTGGAACGCGGTTCCTAGGGTCTAAAGCTCGTAATTCCTATCTTTTGGGAACAACGAGAAAGGCTCGACTCCATGGATTTTCAAAATCCCAAAACCGAAGTTTGCAAAGCAGGTCAGGCATTTGATGCCCATGACACGTCTAAACTGGACGTGTTCCCAGCTCTCGTAAAAGTTGCCGGCAAGTCTGTGGTGATTGTTGGCGGTGGTGATGAAGCTGTCGCCAAACTGCGCCTGTTGAGCGAAACAAACGCTCGTTTGGTTGTTATTGCTCCACAAATCAACGCATCCATGCGCACAGCGATTTCAACCACCAATGCGCAATGGATTGAACGCGACTTTCAGTTTGAAGATTTCGCCGATGCCGCGCTGGTGTTCACGGCCCAAGAAGACGAAATATTAGATTCTGCAGCCGTTGAAGCTTCCCGCATGGTGGGTGTTCCTGTCAATGCAGTGGACAAACCACACCTGTGTGACTTCATCACGCCTTCTATCGTAAATCGTGCCCCGGTTGTTGTTGCTGTGAGCACAAACGGAACTGCACCTGTGCTGGCGCGTCGATTGAAAGCGTCAATCGAACAGCTCCTCCCATCCCGCACAGGTGCTCTTGCACGTTTCGCCGATGCATTTCGTGGCGCAGTCTCCCGCACAGGCAAAGATGGCCGCGAACGTCGCTTGTTCTGGGAGCGCTTCTTCGATGGTGAACCAGCGTCTGCGGTTTTAGACGGCGATATGGCAAAGGCTTGCCATTCATCACGCGAATTGTTGTCCCAAAAGGAAGATGGGCAGGGCTTTGTGTCGCTCATCGGCGCAGGCCCCGGTGCAGAAGACCTTCTCACACTTCGCGCTCACCGCGTATTGCAAAACGCGGATGTGGTGATGCACGACGCGCTGGTACCAGACGAAATCGTTCGCATGAGCCGCCGCGATGCAGAAATCATTTCCGTCGGCAAGCGCAAGGGATGCCACTCTAAGTCTCAGCACGAAATCAATGGGCTGCTTGTCGAGAAAGCCAAACAAGGTTTGAAAGTGGTGCGCTTGAAATCCGGCGATCCCATGATCTTTGGTCGTGCTGGTGAAGAGATCGCGACAATGCGTGCCAACAATGTGTCTTATGAAATCGTGCCGGGTGTCACATCTGCGCTTGCGGGTGCAGCTGAAGCTGAAATTCCGCTCACTTTGCGAGGCACAGCATCCTCAGCCGTTTTCACTACAGGTCATGACCTGAAAGGGGACTTGCTTCCCGATTGGGCCAACCTGGCGGTTAGCGGCGCGACGATCTCTGTTTATATGGGCCGAACTGTTGCTCGTGAAACTGCACAGCGGCTTCAAGATGCAGGGTTGGATGCCACAACACCTGTGGCCGTTTTGGAGAATATAGGTCGCCGCGATGCACGCCGCTTGGTGGGCACATTGGCTGACCTGCAACACCTCGCGGATGAAAAATCAAACACTGCCGCTGCGCTCATCGTCATTGGTGAAGCTGTAGCTGGCATCAACCTCAACAAATGCGAGCCACTCGGCTCTGAAATCAAATTTTCTTCAACTCTGGAAGGACTAGCAGCATGACCATTTTGAAAAACCCAATTACGTTTACTGCAAATCGCTTGCTTGATGGCGAAGCAGTGTGGCTTGGCGCAAATGGCCGCTGGGTGGAAGACGTGAACGCCGCCTTGGTGATCAAAACGGAAGCCGAAAAAGAAACACAAGCCGCCGTCGCTCACAAAGCAGATGCCGACAATGTGGTGGTTGAGCCTTACGAAATCGACGTAACGGTCGAAGGTTCAACGATTGTGCCTGTGCGCTTTCGCGAGCAAATTCGTGCGGCAGGACCAACCTTCCGCCTCGACCTTGGCAAGCAAGCCACCACAACAGCGCGCGCCGCTTAAGGACACTTTTTATGTATCGTTACGACCAGTTTGACCAAGAGTTTGTTGCTGCCCGCGTGGATCAATTTCGCGAGCAGGTGGAGCGCCGTGTCTCAGGTGAGTTGAGTGAAGACAATTTCAAACCCATTCGTCTTCAGAATGGCGTCTATCTTCAATTGCACGCATATATGCTGCGCGTCGCTGTTCCCTATGGAACTTTGAATTCAAACCAAATGCGCATGCTGGGGCATATTGCTCGAAAGTACGACAGAGGATACGGGCACTTCACCACCAGGCAGAACATCCAATTCAACTGGCCGAAGCTCGAAGACATCCCCGACATTTTGGAAGACCTCGCATCCGTCGAGATGCATGCGATCCAAACGTCCGGAAACTGCATACGAAACGTCACTGCCGACCATTTCGCCGGCGCGTCGTCCGATGAGATCGCGGATCCACGTCCGTATGCTGAAATATTGCGACAATGGTCTTCCAATCATCCGGAATTCGCCTTCCTGCCACGCAAGTTCAAGATTGCGGTCATTGGTGCTCCTCATGACAGAGCTGCAATGCAGTTTCATGACATCGGACTGGAGATGCGCCGCAACGCGGCTGGCAATCTCGGTGTGGCGGTCTA